>NZ_CP007220.1:0-628727 GCF_001632805.1 Mycobacteroides chelonae CCUG 47445 | reverse complement strand
AGCGGTCTTCGTTCACGCTGCGTACGGAGACCGCCGCACGCAGCCAGGTACTGCAGAGACAGCGGTCTTCAGGAGTGCCCACACACGATGTCACTCCGAGACTCAGCCCTTGACCAGCAGCGCCACCAACAGCACGACCATCCCCAACAGCAGGACACTGAGGAAGGTCGGCATGTGACTCGGCGGCAGGTCGGCGTCGCGGCGCATGGCGTCCTGCACCCGGCGACGGCGTCGCGCAGCCGCCATCGCCAACAGACCGCCCGTGGTCACCAAAAGGATGCTCACCACATGCCGGGCACCCGGAATCCAGAACTCCGGGACGAACTGCATGAGGGCGACACCGCTGGCGATAAGCGCCAGCGAGGTGCGCACCCACGCGAGATATGTCCGCTCGTTGGCGAGCGTGAATCGGTAATCAGGTTCGGCGCCAACGGATTCGCCGACGGTCACGAGCCGTACTTCAGCCACAGCGGCAACACCTTGTTGAGGCGGTCCATGAATTTCTGCAGACCGACACGGTGCTCACCGAAGCCCATCGGGTCAATCCGGTACTCGGGGAAAGCGATTCCTACACCGAAGAGCCCGGGCGCGATGATCCCGTTGGCCGGGTTGTACTCCAGCTTTCCCCACTGCGGCGCCGCGGGCACCGGACGCGGGCTGAATCCCACGGTGTACACCGCGTAGTCGCAACTCTGGAGCAGCTCGGGGAACTCGGGGCTGTCGACGAGGCATCGCTGCAGTCGGGCAGGCAGCACCCCGTCGATGTTCTCCCGAGCCCACCGTGCCGCGTCACCCTTCAGGCCAGTGTCGTCGAACAGTGTCCAGTCCCCCATATCGACCGCGTAGCGCAGCGGCCCGCGATAGAAGTTGATCACCTTGGCCGCCGGCCCCGCCAGGAGGTTGGGCAGCGCGATCATGCTCGAGTGCGAAGCGCCGAAGACTGCGACAGTGGCGCCCTCCAGCGGCAGCGCGGCGAGCTTCTCCGGGTTGAGCGCCGCCTCGAGCGGGATCTCGTTCAGCCACGGATAGTCCAGGTTTTTGGGAACCGAGCCGACGGCGAGAATCACGTTCTTCGAGGTGATCTCGCCCATTTCGGTCTGCACGGTCCACCGGCCGCCGTGCAGCGACAGCCCCGTCGCGGTGGTACGCAGGGCGCTCACCTGCTCGCGGAGCTGGCCGGTGATCCATACCAGCGGGTCCGCCACATCACCGAGCAGACACGTGTCCGTGGGCGCAAGGTCGTTCAGCGCGAAATGCGGCGCATGCGCGAACCGGAAGGACTGCGCATCCGTCAGGTAGTTGATGAACAGCTTGACCGACGTATTACTGGGCACGGCACGCCATTTCGTACCAAAGCCACCTGCGGCGAACTCCGGGTCGATCCAAGCGATGGAGCCGGACGGCACTCCGCGATCAAGGAGCTTCCCCACTGCCGCAATTCCCGCGGGGCCCGCACCGACCACTGTCCATCCGTACTCGCTCACTGTTCTGCCCTTCTCTGCGTCGAAAATCTCGGAACGCCACCGCCGCACTTCCGGTGACTGTCTTCGATTGTTCTGCGCAACGACGGGCGCGAGTAGTGACTAATCCGTGAACAGCTCCAAAGTTTTACTTATAAACACAGGTAAGAAGACTACGACTGTTCCGTGTTTTCTACTTCCCAGGTGCTGGGGAGCATGGGAGCCACCTGCCGGGTGTCATCGGAAGCGAGTCTGACCGTCCGGGCGGTGTGCGTACTCGTGGCGGCGGGCACGGTGCCTGCGAATCCCAGCGGGCCGGCGCCTCTGCTCGTTGCCGCGTGCTCGCCGGTCTCGGCGGAGTGCCCGCCCTCCGCACCCATTCCGGCTGCCTCCTCGAGGTATTCGTAACGTTGGCCTCCGATGCGGGCCTTGCTCTTGGCGCGCTGCCTGCGTCGAGCCTGGGCGAGCACCGTGGCGCTGGCCGCCGCGGTGGCATCGACGGTGTCGACGGCATTCTCCGATGATTTCGCGGCGCCCTTGGGGCCAAAGCTCACCCCTGGTGGCACTAAACCGGGTATGGCATAAGTGATTCCACTCAACGGCGCGGGCGCGGGAGATGGGGCCGGCACGGTCCCACTCGATGCGGGAGTGATTGCCGACGAGCCTCCCGATGGCGTGACGGACATGGCAGGCAGCGCTGCGGCCGCCACACCCGGCTCCGGACGGTGCACAGCGCGGAACACCGGCCGCTCAGCCGATGCGGCCGGTGCCGGAGCCGGAACCGCCACCGGAGCAGGACGCAGGTGTATCAACGCCGCCAATCCGCTGAGCCCACTGAGGGCCGGAATGAGGAACGGCAGCAGGTACGAGGCGTAGTACGGGTACCAGAGCAGGTCGTAAAGGAACAGCATGATCACCGCGAGCACCGCCGAGGTCGCCGGGTTGAAGCCCATCTTCTCGAACCACTGCTGAAATCCCTGCAGCATCTTCGAAATCTGGTCCGGTGAGCCCGGGATATCCGACTGGTCACTGCGCGCTTCGCCGCCGGGCGCGAGAATCGGGGGTGCCTGTTGCGTCGGCGGGATCGCCGAGGTCATGGCCTCTGTGGTCGCCTGATACGTGCTCATGGCGGCCGCCGCCTGCACCCACATGCGGACATAGTCGGCCTCGTTGAGCGCGATCGGAATGGTGTTGATTCCAAAGAAGTTCGTGCCGACCAGCACTCCGTGCGTCACATGGTTGGCGGCAAGCTCCACCAAGGTCGGCATGGCCATGAGTGCGCTACCGTAGGCCGCCGCCGTTGTTTCATGTTGCGCGGCAATGACGCCGCTCTCTACAGCGGCCTGCTCGAGCCATGCCAAGTACGGCACGTGGGCGGCCACGTACTCCGAGGCGCTGGGCCCCTGCCAACTACTTGCCTGAACCCCGGCCAAGATCTGGGTCAGTTCAACCGCCGTGCGCGCATAGTTGTCCGCGATCTCTTGCCACTGCAAGGCGGCGGCCAGCACCGCCCCCGGACCGGGCCCCGCACTCAACAGCGCCGAATGCACCTCCGGAGGCTCCGCCATCCATATCGGTGCCGTCACACGCCGCCTCCCTGCCTAATAGGCGCAACAGTTTCGCGCCACCGTTGGAGTAGTCGTACCGAGTACCGGAAAGTTCCCACACAACCAGAATCAGCGTCTGAAATCACATTTATCGTTGCGCGCCAGGAATTCCCACGCAGTACCACCGTCCCGTACAGTCGGCCTCATGCCAGTCATCGACGCTCGACACCTCGACGGTGTGTCCGAGACCGCGCTACTCACCTTGCACCAACGGGCAACGGAAGCGGCCAGGCCGGACGGCATCATCGACGACCCGATGGCCAATGCTCTGCACGCCAGCCTGGATTACGACTTTCAGCATTTTGGCCGCACCCATCAAGCTACTGCCTTGCGTGCCTTGATATTCGACAAGGCAACGCAGGAGTACCTGGCGGAACACCCGCGTGCGAATGTGGTGGCGTTGGCCGAAGGATTGCAGACCAGTTTCTGGCGCGTCGACAACGGCGAACTCACCTGGTTGTCGGTAGACCTCGAGCCCATCGTGCGGCTACGCCAGCAGCTGCTCCCGCGATCAGACCGGTTGCGGTACAGCGCCCAATCCGCGCTCGACTACTCGTGGATGGATCAGGTGGATGACTCCAATGGGGTGCTGATCAC
Organism: Mycobacteroides chelonae CCUG 47445; assembly: GCF_001632805.1. Taxonomy (NCBI): domain Bacteria; kingdom Bacillati; phylum Actinomycetota; class Actinomycetes; order Mycobacteriales; family Mycobacteriaceae; genus Mycobacteroides; species Mycobacteroides chelonae. The sequence continues at coordinate 625,063 of NZ_CP007220.1, read as the reverse complement.
CGCCGAGGGCCTCTTCCAGTACCTGGAGCGCGAGCCGGTTTTCGATCTGATCACCGAGTGTGCCAAGCGTTTTCCTGGCGGCAGGTTGGTCTTCGATTCCGTGCCGAAGTTCCTGAGCGCACACTCGCAGCGTGGCATGAGACTCAGTGAGCAATACACCGTGCCGCCGATGCCGTTCTCGTTCACCGCCAATCAGTATGGTGAACTGCGCGCCATTCCCGGCATCCGCAGCGTGCGTGAACTGCGGATGCCGGCGGGGCGCGGCAAGGTATTGCGCTGGGCCGGCCCCCTCCTCTATGCATTGCCCGGCCTGCACCGGCTGCGCGCACCTCACACGGTAATCGAGTTTGGCTGAGGTTAAAGACCTTTCGGTGAGTGGCCGCTATCCCGCAGCGACAGCGAAATCGCCACCCGCCCTGACGAGCGTGTCATGCACTTCTTCCACCGACAGCACACTGTCAGTCAGGACGCGCACCGTCGAGGCTCCCTGGGGATCCAGGTCGACGGATACCTCACGCACCGGGTCGAGTGCGGTCAGCGCCTCGGTCACTCCCATGACGCATGAGTTGCAGTGCATCCCGCTGATGGCGAAGATTTGCTCGGACATCGTGTCTTTCCTCCTGAAATAGTTGTTCACAACGGATTTGGTGGAACGGAACCTTGTCGACAGGGCGTTTATGCGCCCCATTTGGCTCCTTCGGCCATGTCGCGGGCGTTCATGGATAAGGTGTTGGTTTCGTGGGTGGAGCCCATGGCGCGGTAGGCGCGGATGAGTTCTTCCATGGCGGTGTTCCACTGGGCCTGCCAGGCGGCCTGGCTCATCGAGGTATCACCGTGCCAGGCTGCCTGCAGGGAAGCCTGCTGGGCGGCCAGGTCGGCACCCAGGGCGGTCAGCACACCGGAGTAGGTGTTCATCTCGCCGGCGTGGGCCAGCATCGCGGGGTAGTTGAAAGTAATCTGCGACATTTCTATCTCCTCAAAAGTCCGGTCTTAAACACCGACGTAACGGCTGGCGGCGGCGGCATCCTCGGCCACATAGGTCGCGGCGGCATCACCCAGGTTGATCTGCGCGATATCGAGCAGAGCGTTGACCTTGGCGGCGACCTCCACGAACCGGGCGTGCGCGGCCTGGAACGCCACCGAAGACTCACCGACATGGAACGCCTGCGCCGACAACGCCGCCGACTCCGCCTGCGAAATCGTCGAACGCATCAACGCGGTCTTAGCACCAAACGTGCCCTCCGCAGCCACCAGGGCCGGAATGTGCGCATCAAGCAAACTCATGAAAATACCTCTCGTTGTGTGGTGGATTACGCCGGGAACTACGCGATCCCCGGCATGTACGTTGCGGCAGCATGCATATCGCCGACGGTGTAACCCGCGCCGGCCTCGGTCACCCCGACTCCAGCCCTTCCCAGCTCGTAGACGGCGCCGGCCGCGGCTGCGTCGCGCTCGATTCCATGGATGCTGAAGACGGCCGCGCTCTGGATAGATACCGGGTCGGCGGCCGGTGGTGTCACCGCGCCGATCACCGGGGCCGCGGCGGCATGCACGGCGGCCAGCCGTGCGGTCAGGGCCTCTACCGCGGCACTGGCGGCAGTCAGCCCCTCAGGAACGATGTTGAGGTACATGGCGAATTCTCCTTCTCTGATCCCACATCGGTCATTGAGAACATCCCTGCACGAGTAGATCTCGGATCGACTCCGGCACGGCGCCAAGTTCTGATACCGCCGCATCCAGGGAAATCGTCGGGTAGCGGGCGAGATGGTCCACATAAGTCTGCGAACCGAGCCGCAGCCCCAACCCGGCCCAGGCGTCAATCACCGACCATCGCCGTGGATTTCGCTTGGCCCAATCACTACCGTCCAGCAGTTGCTTCCATTCACTCAGCTCGAGCTCATCGAGGCCGAACCCCGCGAGGAACTCGGTGTAGCGGACCTGCATGCCGCGTACCACGGTGATGCCCCGGCCGAGTGTGAACGGTTCGCCCGCCATCCCAAGGATGGACATCGCCGCCGCGCGCCCCGTGGTGACCTCTTCGGTCAGCGAGACAGAAGGACAGGCCCGCAGCGCAATGCACGCATCGGCGATCGACACCAGCACATCGGCACTCTCGACCAACTGGCTGGCGTCCCCGAGCACTCTTGGCAGCCGCGCGAGCGTGAAGTCAAGCCCGCGTGGTGACGCCGCGACCACCAGTTCGGCCAGCGCCTTTGATGCCGCGTAGGGATAGAGCGCCTCACGTGGATCGGTGACACGTGCGGCATCCGCATCCACGTTGACGACAAAGGTCGACATATGAATGAACCGGGCATCGCGTTCCGCACAGATGTCCACAGCGGCAGACACCCACTGCACGTTGGCGTCCCGGATATCGCGATAGGGGGCCAACATGTTGGTGTTTCCGATGCAGTTGACCAGTGTGCGCGCCCCCGTCTCGCGCATCAATGTGTCCAGCGCCTGCGGGCCGAACCCCGCACCGACATGCCGAACCCTGACTCCATCGATACCCCGGAGGGCTGGCCATGGTCCGGAATCGGGGAGCTCAGATCTCGTCACCAAGACGACGTCCGGACGCAGCGCGCCCTCGCTTTTCAGATCCAGCGTGGCGCGGGCGAACCCGGTTCCGACGATCCCGGATGCTCCCAACACCACGATCGGCCCGTCTGCGTTGGCCCGGGAGTTGTTGCCATTCGACACCGTCACGCGGGGCGTTGCCGTCAGCCGTTCAAAGTCTGCGCCAATCTCCCACGCGGTGTCCGCGGCACCGAGCTGGTCGGCCACCGCACCCGCCGCCGCGAGGTAGGCGGCGCTGTCGGCGCTGATCACATCGAGCACGGACAGCTGACGGCTGAGATACCGGCGCGTGTCCGGCAAGATTCTGATCAGGTCGAGCGAGCCGATTCCCTCGGCGAGGAGCGACGACTCCGCCCTGATTTCCCGCCCAAGGTGCCGGCTCCAGATTCGTGCGAGACCCGCGGCTGTCGCGATGGTCGCTTCCTCGTCCGGCGCTGCGTCCACAAACTGTGGCATGGTCCGCAAGCCGTCGTCGTCGATCTTGCCGTTGGGCTTACGTGGGATGCGCGACACACTCACCACAAAGAAAGAAGAGACACCCGAGTCCGCCAGAAGTCGCCTGATCCGCGTCGCCAATTCGTTGTCGTTCAGGTCTTTACGAGCCTGGAACCACACCACCAGCGCGCCCCGGTGTAACCCCACTCCGACATCAGCGATACCGGGTTCCTCCCAGACACGTCGAACGATCGCGGCGGTGTCGATCCTTCTCCCGGAAATCTTCACGATGGCGTCACGGCGCCCGGAGAAGGCGGGGAATCCATCCTCGTCGAACACGACGCGGTCGGCGGTGGCGAATGCCCTCCGGGATGCTCCATCGGCGGTGCGGACCACACCGAAGCTGTCACCCGGTGTCCCGAGGTAGCCCGCCGAAACAGCTTCTCCGACAACCACGATCTCTCCGAACGCGACAAAGACCGTGTTGGGCACCACTGGCAGGCCCACCCGAAGCCGCTCAGAACCATCACCGTGCCGCATACCGTCGATCGGTATATACGTAACGACGACGGTGGTTTCGGTCGGACCGTAGCTCGAGATGAGTGAGACCCCCTGCGCACCGGCGGACTCCAGCCAGGTGTCGACCGCGCTCGGACGGATTGCCTCACCGCCGACGATCACCTGCCGAAGAGCAGAACCACCGATCGCCGCCAACGCCTCGACGTCATCGCACAGCAGGTGCCACACGGCGGTCGGCAGATCGATCAGGGTTGGTTCCAGCACTTGGATGTCCCGAACGAGTGCAGCCAGATCTCCGGACCTCATTGCCGTAGAACGGATTATCCGCGCTCCACAGACCGCTCCACCGAATATCTCCTCCACGCTGATATCCGATGTCAATGGCGCGCATTGGAGGATGCTGTCCCGCGCCTCCCAACCGTAGGCATGCACGGCCGCGCGGGCGAACAGTGCGAGTGCACCGTGCGTTACCGGCACGAGTTTGGGCCGACCGGTCGACCCCGAGGTAGCCATGATGTACGCCGTCCTGGTTGCCAGGCCGGCGTCCCGGACGACCTCCTCGGTGCGCTCTTCGACGAGCCGCCGCATCGCACCGTCCAGGTTCATCGGGATCGGTGCTGCGGTGTCGACAACGCGTGTTGCGGCACCACCATGCTCGGTGATGGAATCGGCCCGCAGCGGCATATCTTTCGCGCTATCACACACGCTGTATCCGCAGCCTGCGAGGTGGCAGGCGATCAGAAGGTCGACGGTCTTGTCGGTGTCGTCGTCAACGCACACCACGATGTCCCCCGGCGCGACGCCGTCCGTGACCAGCCGCGCGATCCACGGCTCGACGAACTGCCGCCCTCGCAGGAACCGATCCACGCCACCGTCGGTGTCAAGGAACCAAGCGGGCGTCGCGGCGGCCTCGGCTCGCACACACTCATCACCACGGCGTCGTGTGCCGTCGACACCGATCCCGAACCACTCGTTCACAGTCATGGCAATCGGTAAGTGCCACATGGCTTCCATCGAGCCCAGCGCCGCCGCGATCCGTTCGGCTATCCATAACGGCGGTGTATTCGCGTCGTCCACGTCTGCGCGGTTCCAGATCGACAAGGTGAGTGTTCGTTGTTCCTCGTCGACGACGCACGACACGGTCATACCTTCCACCGGGCCGATATCGGTGGCGCAGGGCGCTGCCGTCAGGAACGGGCGAAGGGTGGGTGCACATGTCTCGCGGATGAAGTTGAAGGTCAGCGCATCGACGTGCGAGGTCTTGTTTATTGCCAAGTACATTCGGCGATACTGTTCCTCGCGGAGCCACCGGCGCCGCGAGGCTCTGACATAGTCACGGTCCAGCGCGTGTACGACATCCTGTACGGAGGCAAAAGCAGGGAAACGGACCGGATGCGCGATCGAATTGACCAGACAGGTTGCGACGTTCAGCTCGGGTTCCCCGAACCTGTTGTCCACCGCATGAATCAGCAGGGTGGCTGTGCTCTGCCGCAGACTTGCATCCACTGCGATCGCGGCCGCAGCCACCAGAATGTTCAACGGCACCTGCTTGACTTCGGACAGCGTTTCGATCTTCTCGAAGGCCTTACCGGCTAAGGTGACCGACTCCTGCAGAACGCCTCTGGCCGCCCCTACCGGCCCACCGCCTGCATCATTTCCGTATCCGCCGGTGTGGGATGCGTCGGCGAGTTCGCGCTGCACTGCCTGACCAAACCGTCGCAACGATTCGTCTGTCTTGGTGGCCTCGCGGCTGTGCGCCTCAGAAATCTTCGCTAGAGATGCTCTTGGACATGGGGTTTCGGTCTCCTCGAAGCCTGCTAGCTGCCGGCCGAGATCGGTCTCTATCACCGCGATGGCGCCGCCATCGAGCAGGAGGTGGTGCGCGTGGATGTCGAGCCCCACCACGCGCCCGTCCGTTCCGGTGTGGACGGTGTAACGCACGAGCGGCTTGGCTTCGAGGTCTGTTGACCACATGCGGACAAGCTCGTCAGCGCCCCGCGTTGTCGGATCACCCGTGTCCGCAGCCGTCTGCACGATGTCGCCGAACTGCAATCGCCGCACCAGTTCTGGGTAGCGTGATTCACCTGGCACGTGTTCGAGGACACACAGCTGGACCGCGTTGGCGACTACTGCCGCTTCCAGCGCGGACATGAACACCGGACCCTCGATGGGATGAAGCCGGTAGCTCTTCCCGATCAGATACAGCCGGGGGTCATCGGCCTGCGACGCGCCGTTGTACATGTTCTGCTGGGACCTGCTCAACGACACCCGGTCAACTCGAGGTTCCACCGCCAGCGTCATGTGACGCCCTCCGGCTGCGCCTGCTCCAACACCTGCGCCCATCCGGCGACGGAGAGATCCGAGACCAAACGCTTCTGCAGATCCGACCCTCGGGCTACACCCAGCTGTTTCATCAACAGCACGAAACGGACCGAGTCCAGACCCAGCTCTCGAAGATCAGTGGCATCGCCGTCGAAAAGCTCCGATTCGGAGATGTACAGCACGTCGCAGACGGCCGCCACGATCCGGTTCCGCACGTTGTCAGGCACGCGTCAGTGCCCCATTCAGCGAGGCGGCCAATGCCGAACGCATGACCTTGCCGGACTTCGTCCGCGGGATATCTGCGACTACTGCGATGATCGACGGCCTGGCCATCGACTCGGATTCGTGGCGGTACTTGGCCGCGATCCGCTGCTTGAGCTCAACCGTGCCCAGCTCGTCAAGCTGCGCGGCCGGTACCACCGCCAAACCGACCAGCGCGCCGAACTCCTCGTCCGGTATCTCGTAGCACGCCGCTTCACCCACGCCTGCAACGCTTTCGGCGATCCTGTCAACCTCGTCCGGTACCACGTTGACCCCTCCGGAGATGATCATCTCCGAGGAACGCCCCCTGATGTAGAAGAAGCCATCGTCACGATGCTCCACCAGGTCACCGGTGTTCACCCATCCGTCGGCCAGCACCTCACGGGTACGGTCGGGATTTCCCCAGTAACCGAGCATGTTGGCCGGCGACTTGATCCACAGCGTGCCGTACGGCGCAGAGGTGCCGCCGTCCATGGGTCCGCCGGTCTCGCTGTCCGAGAGGAAGGTCTGCACTCCGGGATAGGGACGGCCGACCGCACCCTGCTCGATCCTGGCGAGCGATTCCTCGTCGGTGGGCAGACACAGTGCGGTACAACCAGTTTCACTCAGGCCATAGACCTGAGCCGTTCGCACCCCCGCGGCTTCGATGAACTGCACATCGTCCGGGATCGCCCGTGAGCCGCCATAGGCTATGAACCGCAACGAGGAAACGTCTTGCCCGGTGATTCTGAGTTCGGACACCAACCTGGTCAAGAGAGTGGGCACCAGGCAAGCAGTCGCCACCTCATTGCCCACCAGCAGGTCCATCAACGATGCCCCACCCTCGCCGCCGGTGATACACGATGCGCCGTGCATCAGGCCATTGAGGATCCACCAGAGCCCACCGATATGCGTTGCAGGCAAGGGCGAATAGCTCGTCTCGCCCGCGACCCAGTCGATCCAGCTCAGCCCCTCATCGCGCAGGATATCCGGGATGGCGAAGAACGTGCGGTGAGCGAGCAGCACGGCTTTCGGTTCACCTGTCGTTCCGCTGGTGAAGATCATCGCGAGCGGGGCGTCGGCGTCACTTCCGGTATGCGTTGCCGGCCAATCTATATCGCTATTCGGGTCATCAAGCCCGCCGGTTGCCTCGGCCGCATCCGGGAGGATCGCGGCCGGATCGGTGATCTCGCAGAACCGCGCGATGGCGGCGGCGGGCAGGTCCTTGTCCACCATGACGGCGATGGCGCCGATCTGCGCACACGCGAGTACCGAAAGGTAGGTCTGGGGTCCGTTGTCCGACAGCACCACAACCCGTGATCCCCGAATCACCGACTGTGCCCGAAGGGCCGCGGCGAGCCCTCCGACCTCGGCGACGAGCTCTGCGTAACTCACGGCACCGGTGCCGTCACTGCGGCGCAAGGCGATGAGATCTTGCCGGATACGGGCCTGCTCGAGGACTCGTTCCCAAACGGTGGGTGGTGGCGCGGACATGGCAGAGGGAGACGCTTCCTGTCGGGGGCTACGGGATGTTCAGGACCGCGAGCTCGAACTCTCCGGCCGCGGATCCTCCGTCCTGGTCCCAGAATTCGATGGTGCTGTGGAATTGGAGATAACGCCACGACCGGTCGACGATGTGGAAATTGCGGGCCTGTAGGCGGGCGGAGAACCGCTGCGCGTTGACCAGCCGCCGGAACCGGGACGATGTGCTCTTGATCAACATATTGGCGAGTTGGTTCTGGCAGTAGTCATCGATCGACCAGCCCCGGAATGCCCAGATATCGTCGTTGACAACACCCTGAGCGAATGCACAGTACGCCAGCTGGTTGAAGCACAGCACCAACTCGACGGCGTTGAAATGCCCCGTGCTCCGGATATAGGCGGACTCATTGATCGCGAAATTGCCCTGCGCGTGCACCGCGTCCGACGTGATTCCGTATTCGGCATCGGACAGATAGCGACATCCCTTGTAGGAATATGGCTCAAGCACTCTGCCGAGTAGATCCTCGTCGATCGGGGCCATGCCGGTGGAAGGCAGCCCGGTCTGTACCGACAGGGTCGCCGCGACCGCGCTCACGCCGCGTATCCGGGTGTCTCAAGACCGTCCAGCATGGTCAGGCGGTGGGTCGTCAGCGTGCCCGCCGCTGTTCCATGCTTTGCACGGTGCACCAGAGCTCTGTTGTCCCACAGCACAATATCCCCGACCTCGTAGTGCTGGGCGTGGATGAACGGCGACGCGTAGTCGGGATCGAGCTGCCCCGACTCTTCGAGTAGCTGCTGAAGCAGCGCAGCATCGAGCAGCCTTCCATCCCCGTCCTCGATCGTCTCGGTGCCGGCCTCGCAGATGTAGAGGATCTCTTCCCCCGTCTGCGGGTGCTTGATCACCGTGGGCCACTTCTGGGGCGGTGTGACCCTTTCGATCTCGGCCAGGATTTCTCCGATGGGCCGGTAGACATCACTGGGCCGGATCTTGATGTAGCGGCGGGGCGTGTGTGTGCTGAACGTCCCACGCACAGAGTCCTTTACTGTGCTCGGCAACGATTCCCACACCTTGTTGAGATCGATGAAATAGGTTCCCCGATCACTCCCGGGCACCGCCAATGGCACCACCATGGAGAACGCGAAGGGTTCGGGCATGAACATGTAATCGACGTGCCAGAATGCGCCGGTCCGCGGAACCCCTTGTCCCTCTTCCGTAGACGAGACAAAGATTTCCGGGTGGTCCTCGTGGTGATACACCGGCTCGTAATAGGGCACTATCTCCCCGATCAATCTCCCCAGCTGGATGAACTCCGCGGGTGAGGGATGAACATCCTTGAGGACGACGAGCTTGTTCCGGTAAACGAGTTCGCGGATCTCCTGTGTGGTGATTCCGTCCAGGTTCCCGGGATCAATCCCCGTGACCTGCGTGCCCAGTCCCTCGCCCTTCACATTGAGCGTCATCGACTCCCTATTCCTGATTCAGCCCTCGCCTCTCGGCGATTGGATGGGCACCTTCGGTCTCACCGCCCGGCCGCCGACTACCGGCGACCACTAACACAGCAGTCGATTCGATGACCGAAATAGTTCCCAAGACTTGACGAAGCAGTAGTTTTCTGTGGGCTCGCCACCACGAACCACAGCGGATAATTCGTTATTGCCCTGCAGTTTTGGAGACCAGACCGCAATCACCGGGAGGTAACGTCCGTCGCGGTGACCTTCGTCTCAGGAACTTCGGGGGCATTCGGCACGACTCACTGCAGAGCACCGACTGCTCTCAGGAGCGAGGCTCCTGGCCAAAGTGCCGTGAGCTCGGCGTCAAGGCCGCAGCGGCAGGCGCCAACAAGCAAACCGCCGCACACACTGCCAGCACCGGCGCGCTACCGAAGTGATCCATCGCCGGGGCGATGATCACCAGGCCCAGTGGCGCCAAACCGTAGGACAGCAGAAAGTCCAGAGAAGACACCCGGGCCAGTTTGTCGGGTTCGACTTCGCGCTGGGTGGCGGTAAACCAGGGAACATTGAAAAGCTCGATGCCCATACCGGTGATCACGTAGGCCATCACCACGATCGCCAGAGGCACGGGCAGCATCAAGCTCAGCGGTGCCGCGCTGTAAAGCGCGAGGCCTGCGAGCGCCGCCCAGCCTTGGTTACGCGGGCGCCAGCGACTGATAAGGATCGCGCCGATAAGCGCTCCGGCGACGTATGCCGTTGTCGCGCTTGCTAACAGCACTTCAGTCCCATACCTGTCACGGCTTACCAACGGCAGCGCAACCCCGGTGGCCGAATAACCGGTCGCGATCACCGCGGTCAACGCCGCCAGGCCCGCGAGGAACCACGGGTGACGGCGAGCCTCTCGGAACCCGTCGGCGAAGTCGCTGAACACGGTGAAACCTGAACCAGCCGCCTCGGCTCGGCCACGTCCCGCCGGCGGTGCGAGCGCAGACAGAAGCCACAATCCCGCGAGAACTATCAGCAGCGGGGCAACCCCCAGCCGGGCAGCAGCCAACGCCGCCACCCCAGGCGCGACGAGCGTCACCACCCGCACGGCAATGGTGATGGCGGCATTCGCCTGCTGACGCTGCGACACCGCGACCACCTCAGCGGTCAATGCCTGATAGGAAGGCCGGCACGCACCCTGCCCCGCCCCAGCCAGCACCGCGGCCGCTGCCGGAATCGCAATCACGTGGTGGATACCTCCCGCGATCACCAGATGCCCCACTGCTGCCAGCATCGAAGACACCGCGATCACGCCACGTCGCGAATAGCGATCCGCGAGAACGCCTCCCAGCGGGACAGCCGCCAAGAACCCGACGGTCCGGGCGGCGAGAACCAGACCTAGCGCGGTTGCCGACAAGGTTCCGTCGAGGACCGCGAATCCGAGCACGATGGGCAACATCCAGGTCGCCAAACCCGAGGCAGTGGTGCCTATCCACAACCGCAGGAAGGGAACGCTGCGGAGCACGGACGGGGCGCTCGGCTCCGCGGGGTGAGGCGATGTCACAGCTGTGTTGTCTACACGACAGCACAGCGATAGGGGAAATATGAGACGACCGGGAACTATTGACCGCACAGCGACGACCACTCGGACGTGACAGTAGCTGAGACGACCTTCGGGAAGCGCCGCCCGATTCTCATTCCCAAGTACGCGACCCGTACCCGGCGCGCCTCGGCGCAGCATGCGGGACTGTTACAGAATGGGTGCACACATCATCGCAGCCCGGTCTTACCGGGCAACGGCCCCCACGTCTACGTTGCCGATGGCACCGGACGCGCCACACTACGTGCAGGCGCGGTAGCGACGTCGTCGACATACAGGGCAAATACGATCAGAAGGGCTGGCAGCTGAGAGTGGACAGACATTTCGCAGAGTCGGTGGGGCGCCCCGACCTGATTCAGTTGGCCGACGGGATGTTCTGTCTGCGATTCGAGACCATGAAGGTTGTTTCGGCCATGGCGGCCGTGCAGCAGCTGCTGGACAGCGGCGCGATTGATCGCGAGACGACCCTCCTCGACAGCTCCAGTGGTATCTACGCGCACGCCCTGGCGCTGGCCGCACATCGCCACGGCCTGAAATGTCACATCGTGGGTTCCACCACGGTCGACGAGACACTGCGCGTCCAGCTGGCCATCCTGGGCGCGCACTTCGAGCAGATGCCCCCGACTCCGAACCTGAAACTGGATCAGAACCGCCGGGTTGCCCGCATCCACGAGATTCTGCGCGAGCAGCCCAACTACCACTGGATGCGCCAGTATCACGACGACATTCACTACGCCGGGTACCGCCCGATTGCTCACCAGATCCGGCGCGAACTCGGGGACACCGCGCTGACCCTTGTCGGCGGCGTGGGTACCGGCGCATCAACCGGCAGCCTCGCCACCGAGCTGCGCGTCGATGCACCCGATACCCGCTTGGCGGGGATACAGCCGTTCGGCTCGGTGACTTTCGACGCGGAACATCTCGATGACCCTGACATCATCATTGCCGGCATCGGCAGCTCCATTCCCTTCGAGAATGTGGACCCAAGCCTGTACGACACGGTGCACTGGATCGGCTTTGGCGCCGCACAGTCAGGTGCCATCGAACTACTGCGCAGGCACGCGGTCTTCGCGGGACTGTCCACTGGAGCGGCGTTCCTTGCCGCGCAATGGGAGAAGGAACGCAACCCCGAGCGCGCGGTGGTTTTCACCGCACCCGACACCGGGCATCGCTACGTGCAGAACGTGTTCGCCCGTCATGAGGACGCCGCTGCCATGGCGGAGTTCTCACCAAAGGCCGTGGCGGACAACGCCGATCTGGCACTGCCCTGGTCGTACCGCGACTACGACAGGCCCACGTCCGGTTTCGTAGCGGACGGCCACAGCCTGTGCCATGCCGCCGCGCGCACCTGATAGCCACGGCCCGCGACACTGCGACACCCGCGAATTCCCGGCTCAGCAAACATGTTCATTGCTAGCCTGAATCGGTGACTTACCCACCACAGGAGCCGCCCGCTGCGGGCGATCCGTCAGCGTACGACCCACACCAGCCGCCCCCGGGGTACCAGCCGCCCCCGCCGCCCGGATATCAACCCGGGTACCAGCCGGGTCCTCCGCCGGGAGCCCCCCAGTACCCGGGTGGACAATTCCCGCCCCCTCCCCAGGGATATCCGCCTGTTGGCTACGGCTATCCGCCGCAGGCTCCATGGCCACCGCAAGGACCGTTCAGCGCCGGTGAGTCGTGGACCTGGTCGTGGGCCCAGGTCACCAAGCGCTTCGGAACCTTCATTCCGCCGTATCTGGTCTGGTTCCTTGCGATCGGTGTGCCGTTCGGGATCGTCTACGCGATTCTGATCGCCAGCCTGCCGCAGACCAGCACCAGCGGCTACGGCGGTGATTCCAGCTCCTCGTACTCATACTCGTATGAGGGACCCGAATTCTCCGGCGGAGCCATCGCCATCATCATCCTGCTCTACGCGGTGGTGTTCGCCGTCAGCCTCTACGTGGGCGCCTGCATCGTCAGCGCCAATCTCGATGTCGCCGACGGTAAGCCCGTGAGCTTCGGAACCTTCTTCCGCGCCCGCAGTTTCGGCGCCTACGCGGGGACCGCGCTCTTGGTCGCGCTCGGAGTGCTGATCGGAAGCTTCTTGATCATCGGCGGAATCATCTTCGGGTTCTTCGCCCAGTACGCCGTGTTCTTCGCCGTCGACCGCGGCCTGGGCCCCGTCGATGCGATCAAGGCCAGCTTTCAGATCGTCAAAGACAATCTGGCACAGGCCCTGCTCGTGTTCCTGATCACCTTGGCTGTCGCTTTCGCCGGTGTCGCGGCGACATTCATCACCTGCGGCTTGGGCGGCATCATCGCCTACCCGACGATTGCGGCCCTATCCGGTCTGATTCACGTCTACACCTACCGGCGTCTGACCGGCGGCATCATCGCACCAGCACCGGTGTAAACCTCGGCCCGCAAGCCGAGTGGGAATCTCACGAGAGAATCGACCCAATTTCCCACGCCAGATTCCCACTCGGCACACGGAGTGAACAACGAAAAGGCCCGGCCTGCATGACGCAGACCGGGCCTTCTTCGTTGGTGGACTTAGAAGTCCATACCGCCCATGCCACCGGTCGGGTCGCCCGCAGGTGCGGCGGCCTTCTCCGGCTTGTCGGCAACAACGGCCTCGGTGGTGAGGAACAGCGCCGCGATGGACGCCGCGTTCTGCAGCGCCGAGCGGGTCACCTTCACGGGGTCGGCAACGCCGGCCGCGAGCAGGTCCTCGTACACGTTGGTCGCCGCGTTCAGGCCGTGGCCCGCAGGAAGGTTCGCGACCTTCTCCGCGACGACACCCGGCTCCAGACCACCGTTGAAGGCGATCTGCTTCAGCGGAGCCGACAGCGCCACCCGGACGATGTTGGCACCCGTGGCCTCGTCACCCTCGAGCGAGAGCGAGTCCAGCGCGGGGGCAGCCTGCAGCAGGGCGACGCCACCACCGGCGACGATGCCCTCTTCGACGGCGGCCTTCGCGTTGCGAACGGCGTCCTCGATGCGGTGCTTGCGCTCCTTGAGCTCCACCTCGGTGGCAGCTCCGGCCTTGATCACCGCAACACCGCCGGCCAGCTTGGCCAGGCGCTCCTGCAGCTTCTCGCGGTCGTAGTCGGAGTCGCTGTTCTCGATCTCGCTGCGGATCTGCGCCACGCGACCGGCGATGGCGTCGGAATCGCCCGCGCCCTCGACGATGGTGGTCTCGTCCTTGGTGACGACGACCTTGCGAGCCTGCCCGAGCAGGGAGATGTCGGCGGTCTCCAGGGAGAGGCCGACCTCTTCGCTGACGACCTGGCCACCGGTGAGGATCGCCATGTCCTGCAGCATCGCCTTGCGACGGTCACCGAAGCCCGGAGCCTTGACGGCGACGGACTTGAAGGTGCCACGGATCTTGTTCACGACCAGGGTCGAGAGAGCCTCGCCCTCAACGTCCTCGGCGATGATCAGCAGCGGCTTGCCACCCTGGATGACCTTCTCCAGCAAGGGAAGCAGGTCCTTGACAGTCGAGACCTTGGAGCTGACCAGCAGGATGTAGGGATCCTCCAGGACGGCTTCCTGACGCTCGGCGTCGGTCACGAAGTAACCCGAGATGTAGCCCTTGTCGAAGCGCATGCCCTCGGTGAGCTCCAGCTGCAGGCCGAAGGTGTTGGACTCCTCGACGGTGATGACACCCTCGTTGCCGACCTTGTCCATGGCCTCGGCGATCAGATCACCGATGGACTGGTCACCCGCGGAGATGCCCGCGGTGGCCGCGATCTGCTCCTTGGTGTCAATCTCCTTGGCGGAGTCCAGCAGAGAGCTGGTGACGGCCTCCACGGCCTTCTCGATGCCGCGCTTCAGGCCGAGCGGGTTGGCGCCGGCAGCGACGTTACGCAGACCTTCCTTGACCAGAGCCTGGGCAAGCACGGTGGCGGTAGTAGTGCCGTCACCCGCGACGTCGTCAGTCTTCTTGGCAACTTCCTTGACCAGCTCAGCGCCGATCTTCTCGTACGGGTCCTCCAGCTCGATCTCCTTGGCGATGGACACACCATCGTTGGTGATCGTGGGGGCGCCCCACTTCTTCTCCAAGACGACGTTGCGACCCTTGGGGCCCAGCGTCACCTTGACCGCGTCAGCGAGGGCGTTGAGGCCCCGCTCCAGGCCGCGGCGGGCCTCTTCGTCATACGCAATTGTCTTGGCCATTGCGAAGTGATTCCTCCGTATAGGGGGTGGCACGTTCTTTGGCCGGGCTCAGTGCCCGCGACGGACGGACGCAGCTGTGTGGGCTGCGGCCTCACCGTCCCGGCCTAGCACTCACCGGTCGTGAGTGCCAATGCCATTTTTAGCACTCGGACATGGCGAGTGCAAGGGCGATTGGCCGAAGCCCGGGCCAACAAACACGATGTCGGCTCCAGATCAAAAGCCGTGGTGATGTGGACGGACGTCGATACCCACGTCGCACCCTTCGGTCTCACCGCGATGCTGTAACGCTTTGCGTCCTGCAGAGCACTCAGTCGTGTCACCATCCCCATCAGTAGAGGAGTCGCCATGATCACCGCTCAACTGCAGCGTCACATCGAACCGGAAGCGCCCTTGGCGCGCGCCGGGGTCGCTCTGGCGCGATATGGACTCGCGATCGTCATCGCCTGGATCGGCATGCTGAAGTTCACCGAGTTCGAGGCCAACGGCATCGTGCCGCTGGTGTCCCACAGTCCGCTGATGTCCTGGGTATACAACGTTTTCTCGGTCACCACGTTCTCATCGCTACTAGGAATCGTGGAAATCACGATCGCGGTCCTGCTCTCCGTCAAGCCGTGGTTGCCCCGGCTCTCAGCAGTCGGCAGCCTCATGGCCATCGGCATGTTCGCCACCACTGTGAGCTTCCTGTTCAGCACACCGGGGGTGTTCGAGAGCGCGGCCGGAGGGTTCCCGGTGCTGTCCTCGACCGGGCAATTCCTCATCAAGGATGTCGCGCTCCTCGGCATCTCCGCCTGGACCTTGGTCGATGCCCTCACGCGACGCTGAAGCAGCCCTCGTCGCTTCGCTACAAGCCGGCGACGAGGGCGCGTTCACGCAGGTTGTGGACGCGTACACGCCCGCGATGCTGCAGCTCGCGCGCAGCTATGTGAGAAGCCGCGAGATCGCCGAAGAGGTAGTGCAGGAGGCCTGGCTCGCATTGTGCAAGGGGATCGCCGCATTCGAAGGTCGATCGTCGCTGCGCACCTGGCTGTTCACCATCCTGATCAACATCGCCAAGGAACGGGGAATCCGCGAACGTCGCGATACCGCGAAGGCCATTGCGGCATTCACCGGAGGGACCGTCGACCCGGGCCGTTTCCGGGACACCGGCGAGTGGGTGGGCCACTGGCGCGACGACGCCGCCCCTCATTCGTTTCCCGAGACACCGGAGAACCTGGTGCTCTCCGAAGAGCTGCTCGCCCATGTAGTTCTGCAACTCGACGGGCTGCCGCAGATGCAGCGCGTCGTGGTGACGATGCGGGACCTCTTGGGACTCGATTCGAAGGAGGTCGCCGAACACCTGGGAATCACCTCGGCCAACCAGCGCGTACTCCTGCATCGCGGACGGGCGGCAGTGCGCCAAGGACTCGAGGACTACATGAAGGACGTGAGCTAAATGAACTGCGACGAACTCGTCGAACTGATCACGGAGTACCTGGACGATTCGCTATCACCGGTCAAGCGCGCGAAGCTCGAGGCACATCTGTTGGAGTGCGACGGATGCGTGAACTACCTGAACCAGTACAAATCCACCGTGTCGATCTTGAGCCAGCTCCCGCAGGAGGGCCCCAGTGCGGCGCTGCGAGAAAGACTGCTCGCCGGATTTCGGGAACGGCAACCCTGAGCCGCGAACACGGCCATACCTATGAGGCGCCTAACGACGCGGCCGTAGCCCGTCGAAGACAACGTCGGTGACCTGCTGCGAGACCTCTTTGTTGTAGCTCTGCATGGCCTGGCACCCGACGAGGAGCGCCTTTACCTCGTGCACGCCGATATCGGAGCGCACCGTGCCCGCCTGCTGCGCGGCCTGCACCAAATCACCCAGGACCGCATAGAAGGATTCCTCGATCTGCGGGATAAGAGCTTCGACACTGACGCCCGCACCGGCCAGGGCGTCCACCAATCCCTGATCGGTCCCACCCCACTCGACCATCACGCGCAGGAATCCGAACAGCGCCTCACCCGGATCGGCCGACTCCAGTAGCTCGCGCCCCTTGCCGATCACCGTGCTCATCCGATCTTCCGCGACGGCGCGATACAGATCCTCCTTGGCCGGAAAATGCCGGTAGACGGTCCCGGCACCCACTCCCGCGCGCCGCGCGATCTCGTCGATCGGAACACCGAGCCCCTCTTCGGCGAACGTTTGATAGGCAACCTCCAGGACTCGCGCACGGTTGCGGGCGGCGTCAGCACGCAAGGGCCGGGCAGGTTGATCCATCTCACACTCCTCGAGGTTCCGACACGCCTTGACAAAGCGGGGCGCACGTTCCGTATATTCGTAAGCGGAGTAGCCGCCCCGGTTACTGAAGATATTACCCAAGGAGCCCTCATGACCAAATGGAATACCACCGACATCCCCGATCAGACCGGTCGCGTCGCGATCATCACCGGTGCCAACACCGGTCTCGGGCTGGAGACCGCCAAGGCGCTCGCCGCGCACGGCGCCCACGTTGTGCTCGCGGTGCGCAATACGGAGAAGGGAAAGGCAGCGGCCGACGCGATCACCGCGGCCCACTCGAACGCCGACGTGACCCTGCAGCCGTTGGACCTTTCCTCGCTGGAGTCCGTACGCCGGGCCAGTGACGAGCTCAAGTCGCGCTACGACAAGATCGACCTGCTGATCAACAACGCCGGGGTCATGTGGACGGAGAAGTCCACCACCGCCGACGGCTTCGAGCTGCAGTTCGGCACCAATCACCTGGGGCACTACGCATTCACCGGCCTGCTCCTGGACCACCTGCTACCTGTCGAGGGTTCACGCGTGGTGACCGTCTCCAGCATCGGGCACCGTATTCGCGCCGGGATCCACTTCGATGACCTGCAATGGGAACGCGACTACAACAGGGTCTCGGCCTATGGGCAATCGAAGCTGGCCAATCTGTTGTTCATCTACGAACTGCAGCGGCGCCTGGCGGGCACCAACACGGCTGCCCTGGCGGCGCACCCCGGCGGCTCCAACACCGAGCTGGCCCGCAACTCTCCGCTGTGGGTCCGGGCCGTTTTCAACGTCGTGGCGCCATTGCTGGTCCAGGGGGCCGATATGGGTGCGCTGCCCACCTTGCGGGCCGCCACCGACCCTGCAGCCCTGGGCGGCCAGTACTACGGGCCGGATGGATTCGGCGAACAACGCGGTAACCCCAAGGTCGTCGCATCGAGCGAGCAATCCTATGACCTCGATTTGCAGCGACGGTTGTGGTCGGTATCTGAAGAACTCACCGACGTGATCTTCCCGGTGAAGTGAGCTGAACGGAAAGTGGCAGGCACTGTGCTGATTGTCGCCGACTGTCACTCTGGTGACACGACACGCGGTGCCCGCCACGCCCGTCGGGATGCACTCCCGTAATCCGTTGCGCTAGTCTGCAGTCCAATCAGTGAGGAGTCTGACGGGTGCGGGCTGTAGAGGCGCCCAGCACCCATACATTGCGGGGCTGGCAGCGTAGGGCATTAGTGCGGTATTTGGCCGCCAAGCCCCGAGATTTCCTGGCGGTCGCGACCCCGGGATCAGGGAAAACTAGGTTTGCCCTGCGGATTGCTACCGAGCTGCTGGCCGACGGTACGGTCGACAAGATCACCGTCGTGGTGCCCACCGAACACCTCAAGGTCCAGTGGGCTCAGGCGGCCACCTCCTTCGGGCTGTCCCTGGACCCGAGATTCAGCAACTCGGACGCACAGAACTCCTCGGAATATCACGGAGTCGTCGTCACCTATGCGCAGGTGGCAAGTCACCCCACCCGGCACCGGGTTCGCACGGAGAACCACCGCACGTTGGTGATCTTCGACGAGATCCACCACGCCGGAGATGCCAAAAGCTGGGGTGAAGCGGTTCGCGAAGCCTTCGACGACGCAACCCGGCGCCTCTCGTTGACCGGAACCCCGTTCCGCAGTGACGACAGCCCGATCCCATTCATCAACTATGAGCCCGACGGCGCGGGCTTCCAGCGCTCGCAAGCCGACCACACCTACGGCTACTCCGAGGCGCTGGCCGACGGCGTGGTGCGTCCCGTGGTGTTCATGGCGTACTCGGGCGAGGCCCGTTGGCGCGATAGTGCCGGCGAGGAACATGCCGCACGCCTCGGCGAACCACTCACCGCCGAGCAGACCGCGCGGGCCTGGCGCACCACCTTGGATCCCAACGGCGAATGGATACCCGCGGTGCTGCGCGCCGCCCACGCGAGGCTGCAGCAGAAGCGCAATGGCGGTATGACCGATGCCGGCGCCATGATCATCGCCTCCGACCAGAAGGCGGCCCGCGCCTACGCGAAACTGCTGACCACCATCACCGGATCGGAACCCACGGTGGTGCTCTCGGACGACCCGAAGTCCTCGGATCGCATCGCGCAGTTCTCCAACAGCACCAGTGAGTGGATGGTCGCGGTGCGCATGGTGTCCGAGGGCGTCGACGTGCCGCGCCTTGCCGTCGGCGTGTACGCGACAAGCGCCTCGACGCCGCTGTTCTTCGCCCAGGCGATCGGTCGGTATGTGCGCTCCCGAACGCAAGGTGAGACGGCCAGCATCTTCCTGCCCTCGGTACCGACACTGCTGGAGCTCGCCAGCCTGTTGGAAGAGCAGCGCAATCACGTACTCGGCAAACCGCATCGCGAGCCGATGGGCGATGAGGAGCCGGTGGAGCGCAAGCGCACCGAGCCGGGCGAGGAAGAGAAGGGCTTCGAATCGCTCAGTGCCAGTGCCGAACTGGATCAGGTGATCTTCGACGGAGCATCCTTTGGCACCGCGACGCCCGCGGGCAGCGAGGAGGAAGCCGAGTATCTCGGCATTCCCGGCCTGCTCGATCCAAATCAGATGCGAGATCTGTTGCGGCGCAGGCAAGAAGAGCAGCTCACCAAGCGCACCGCTTCCGGCGAGGTGCCCCCTGAAATCACTTCGACGCACGGTCAGCTGCGCGAGCTGCGTCGCGAGCTCAACGCCTTGGTGTCGGCGACACACTTCAAGTCGGGTAAACCCCACGGCTGGATTCATAATGAGCTACGCAGGCGGTGCGGAGGCCCCCCGGTGGCCGCGGCCACCCGCGACCAGCTCAAGGAACGCATCGTCGCCGTGCGCACCCTGCATCGGGAGCTCTAAACCGCCGAGTGTCGACTTATCGTGTGATTTCTCGCTCGGCGACACAGAAAGTCGACAGTCGGCGGGAAGGATTTAGACGGGGAACGTCACTCCGGTCAATTCTTCGGAGACGGACCAAAGCCGTTGTTGCAGAGCCTGATCATGTGACTGTCTAGTGGACTTGACCACCTTCGGATACCCACGAAGCTCACCGAAGCCCGAGGGCCCGTAGTACTGGCCACCGACGGCGGTTGGGTCCGTGGCGGCACGCAGACTGGGCAACGCACCCATGGCCGGGCTCTGGGCGAGTTTCAACACCGCCGCACTGAGCGCTTCCGGACCGAAGGTGATGTGACGCATCAACTCGGTACCCGACGCACCGGGATGCGCGGCCAGCGCCACCGTCTCTGCCCCCGCGGCCTCGAGGCGCCGCTGCAGCTCGTAGGTGAACAACAGATTGGCCAGCTTCGACTGAGCGTAGGCCCCCACCCGGCTGTAGTCGCGTTCCCACTGTAAGTCATCGAAATGTATTGCAGCCCTGAACTTATGGCCGTTGCTGCTGACGGTTACGACGCGGGAGCCACGCACCGTCGTCAGGTTCTCCAGCAGCAGGGCGGTGAGGGCGAAATGACCCAGATGGTTGGTGCCAAACTGCAGCTCGAAACCGTCCGCGGTGTTGCCCTTGGGCGGATACATCACCCCGGCGTTATTGATGAGCAGATCGATCTGCGGGTATCGGGCACCCAATTGTTCAGCAGCAGAACGGATATCCGAGAGTGAAGATAGATTTAGGCGCTGCAGCGCGAGGTTGCCTGCGGGCGTGGTCTTCCTGATCTCTTCGACAGCGGCCGCACCCTTGTCCAGATCGCGGACCGCAAGAACGATCTGCGCCCCCGCGGCCGCCAACGCGCGGGCCGTCTCCAGGCCCAGCCCAGTATTGGCACCGGTGATGATGGCGACGCGTCCCGCCTGGTCGGGGATGTCGGCGGTGGTCCAGTGTGCGGTCACACCCGCATCCTGCCCCAGATCCACCGCGCTGCCCAGCCTGCTTATTCACAGTTCTCCCGGTGTTCGATACCAGGAATCCCACAGCAGGGGTCAATACGCTCATCGCCGGATCACTGAGCTTGGCCACCTACTGCATGTAAGGCGGGTCCGTGCGCAAACTTACTTCTGTTGCCACCCTTGTAATTTCACTCCTGTGCTCGAGCACGGGAGTGGCTGCGGCAGACCCGCTGCCGGTCGCCGACGTCAGCCAGTCGGCCGATACCGACGACGGCTGGCATCTGAGCGCCGCGCTGTCGCGGATGACGATCAACTCCGTGCCAAACATGGCCGCCACAGCATTCACACGAGAGGGGTTTGTCACCGGCAAGGCCCTCGCCAGCATCGACGGCAACGGCGCGGTTCCGGTCAACTCCGGAACCCTCGTCATGGGGTTGCAGCTGGGCTGCCAGATCGACCTCAGCGAAGGCGGAAGCGTCGACGTCGGCGCCGACGCGGGGGTCAGTCCCGGCTTCTCCGGCGGCAGCAATCTGCTGGCCATGGTCGGCCCTTATGCAGAGGTCAACGGGAGCATCTCAGTCAATCTGCTTCCGGGGACCATCAAGAACATCGTGCTCGGCAAGAAGGCCCTCAAAGGACGCACCGGCGAAATCGTGGTTCACGACGCCCATGTGAAAGTCGACGCCTGTGGCGGACCGGTCTCCATCAGGTTCTTCACGACGGCGCTGATCGACACCGACAAGTCCGACGACAGTGTGAACGTGTACGGGGACATTCTTTCGCTATGAGCCCGGCCCGCGCGCGACCACAACGCCACCGAATGGCACGGCTGATCGTCGCCACCGCCCTGAGTGCAAGCCTCACTGTCGGTCCGGTATCCGTGGCACGGGCCGACAACTGCAGCCCCGGCGACTTCGGCGCAGCGCAAGGATGCGCTCCCCCAGCCGCCGCGACCGGCGGCGACAAGGCCGAGAGTTGGCCCCCGACAAGTGTGGACTGGCCACCCGAACCCGACTCGGACACCGATGCCGCCGGTCAACAGGGCGCCGCACCGCCTCCGATCGTCATGCCCGCCGGCGCGGCACCCGTCAAGCCGGCTTCGCCGGCCCGGGAACCGACCAGCGCGTCGGCGCCGATTGTCACTCCGGGCTCTTAGGCCGGCGCGGCCCCGTGAAACACCGCCTCGACATTGTTGCCGTCAGGGTCGCGGACGAACGCACCGTAATAACCCGGGTGATACTCCGGCCATAACCGCGGCGCGTGGAGCGCCTCGGCGCCTTCACCCGTCGCCGTCGTGAAGAACTCGTCAACCTTCTCGGTGCTCTCGGCAGAGAAGGCAACGTGGATCTCACGATTGGGGCCGCCCGCGGCATCACCGCCGCCGATCCAAAAGTCAGGCTTTCCTGCGGTCCCGTACCCGATGGCGACACCGAAATCCATCTGTCGCGTGTACCCGAGAACCCCGAGCACCTTGTCATAGAACGCGGCCGCGGCCCGCAGGTCCGCGCAGTTGATACCGAAGTGGTCGATCATGAAGCAGATTCTGGCTCACAAGTCCGACAACAAGGACGGCAAATCGGCGATCGAATCGATGACGTACGCAGGTTGCATCGAATACTGATCGGCAGCCCATCTGTCGAGGGTGTCCTGACGGAACTTCCCGGTGCGCACCAGCACACCCGTCATCCCGACCACCTGGGCTGCCAGCACATCGACATGCAGGTCGTCGCCCACCATCACGACTTGATCCGGCTCGCACCCCATCCGCTCGGCGGCCAGCTGAAACCCGGCCGGGGCGGGCTTGCCGACAGCGACGGCCTTGCGCCCCGATATCTGCTCCATGCCCGCCAGGTACACACCGGTATCGACGCGCAATCCCTCGCGTGTGCTCCACACCGCGTTGCGATGCATCGCGACCACCGGAATTCCCTGAGCCATCAGGTCGTATACCCGGCTCAGCGCCACATGATCGAACTGCGGACCGGCTCCACCAAGAATGATGACGTCAGGATCATCGGAGAGGGATTCGACGAAGTCGACCCCGGGCATATCGGCGGTGATGTCGCCGTCATTCAGCAGATAACACCGGGCGCCGGGGTGCTGCGCGATCACGTGATCGGCGGTCAACATTGCGGCGGTAATCACCTCGTCGGCGGGCACCGCCAGGCCTGCTGCTGTCAGCAGCTCCGCGATCTGAACTCGGGTACGCGAGGTGGTGTTCGTCAAGAAGCAACGACGAACGTCGTCACCCTCCAGCGCCCTGAGAGCCTGCGCGGCGCCGTCGATCGGCTCCCACGAGGTCACCAGGACCCCGTCGATATCGAAGAGCACTCCGCCGACGGTCATGGCGCTATTTTCCCGCCATGCTGTGCGCGGCGCACGCCGAGGGCATACCGGGCACAACGAACTCGGCGAAACCCCTGCGTGCGGTATGCGCTGGCTGGTCGGGCAATAATGAGCCGATGCGTTCCGTCGCCGAACACCAGCAAGTCGTCGCGGGATTGATCCAGGCGCCCGCGCTTGTCCGGGTACCGGTCGGTGCGGCTGAGCGACTGGTCCTGGCCGCCGACGTGATCGCGCCACTGAATCTGCCGGTGTTCGACAACTCGGCGATGGATGGGTATGCGGTCCACCGCGACGACCTCGCGGGGGCTTCGCCCACCAATCCGGTGACACTTCCGGTCACTGAGGACATCCCTGCCGGGCGCACCGACGTCCTGACGCTCAAACCCGGTACCGCGCACCGGATCATGACGGGTGCGCCCCTTCCCGCCGGTGCCACCGCGGTGGTGCCCGTCGAAGTCACCGACGGCGGCACCGAAACCGTGGCCATCACCGAAGAACCCCGCGCCGGCCAACACATCCGGTCCGCCGGCGAGGATGTGCGGGTCGGCGACACCGTACTGAACGCCGGCACCCGACTGATGGCGCCGGCGTTGGGTCTTGCGGCGGCACTCGGACTCGAAGAGCTGACTGTGCATCCGCGCCTGCGGGTGGTTATCGCCTCCACCGGCAGCGAGTTGGTGCCCCCGGGCACCGACCTCAAGCCCGGGCAGATCTATGAATCCAACGCCGTCATGCTTGCCGCCGCTGTCCAGGAGGCCGGGGCCGACGCCGTGGTGGCGCCGACCGTCGCAGACGACGTCGAGCAATTCCTCGCAGTACTCGACGAATTCGGCGCCCAGGCCGACCTGGTGATCACCACCGGTGGGGTCAGCGCCGGAGCCTACGAGGTGGTCAAGGACGCACTCACCGACGCCGGTGTCCAGTTCGTCTCGGTGGCCATGCAGCCCGGCAAACCGCAGGGAGCAGGACACGTCAATGGCGTCCCGGTGCTCACCCTGCCCGGCAATCCCGTCAGCGCGCTGGTGTCGTTCGAAGTGTTCATTCGCGAGCCGTTACGCGCAGCGATGGGGCTGGCGCCTGCGCGGGCGCGCCATGAGGCCGTCCTCACCGATCCGATCTCCGCGCCTGCGGGTAAGCGGCAGTTCCGGCGCGGGTGCTGGGATGCCGACAAGGGGACCGTGACGGCTGTCGGACCTCCCGCATCGCATCATTTGAGATGGCTTGCGGCCTCGAACTGCCTGCTGGACATCCCCGAAGATGTCACCGAACTCGCGGCGGGGACCACCGTCAGCGTGTGGAATCTGAGCTGATCACGGCGGTTGATTGTCTAGTCACCGCGGAGCACTGAGAACTCGAGTGCGAGCCTCACGCGGATTTCACGACAGATTTTCGCGTGAGACTCGCACTCGTTGGTGCCCAAGAGCGAATACGACCCGACTGCACCGTAAAGGTGTATTACTCAGGTGACTCGTTGATACCCCTCGGGAGGCACGACCTGACAACGGCGTCTGGGGAACCACGTCCCCAACTGCATGCCCGCATCACTAGGATGGTCCGGTGGCAAGACGCCCCCGCCCCGTAGGTTCAGAGCCGGACTCCGGCATCCCGCATATCGTCGAACTCATCCGCACGACGATCCCACCGATCCATCCGGCAGGACTCCCGTTCATCGCCGGTGGAGTTGGGCTGGCGGGACTTGGTTTCAAGAATCGTTGGATTCGCGGCACCGGTCTGGCGCTCGCGGGCGCGTGCGCCGGATTCTTCCGGCATCCTCCGCGTATCCCACCCAACCGTGCCGATGTGGTGGTGGCCGCGGCCGACGGCCAGATCTGCTTGGTCGATCGCGCGGTACCTCCGCCGGAACTGGGGCTGCCCGCCGAGCCACTCCCCCGCATCAGCATCTTCCTGTCGGTGTTCGATGTTCACGTGCAGCGGGTCCCCGTCGCCGGTGAGGCGACTGCCGTCATCCACCGCAGTGGGCAGTTCCTGTCGGCCGACCGTGCCGAGGCGAGCGTCGCCAACGAACGCAACAGCGTGCAGATCCGTACTCGCACCGGGCACGATGTGGTGGTGGTCCAGATCGCAGGACTCATCGCACGCCGGATCATCTGCCACGCCAAGGTCGGTGACCAGTTGTCCATCGGCGACACCTACGGATTGATCCGATTCGGTTCCCGGGTGGACACCTACCTGCCCGAGGGGTCGAAAATTCTTGTCCAGCCGGGGCAGCGAGCCGTGGGCGCCGAGACCGTGCTGGCCGAGCTGCCGTCCTCCACCGATAACGCGTAAGCGGCGCAGTCATGAACCAAGCCGCGTCCTCAAAGCGCCCCGTACACATCCGGATTCTGCCGAGTGTGATGACGGTGCTGGCGATCTGCGGTGGCCTGTCCTCGATCAAGTTCGCGTTCGACGGAAAGCCCTATATCTCGCTGACCCTGATCGCCGCGGCAGCGATCCTCGACGGTCTCGACGGCAGGATCGCCCGGCTGTTGGACGCGACATCGCGGATGGGCGCGGAGATCGACTCGCTGGCCGACGCGGTGAACTTCGGCGTCGCGCCCGCGGTGGTGCTGTACATCTCCATGCTGTCGGATACCCCGACAGCATGGGTCTTTTCGCTTCTCTACGCGGTGTGCATCGTGCTGCGGCTGGCTCGCTTCAACACATTGCTCGACGACGATTCTCAGCCCGCGTTCACCAAGGAGTATTTCGTCGGAGTGCCCTCCCCCGCGGGCGCTCTGATGGTGCTGGCCCCGTTGGCTGCCTGGCTGCAATTCGGCGACGGGTGGTGGTCGTCGGTATGGGCGATATGCGCATGGATGGTGTTCGTGTCCATGCTCATCGTCAGCCAGATCCCCACCGCGGCCATGAAATCCGTCTCCGTGCCGCCCCGCATGGTGGTCCTGCTGCTCGCGCTGGTGACTGTGGCCGCCGCTGGACTGCTGCAATACCCGTACGTACTGCTGCTGATTCTGATCGTTGTCTACCTGGCCCATATCCCGTTCGCCTGGCGCAGTCAGCGCTGGGTGGCGGCCCGACCCGAGTCGTGGGATGCCAAACCCAAGGAGCGCCGGGATCTACGTCGCGATCAGCGCCGGGACCAGCGTCGCGCCTTCCGGCAAGCCGCGCTCC
Organism: Mycobacteroides chelonae CCUG 47445; assembly: GCF_001632805.1. NCBI lineage: Bacteria > Bacillati > Actinomycetota > Actinomycetes > Mycobacteriales > Mycobacteriaceae > Mycobacteroides > Mycobacteroides chelonae. The sequence continues at coordinate 598,710 of NZ_CP007220.1, read as the reverse complement.
CCAAGCGGCGCACGGCGGAGCGTCTGGGGTTGCGCCGGCCCGGTGGGCCGCGCTAGGTACGCATGAGCGAACATCCCGATGCTCTTCGCCCCAGCGGCCCGTCGCTGACTCTCACCGCTCGCCTCAACACCTCGGCTGTCGACTCGCGGCGCGGCGTGGTCCGCTTGCATCCAGAAGCGATTGCAGCCCTTGGCATCCGGGAGTGGGATGCGATTTCTCTGACGGGATCACGAACAACGGCGGCTGTCGTCGGGGTGGCGCCGCGCTCAGTTCCGGCCGGCACTGCCTTGCTCGACGATGTCACGCTGTCCAACGCGGGGTTGCGCGAGGACGCGTCGGTCATCGTCGCCCCCGTGACGGTGTATGGCGCACGGTCGGTCAGCGTCAGCGGTTCCTCTCTTGCCACTCAATCTGTTTCGTCCGCGACACTTCGGCTGGCGCTACTGGGCAAGGTCATGACCGTTGGGGATACCGTGTCGCTGCTGCCACGGGACCTCGGACCCGGCACGTCCACGTCGGAGGCTACGACGACACTGGCCCGTTCGGTGGGGATCACCTGGACCTCCGAGTTGCTCACGGTGACCGCGGTCGATCCGGCCGGTCCGGGCAGCGTGCAACCCAATTCTCTTGTCAGCTGGCAGGGCGCAAACCCGTTGAGCCCCAATGCGCAACAGACGGCTCTACCTGCCGAAGCCGTCGCCGCTGCGGCTCCTTCACCCGAGCCCCCCGCCGCGATATCCGTGGAGGACCTCAAGGGCTCCCGGGCGCAGGCGACCCGGCTCACCGAGTGGCTCAAGCTCGCCCTCGATGAGCCCGGCCTGCTGAAAACACTGGGTGCGCAGCCGAATCTGGGTGTTCTGATATCTGGTCCCGCCGGAGTCGGCAAGACGACGCTGGCGCGCGCGGTGTGTGCACCACGCACGCTCGTCGAGCTGGACGGGCCGGAAGTGGGGGCCACCACCGCGGAAGGACGTCTCACCGCGATACGGGAGGCCGTGAGCCGGATCCGGCAGTCTGGCGGCGTCTTGCTGATCTCCGACATCGACGCCCTGCTGCCGGCCACCGCAGAGCCCGTGGCGACACTCATCCTCGCCGAACTACGTTCAGCGGTAGCCACTTCCGGCGTTGCGTTCATCGCGACGACCGCGCATCCCGACGCCATCGACGTGCGCCTTCGTGCTCCCGAGCTCTGTGACCGCGAGCTGGGCCTGAGCCTGCCCGACGCCGCCACCCGTAAGTCACTGCTGGAAGTTCTCTTGGCGAAGGTACCGGCGCAGGACCTGCAGCTCGACGAGATCGCCGCGCGAACACCGGGTTTTGTGGTGGCCGATCTGGCCGCGCTGGTCCGCGAAGCCGCATTGCGGGCAGCGGCACGGGCCAGCGAGAAGGCCAGCGCCCCCGCGCTGACCCAGGAAGATCTTGTCGGCGCGCTGTCGGTGATCCGACCGCTGTCCCGTTCCAGCACTGAGGAAGTGGCCGTCGGGTCGATAACTCTCGACGACGTCGGCGACATGGTAGCCACCAAACAGGCTCTGACAGAGGCCGTCCTGTGGCCCTTGCAGCATCCGGACACTTTCGAGCGCCTCGGCGTTGACCCGCCCCGTGGGGTCCTGCTGTACGGACCGCCCGGCTGCGGAAAGACCTTCGTGGTGCGGGCGCTGGCTAGCTCTGGACGGTTGTCGGTGCACGCTGTCAAGGGCGCCGAGCTGATGGACAAGTGGGTCGGCGCCTCCGAGCAGGCGGTGCGCGAGCTGTTTCGGCGGGCACGCGATTCGGCGCCATCACTGGTCTTCCTGGACGAGGTGGACGCACTGGCGCCGAGGCGCGGGCAGAGCTTCGACTCGGGTGTCACCGATCGCGTGGTGGCGGCTCTGCTGACCGAACTGGACGGGGTGGAACCGCTGCGCGATGTGGTGGTGCTCGGCGCCACCAACCGGCCCGAACTCATCGACCCGGCGCTGCTGCGTCCAGGCCGGATGGAACGCCTGGTGTTCGTCGAGCCGCCGGATGCCCAGGCCCGCAAAGACATTCTCAAGACGGCGGCGCGGGCGGTGCCCCTGGACGCCGATGTAGATCTGGACGCCCTGGCAGCTGACCTGGACGGCTTCTCGGCCGCCGACTGTGCGGCGCTGCTACGCGAAGCTGCGATGGCTGCCATGCGGCGATCCATCGACGCCGCCGATGTGACAGTCGGCGATATCGAAACCGCGCGGGCCACAGTACGTCCGTCATTGGATCCCGTGCAGGTAGCATCCCTGCGCGCGTTTGCTGACAACCGCTGAAAAGGGTTGCGTCGCGCCAATCGACGAGCGCCCCGTAAACTAAGCAGCACGACACCCCGCCCAACAACCGATAGACGGGAGTGCCTTTGCTTGCCATTCTGCTTGCCCACGCACTTGCCGCCGCGATGGCGCCGCTACTTGTGGCGCGCGTTGGCCGACTGGCGTTCTATCCCCTTGCCCTGGTCCCTTTAGGTTCGCTGATCTGGGTATTGGCAAGATGGCCTGCCGCCGGGGCCGACACCCGTATCGACATCCCCTGGGTGCCCGAGCTGGCGATGGATATCTCTCTGCGCTTCGACTCGCTGGCCGCGATCATGAGCGTGCTGGTGCTCGGCATCGGGTCGCTGGTGCTGTTCTATTGCGCGAGCTACTTCCGGCATCGGGACGGGCACACCGAGCCGCGGCTTCCGAGTTTCGCTGCCGAGCTGGTGGCCTTCTCCGGGGCCATGTTCGGCCTGGTGATAAGCGACAACCTCCTGCTGCTGTACATCTTCTGGGAACTGACGACCGTGCTGTCCTTCCTCTTGGTGGGTCACTACGCAGAACGGCTCGCGAGTCGCCGCGCGGCGGTACAGGCACTGCTGGTGACGACTGCTGGTGGGCTGGCGATGCTGGTCGGGATCATCGTGCTCGGCCATATCGGCGGAAGCTTCCTGCTCTCCGACCTGATCGCAGACCCGCCATCGGGTATGGCCGCCAGCGTCGGTCTGGTGCTGATACTGATCGGCGCACTGAGCAAGTCCGCCATTGTCCCCCTGCACTTTTGGCTTCCCGGTGCCATGGCCGCACCAACCCCGGTCAGCGCATATCTACATGCCGCGGCCATGGTGAAGGCAGGTATATATCTGGTGGCCCGAATGTCGCCCGGGTTCGCCGAGGCGACACCGTGGCGGCCCATCGTGCTGGTGTTGGGCATCGCCACCATGATCCTGGCGGGCTGGCGCGCCCTGCGCGAGTACGACCTCAAGCTGATCCTGGCCTTCGGCACGGTGAGCCAACTCGGATTCCTGGTGGTGCTCACCGGCACCGGTGACCCCGACATCCTGTTGGCCGGGCTGGTCATGCTGTGCGCGCACGCCCTGTTCAAGGCGGCACTGTTCATGGTGGTGGGAATCATCGACCACACCGTCGGGACCCGCGATATCCGCAAGTTGGCGTGGCTCGGAAGACGCGAACCGTCTCTACTGGTGATTGCCGGGCTGGCCGCCGCGAGCATGGCGGGGGTGCCACTGACCCTCGGATTTGTCGGTAAGGAACTGGCCTTCGCGACGGTGCTGCATAGTCAGGCGCTCGGTTCTTCCGCCCCCTGGGTGTTGGCGGGGATAGTCGTCGGATCGATGTTCACCATCACGTACAGCATGCGATTCATCTGGGGAGCGTTCGCACGCAAGGGTTTACCCGAGCCAAGCGCCCGCGTTCAGGGCATGCACGCTCCGGCACCCGCCTTCCTGGTGGCACCCGCCGTGCTGTCGGTGGCGAGCATCGCGGCCGGGATACTGCCCGACTGGCTCAACTGGGCTCTGGGCAGCTACGCCAATCCTGTCGACGCGCATATCGCGATCTGGGAGGGCTTCGGCATACCGCTGCTGCTTACCGCGATCGCGTTCGCGGTCGGTATCTTCGCGTTCTTCTCGCGGGGACGCCTGCGCAAGGCCCGGCTCGCCGTCAACCCGCTGGGTAACGCGGACCGCGGCTACGACGCCGTTCTGCGCGGTGCCGATGTCCTGTCCCAGCGGCTGACCGCACTGACGCAACGAGGCTCGATCCCGTTCACCCAGGCCACCATTCTGGTGACCCTGGTGACGCTGCCGACCATTGTGTTGGCACTCGGAGCCCGCGACGAGCCGCACCTCAAACTGTGGGATTCGCCGCTGCAGGGAGTGGTCGGGCTGCTGATGCTTGCCGCCGCCATCGGCGCGACCGTCATGCGCAACCGCCTGGCAGCGGTGCTGCTCGTCGGCATCACCGGCTACGGAACGGGCGTCATCTTCGCACTCCACGGGGCGCCAGACCTGGCGCTGACGCAGTTCCTTGTTGAGACCCTGACCCTCGTGATTTTCGTGTTGGTGTTGCGCGCTCTACCCGCCGAGTCGGATGCGGAGCAGGCCAACAGATTCCGGTTGCCCCGTGCCATGCTCGCGATTGCGGTCGGATGCACCGTCACGGCACTCGGGGTGTACGCGATGGCGGCACGACGTGATCGCCCGATCGCCGACCTGCTCCCCGAGGCCGCATACCAGCGCGGGCACGGCGCCAACACGGTCAACGTGCTGCTGGTGGACATCCGCGCCTGGGACACCCTCGGCGAGATCTCGGTACTGCTAGTTGCCGCGACGGGCGTGGCCTCATTGATGTTCCGGCACCGGCGTTTCGGAAGAGCTCCCCGGGTCGGGGACGCGGCGGGTCAACCGGATGTGGTGGTGGCCTCCAGCGTCTGGTTACGCGGGAGCGAGCTGCGCGATCCCAAGCACCGGTCGTTGGTTCTGGAAGTCGCGACACGGCTGATCTTCCCGCTTGTCATGGTGTTGTCGTTCTACTTCTTCTTCGCCGGGCACAACGTTCCGGGCGGCGGATTCGCCGGTGGCCTCACGGCCGGCTTGGCTCTCGTACTGCGCTACCTCGCCGGTGGGCGGTATGAGCTGGGCGAGACACTGCCATTCGACGCAGGAAAGATCCTCGGGCTCGGGCTGGCATTCTCCGGCGGGACAGCATTGGCTTCGATCTTGCTGGGTGCCCCGGTGTTGTCTTCGGCCACAATCCAATTCGATGTACTTGGATTTGGACACGTCAAGATCGTCACGGCGCTGTTCTTCGATCTGGGCGTATACCTGGTGGTCGTCGGTCTGGTACTTGATGTGCTGCGCAGCCTGGGCGCACGCCTGGATGTGGAGCTCGAAGAGTCTCCACGAGCCCGGACAGGGGTGCGTGCGTCATGACCAATCTCGGACTGCTCATCATCATCGGAGCCCTCACCGCATGCGGCGTGTATCTGATGCTCGAACGCAACCTGACGCGCATGGTGCTGGGTCTGCTTCTCGTCGGCAACGCGGTGAACCTGCTGATCCTCACGGTGGGTGGCCCGTCCGGTAATCCGCCGATCATCGGCCGCGAGTCCGCCGGCCGGACCTCTATGGCAGATCCGTTGGCCCAGGGCATGATCCTCACCGCCATCGTCATCACCATGGGCGTTGCCGCATTCACTCTCGCACTGATCTATCGCATGTTCACGTTGGAAGCCGACGACGTCGTCGACGACGACGCCGAGGACGCGCGCGTCGCCCAGGAACCACCCGAACCCGTCACCGACGGCAGGGAAGAACACCATGAGGCGCCCGAATCCGGCGACGAGGACTTACCTTCCGAACTCGACGCACTTCCGGCGGGTGAGAAGTCATGAACACCATGGCTGTTCTGACCCCGCTCCCGGTCCTCGTGCCGACTGCCGCGGCAGCGTTGACGCTGATCGCGGGCCGTCGCCCACGACTACAACTGCTGATCACCGTCACGGCGTTGACCACGGTGCTCGGAGTCTGCGCGGTACTGCTCTACCTGGCAGATCGCAACGGCACCTTCGCACTGGCGGTCGGAGGCTGGGGGCCTACCGAGGAGAAACTGGGACCGCTCGGAATCACCCTTGTGGTAGACCGGCTTTCGGCATTGATGCTGGTCGTCTCGGCCATCGTGCTGCTCGCGGTGGTGCTGTACGCGGCGGCGCAGGGTATTCGGGACGGTGACGAACGCCAGCCGGTGTCGATCTTCATGCCTACATACCTGGCGCTGTCGGCCGGTGTCTGCAATGCCTTCCTGGCCGGCGACCTGTTCAACCTGTACGTCGGTTTCGAGGTGCTGCTGTCCGCCAGCTTCGTGCTCCTGACCATCGGCGCCAGTGGTGACCGGGTGCGTGCGGGCATCTCGTACGTGATGGTCTCGATGATGTCCTCGGTGGTCTTCCTGCTGGGTATCGCGTTCGTCTACGCAGCAACCGGGACACTGAATATGGCCGAAATCGCGGTCCGCGCCGACGGCATACCGTCGGGTACCCGGATGGCGATCTTCGCGGTGCTGTTGGTGGCCTTCGCCATCAAGGCGGCGGTTTTCCCACTGTCGACGTGGCTACCCGACTCCTACCCCACCGCACCCGCACCCGTGACCGCCGTCTTCGCGGGCCTGCTCACCAAAGTAGGTGTGTACGCCATCATTCGCGCACATTCGCTGCTCTTCCCGGGCGGAGTTCTGAACACGGTGCTACTGGTGGCCGCACTGCTGACCATGATCGTCGGCATCCTGGGCGCCATCGCGCAGAGTGACATTAAACGACTGCTGTCCTTTACCCTGGTCAGCCATATCGGGTACATGATCTTCGGTATCGCACTGTCCAACGAGCTCGGCATGTCCGGCGCCATTTACTATGTGGCACATCACATCATCGTGCAGACAACGTTGTTCCTCGTGGTGGGACTCATTGAGCGCCAGGCAGGGGCCTCATCGCTGAATCGCCTGGGTGGTCTGGCGGCCGCGAGTCCGCTACTGGCCTTCGCGTTCGTGGTGCCGGCATTGAACCTCGGTGGCATACCACCGTTCTCGGGGTTCATCGGCAAGGTCGCACTACTGGAGGCAGGGTCGCTGCAGGGCTCGGTGCTGGCCTGGACCTTGGTGGCCGGGGGTACGATCACGAGCCTGCTGACCCTGTATGCGGTGGCACGGGTGTGGACCAAGGCGTTCTGGCGGCCACGCGCCGACGCGCCCGAGGGTGATCTCGCCGCGGCAACACCGTCCGCGCTTCTCGATGACGGGGAAGAAGTCGCGTTTGTGGACCGCGCCGACGTGGGCCGGATGCCGGCCGGCATGCTGGCGCCCACATTGGGTTTGATCGCGGTCGGGGTGGCGCTGACCATATTCGCCGGTCCGATCATCGGCATGAGCGATCGTGCCGCCGCCGAAGTCCGTGACCGTGCGGTATATATCAGCGCGGTCCTCGGGGGTGGCCCTCGATGAAAAGCCTCACGATGTACGGCCCTCGCGAAATCATCTTGCGCATCTGGATTCTGGTGTGGCTCATGCTGGTATGGACGATGCTGTGGGGCAACTTCTCCGTCGCCAACACTGTTACCGGGCTGCTGGTGGCACTGGTCATCACGGTTCTGCTACCGATGCCCCGGCTGCCGGTGGAGGGCCGCCTGCATGTGGGGTCGATGCTCCGGCTCGCCTTCACGGTCGCGTACTACATGGTGCTGTCCAGCCTGCAGGTGGCCTGGTTGGCGATCAGGCCGGGCGCGCCCCCGTTGAGTGCCGTGCTGCGCGCTCAGCTTTCGGTGAAATCCGACTTGGTGATGGCGCTTCTGCTCAACACCCTGACCATCATCCCGGGATCGGTGGTCCTGGAAATAGACCAGGAACGCCGGCTTGCATATGTGCACGTGCTGGATGTGGGCTCACCCAAGGCCGTAGCGACTTTCTACGCCCAACTGCGGCAACTGGAAAGACTTTTCATCGCAGCCTTCGAACGCGATGTCGATTGGCATCCCGACGATGGCACCGCCGAGTCCGAGATGAGGGAGGGACTGTGAACGTCGTATGGCACATCGCGGCCGTGCTGCTCATCGCCGCGGCGACCATCACCACATACCGGTTGCTCGCCGGCCCCAACACGCTCGACAGGCTTGTTGCCGTGGACACCCTGGTGGCCGTCACCATGTGCGCACTTGCCGCATGGGCGGCCTACAGCCTGGATTCCACTGTGCTGTACGGGATGGTCGCGCTGTCCCTCATCAGTTTCCTCGGTTCGGTGAGCGTGACACGGTTCCGCGTACCCGATACCGCGATCGACCCCCGCGATGAGAGGAGACAACCGCGATGAACACTCTTCTCGACGGCATCTCGGGCGCGCTGGTGTTACTCGGTTCCGCGCTGGCCCTCACCGCGGCAATCGGCGTGGTGCGTTTTCCCGACACGTTGGCCCGTATGCACGCCGCCTCCAAGCCCCAGGTGTTGGGACTGCTGCTGGTTCTGGCGGGGGCCGCGCTGCGCCTGCGCGGGCATGCCGACGTCAGCATGATCGTGCTCACAGGCCTGTTCACCATCATCACCGCCCCGGTTGTCGCCCATCGAGTCGCGCGGCTGGCTTATCACGAACGCAGCGTTCGCGACGACCTGATGACGACCGACGAACTGGAGCGTTAACCCCAGCTGGTCTGCCGGGTGTTTCCGCCCTCGTAGAAGCCATCGGCCACCGAGGCCGCCAGTTCCATGAACGCCAACCGGGTCTTCTTGCCCATCAGATCCAACGAGATCTCCGAGCCCTCCGACAGATGGTTGTCGAACGGGACGATGTGCACCGCTCTGGCCCGCGTGAGGAAATGCCGGCTCAGCTGTTCGAGGTCAATCGAGGAGGCACCCGGTCGCGACGAGCTGATGGCCACCACAGATTGCCGCACCAGGTGCGAATACCCGTGGTGATCAAGCCAATCCAGGGTCGCAAGGGCGCTACGCGCACCGTCGATGGCTGGCGAGGTCACCAACACGATGGCATTGGCCTCTCCGAGCACACCGGCCATCGCCGAGTGCATGAGTCCGGTACCGCAGTCGGTCAGGATGATGTTGTAGAACCGCTGCAGGATCCGCATCACCGCCAGATAGTCGGCTTCGGAGAACAGCTCGGAGGCCGCCGGATCACGTTCGGAGGCGAGCACCTCCAGACGGCTCGCGCTCTGCGACGTGTGCCTGCGCACATCGGAGTATCGGTGAATATCAGGATCACGCAACAGGTCTCGCGCGGTGGAGCGTGTCTCATCCGGGCCACGTTGAGCGAGCGTCCCGAAGTCCGGATTCGCGTCGACGGCGATCACACGGTCACCGCGCAACGAGGCGAAGGTGGCGCCCAACGAGAACGTGGTGGTGGTCTTGCCCACGCCGCCCTTCAAGGACAACACGGCGATTCGGTAGTCACCGCGGACGGGCAGGTTGATTCGGTCGATCAACTCGCTGCGATGCGACTCGTCCGAAGACTCGCCGGGGTTGATCGCACCACCCGAGAGTCGGTGAACGGCCTTACGCCACCCGCTTCTCGGCAGCGGCTTGACCGACCTAATGAGACCAAGCTGGTCGTGGCTGGGCCCCTGCGGTCGTGATGGTTGCGGGGGCTGCGGCGCCGGCCGGTACACGGGAGCTTCGGGGCGGGCAGCCGTGAACGGCGTCTGGCCGGGAACAAAGGGCGCCCGTTGTGGCGCGGCGGGCGCGTTCCAGGCCGCTGGAGGATACGACGCCGGAGGGACCACCGGGGCCGGAGACACGGGTGGGGCCGGTGCCCACGATGACACGGGCGGCGTTGGTGCGGGCGGTGTTTGGGGCGCCTGCCCACCCCACGGCGTCTGACCCTCCGGAATCATCGAGGAAGCATCATCGGGCCTGATCTGTGGCGCGGGTGCCGGCGCAACGGGTGCGGGCGGGGGCGGCGGCACCTCGGCAGGCACCTCGACGTCAGGTGCCTCGTCCCTGGGCGCTTCTTCCTCACCGCGGGCCTGAGGTTGTTCGGCGGGAGGCGCTCCGGCCGGGGGTTCCGGCACCACCGCGGAGGTAGGCCATGCCGGCAGCTGACTTGCCCACTCCGGGTTAGGAGGGGGCGCAGCGGGTGCGGTGGGTTCCGCTGGAGCCGGCGGTCCCGGCGGCGGGGCGGAGGGCGCCGGTGGAGCGTAATAATTCTGTGGCGGCGGCCCGTAGTAGTTCTGCGGGGGCTGCTGGGCCGGCGCACCGTATCCCTGCGGCGGAGCCGGCGGCGCACCCTGCTGAGGCGGAGCTTGAGGCGCCGGGTTCTGGTACTGAGGCATGCCATACGCGCTCAGCGGATCCGGTTCCCATATCGGATTCATCGGACGCTGATGGTTCCGTTGGCGCCGTGAGAGTTTGGGAGTCTTCGGCAGTGGAGGCGGCGGCTTGAGCGTCGGTTGCGGAAAGTAATCGGCGCTGGGCGGCACGAATTCCTGGTTGTTCGGGTTCTTGGACCGGCGGAACGGATTGCCCTTGGTGTCCCCGCCGCCAAGCCCGTCGGCGATGGGCTCGCGCCACGGGCCGCTTGGCGGCGGCGAATCAGGTGTGTTGTCTTGCGAGTCAGCCATATCAGATCACTTCGCCATCATTGCCAAGCACGACATCGTGGTCCGTTACCAGACGGTCGATTGGGATACCAAGCGAGAGCACACCGGCGGCAAAAGCCCGCCGGGCGTCTCTAGCGTCAACCATCTTGCTGTCCTGCCTCTTTCGTCTTATCGCTGCTCGTCGCCGCGCATACGAAGCCGCGGGAAACTCTCGGAGATCGCGCCGGCCAGCTTCAAGTACGCGGCATTGGTATCCGCATTGAGCAGATTGAAGTCGACGTCGGCACCCTCGGCGAGGTGGGGATCGAACGGGATCATGTGAATGGAACGGCAACGCGCCTGAAAATGCTCATAGACCTTGTCCAGCTTGATCCCGGCAGATCCAGGACGCGAAGCACTCAAGACGACATGGGCTTCACGCACCAGCGCCGAATGCCCATGCTGCATAAGCCAATCGAGAGTGGCCGAGGCACTACGCGCGGAATCCATGGCCGGTGAGCTCACCAACACGATGGTGTGAGCAAGGTCGAGCACGCCCGCCATTGCCGAATGCATGATTCCCGTACCGCAGTCGGTCAGAATGATGTTGTAGTACCGCTGCAGGATGTCGATCGTATTGCGGTAGTCGACCTCACCGAAAGCCTCCGATACCGCCGGATCCTGCTCACTGGCAAGCACTTCCAGACGACTTGTCGCCATCCGCGTGTGGTTTCGCACATCAGCGTAACTTCTGATGTTCCGATCGTTGAGAAGGTCACGGACGGTGGACTGCGTCGAATGGTCGCGCACTCGCTCGGCCAAGGTGCCACGGTCGGGGTTGGCGTCGACAGCAATGATCCGATCGGTACGGATTGTCGCGAATGCCGAACCCAATCCCAGTGTGGTGGTTGTCTTTCCGACACCACCCTTAATGGAGAGCACCGCGATGCGGTAATCGCCGAGGATCGGCTGCCGAATACTTGCGAGCAGCTGGTCCTGTTCACGGTCCTTGCGTGAATCGCCTGGATTGACCCGGCCTCCAGTGGACCTGTGCACCGCCTTGCGCCAGCCGGATCGCGGCGCGTAACGACCACGGTTGATGACCTCAGCCTCGTCCAGCGAGGGCGGCATCCGGTAACCCTGTGGCCCACGGTAGTTGGCGGGAGGTGCCGCTCCCTGCGGCGGTGGCACGTAACCCGGAGGTAGCTCTTGTGGCACAGGGGGTTGAGGCGCCTGCGGCTGCTGCGGCACCCATTGCCATTGACCCTCAACACTGGTGGGCTGCGGGGGCGGTTGCTGCGAAAACTGCTGTCCGCCAAATGATTCTGGAGCCTGCGGAGTGCCCTGCGGCCACTGCCCCGGGTATGGCTGACGCGGGTTCCACCCAGGGGGTGCCTGAGCCGCAGGCTGATGCTCGGGTCCCGGCTGCGGCGGACCGGCATGTTGCGGGGCAGGCGGCGGCACGTAGTAGGCGGGTTGCGCTGGTGGTTCCGCAACCGGAGCCACCGGGGTAGCCGACGGGGCCTCCCACGGCGAATGGGTATCGCCACGGTTCGCTTCGAGACGCGAATCACCCTCTACCGCAGAATCTTCGAAAGAATTCTCGGCCGTCACCGGCGCGTCATCCGTCGATTCAATGGCGGTGTCAACGATTTCGCCGCCAGGCAGTGGATCCGGCGCCTGCTCGACGGAAGCGTTCGAATCATCCGAGAGTTCGGGCTCCGGCCCCACCACGTCCTCAATAGCGGGGTCAGCGGACGTCTCCTCGAACACCGCTGCCGGCAGGTCGATGACGATGTCCTCGTCGACCAGAGGCGCAAATCCCTCGAGTTCGGGAGCCGCCGTTTCCGCTGTTTCCGTTTCCACGGCTTCTTCGGCACCGATGCCGAGCTCGGTGTTCTCGTTCCCGGCGACTTCGGGCACCGAGGCCCACGGCGCAATCATCGGTACAAACGGCGCGGGTTCAGGCTCGGGCACCGACACGTCCGAATCGGCCGCATCGTGCGCGGCCAATTCCTCATCGAGCTCGGCACGTTTGGCTTCGATGCGCTGCAGCAGTGCCGCCGCTCTCGAATCGACGTCATCGATTTCGGGCGTATCTGCCGACCCCGGTGCTTCCGGCCCCGGCTCTTCCGGTTCCGCGGGGTGTTCGGACACCGGGGTGGGCTCCTCCTCCTCCACCGCCGCCTCCGGGGCCACGGCCTCGACGACGGGTGCATCGGGCTCGGGCGCTTCTGGCAGCGAGTCGGCGGTACGCGCTGTGGGCGGTTCCGGCTCGGGCGCGGCGTCCGGTACGGCGGTAGGCTCCGGCTCCTCCGTCCCGGAAAACGACTGGTTGATCGCCTCAGGAGGCGTGAACCCGAGCGCAGGAGCGGACGACGGCCCCGCGGATTGCGCGTCTGGAGCCGGCTGCGCGGGCTCCGCTATGTCCTCAACGACCTCGGGGGCCTCATCGAGCGCCTCTGGCGGCGTGAAACTGAGTGCACCGCGGGCCTCCGGGCCGGGCATGGCCTCGGATTCTGGCATCGCGTGGCGCCGATGACGCTCGAGTTCAGCGTCGGTGATGCTTTCGTCGAGGCTCATCTGGCGCAGTTGTGCTTCGAGCAAGCTGAAACGCGAGAACGGGTCCGTGCCTGCGGACTCCTCGAGGCGCTGATCAGCGGTAGGTACGGGTGAGCTCGACTCCGCTGGCGGTTCGGCCACCGGCGCGGGTTCCGGTGAATCTGCAACGTCTCCGGGCGCTTCGATCGCGGCCGGGGCGACCGCCTCCACATCCGGGGCGGCTTCGGGAGTGACAGGCTCCGGTGCCGGGATTGCCGGGGACTCATCGGACGCAGGCACCTGCGGTTGCTCGACCTGCGATATTGGCCGCGGGTCCGGCTTCATCTCCGGAATAGGACTCGTGATGATCCGAGGCTCCCCCGGTACGGACTTCGGGACGATCTCGTTCGACTCGGTGGCCGGCGGCTCCTGCGCGGTCGTCAGCGGCCGCTGCTCGGGCGGTTCGGACGCGCGGGGCGGCGTGTAGTACTTCGACACGTCGGGCACCGGCGTCGTCCCGTTGGCCTTTTCTTCGCGAGGCGCGACGGCAGCATGCTTCTCAACTGGCGGCAGGACGGAATCGGTGATCGGTTTCTGCGCCGGAGTCTGGGGAGTGAAGGAGTGCCCGGTCTCGTGGGTTAACGAGTCCTCGTTCGACTCGGGATCGTCCGCGTTGCGCTTCTTGCGCCTCAACGAACGGAGAAACCCACGTTGTTCGTCTTCTTCGGGCAGCCACGGAGGACGGGCCGGTGCACCACGATCCTGCTTGGGCAACGTCCCCCTCCCCTTCCTCAATCGCCAAATGCTCGTAGAGTTCGATCGTACTCAGTTGCTAGCGCACGGGTACCAAGACTGGTTACCCAACCAAATAAACCCCCGCACTCAACCAGCAGCTTAAGCGAGATGGCGATGTCCTCGCAGCGTTCGGTGCGATCCTGCGTCGGCTCCGCCCCGGCGGTAACCACTGAGCAGGGCCTGCACGTGAGCCTCGCGAGCAACCAGCGCACGCTGGCTAAGCCGCCACGAGCGCCTGCGGACGCCATATGACATGAGTTCCCGCTGCCGGGGTGCGCCAAACACCTGATCGACACCCCCGCGCCCCCATGCGCACGGCGGCGCGATCACGACCGCGGCAGAGTGACGGTGGAGAGCTCCGACTACGACTTCTTTTCGGCGTTCTCGCGCTGGATCTCCAATGCGATATCGATGAGCTGGTCCTCCTGCCCACCAATGAGCTTTCGCTCACCGGCCCGGTGCAGCAGCTGGTGTGCGGGCACCCCGTAACGCTCGCCCTGCCGGATGGCGTGCTTGAGGAAGCTGGAGTACACACCGCTGTAACCCATGATCAGCGCATTGCGATCCAGCAGGCACTCGGCCGGCATAGCAGGTGCGACCACCTCTTCGGCGGCATCCGCGATATCGAAGAAGTCGATGCCCGTCTTGACGCCGATCTTGTCGAAGACACCGATCAGCGCCTCCACCGGAGCATTACCGGCGCCAGCACCGAATCGCCTTGTACTGCCGTCGATCTGCTTGGCCCCGGCACGCACCGCCTCGATGGAGTTGGCGACACCGAGTCCAAGGTTCTCGTGCCCGTGAAAACCGACCTGCGCATCGTTGCCGAGCTCTGCCACGACAGCGGCCACCCGGTCGGCGACACCGTCGAGCACCAACGCGCCCGCAGAGTCGACTACGTACACGCACTGACATCCGGCGTCCGCCATGATCCGGGCCTGCTTGGCCAGCTTCTCCGGTGAGATGGTGTGCGACATCATCAGAAAGCCAACGGTTTCCAACCCGCGCTCACGCGCCAGCCCGAAGTGCTGAAGCGACACGTCAGCCTCGGTGCAGTGAGTGGCTATGCGGCAGATGGAGCCGCCGTTGCCCTGCGCCTCGATGATGTCTTCCTTGGTGCCCACGCCCGGCAGCATCAAGAAGGCGATCTTGGCGTTCGTCGCGGTCTCCGCGGCGAGCTTGATCAATTCCTGCTCAGGGGTTTTAGAGAACCCGTAGTTGAACGACGATCCACCAAGACCGTCACCGTGGGTCACCTCGATGACCGGCACACCAGCACCGTCGAGGGCGGCCACGATCGCGCGCACCTCATCGGCGGTGAACTGGTGCCGCTTGTGGTGCGAGCCGTCACGCAACGACGTGTCGGTGATCCGCACATCCCACGCGGCGTCGAAGAAGACGCCATCGGTGCCCAAGAGCTGAGTGCTGGTGTCCGAACCCATGTTACGAAACCTTCGCTGATAGAAGTTCTTTGGCGATTTCCTCGCCGACCTTGGTCGCGGCCGCGGTCATGATGTCCAGGTTTCCGGCATACGGCGGCAGGAAGTCTCCCGCGCCCTCGACCTCGACGAATGTGGTGACGACGTGGTTACCTCCGTTGACCACCGACGGCTCGTCGAACTGAGGCTCGTTGAGTAGCCGGTATCCGGGCACATATTGCTGTACCTGGCTCACCACGTCGTGAATCGATGCGGCGATCGCATCGCGATCCGCATCCTCCGGGATGGCGCAGAAAATGGTGTCCCGCATGATCATCGGCGGGTCGGCCGGGTTGAGGATGATGATCGCCTTGCCGCGCTTGGCACCGCCGATCACTTCCACACCCTTGGATGTGGTCTTGGTGAATTCGTCGATGTTGGCACGCGTACCCGGCCCCGCCGAAACCGACGCGACCGACGCGACGATCTCCGCGTACGGCACCTCCACCACGCGGGAGACCGCGTACACGATGGGAATCGTTGCCTGGCCGCCGCAGGTGATCATGTTGACGTTCGGGGCATCTAGGTGCGCACGCAGATTCGCGGGTGGTACCACGGCCGGCCCGACCGCGGCCGGGGTCAGGTCGATCGCCCGGATGCCCGCTTCCTCGTAGCGCGGCGCGGCGGCCTTGTGCACGTACGCGGATGTCGCCTCGAATACCAAGTCGGGCTTCTCATCCTGCGCCAGCAGCCAGTCCACGCCCTCATGCGAGGTTTCCAGCCCGAAGCCGCGGGCACGCTTGAGGCCTTCAGACTCGGGGTCGATGCCGATCATCCACCGCGGTTCCAGCCACTCAGACCGCTGCAATTTGTACAGCAGGTCGGTACTGATGTTTCCCGAACCGACGATCGCTACAGATGCCTTGCTCACAATTCTCCTCTACTCGAAAGCCAGTCGGACCGAACCAAGTCCGGCGAACTCAGCCAAAAATTCGTCCCCCGGATGCGCATCGAACGCCCGCGTGCACGAACCCGGCAGCACCACGTCGCCGGCACGCAGACGCACCCCGAACGAAGCCACCTTGCGCGCCAGCCACGCCACCGATGTCACTGGGTTGCCCAGTACCGCATCGCTTCTGCCCTCAGCCAACTTCTCGCCGTTGCATGTCAGCACCGCATCGATCGACTTGATGTCGATGTCCTTCGGCGAAACACGTTGCTTACCAATGACAAAACCAGCCGAGGATGCGTTATCGGCGATAGTGTCACAAATCTTGATCTGCCAGTTGGTGATCCGGCTGTCTACCACCTCGATAGACGGCACGTACGCCGCGGTCGCCGCCAGCACGTCATCCTCGGTGCAGTCCTCACCCGGCAGGTCGGCTGCCAGGATGAATCCGACCTCCACCTCGACCCGTGGGAACAAGAACTTGGACGCGGAGGCCGCGACATCCTCGAACAGCTCCATATCGGCCAACAGGTGTCCGTAGTCCGGCTCGTGGACACCCATCATCTTCTGCATCGCCTCGGACGATAGGCCCACCTTGTGCCCGACGACCTTGGCTCCGTCCGCTAGGCGGGAGCGAATGTTCATCAGCTGGATCTCATAGGCGTCGACCACACCGAAATCCGGGTACGTGTCGGTGGGCGGCGCGATGGCCACCCGGGTGCGCTCGGCCGCTGCCAAATCGGCGGCGATGGCCTCACGAACTTCGGAACTAAGCATCTATGTGTCTCCCAGTCTCAGTCCCGGCCCGCCGTCCGGAGAAGACGCAGTCGGCCAGGGACAATCCGCTCACATACGAATTGGAGCAGATACCCACCGCCGCACGCCCGGCGGCATAGAGCCCAGGGATCGCCGCGCCCGATGTGGTCTGCACGGCACCAGTCTCCTCGTCCACCACCAGCCCGCCAAGAGTCAGCATGGGACACGGATTGAGCATGTTGGTCTTGATGGACACGTTGAACAGGTAGAACGGCCCTTCGACGACGGGAACCCGAATATCGTCCGGCTTGCCGAGGGGGTCAGGGGTGCCCTCGGCAATGGCCCGATTATGTTCGGACACGGTGCGCGCCAATCCTTCCGGATCGATGCCCGCCTTGGCAGCCAGTTCTTCGATGGATCCGGCCTTCCTGCGCCCCACATTGAGAAACGCCTCGGCCTGGACCCGCTGAAACCACAGGGTCTGCGAGCCCAACTGCCGACGGGCCCGCTTCACCAGCGCCTTGTCGGCCACCAGATAGCCCACCCCTCCGGCCGTGCGCACGATCTCCTTACCCAACGCGGCGCCATATCGGGACTCGTCAATCATCCTCTGCCCCTTGGCATCGACCAATAGCGAGCCGAGGAAGGCCGCGGGCGGCACGATGAAACGCCATGCGGATATCTCGTCGAGATGCCCGGTGGCCGCATTCAACGGCTCCGCGAGCGTCAATGCAGCCCCGTCGTCACCGGCGGTGCCGAGCTGCAACCCGTCCCGATAGGCGGGGGCATGACGCTCGATGAGTTCGCGATTCGCGATGAACCCACCCGAAGACAGGATCACCCCGTCATTCGCCCGGATCTCGAAGGGCTTGGCGAACCGGCGCTCCAGCGCGTACGCCGGTCCCTCCAACGCCTTTCGCATCGGCGGGTAGTAGATGCCCGGCTTAGTCGCATACCGCGTGAACAACGAGTACGCCCGCCGCACCCAGCCCGGCGCGTCCTTCAGCGTCACGCCCCGCACCCCCACGACACGACCGTCCTCGACGATCAGGCCGGTGGCCCGGGTCTGCCGCCAGACATCGGCGCCCAAACGCTCCGCGGAGGCCGCCAACGGCGCGAACAACGCCTTACCGGATACACCCCGGCCAAAGGCCCGATGTCCGCGTTGGCGGGGCGGGGTGACGGCTCGTGCCATCCCGGAGGATTCGCTGCCGGAAAAGTAGAGGTAGTAGTCGTTGGTGGGGTACGAAGTCTTGAACGGAGCCAGCGAACCTTCGAACGGCACTCCGTAACCTTGGAGCCAATCCAGAGTGTCCGCGCTGCCGTCGACGAACTTCTGCAGCGTCTCGGGCTTCACCGCGTCTCCGACCTCAAGCTGCAGGTATGCCAACATCAGCTCCGGAGTGTCCTCGACGCCCGCGTCACGCTGAATATTGGTGCCGCCCCCGGCGTAGTAAATACCCCCTGAAATGGCCGAAGCCCCGCCGCCGTCGAACCGCTCAAGGATCGTCACGGATGCGCCACGCTCCAGGGCGGCCAGCGCGGCGGCCGCCCCAGCCACCCCGTACCCGACGATGACGACATCGGCTGATCGCACGTCCGATCGACCCGGCACTGGGCCTCCCTCATCGTCATATAGCCAAAACAGCAACAAGTTTCTGTTTTCACCGCAACATCAAAGTGTCGAGACGGTGAAACCTCAGGCCAGCGCCGGTAGCGCCGGGCCGCCTCAATTCTATAACGTGTTCTACATGACTGAGCAGGAGTACGACGTCGTCGTCGTCGGGAGTGGTGGCGCCGGCATGGTTGCGGCGCTCACCGCGGCACACAACGGGCTGAGCACCGTACTGATCGAGAAGGCCCCCCACTTCGGCGGATCGACCGCGCGGTCCGGTGGCGGCGTCTGGATCCCCAACAACGAGGTGCTCAAGAAGGCCCGCCAGAGCGACACCCCAGAGGCGGCCCGCGAGTACCTCTACGCCATCATCGGCGACGTCGTCCCCCGCGAGAAGATCGACACCTACCTCGATCGCGGCCCGGAGATGCTCTCGTTCGTATTGGCCAACTCTCCACTCAAGCTCGACTGGGTGCCCAACTACTCCGACTACTACCCCGAGGCTCCCGGCGGACGTTCGACCGGCCGCTCAGTGGAACCCAAGCCTTTCGATGCCAAGAAGCTTGGCGACGAGCTGCCCAACCTGGAGCCTCCCTACGGCAAGGTCCCGTTGAATGTCGTCGTACGCCAGCAGGATTACGTGCGGCTGAACCAGCTCAAGCGTCATCCCCGTGGCGTGCTGCGCAGCCTGCGCGTGGGCGTGCGCACCTTCTGGGCGCAGGGCACAGGCAAGAAACTCGTCGGCATGGGACGCGCCCTTTCGGCCGCGTTGCGCATCGGTCTGCGCGACGCCGGCGTTCCGGTCAAGCTCAACACCGCTTTGACCGATCTCTACCTCGAGAACGGCACGGTCAAGGGCGTCTATGTGCGTGAGAGCGGTTCTTCGGAGGCTTCCGAGCCGACGGTCATCAGGGCGCGCAAGGGCGTCATCTTGGCCTCCGGCGGATTCGAGCACAACGAGCAAATGCGTGTGAAATACCAGCGCGCCCCCATCACCACCGAGTGGACGGTCGGCGCCAAGGCCAATACCGGCGACGGCATCCTGGCAGCAGAAAAGCTCGGCGCCGCGCTGGAGTTCATGGAGGACTCATGGTGGGGCCCAACGGTTCCGCTGGTGGGCAGGCCCTGGTTCGCGCTGTCCGAGCGCAACTCTCCCGGATCGATCATCGTCAACGCTTCCGGTAAGCGGTTCATGAACGAGTCGCTGCCCTATGTGGAGGCCACCCACCGCATGTACGGCGGCGAGTACGGCCAGGGCGCGGGGCCCGGCGAGAACCTGCCCGCATGGCTGGTCTTCGATCAGGAGTACCGCAACCGGTACATCTTCGCCGGATTGCAGCCGGGACAGAAGATTCCGAGCAAGTGGATCGAGTCCGGCGTGATCGTCAAGGCCGACAGCATCGAAGAGCTCGCGGCGAAGGCCAACCTGCCCGTCGAGGAGTTCACGGCGACCGTCGACCGGTTCAACGGCTTCGCCCGCAACGGTACCGACGAGGACTTCGGCCGCGGTAAGAGCGCCTACGACCGCTATTACGGTGACCCGACGAACAAGCCGAACCCAAATCTGGGTGAACTCAAGAAGGGGCCCTTCTACGCGGCCAAGATGGTGCCCGGCGATCTGGGCACCAAGGGTGGCGTGCGCACCGACGTACAGGGCCGGGTGCTGCGCGATGACAACAGCATCATCGAAGGCCTTTACGCCGCAGGCAATGTCAGTACCCCGGTGATGGGTCACACCTACGCCGGCCCCGGCGCTACCATTGGTCCAGCCATGACATGGGGCTACCTCGCGGCGCTCGATATCGCCGGGAAGTAGGGTCAGCTCATGCCTATCAACGTCGATATCGCTCTGGGCGCTGCTGTCGAGCCCGCAGAATTCTCGTGGACCGCATCCGATGTGCAGCTGTATCACCTGGCCATCGGCGCGGGCGCCGATCCGGTGAGCGAGACCGAACTGCGCTACCTGCAGGACAAGACGCCGCAGGTGCTGCCGACATTCGCGACCGTGGCCTCGGGCTTCCACGCTGTGGAGCCACCCAAGGTGTCATTCCCGGGTATCGAGATCGACCTGGCCAAGATCCTGCACGGTACCGAGCAGGTGACTGCGCACCGTCCCTTACCGCCCGCGGGTTCGGCCCGTTCCGAGGGCAAGGTCGTAGAAATCTGGGACAAGGGCAAGGCAGCCGTTATCGTCACGGAGACAACGACTTCCGATGACCAGGGACCGCTCTGGACGATCCGCCGGTCGATCTTCGCACGTGGCGAGGGTGGCTTCGGTGGCGAGAGAGGGCCCTCCGCCGCAGACGGCACTCCCGACCGCACGCCCGACATTGAGGTCTCGACACACATCCTGCCGCAGCAGGCGCTGCTGTACCGGCTCTGCGGTGACCGCAACCCGCTGCATTCCGACCCTGCCTTCGCAGCGGCGGCCGGATTCCCCCGTCCGATCCTGCACGGGCTGTGCAGCTACGGCGTGGTGTGCAAGGCCGCGGTGGACGCCGCACTCGACGGGGATGCCTCGCGGGTGACGTCGTATGCGGCGAAGTTCGCGGGTGTGGTCTTCCCGGGCGAGACCCTCAAGACCCGCATCTGGAAGGAAGACGGCAAGCTGCTGATCTCGGCTGTCGTGGCCGAACGCGAGGATGCCGCCGCACTCGCCGACGTCGAGCTCACCTACACCTAGCCCGACGGGCTAGTACCAACGTATTCCGCGGTAGCGATACACCCCCAGGGCCAGCGCGGTGCCGATGCTCCAGACGGCGACGCCCAAGCCGAGTTCCAGTAGGGATCGTTCGGTGAGCGGCATGGAGTGGAAAACGTTGCGCCCGAAGATGGCTCGAGGGATACCTCCAACCGGCGCAACGAGGTAGTAGACGCCGTACGGCAGAGCTAGATAGAAGAGCCATCGCGCCGTGGCCGGCAGATTCCCACGCTGCCGCCAACGCTCGCGCAGCGGGCGCGTCACCATCGGCAGCAGCACCGAGACCAGATTGCCCAGCCCTAGCCAGCTGACGATGTGTACGCCCACATCGGGCACGGTGATCGCGGTTTGGGTCGCCTGCTGCCGGTGGATGGTCAAGAAGGCCGTCAGGATGAGCGTCGGCAGCCCGGCGACAAGAAACAGTGCGATGTTCTTGACCAACAAGACGTACAGAAGCGATCGATGTCCCCGCAGCACGTGCCTGACTCGATCGGCATCCAGACCCAGCATGTTGGTCACCGACACATCGGCGAAGATGAACATCGCGAAGTACAGGCCGATCAGCAGCGCCCAGTCGCGTTTGCGCCCATGTTGGGCAATCGGCTGCCAGATGATCAGATAGGCGATTGCCAGGCCGAGGTTCAGACCCAATCCCTCAAGCCACCGACGCGGCGGCCGGAAGGTCTCGACGACATCCTTGCGCAGGCGGGTCAATGTGCCTGCCGCAGTGGCGCCCTTTGATTGAGTCACCGGGCAAGCATCGCCGCGGTTTCTGTCAGAAAGCTGTGACTTCGGTACGGTCTCGTCTCGGTCACAGTTCAACCGAGCCACATGTCGGGTTCTCAAATCTCAGGTTCGGGGCCTACCTTTCCGGCGTGCAGACCACCCCGTGCGGTCCCGCCAAGCGGTCCCGCTGCCTCTCACGACGCGACGTCCTCAAGTACGCCTCGAGCGTGCCCGTCCTACTCAGCATGCCGGCCGTACTGTCCACCACGGCCCTGGCCCACGCGGAATCTCCCATCGCGGGAAAGATCGTCTTCCTCGACCCCGGGCACAACGGCGCCAACGACCGCTCGATCACCCGGCAGGTCAGTGACGGCCGGGGACGCACCAAGGACTGCCAGACCAGCGGCACCGCAACCGATTCAGGTTTTCCAGAACATACCTTCAACTGGAATGTGGTGTTGCACATCCGGCAGGCCCTCACCGTGGCCGGTGTTCGCACCGCATTGTCTCGTGGCAATGACAACGCGCTCGGGCCGTGCATCGACGAGCGCGCTGCCACCGGAAACTCCTTCAGGCCCAACGCCATCGTCAGCATTCACGCCGATGGTGGCCCCCGGGACGGCCGGGGATTCCACGTCAACTACTCGAACCCACCGATCAATGAAGCGCAAGGGGGTCCGTCGTTGCGCTTGGCCAGCACCATGCGCGATCAGCTCAAGGCCTCGGGATTCCAGCCGTCGACCTACCGCGGAAACGATGGTCTGTATGGACGCTCCGACCTGGCCGGACTGAACCTGGCCCAGTACCCGGCGATCCTCATCGAGTGCGGAAACATGAAGAACAGCGACGACGCTGCGATGCTGTCCAGCGCAGACGGCCAAGCGCGTCTGGCGGCCGCTATCGCGCAAGGCATCGCCAGGTTTCTGAGCTGAGCCGGCTACCCCAGGATGAGGCCGGATGTCGGCACACCGGTGCCCGCTGTGACGAGCACGTGCTCGACATTCGGCACCTGGTTCACCGAGGTTCCTCGCAGCTGACGCACGCCCTCGGCGATACCGTTCATACCGTGGATGTATGCCTCGCCGAGCTGACCACCGTGCGTGTTGATAGGCAGCTTTCCGCCCAGCTCGATGGCGCCGTTGGCAATGAAGTCCTTGGCCTCACCCTTGCCGCAGAAGCCGAGTTCTTCGAGCTGCAACAAGGTGTATGGCGTGAAGTGGTCATACAGGATCGCGGTCTGAATGTCGTTGGGCGTCAAGCCGGACTGATCCCAGAGCTGCCGACCGACGAGTCCCATCTCGGGTAATCCCAACTCGTCCCGGTAGTACGAGTACATGGTGAACTGGTCGTCTCCAGACCCCTGCGCGGCCGCCTCGATGACCACCGGCCGGTTCTTGAGATCCTTGGCCCTCTCGGGTGTCGTCACGACGATCGCCACCCCACCATCGCTCTCTTGGCAACAGTCCAGCAGTCGCACCGGATCGGCGATCATCCGCGAATTCTGGTGGTCCTCAATGGTGATCGGCTTGCCATAGAAGAATGCCTTCGGATTGGTGGCCGCATGCTTACGGTCGGCCACCGACACCGCACCGAAATCGGCGCTCGTGGCACCGTATTCGTGCATGTACCGGCGAGCGATCATCGCCACCGAGGCGGCCGGCGTACTTAGCCCGTGCGGGTAGGACCAGCTGTACTCAACGCCTCGTGAGTCGGCGGTCGAACTCAGTCCCGTCATCACCTGACCGAATCTGAACTCTGAGCGCTCATTAAAGGCCCGGTATGCGACGACCACTTCTGCGACACCGGCGGCGACCGCCAATGCGGCCTGCTGCACCGTCGCCGCGGCCGCCCCTCCGCCATAACCGATCTGGCTGAAGAACTTCAGCTCGCCGATGCCTGTCGAACGCGCGACCGCGGTCTCCAGGTTCGAGTCCATGGTGAAGGTCACCAAGCCGTCGACTTCCCCGGGAGACAAGCCGGCATCGGTTAACGCATCGAGCACCGCCTCGGCCGCCAACCTCAGCTCGGACCGGCCCGACTTCTTCGAGAAGTCGGTGGCACCGATACCGGCAATAGCAGCCTTACCCGACAAGCTCACGCGCTCGCTCCGATCGTCAGCTTGACCTTGGCGGTGACATGCGCACCCAGGCTGTTGTTGCCCACCACATCCACTTCCACGACGCCGTCATCGATGGCGGTCACCTCGCCGGAGAACACCGTGGTGTCGTAGGCGTACCACGGCACACCCAAACGCAACGAAATCGATTTCACCCGCGCCGAAGGTCCGGCCCAGTCGGTGACGAATCGCTCGACCAGACCGGTGTCGGACAGGATGTTGATGAAGATGTCCTTGGACCCCTTCGCCTGCGCCAGGTCACGGTCATGATGCACGTCCTGGAAGTCACGCGTGGCCAGCGCGGTCGACACGATGAACGTCGGAGTGCCCTCAAGTTTCAGCTCGGGCAGCTTCTCGCCAACGGTGGTCACTTTGCCTCCCAGGCATACAGAGTCCATGCCGGGCTCTCCCCCTCGGCGGGGAAGTCCAGATATGTCACCTGAACCGGCAACCCGATCTGAACATCGTCGGGCGACACCCCTCGAAGCTCGCCCAGCATCCGAACACCCTCTTCAAGCTCCACCAGCGCGATCACGAAAGGCAGTGTGCGACCAGGCACCTGAGGGGCGTGATGCACCACGTAGCTGAACACCGTGCCATGCCCACTGGACACCTGGTACTCGATCGGAGCGTCTTTGTCCTGCCACACAGCGGGAACGGGCGGATGCTGCAACGACCCATCGGGCCGCTTCTGCAACCGCAGTTCATGGGCCGCGACACCCTCCCAGAAGTACGCGCTATCCCTCGACCAGGACGGGCGCATCAGCTTCGAAGGATCGAGACCATCCGGCACATCGGCCGACTTCTTAGCGCGCGGCCGGAACTTCATGATGCGCCAGTTCATTTCATTGACGAGCTCATCGCCCACATGCCATTCGGCGTGGATGTTGATGAACCAGCTCTCGCCGAGCGCGGTCTGCTTCGGCCCGAAGACCTCGGTCACCTCATTGGTGGTGGTGACCTGCTCGCCCAGCTGCAGATAGCGGTGATAGATCTGCTCGTAGTTGGTGGCGACCACCGACTGGTAACCCGCCGAATCGAGCAGCTCCATCACCCGGCCCAGCGGGTCGTCTCCCGAGCGCTCGCCGTACAACCCGGCCATGGTCCACACCTGCGCCATCGCGGGCGGCGCGACGACACCGGGATGCCCGGCGGCCTTGGCGGCGGCCTCGTCGACGTAGATCGGGTTGCGGTCCCCCATTGCCTCAACCCAGTTGTTGATCATGGCCTGGTTCACCGGATCCCGCGCCAGACGGGGGGCGCTGGGGCCGGCGGCCTTGATCTCGGCGAAGCCGTCCTGAATATCCACGACGCTCATGATTGTCCGTTCTTCGCGCACGCCTTCATCACCGCGGCACCCTGGGAGTACCCAGACCAGCCGTCGCGACCATCTCGCGCATAACCTCGTTCACACCGCCACCGAACGTGATCACCAGGTGGCGCTTGGTCTGAGCATCCAGCCATTCAAGGGTCTCGGCAGTGTTAGCGTCGGCGGGATCTCCGTAGCGCCCCACGACACCCTCACTCAACCGGCCGAGCTTCTGAATCCATTCGGTGGCAAGGATCTTCGTTGCGGCAGCATCGGCCATGCTGATGTCATCGCCCGACGAGGCCACCTGCCAGTTGAGCAGCTCGTTGAGACGCCACACAGCCTTCATCTCGCCCAGAACCCGGCGCACATCCTCATGCGCCAGCGGCGCCACACCGTCGTGCCCCGGCTTGGCGGCCCACTCGTAGACGCGGTCGTACATACCCGCGATCCGGCCGGACGGGCCGAGTGAAACCCGCTCGTGGTTCAGCTGAGTGGTAATGAGCTTCCATCCCAAGTTCTCTTCACCCACCAGCATGTCCACCGGAACCCGCACATCCGAGTAGTAGGTGGCATTGGTGTGGTGCGCACCGTCATTGGTGATGATCGGCGTCCACGAGTAGCCCGGATCCTTGGTATCGACGATGAGAATCGAGATTCCCTTATGTTTCGGCGCATCCGAGTCTGTCCTGCAGGCCAACCAGATGTACTGGGCCTGGTGGGCACCGGTGGTGAAGATCTTTTGCCCGTTGACGATGTAGTGATCGCCATCGCGTACCGCGGTGGTACGCAACGACGCCAAGTCCGTCCCGGCTTCCGGCTCGGTGTATCCGATGGCGAAATGTATTTCACCCGCGAGGATTCCGGGCAGAAACTTCTTCTTCTGCACTTCGGTCCCGTACTTCTGCAGGGTCGGACCGACAGTTTGTAGCGTCACCAACGGCATCGGCACGTCGGCCCGCATGACCTCGTTCATGAAGATCTGCTGCTCCAGCGGGCCGAATCCGTGCCCGCCGTACTCCTTGGGCCAACCGACACCGAGCCAGCCATCCTGGCCCATCCGCCGCACCACCGCCTCATAGGACGAGCCGTGGCGGTCGACCATCATCTCGCGCGTCTCATCGGCAGTCACCAGATTCGAAAAGTACTGTCGCAGATCGCTTTGCAACTTCGCCTGTTCCGGCGTGAGATCTATCAGCATCCCTGACTCCTAAACCTGCGCCGCAGCGAGAACGTCAAGGCGCTCGGAGGACCCACCCACCAGACGACTCAGGTCCTTGATGGTCGAGTAGTAGCGGTTCATCGGGTAGGTAATGTCGACGCCCAGACCACCGTGTAGGTGATGACAGATCTGCATGACTCGCTGCGCTTCCGCAGCCATCCAGAACGCCACGACATCCAGATCCTCCGTCGCGTCAAGCCCGGCGGCCAGACGCCACACCGCAGACGTGATACCGAGATTCAGCGTGCGCGAGACCACATACACATCTGCCAGTTGTTGCGAAACCGCTTGGAAGGTAGCCAGTGGCTTGCCGAACTGAACCCGGTTCGACACGTGATCGGCGGTCAGGCGCAGGGCGCCCGAGACCAATCCGTCCGCGTAGGAACCGATGGCCGCCAAGGCAAGCTGGTTCACACGCTCAACGGACCCGCCTAACACATCCGAATCGGGTACCGATGCATCGGCGAAGGTCACCGCGTATTCGGCGGCCTTACTGGCCGTCGGTGTCCGGGCGATCGTCACTCCCGGGGTGTTGGGTGCCACCACAACGACGCCGTTGTCGGTGGTGACAAGTATCCAATTTGCCTCGGCCGCATGTAGAACGCCGATCTTGCGGCCGTTCAACACCAACGAGGAACCGTCGCGCACGGCGGAAACCGAGGGCGACGAAGGTAGCGCAGCCCCTGGCTCATCGAGGGCCGCAGTAAGGATCGTGCCGGAGCCGACGCCGTCGAGGAATCTGTCCTGTTGCTCAACAGAGGCCAGCTCCACCAGGGGAACCACGCCGAATCCGAGCGTCGCCAGCGCCGGCGTCAATGCGCCGTGCTTTCCAAGCACCCGCAACGCCACCGACACTTCAGCCAGGCCCAGTCCATCGCCGCCCAGCCGTTCGGGCAGCGCGAGACTCAGGACTCCGTTGGCAGCCAGCGACTGCCACAATCCGTCGTCATATCCGACCTCGGGCACCACACCGATGAACTCCCGATCGGCAAGCACCGCTTCGACCACGTCGGAGACAGCCTGCTGCTCCTCCGCGAAAGCGAAATCCATAGCGTGCGTATCCTTTTGAATGACTAGTGCAGAACCGGGCAACCACTGGCGCCGTTGAAATCAACCTGCCAGTGCTTGATGCCGTTGAGCCAGCCGGACTGCAGTCGCTTCGGGTCGCCGGCCGGAGCCAGGTTGGGCAGGTGGTCGGCGATGGCGTTGAACATCAGGTTGATGGTCAGCCGGGCCAAGTTCGCGCCGATGCAGAAATGCGCACCGCTGCCACCGAATCCCATGTGCGGGTTGGGGTTACGCATGACATTGAAGCTGAACGGATCGTCGAAGACTTCTTCATCGAAGTTGGCCGAGCGGTACATCATGACCACCCGCTGGCCCTTCTTGATCTTCACGCCACCAAGCTCGGTGTCCTCCAGCGCAGTGCGCTGGAAAGACGTCACCGGTGTTGCCCAACGGACAATCTCATCGGCCGCCGTCTCCGGACGCTCCTTCTTGTACAACTCCCACTGCTCCGGGAACTGCGTGAAGGCCATCATGCCCTGGGTGATCGAGTTGCGTGAGGTCTCGTTGCCGGCCACCGCGAGCATGATCACGAAGAAGCCGAACTCGTCATCGGAGAGCTTGCCCTCGCCCTCAACCTCGGCGTTGATAAGGGTGGTCACGATGTCCTCGCCGGGATTCTCGGACTTCTGCTTCGCCATCTCCATCGAGTAGGCGAGGATCTCCATCGACGATGCCGCCGGGTCGATGTGCGAGAACTCGGGGTCGTCGTACGAGGTCATCTCATTCGACCAGTTAAAGAGCTTGCCCCGGTCCTCGATGGGCACCCCGAGCAGACCCGCGATGGCCTGCAACGGCAGCTCGCAGGACACCTGCTCCACGAAGTCACCCGAGCCGGTCGCCGCGGCGGCCTTCGCGATCTGCTGAGCGCGCTCGTTCAGCTCGTCGCGCAGCCGGCCGATCGCACGGGGCGTGAAACCGCGGGAGATGATCTTGCGCAGCCGGGTGTGATGCGGGGCGTCCATGTTGAGCATCACGTAGCGCTGCAGCTCGATGGCCTCGCGGGTGATGTCATCCTGAAACCGCGGGATGGCGGTGTTTTCCCAGCTGGAGAAGACATCGCTGCGCAGCGACACCTCCTTGACGTCCTTGTGCTTGGAGACGACCCAATACCCGCCGTCATTGAAGCCGCCGACGCCGTCGGGCTGCTCCTGCCACCAAATCGGAGCCGTCTTCCGTAGCTCCTTGAGCTCCTCGATCGGGAGCCGTTCTGCGTAGATCTCCGGGTCGGTGAAGTCGAAACCGGCGGGAAGGCTGGGGTGCACCACGTTGAACTCCTATGGCCTTTCAGGGCGTCATTCAGGGACGATCTTGTTAGAGCATCTAGTGAGAGCTTAGTGAGATACGACACTCTCTAGCCCCATTGAAGCACACGATCAGCGCAGACAAAACGTGGTGGATGGGGGGAGAACACGTTCTCATTGCTTCCAGACTGGAACGTGTTCTACCGTGAAGTCAACGTTCAGAGCGCAAAGGAGCAGCTCCATGGGTAATCCGGTCATCGTCGAAGCGACGCGCAGCGCCATCGGCAAACGTGGTGGATGGCTCGCGGGCCTGCATCCGGCCGAGCTGCTCGGCAGCATCCAGAAGTCGGTGATCACCCGCGTAGGTCTGGATCCGAACGAAGTCGAGCAGGTCATCGGCGGCTGTGTCACCCAGTTCGGTGAGCAGGGCGGCCACATCACTCGGCAGGCATGGCTGCACGCGGGGCTGCCCGAAGCCGCCGGTGCCACCACCATCGACTGCCAGTGCGGCAGCGCGCAGCAGGCCAACCACCTCATCGCCGGCCTGATCTACTCCGGTGCCATCGACACCGGCATCGCCTGCGGTATCGAATCGATGAGCCGCGTGCCACTGGGCGCCAACGTCGGCGGCACCGGCATCCCCCGCCCCGCCTCCTGGGATATCGACATGCCCAATCAGTTCGAGGCAGCAGAGCGGATTGCCAAGCACCGCGGGATCACCCGCGCCGATGTCGACGGGCTCGGAGTGCGCTCGCAGGCACTGGCCAAGCAGGCATGGGCCGAAGGACGATTCGATCGCGAGATCACCGCGCTTGATGCGCCGCAGGTGGACAAGGAAGGCAACCCCACCGGTGAGACCCTGACGGTCAGCCGCGACCAGGGCCTGCGCGACACCACCCTGGAATCTCTGGGCAACCTCAAACCCGTTATGCCGGAGGGTATTCACACAGCCGGTACGTCCTCGCAGATTTCCGACGGCGCGGCCGCGGTATTGCTCATGGACGAGGACAAGGCCCGCTCATTGGGCCTGACGCCGCGCGCCCGCATCGTGTCGCAGGCGCTCGTCGGTGCCGAGCCCTACTACCACCTGGACGGCCCGGTGCAGTCGACACAGCGCGTGCTGGACCGCGCGGGCATGAAGATCGGCGATATCGACGTCGTCGAAATCAACGAGGCTTTCGCCTCGGTGGTGCTTTCTTGGGCCGCAGTGCACAAGCCGGACTTCGACCGGGTCAACGTCAACGGCGGCGCCATCGCGCTGGGGCACCCCGTCGGCAGCACCGGCAGCCGCCTGATCACCACGGCACTGCACGAGCTGGAACGTACCGACAAGTCAACGGCTTTGATCACCATGTGTGCTGGTGGCGCGCTGTCCACCGGCACCATCATCGAGCGGATCTAGTACCTGCGCGAAGGCCCCCGGCACCTCGGTGCCCGGGGGCCTTTTCGTCAGCTGGCCCGCCCGAACCCGGCCGGGCAGAAGTCAACCTCCCAGTGCTTGACCCCGTTGAGCCAACCGGACCGCAGCCTGTCAGGCTCGCTCGTCGACGCGAGGTCCGGCAGGTGGTCGGCGATGGCGTTGAACATCAGGTTGATGGTCATGCGGGCCAGGTTGGATCCGACACAATGGTGTTCGCCATTTCCGCCAAAACCCACATGCGGGTTGGGGTTACGCATGATGTCGAAGGTGAACGGATCGTCGAAAACCTCTTCATCGAAGTTGGCCGAGCGGTACATCATGACCACACGCTGACCCTTCTTGATCTTCACGCCACCAAGCTCGGTGTCCTCCAACGCAGTACGCTGGAAAGACGTCACCGGCGTCGCCCAACGGACAATCTCATCGGCCGCCGTCTCCGGACGCTCCTTCTTGTACAACTCCCACTGCTCCGGGAACTGCGTGAAGGCATGCATGCCGTGAGTGATCGAGTTACGGGTCGTCTCATTGCCGGCCACCGCCAAAAGCATGACGAAGAAGCCGAACTCGTCATCGGAGAGCTTCTGCCCATCGATGTCGGCATTGACCAGGTCGGTACAGATATCCGGACCTGGCTCCGCTGTCTTGCGTGCCGCGACCTGCATCGCGTACATCAACAGCTCGGCACTGGCGATCGCGCTGTCGTCTTCGCCGTCGTCGGAACCCACCAGCCTGTTGGACCAGTCGAACAGTTGCTCACGTTCCTCGAGTGGAGTGCCCAACAAACCCGCGATGGCCTGCAACGGAAGCTCGCAAGCCACTTGTTCCACGAAGTCGCCGTGCTGGAGCTGGGCCGCCGATTTCGCGATGCCCTGTGCGCGGGCGTTGAGGTCATCGCGGAGCCGGTTGACCGCCCGCGGCGTGAACCCTCGGCTGATGATGTGCCGCAATCTGCTGTGCCGCGGGGGGTCCATGTTCAGCATGATCAAGCGGGTCGCGTCGATGCGCTCGCGCGGCGTGGTGGACAGATAGCGTGGTATCGCGGTGTTCTGCTCACTCGAGAATATGTCGCACCGAAGTGAGATCTCTTTGACATCTTTATGTTTGGACACCACCCAGAAACCGTCATCATCGAATCCGCCGACCCCGCGCTCGGTGTGATTCCACCAGATCGGTTCGGTATGCCGCAGTTCGGCAAGCTCGACCTCTGGGATTCCGTGCACAAAAAGATCGGGATCGGTGAAGTCGATGCCATCGGGCAAGTGGGGATGTTGGGCCTGTACCACGCTGTACCTCCCGGCCTGTGATGCATTTCACTAATGGCTCTAGTGGCAGTGAAGCATAGAAATCAACCCCGGGACAAGGGTGTGCGGAGGAAAATCCCCCAATCTAGAACGCGTTCTATACGCGTGACAGCTTCGGGACGAAGATCGCCCGAATGTGGTGGATCCGCGGATCAGTCGCCGGAATCTTGAACGTCTCGTCCACTTTTGCCACGACGCGCCATCCGGCGACCTTTGCCTTGGTCTCGATGACGAAACTCGCGATGACGTTGTCACCTTCGACACGAAACTGCCGATTGGACGCGGCGCCAATCAGCCGGAACTGCGGTCCGTTATTCAAACTGCGCCGCAAGTGATCTCCGGAGAAACCGGTCTTGACACCCTGCTCGATCCGCACACATTCCGGGGCGAACGGCACCGCGTCTGCCTCATGGGTGACGAGGGCTTCGATGTAGGCATTTGCGGCGGCAATACGTACTTCGTCTGAGGCTCCAGGTGTTGACACCCTCGTAGCATAGGGCCATGTCTGATGGTCTTGCCGCGAGCGGCTCATCCGCGAATGCACCCGCCCAGCTGAACTCCGAATTGGCTGGAAAGCTGATCAAGTGGATGACCACCGCCAATGTCTGGCTGTATCAGCGGACTGACGGCCGCCTCGGCGGAAAGTGGCGTGTGGGTGCGGCTTTCCCCTGGGGCATACCGGTACTGCTGATCACCACCGTCGGCCGCAAGACCGGACAGAAGCGGTTGAGCGCGCTGCTTTACTTGCCCGACGGCGACAAGATCGTCCTGGTGGCGTCGCAGGGAGGACGCGACGCCAATCCGGCGTGGTACCTCAACCTGAAGGCGAATTCTGAAGTCACCGTTCAGATAAAGGGCGATATCCGAACGATGACGGCCCGCACCGCGACCGACGAGGAACGCGCGTACTACTGGCCCAAGCTGGTCGAGCTCTACGCCGACTTCGCCAAGTACCAGTCGTACACGACCCGCAAGATCCCCGTGGTCATCCTGGAGCCCTAGCTCCCATCGACACCCCGTGTCGGCGAGACGGCTAACCCTGTGAGCCGTAGACCGGAACCGGCGTACGAGCCTTATCGAGCAGGTCCGTGACCACGGGACCCAATTCACTTGGGTCCCAACGAGCACCCTTGTCTACCTGCGGACCGTGCGCCCATCCCTCAGCGACGCGAATGATGCCGGCTTCGACTTCGAACACCTTTCCGGTGACCGCGCGCGACTCCGGGCTGCCCAGCCACACCACCAGCGGCGAGACGTTCTCCGGGGCCATCGCGTCGAATGCACCGTCCTCGGGCTTGGCCATGGTCTCGGCGAACACTGCCTCGGTCATCCGGGTACGCGCGGCCGGAGCGATGGCGTTGACAGTGATGCCATAGCGGCCCATCTCGGCAGCAGCCTGCAGGGTCAAGGTGGCGATACCTGCCTTGGCCGCGGCGTAGTTCCCTTGCCCGACACTGCCTTGCAGCCCGGCGGCGGAGCTGGTGTTGATGATGCGGGCATCCACCGCGTTGCCGGCCTTGAACTCGTCACGCCAGTACGCGGCGGCATGACGCAGCGGCGCGAAGTGCCCCTTGAGGTGCACACGAATCACCGCGTCCCACTCCTCCTCGCTCATGTTGGCGAGCATCCGGTCACGCAGAAATCCGGCGTTATTGACCAGAACATCCAGACGGCCAAAGGAATTGACGGCGGTGTCGATCAGGTTCTTGGCGCCGTTCCAGTCGGCGACATCATCACCATTGGTGACGGCCTCGCCACCGGCAGCCTTGATCTCCTCGACCACTTCCTGAGCGGGGCTGGTGCCAGCCGATCCATCCAGGCCCACACCGATGTCATTGACGACCACACGGGCGCCTTCGGCCGCGAACGCCAGCGCGTGCGCACGTCCGATGCCCCGGCCCGCACCGGTAATGATGACGACCCGACCGTCGAGCAAACCTGGCATGTTCTATTCCTTTTCGCCGTTCTCATTGCTGTTGACATTGGCGGCGTCGAGGAACGCGGGACGCTCCCCTCCACCGTGAACCGTAAGAACCGAACCCGTCACGTACGAGGACAGGGGTGAGGCAAGAAACGCTGCCGTCCAACCAATCTCGTCCGGATTGGCAAGGCGGCCCAGCGGCACCGTCGCGCCGACGGACGCGATCCCCTCTTCATCGCCATAGTGCATTTCCGAGAGCTCGGTGCGGATCATTCCGGCAGCCAGGGCATTCACCCGCACCTTGGGCGCCCATTCCACAGCCAGGCTCCGGGTCAGGCTCTCGAGCCCGGCCTTGGCGGCGCCGTATGCGGCGGTACCCGGCGAAGGACGGCTTGCGCTCACGCTGGTGATGTTGACGATGGCGCCGCCCTCGTCCTGCCGCTGCATCACGGCGTTGGCGCGCTGCGAGACGAGCAGGGCGGAGAGCAGATTCAGTTCGATGATCTTGCGATGAAAGTTATGGCTCGCATCGGCAGCCAGTGCGAAGGGCGCACCACCGGCGTTATTGACGACGGCGTCCAGACGTCCATGTGCGGAAACAACGGTGTCGATGAGCGCATCGACCGACTCTTCATCACGGACATCGCAGGAATGGAATTCGTACGGGAGGCTCTGGGATGAGCCGCTTGCGCGAAGACCATCAGGTGCGGGACGGCGCGCACAGGTAATCACCGTCGCACCGAGCTCGTCGAACACCCGGCTGATCCCGGCACCGACGCCGCGGACACCTCCGGTGACCAGCACGACGCGACCCGCGAGGCCGAGTTCGTAAGGGGTTCGCACGTCACTCCTTGCTGTATTCCTGCTGTTTGTCCTGCGCTTTCGAGCCATGGTAGCGTACCAAGCAAGTGCTTGTTTCGGTACCTTGAGGAGTCTCATGGGCATCATCACCGCGACGGTTGAACCGGGCATCGTGACCGTCACCGTCGACTATCCGAAGGTCAACGCCATCCCCTCGCGCGGATGGTTTGAGCTGGCCGACGCCATCCTGGCGGCCGGCAACGACCCGTCCACCCACGTCGTGATCCTGCGAGCCGAGGGGCGCGGGTTCAACGCGGGCGCCGATATCAAGGAAATGCAGCGCACTCAGGCAGAAGGACAGGGCTTCACCGCCTTGATCGACACCAATCGCGGCTGCTTCGAAGCCTTCAGCGCGGTCTACCGCTGCAAGGTGCCCGTCATCGCCGCCGTCAACGGCTTCTGCCTCGGCGGCGGAATCGGCCTGGTGGGTAACGCCGATGTGATCGTCGCCTCCGACGACGCGGTGTTCAGCGTGCCCGAGGTGGACCGTGGCGCACTTGGCACCGCCACTCATCTGCAGCGATTGGTGCCCCAGCATGTGATGCGCCGGATGTTCTACACGGCGGCCAAGGTCGACGCAAAAACGTTGCACCACTATGGATCCATTCATGAGGTGGTGCCACGAGAGGAGCTCGACGAGGCCGCGCTGCGCGTCGCGCGTGACATCGCGGCCAAGGACACCCGCGTCATCCGGGCCGCTAAGGAAGCCATCAACTTCATCGATCCGCAGGACGTCGAATCCAGCTATCGCATGGAACAGGGCTTCACATTCGAGCTCAACCTGGCCGGTGTCGCCGACGAGCACCGCGACGCATTCGTCGAGACCGGAAAGCCGAAGGGAAACTAATGGCAGACAAGACAAGCACTCTCGACGAGGTCGTCTCCGAACTGCGCAGCGGCATGACCATCGGCCTCGGCGGCTGGGGTTCGCGCCGCAAGCCGATGGCCTTCGTGCGCGCGATCTTGCGTTCGGATGTCAAGGATTTGACGGTCGTCACCTACGGCGGACCGGACTTGGGCCTGCTGTGTTCGGCGGGCAAGGTCAAAAAGGCCTACTACGGCTTCGTGTCCCTGGATTCGCCGCCGTTCTATGACCCGTGGTTCGCCAAGGCGCGCACCACCGGTGCGATCGAGTCCCGCGAGATGGATGAAGGCATGGTCAAGTGCGGCCTGGAAGCCGCCGCCGCCCGCCTGCCGTTCCTGCCCATCCGGGCAGGGCTGGGCTCGGACGTCATGAATTTCTGGGGCGACGAGCTCAAGACCGTCACATCGCCGTATGCGGATAACGAGACCCTGGTCGCGATGCCCGCGCTGAATCTGGACGCCGCATTCGTGCACCTGAACCTGGGTGACGCCACCGGCAATGCCGCCTACACCGGCGTGGACCCATACTTCGACGACCTCTATTGCCTGGCAGCCGAGCGCCGCTTCCTCTCGGTGGAGAAGGTCGTCTCCACCGAGGAACTGGTGAAAACCGTTCCTCTGCAGTCGCTTCTGCTGAACCGCATGATGGTGGACAAGGTGGTGGAAGCACCCGGTGGCGCGCACTTCACCATCGGCGCCGCCGACTACGGCCGCGACGAAAAGTTCCAGCGGCACTACGCCGAGGCCGCCGGGGATCCGGAGACTTGGCAGACCTTCGTCGACACCTACCTGTCCGGTTCCGAAGAGGACTACCAGGCAGCCGTTAAGCGGTTTAAGGAGCAGCAGGCATGAGCGAGGCAACCCGCGCTGAGGTATGCGCCGTGGCGTGCGCCGAGTTGTTCAGGGACGCAGGCGAGATCATGGCCTCCGCGATGTCGACCATGTCCACCGTCGGCGCCCGGCTGGCTCGCCTGACCTTCTCCCCCGATCTGGTGCTCTCCGATGGCGAGGCCGTCCTGATGGCCGAGACACCGGCGATCGGCGGCATCTCGCCGATCGAAGGGTGGATGCCCTTCCGCAAGGTGTTCGATGTGGTGGCCTCCGGCCGCCGGCATGTCGTCATGGGCGCCAACCAGATTGACCGCTACGGCAATCAGAACCTCTCGGCGTTCGGGCCGCTGCAGCACCCGACCCGGCAGATGTTCGGCGTGCGCGGCGCTCCCGGCAACACCATCAACCACGCCACGTCGTACTGGGTGGGTAACCACTCGGCGCGAGTGTTCGGGAACTCTGTCGACATCGTTTCGGGCGTCGGCTACGACAAGGTCGACCCGGCCAACCCGGCGTACAAGTACCTCAACGTGTTCCGGGTGATTTCCAACCTGGGTGTGTTCGATTTCAACGGCCCCAACCACGAGATGCAGGCCCTGTCACTGCACCCCGGCGTCTCGGCCGAGGACGTCGCGTCCAACACCAGCTTCGAGGTGCACGGGCTGGCCGACGCCGGCGAGACTCGCCTGCCTACCGACGAAGAGCTACGGATCATTCGCGAGGTGATCGATCCGAAGTCGTTCCGGGACAAGGAAGTCAAGCAATGAGCGCACCGGCCCTCAAGACAGCACTGACCGAGCTGGTCGGCATCGACCATCCCGTCGTCCAGACCGGTATGGGCTGGGTGGCCGGACCACGCCTGGTGGCCGCTACCTCCGACGCCGGCGGTCTGGGCATCCTCGCCTCGGCGACCATGACGCTGGAAGAATTGGTCGCCGCGGTCGCGAAGACGAAGTCACTCACCGACAAGCCCTTCGGTGTGAACATCCGTGCCGACGCCGGTGATGCCACCGAGCGCATCGACCTACTGATCCGCGAAAAGGTGAAGGTGGCCTCGTTCGCGCTGGCCCCCAAGCAGGATTTGATCGCCAAGCTGAAAGACAATGGCGTGGTGGTGGTTCCGTCTATCGGCGCGGCCAAGCATGCCAAGAAGGTCGCCGCCTGGGGTGCCGACGCGGTGATCGTTCAGGGCGGTGAGGGCGGCGGACACACTGGTCCGGTCGCGACGACCCTGCTACTGCCCTCGGTGCTCGATGCCGTGCAGGACACCGGAATGCCGGTCATCGCCGCCGGAGGATTCTTCGACGGAAGAGGACTTGCTGCTGCGTTGTCGTATGGCGCCGCCGGCGTGGCCATGGGCACCCGATTCCTGCTGACCTCCGATAGCACCGTGCCGGATGCGGTCAAGGAGCGTTACCTGGCCTCGGCCCTCGACGGCACCGTGGTGTCGACGAGGGTCGACGGCATGCCGCACCGGGTGTTGCGCACCGAGCTGGTCGAGAAGCTCGAAAGCGGTTCGCGGGTACGTGGATTCAGTGCAGCGATCCGGAACGCGGCCAAGTTCAAGAAGATGTCGGGCATGACGTGGGCGTCGATGGTCAAAGACGGCCTGGCGATGCGCCACGGCAAGGAGCTCACCTGGTCTCAGGTGCTCATGGCCGCGAACACCCCGATGCTGCTGAAGGCCGGTCTGGTGGAGGGCAACACCGGTGCCGGTGTTCTCGCTTCCGGTCAGGTCGCGGGCATCCTTGATGACCTGCCCAGCTGCCAAGACCTGATCGACGCGATCGTGACGGACGCGGTCGCCCATCTGAAGAGTGCAAGCGCGGCCATCCTTTAACCGCCGAGTGGGAATCTCACGAGGCAAAACGGCCGAAATCCCTCGCCAGATTCCCACTCGACATCGCCGTTCGAAACGCCTCATCGACCCGGGCCACGATCGTGCCCGCTCGATGCCGCAGCATCTCGGATGTCACCCGAATGATGGTCCAGCCCTCTGCGGAGAGTCCGGCTGACCGATCGACATCGCGGGAGCGCTGGTGCGGATCAGTCCAGTGCTGGGCGCCGTCGAGTTCGACTCCGAGTTTGAGGTCCTCCCAACCCATGTCGATCCTCGCGACGAATTCTCCATAGCGCGTGTAGACCCGGATCTGAGTCCGCGGCGTGGGGAATCCCGCCCTTACGAGAAGTAGCCGAGTCCGGGTTTCTTGAGGTGACTCCGCTCCACCGTCAACCAACTCCAGCGCCCTGCCGAGCGCCACTAGCCCCCTGGCTCCGGGATGCATATCCGCAGTCTGAAGAATCTGTGCAGGGCTGACACCAGTAGCTGCGATCAGGGCGTCCAAGCGTTCAACAGCAGCGTCTAGCGGCAACCAGCGTCCAAGATCGAAGGACGTGCGTGCCGCCGAGGTGGCCGCGAGGCCGTCAACGCGGTCAACCTCGTCTGCCAGCAATGACTCTCGGTGAACCCTCAACCCCTTGGGCGCCTTATGGTTTTGATAGATCAATTCCGCTGGGGCCGAACCATCTACCCACTTCGAGCCGAGAAGCGCCGACGCGGACAGGCCCGCGACCACCCCGCCCCGCCGCGACCATAACCATGCGGCTCGCGCACGCTGTGTGGCCGTCACATTCGATCCGCGTGGAACGTAAACGGATGGGTAGAGCTGTTCGTATCGACGACGGATTTCGTGCTCAGTCACAGCCCCAGAAGCAATAGCCTCACCCGAACGAAACGGCCATGGAACCTCCCCCATAGCGGGAGCATGCCACTCACCACTGACAAATCTGAGTGGGAATCTCACGAGGGAAATCGGCCGAAATCCCTCGCCAGATTCCCACTCGGCAGGAATGGGCAAGGATAGGGACAGCGGATTCACAGAATGCGGGAGAATCCTGGAGATATGAGACATCGAACGTTCAGCTTCTCGACAGCTGCGTGTTGTTTGGCCGCAGCCGCCGCCTTCGTCCTCGCACCGATCGCCGCGGCCGACCCCGACGAACCATTGGTACCCGAGCAACCCGTCCACGCACCCTCACAAGGGGCGATGGAGCTACCGACCGACCGCGGTCCGCACCACGTGTTATTGCAGGACCAGAACAAGGGCGGCGCTGACCCGGACGTGCCGTACGGAACAGATCCCTATGTCCCGGACCATGCCAACGACATCGGTGGCGCCGACCCGGACACCCCGCTGGGCACCGACCCTGACGTCCCATTCGGCACCTGGGCCGGAAACTAATCTGCCGGTAGAGCAGGCCCCGGTAGGGGTGGCGGCGCCTGCTCCGGCACCCCCACATCGGATGGCTGCGACCGAATGAACTCCGCTGCCCCTGGGGTATCGAACATGCCCGTGTTGTCCCGCTTGCTCAACCAATCCCAGGCCTGACCCATCCACATCGGATCTTGTGGCAGGTCAGACATCTGCGGATTGAACGGCAGACTGCCGCCCGGCAATCCAGGAATACTGCAAACCTCCGGCGGACACGGTTCGGCAGATGCCGGCGCGTTGCTCGCGATGACGCCGAGCACCGCTGCGGCCGTGCCGATGAGGATTCCTGCACGCATCAGTTCAGGCTACGCCCGCGATGCGCTCAGAGGCGTTCGATAATGGTGACGTTGGCGGTGCCGCCGCCCTCACACATCGTCTGCAGGCCGTACTTGCCGCCGGTGCGCTCCAGCTCGTTGAGCATGGTGGCGAACAGCTTGGCGCCGGTGGCTCCCAGCGGGTGGCCCAGCGCGATCGCGCCGCCATTGGGGTTGACCTTCTTCAGGTCGACGTCCAGCTCCTTGGCCCATGCCAACACCACAGGGGCGAAGGCCTCGTTGATCTCGACAACGTCGATATCGTCCATCGTCAGGCCGGTCTTGGCGAGCGCGTACTTGGTGGCGGGGATGGGGCCGGTCAACATGAACACTGGGTCGTCGCCGCGGGCGCTGATGTGATGAATGCGCGCGCGTGGCTTCAGCCCGTGTGCCTTCACGGCGCTTTCCGAGGCGACCAGCGTCGCGCTACCACCGTCGGAGATCTGGCTGGCCAGCGCGGCCGTGAGACGACCACCCTCGACGAGGGTCTTGAGCCCGGCCATCTTCTCCAGCGTGCTCTCGCGCGGACCCTCGTCGACGCGAAAGTCGCCGACCGGGACGATCTCATTGTCGAAGTGTCCGTTGCGGATCGCAGCAAAGGCCCGCTCGTGGCTGGAGAGTGCGAACTGCTCCATCTCCTCGCGGCTGATGTCCCACTTCTCGGCGATCATCTCCGCACCGCGGAACTGGGAGATTTCCTGATCGCCATAGCGGTGCAGCCAGCCCTCGGATTCCGCTGTGGGCGAAGTGAATCCGTACTCCTTGCCGACGAGCATCGCGGCCGAGATCGGAATCTGGCTCATGTTCTGGAAGCCACCGGCCACCACCAGGTCGGCGGTACCGGACATAACAGCCTGCGCGGCAAAGGAAATGGCCTGCTGGCTCGATCCGCACTGACGGTCGACGGTGCAGCCCGGCACCTCTTCCGGGTAACCGCCGGCCAGCCACGCGAGGCGTCCGGCATTGCCGGCCTGCCCGCCGATGGCGTCCAGGACTCCCATGATCACGTCATCGATGGCGTCGGGGTCGACGTCGACGCGGTCGAAAAGCCCCTTGAAGGTGGCCGCACCCAGATCCAGCGGGTGCACCGTGGACAGTGAGCCATTGCGCTTACCGACAGCGGTACGCACAGCGTCAATGATGTACGCCTCAGACATGGTGAATCTCCTTATTTCCCAGACTAATCGACGGTAATCCCGCCGAGGACTATCGAAAGGTACTGTTCGGCGACTTCCTGCGCCGTGCGCGAACCGCCCGGACGGAACCAGCGCACCGACACCCATGTTGCGTCGCGAATGAACCGGTACACCACTGCCACATCAAGATCGGGACGGAAGTAGCCCTGAGCGATGCCGTCGCGCAGCACTTCGAGCCATAACTCGCGCTGCTCGGTGTTGAGTTCGTTCAGATAGGCGAACCGCTCCTGCGACAGCAGCCGAGGTGCTTCCGCCTGGTAGATGGCGACCTGTGCGTGCTTGGTTTCGATCGCGTCGAACGAGGCCAGGAACAGTCCCTTAAGCGTGTCGACGGGGTTCAGGTTGGCAGCGGCAATCTCGCGATACCGGGCGAAGAGTCCCTCGAGGAAATCGCGCAGCAGTTCGTCGACGATCGCCTCTTTGGAATCGAAGTGGTGATACAGACTGCCCGACAGGATTCCGGCGGCATCGGCGATGTCGCGCACCGTGGTAGCGCGCAGGCCACGCTCTGCGAACATGGCAGCCGCAAGACTCAGCAGTTCGTCACGCCGCGACGGCTGCGATGAACCGCTTGCGCGAAGAGCGTCCGACTCTCGCACTTCTGCCACCTTGTCCACCTCCCTACTGTATCAACCAAGCGCTTGTTTGGTCACCGCTTAATGGCGCATGTCACGCCCGCTGGCTCGACACCGAGATGACCTCACCGGTCAGATAGCTCGAGTAATCGCTGGCCAGGAAGGCAATGGTGGAGGCAATCTCCCACGGCTCGGCGGCGCGACCGAATGCCTCATCGGAAGACAGTTTGTCCAGCAAATCCGAGGATGTCACCTTGTCGAGGAACTTGTGCCGGGCAATGCTCGGGGCCACCGCGTTGATGCGTACGCCATGCTCGACGGCCTCGATGGCGCTGCATCGCGTGAGAGCCATGACGCCGGCCTTGGCGGCGGCGTAATGCGATTGTCCGTACTGCGCGCGCCAGCCCAGCACGCTCGCGTTGTTGACGATGACACCACCGTGACCGGCCTCGCGGAAGTACCGCAGGGCCGCGCGGGTCGCGCGGAACGTGGAGGTCAAGGTGACATCGAGAACTCGGTCCCACTGTTCATCGGTCATATCGGCGACGGGAGTCTCACCGCCGAGCCCGGCGTTGTTCACCAGTACGTCGATACGGCCCAGCGCAGCAACGGATTCGACGATGAGTGCGTCGACTGCCGCGGTAGAGGTGACATCACACACCACCGCGGCCACCTTGCCCAGCCCGAGGGCCGCGAGCTCGTCGCGCGTCTCGGCGAGGCGGCGCTCGTGATAGTCGGAAACGACCACGTCGGCACCCTCGGCCAGAGCACGGCGCGCGGTCGACGAGCCGATCCCGGTTCCGGCGGCTGCGGTCACGACGACTGCCTTGCCCTTCAGAAGACCGTGTCCGTCAATCTCTTTCGGTGCCTGGGACAAGCTCACTTAGCGCGCCTCTCTGGGTAGTCCGAGCACCCGCTCGGAGATGATGTTGCGTTGGATCTCATTGGAGCCGCCGTAAATCGTGTCGGCACGGGAGAAGAGGAACAGACGCTGCCATTCGTCCATCTCGCCGTCATCGGTCAACAGGGTCGACTTTCCGATGATCTCCATCGCCAACTCGCCCAGGTCGCGATGCCAGTTGGCCCACAACAGCTTTGACACATTGTCCTGGCCGGGACGCTCCTCGTCCATGGTGGCCAGCGCGTAGGCACGCATGGTACGAAGCCCCACGTAAGCCTGGGCCAGGCGCTCACGGATCGCGGGGTCGTCCGCCGAACCGTTGGACTTGGCAAGCTCGACAAGCCGCGAAAGCTCACGGGCATAGGTGATCTGGTTACCCAAGGTCGAGACACCACGCTCGAAGGTCAGGGTGCCCATGGCGACCCGCCAGCCATCGCCGGGCTCGCCTACCACCAGATCGGCGGCGGTGCGCGCACTGTCGAAGAACACCTCGTTGAACTCCGAGGTGCCGGTCAGCTGAATGATCGGGCGGATCTGGACACCTGGCTGCTCAAGGGGCACCAGCAGATACGACAGACCCTTGTGTCGCGCCGATCCGGGTTCGGTACGCGCGACCACGAAGCACCACTGTGATTGCAGCGCCAGCGAGGTCCACACCTTCTGCCCGTTGATCACCCATTCATCACCGTCCAGCACCGCGGTGGTGGACACGTTCGCGAGGTCCGACCCCGCGCCGGGTTCCGAATATCCCTGGCACCACAGCTCAGTGACATCGCGGATAGCCGGGAGGAAGCGCCGCTGCTGCTCAGGGGTGCCGTAGGCGATGAGCGTCGGTCCGAGCAGCTCCTCGCCCAGGTGATTGACCTTGTGCGGCGCCTCGGCGCGCGCGTACTCCTCATAGAAGATGACGCGCTGACTCACGGTGGCTCCGCGACCGCCGTGCTCGACGGGCCAGCCCAGGCAGGTCCAGCCCGCGGCGGCCAGGTGACGGTTCCAGGCGAGGCGCTCTTCGAAGGCCTCGTGCTCACTGCCCGGGCCGCCCAGGCCCTTCAGCTCGGTGAACTCGCCGACAAGGTTCTCGGCCAGCCATTCCCGGATCTCGGCACGCACCTGATCGTCGGATATCTCCGACAACGGACGCTCGGAAGCCGCTTGGAACTCACCCACACCTGTAGGCTAACCTACCAAGCACTTGCTTGTTATTGGAAGGTGGGTCGGACGCGTATGGAGTCGGCGCAGCAGACACCCGAACTCACCATCCCTGCAGCGTTGGACCAGGCAGCAGCCCGTTTCGGCAGTCGCGACGCCCTCTACGCGGACGGCTCCTGGCTGACCTTCTCAGAACTTCGCACCCGTGCGCGGCGCTTCGCCGCAGCGCTGATCGCACTCGGGGTCGAGCACGGCGATCGCGTGGCCATCTGGTCCCCCAATTCCTGGCATTGGCCCATCGCCTGCCTGGGTGCGCAGTACGCGGGGGCCGCCGTCGTCCCGATGAATACCCGCTACACCGTCGACGAGGCGACCGACATTCTGCAGCGCAGCCAGGCCCGCGTGCTGGTGTCTGTCGGGGTCTTCCTCGGTTCGGACCGCATCACCCAGCTGGACGCCGCAACGCTCCCCGACCTGCGGCACATCGTGCGGGTCGCGGTGGAGGCCGGCGACCGATCCGACTGGGACGAGTTCGTCGCGCACGGAAACGACGTCACCGACGAGGACATCGACGCCCGGCGGGACACCGTCGAGTCCGAGGACATCAGCGACATCCTTTTCACCTCCGGCACCACCGGGCGCAGCAAGGGCGTGCTGTGCATGCACCGTCAACCGCTGGCCGCCTCCCTGGCCTGGGCCACCTACGGCGAATTCACCGAAAACGACCGCTATCTCTGCGTCAATCCGTTCTTCCACAACTTCGGGTACAAGGCGGGCATCCTGGCCTGCCTGCAGACCGGCGCGGCACTCATGCCGCAGCTGACCTTCGACCCCGAAAAGGCCATGGCCGCGGTCCAGGAGCACCAGATCACCGTGCTGCCCGGCGCGCCGACCATCTTCCAGATGCTGCTCGACCATCCGGCACGCAAGAACTACAACCTGACCTCGCTGCGGTACTCGGTCACGGGTGCGGCCGTCGTCCCGGTGGTGCTCATCGAACGCATGCAA
Organism: Mycobacteroides chelonae CCUG 47445; assembly: GCF_001632805.1. Taxonomy (NCBI): domain Bacteria; kingdom Bacillati; phylum Actinomycetota; class Actinomycetes; order Mycobacteriales; family Mycobacteriaceae; genus Mycobacteroides; species Mycobacteroides chelonae. Next base: position 554,289 of record NZ_CP007220.1, on the reverse strand, counting down.
TCTGAACTGGATTTCGATCTGGTGCTTACCGCCTACGGCCTCACCGAGACTCAGGGTTTCGCCACAATCTGCCGCTCCGATGACGACGCGGTCACCGTCGCGACCACCTGCGGGCGCCCGATGATTGGCTACGAGCTGCGGATCGACGGCGCGCAAAAACCTGGCGACGAGGGCGAAGTGCTGCTGCGCAGTGCCAATGTCATGAAGGGCTATCTCGACGATCCGCAGGCCACCGCCGACACCATCGACTCCGATGGCTGGTTGCACACCGGTGATATCGGCAAGCTCGACGAGCGGGGCAATCTCACCATCACCGACCGCCTCAAGGACATGTACATCTGCGGCGGGTTCAACGTGTATCCCGCCGAGATCGAGCAGGTCCTGATGCGCCTGGAGGGTGTGTCCGATGCCGCCGTGATCGGCGTTCCCGATGCGCGCCTCGGCGAGGTCGGTAAGGCGTACATCGTGCGCAAGCCCGATGCAATTCTGGACTCGCAGGCAGTAATCGATTACTGCGCACAGCATGTGGCGAACTTCAAGAAACCGCGGTTCGTCGAGTTTCTCGACGAACTTCCCCGCAACCTGGGCGGCAAGGTGGTCAAACCCACCCTGCGCGCCATGCACGAGGAGTCTGCGTAATGGACCTATTGCTTGACGACGAGACCGAGGCATTCCGGGCGGAGGTGCGTGAGTTCCTCGCCGCCAACGTCCCGAACCCGCCACTGCCCTCCTACGACTCCCCGGAAGGTGCGGTGGCGCACCGACAATGGGAGCGCACCCTCTACGATGCGGGATTCTCCGCGGTGTCCTGGCCCAGGGAGTACGGCGGTCGTGACGTCACCCTGCTGCAGTGGGTGATCTTCGAGGAGGAGTACTTCAAGGCGGGAGCCCCGGCGCGCATCAGCCAGAACGGCATGTTCCTGCTGGGCCCGACGTTGTTCGCGCATGGCACCAAGGATCAACTGGATCGCATCCTGCCCAAAATGGCCAATGGTGAGGAGATATGGGCGCAGGCATGGTCGGAGCCGGAATCCGGTAGTGACCTGGCCTCGCTGCGCTCCCCAGCCCGCAAGGTCGACGGGGGCTGGCGCCTGTCCGGTCAGAAGATCTGGAGCTCGCGAGCACCCTTCGCGGACTGGGCATTCGGGCTGTTCCGATCCGACCCGGCGGCCCAGCGCCATCAGGGATTGACCTACTTCATGTTCGACCTCAAGGCCGAGGGCGTCACGGTGCGCCCCATCCCGCAGCTCGACGGCGACCCCGGCTTCGCCGAGATTTTCCTGGACGACGTATTCGTTCCTGACGAGGACGTCATCGGCGGGGTGCACGACGGCTGGCGCGTGGCCATGAGCACCTCAAGCAATGAGCGCGGCATGTCACTGCGCAGCCCCGGCCGTTTCCTGGCCACCGCCGATCGGCTGGTGGACTTGTGGAAATCGGTTCCGGACAACGGGTTCGCTTCCGAACGCGTAGCGGATGCCTGGATAGCGGCACAGGCCTACCGGCTGCACACCTTCGGCACCGTCACCCGGCTGACGGGTGGCGGCGAGCTGGGTGCCGAGTCCTCGATCACCAAGGTGTTCTGGTCCGAATTGGATGTCGCCCTGCACGAGGCGGCCTTCGATCTACGCGGCGCAGATGGCGAACTGACCGGGCCGTGGACCGACGGGTATCTGTTCTCCCTCGGCGGCCCGATCTACGCGGGTACCAATGAGATTCAGCGCAACATCATCGCCGAGCGCATCTTGGGCCTCCCCAGGGAAAGCAGCGCAAGCGCTCGCACGGGAGGTGCCAAGTGAGGTTCGATCTGGACACTCAGCAGCGGGATTTCGCCGCCAGCATCGATGCCGCCCTGTCGGCGGCCGACGTTCCCGGCGCGGCGCGCGCGTGGGCCGCCGGCAATCACGAACCCGGGCTGGCCGTGTGGTCAACGCTGGCCGACCTCGGCGTCACGGCCCTCGCGGTATCCGAGAAGTATGACGGCATCGGGGCACACCCCATCGATCTGGTTGTCGCCCTTGAGAGCTTGGGCAAGTGGGCGGTACCCGGACCCGTTGTCGAATCGCTCGTGGTGGCACCGGTCTTGTTGGTTGAGGACGAACGGTCCGCACAACTTGCCGCCGGAGAACTCATCGCCACCGTGGCCGCACCACCCATCGCTCCGCGCGCGCTCGATGCGGACGTCGCCGGTCTGGTGCTCATCGCCGATGACATCGGATTCCGTGAGGGGCAAGCCGGCCCGCAGCATGAGTCGATCGATGCCGCCCGTCGGCTGTTCGACGTGACGCCGACCGGCGGCGGTGTCTCCGTGGACACCAGCCGTGCCATCGACTTTGGTGTGCTTGCTATTTCGGCACAGCTGGTCGGCGCCGGACAGGCCCTGCTGGACCGCGCCGTGGAGTACGCCAAGCAGCGTTCCCAGTTCGGCCGGCCGATCGGCTCCTACCAGGCCGTCAAGCACAAACTGGCCGATGTACACATCGCGCTGGAGCTGGCACGCCCTTTGGTGTACGGCGCCGCACTGGCCCTCGCCGACGAATCCCCCACCGCCGCTCGCGATGTGAGCGCCGCGAAGGTCGCCGCCGGCAAGGCCGCCTACCTTGCCGCGCGCTCTTCTCTACAGACTCATGGCGCCATCGGCTTCACCGCCGAATACGACCTTTCGCTGTGGATCCTCAAGGTGCGGGCGCTGACGGCGGCGTGGGGCACACCGGAATGGCACCGTGCGCGTGTACTGGAGGCACTGTGAGTACTTCCTCAAACGACGAACGGCAGATGCTGCGTGACACCGTCCGTTCTTTGGTGACCAAACGAGCCGACTCGGCAGCGGTGCGCAAGGCGATGGAATCCGAGCGAGGCTTCGACGAGAACCTGTGGACCGTCCTGTGTGAGCAGGTCGGAGCGGCAGCGTTGCTGGTTCCGGAGGAGTTGGGCGGTGCCGGAGGCGAGCTCGCGGACGCGGCCGTCGTGGTGGAAGAACTCGGCCGTGGGCTGGTGCCCAGCCCGCTGATGGGCACCCTGTGGGCGGAGCTGGCCCTCCTCGACGCCGGCTACCAGGGTGAACTACTGGAATCGCTGGCGGCCGGTGAATCGATCGGTGCGGTGGCCTTCGACCCGGGATACGTCCTCAACGGAGCTATCGCCGATGTAGTGCTCACCCTGGACGGCGACGAAGTACACCGAGCGGAGAACCTCACCGCTACTGCGTTGTCCACGATGGATCCCACCCGCCGACTCGCCGCAGTCGTGGTCAGCGGAAACGAACCGATCGGCACTGCCCCAGGACTGATCGACAAGGCCGGGCTACTGCTGGCCGCCGAGCAGGTGGGCGCAGCGGCACGCGCCCTGGAACTCACCGTCGAATACACCAAGACCAGGGTGCAGTTCGGCCGTACGATCGGCAGCTTCCAGGCCCTCAAACACCGGATGGCCGATCTGTATGTACTGGTTGAGTCCGCACGCGCCATCGTGTACCAGTCCATCCAAGACCTCACCGCCGAGGCCGCGACCGTAGCGAGAATCAAGGCCAGCGAGGCACTCTCGGCAGTTGCCGCGGACTCGATCCAGTTGCACGGCGGTATCGCCATCACCTGGGAGCACGACGCCCACCTCTACTTCAAGCGCGCACACGGCAGCGCGCTGCTGCTGGGAACACCACGTCAGCTACTCCCAAGCCTGCAGAGCGCCGCGGGACTGTAGGTTCCCGGCCTAGACTCCGGGCATGCAGACCAAAGCCAGCCCCTGGCCCGCCTACCGGCTCGCCGCCGTGCTCCTCGGCGTCGGCGTCGTACATTTCGTCGCGCCCAAACCCTTCGACGACATCGTCCCGGCCCAGCTGCCTGGTGAAGCCCGGTTCTACACGTACGCCTCGGGTGTTGCCGAGCTCGGAACCGGTGCGCTGCTGCTGGCCCCGAAGACACGCAGGCTCGGCGGTACGCTCGCGGCGCTCCTGTTCATCGCCGTCTTCCCCGCGAACATCAACATGGCGCGGCAGTGGTGGGACAAGCCGCTGCCACTCAAACTCGGCGCCATCGCCCGGCTACCGTTGCAGATCCCGATGATCACCGAGGCCCTGAAGGTGCGCCGGACCGCGTAACGGCCTGCCAGCGCACGTCTAGTCGTAGATGACGGCGTTTCCCTTGCGCTGGAGATCGTCAAGCCCCGCAAGGAACTTCTCCATGAATTCAGGCGGAGGCCCCACCCAGTCTTCGACCTCACCCACGATGCGGACGGGCTCCCGGCTGCGGTAGGAGTGGGTCGGATTCCCGGGGAACTTCTTGTCCGTCACGTTCGGATCATCTTCCAGGGTGCCCTCCGGTTCCACGATGTAGACATGACCCCTGCCCTCGCCTTTGGCCATGATGGCGGCGAGTCCCGCGCCGATCAGTGTCCTCGTCACGTAGACGTGGTTCATGACGCGGCCCTCTTCGTAGTTCGACAGATGCCCGGGGGTCAACAGATCTCCTATCTCGAGGTCGGCCTTGGTGCCATGGAAGTAGGCGCCCGACTCGTGCGCCTCGAAAAAGTTCGGCATCGTCATACCCGTTCCCATCAGTCGAAATTCGTGGTCGCAGGATTGTGCGTCACGATGGGGGCCTTGCCGCAAGCCCCCCTTCGTGACATATTTTGAAAGGGGACAAGCCAAAAGGTTGACCCCACAACCGCTCAATGGTCGGCTTGATCCATGACGCTGCAAATATCCGACCGCGAACGCGAAGCCCTGGCACAGGTCACTACGTTTCCGCTGCTGGCAGCGATCACCGGGCGCCGGTCCCGACGCTTCCCTCTCGGCGGACGCATTCCCGACGGGCCGCTCGCCTACACCAGCAGTCATCCAGTCAGACCGATATCGGAAGTCGAACGGGCGCTGATCCTTTCGGTGGTGGGGGGTGTAACCGGATGGCACTATGGCATCACTTATCACCCCGGATACGCCCCCGCGTTCCCGAACTATTCCGGCAGTGCGACTGGACGCACCTTTCCCTCCGCCGCCGGATTTCACACCAGCCAGCTCTTCTTCACCGATGACACCGGGATCTACCTGCTGCCGACACGTGATGAACCCCCTCGCGAGTTCGCGTCCATCGAGGACTGGATCACCCACACCGCGGACTCCTATGTGCGGATTTCGGACAAACGTCTGGAACTGCCGCGAGAGGAGCCGTACATGGAGGGCCACAACACCTGGATCGGGAATCACCCGGGCAGCCTGCTGGCCTTCCCGGTGGCCGATCTGGCAGAGCACCTGATCGCGAACCTGTCTTTCTTCGCCGCGAACGGCTACCTGGTCTACGACGATGTCAACAACCGGAGCATTCCCGGCACCGAAAAGTTCAGCAGTTTAAGGAATTACGACGACCCCATTCCGTTGTCTTTTGTGGAGCAGTACACGCTCACCGAGGCCAGCGCCGAACTGGCCACCGCAACTCACAATGGGGTGCTCCTCCTTCAAGCGCTCGGGCTGGGTGGATGGATGTTCGACGGGCTCGACCGGCTTTCGGTGCTCGGCGGCTCCGGGGACCCACGTGCACCCGGTATCGGGTTCCGTTCCGACAACGACGATCGGTGGCCATTTCCGAATGCCACCGGTCTGGATGGATTCTTCGAAACCCTCAGTCCCCCACATGTACCGACGGTCGCGGCGGGCGTCCAGAAGTACATCGAGCGCAAGTACGGCCCCGGCGGCCCCTTCCACCCCGACACCCCTGGCGCCTGGGCGGATTCACGCAAGGTGCGCGCGGCCGCGTTACCAGCCGAGGCAATCCAGGAGATCGTTACGACGGAGGCCTCGTACATTTACGACACCTTCGGAAAGATTCCCGGCACCGTTCCGACCGTCCATGTCTTGATGTATTTGCAGGCTCAGAACATCGATCTGGGCTTCTACGACACGCACTTCGGCCCGGGCGCCTACCTGTCGACACACGCCGAACACGCCGGGCGCTGGTATGGCGACTAATTGCCAGAACATTTAACGCCCTGCATATCGATGGAAATGCATTTGCCCACTCGGGTACGTTGGGCGCATGCCGACAACCGCGGACTTCACGCTGCGCTATGACCGTTGGTACCTACCGATCGCCACGGCGATGGGGCTGGGAACACGTCGCACCATCATCCGAATCTCCGACGGCGTATTGACCGTCAAGCACGGATGGGCCTTTGCCATCACAATCCCGCTGACGAGCATCCGCTCGGCAGTCGTTCGCACGGAGAAGCCGTTGGCATGGGGCGTGCACGCCAGCGGTACCGGTTGGCTCGTCAACGGTTCACGCGAGGGCATTGTCGACATTCAGTACGCGCCGCCGATCAAACCGAAAGCACCGATGTCCTTCGGCCCGGTCGGCGGCCTGCAACTCAGTCTCACTGACCCGGAGGGGCTGGTTTCGGCGCTGAGCCGCCGGGGGTAGCACAATCTGGATATGCGCCGACGACACCTGCTCCAACTCGGAACGGCAGTGGCAGCGGGCCTCGCGCTGACTTCCTGCGCGGACACTACCGACGAGCCGCACGATAATGGCGAGGTGAGCGACGGCGAGACCTGGCGCATGCCCGACGAGGGCGAACCACACCTGCGAACCTGGATGGCCTTCGGCGCCAGTGACGAGATCTGGGGCCGGCGGCTGAACCGAAAGGTCCAGCAGAATCTGGGTGCGATCGCCCAGGCCATCTCACAGTTCGAACCGGTGTCGATGCTGGTACGACCGCAGGAGATCGAACTGGCGCGCCAATTGGCCGGACCCAATGTGGAATTGGTTCCCGCACCGCTGGATGACCTATGGATTCGTGACAGCGGGCCGGTCTTCGTCCGCAACGAAACCGGCAAGGCAGCTGTTGATTTCAACTTCAACGGCTGGGGCAACAAGCAGAAGCACGACTCCGACGCCAAGGTCGCCGCCGAGGTCGCCAAGCGCGCTGGAGTGCGGGTCCTTCACACCGATCTCGTGCTCGAAGGAGGCGGTATCGAGGTTGATGGGGAGGGCACCGCGATCATCACCGAGAGTTGCGTCCTCAACAACAACCGCAACCGGGGACGCTCCAAACAGGATGTCGAGGCAGAGCTGCGGCGCCTACTTGGTCTTCAGAAAATCGTTTGGCTACCGGGCATCGCGGGCATGGACATCACTGATGGTCACACCGATTTCTACGCGCGATTCGCAGGACCGGGCATCGTCGTCGCAGGGTTGGATAACGACCCCGACTCGTTCGACTACGACGTGACGCGCCGGCATCTCGACATCCTCGAAAAAACAACGGATGCGGCCGGGCGTCCACTGCGCGTGGAAGTACTCGAGGCACCCGAGCAGGGGCGCGATGACTTCGAATCAGAGGACTTCGCAGCGGGTTACATCAACTTCTATGTGTGCAATGGCGGCGTCATCGCTCCCGAGTTCGGAGACCCGGACGCCGACACGGCAGCCAAATCCACCCTGGAAGCCGTCTTTCCCGGACGCAGGGTGGTCCAGCTCGACATCGACGGTATCGCCGCGGGCGGTGGCGGCATCCACTGCGCCACCCAGCAGGAACCGCGATAGGCCGCCCTCAGCTCACCACCGAACGCGGCGCGCCGGGCCCGGGATCGATCTGCACCGGACCCGATGCGGACGGCGTCACCGGAAAATCGAAGATCGCCGTCGGGATATAAACAGTGGCACAGGAATTCGGGATATCGACGACACCGGACAGTCGCCCCTCGATGGGCGCTGCACCCAGTAGGAGATAGGCCTGCTCCGGGCTGTAGCCGAACTTTGTCAGGTAATCGATGGCATGCAGGCAGGCCCGCTGATACGCCAAATGTGAATCCAGATAGCGCTGTTCGTCGTCGAGAGTGACCGAGGTCCCCGAGAAGGCCAGCCATTGCGAGTACTGCGGATCGGTGTTACCCGGCATGAAGATCGCGTTCTCCGACACCCCGTAGGTGTCCATCCCGCCCTTGAGCACGTCGACATGCAGATCGATGAAGCCACCCATCTCAATGGCTCCGCAGAACGTGATCTCGCCGTCTCCCTGCGAGAAATGCAGGTCACCCACCGACAGCTTGCCGCCAGGCACGAACACCGGGTAGAACACCCGGCTGCCCTTGGTCAGATTCTTGATGTCCTGATTGCCGCCGTTCTCCCGGGGTGGCGCGGTCCTGGCCGCCTCCTCCGCCGCCCTGTCAAAGGTGTCGCCGGTAAGCCCACCAAGTACCGCATCCCTGGGTTCTGGCGGAAGAGCCAGTGCGGGAACACGATAGGGGTCAGTGGCGATCAGCGCACCCTCACGGGCGTTCCAGCGCGTCAGCAATTCCGCCGACGGCGCCGTCCCCATCAGCCCGGGATGCACAATCCCGGTGAAGCTGACGCCGGGGATGTGGCGTGAGGTTGCGGTTTGACCCGAGAAGTCCCAAATCGCCTTGTACGCATCGGGAAACTGCTCGGTGAGGAATCCACCACCGTTGGTCGTCGGGAAGATGCCGGTGTAACCCCAGCCCTGCCCGGCCAGTGGCCCGGAGTCTTCCTGAGGAATCGGGCCCACATCGAGAATGTCGACGATCAGCAGGTCCCCCGGCTGCGCACCCTCCACCGAGAACGGCCCCGACAGTGCGTGCACGGTGGTCAGTGGTGCGTCACGGATGTCGTCGGCGGAGTCGTCATTGTGGATCGCACCGTCGAACCATTCGCGGCAGTGCACCCGAAATGAAGTACCGGGTTTGACGACGGCGGCCGGCGGAATGTCGGGGTGCCAACGGTTATGCCCGACGATCTGTTGTTCGGTGAACTTCTTGCTCGAATCCAACGGGAACAACACTTCGGGCATGGCAATCCTTCCGATCAGGGACGAGGTAACTTGCGATGCAACGGATTTGACGTCACTGGAATCGATCGGCGCGCGGTGGGCGGCGCAGCCACCACCGACGGCTCACAGGCACTGCGCCGGGTATCGTCGAGCAGACGCATGCGAGACGAGGTGCCACGACTCATCCCGGCTATGCCGAAAACCCGGTGCGCCGACCCAGGGCAGCCGGGGCAGGGCACGTTATCGGGGGCGGTCGCCAAGGGAAAATTCCGCGACGTACTGCCGCAGCTCGTGCAGCGATACTCGTACAACGCCATGACCCGCCCTCACCGAGGTAGCACCTGGATCTGAGACGTTACGCCGGATCGGTCAGGCCTGCAGGGGAAATCGATGGCAGGCCGGTTACAACCAGGTGTCCTCGGTGGTGGCGGTGAGGAACGCCTCCAGGTCATTGCGCCAATCGGCGGGCGTGGTCTTGTCGGGCTCGATGCCGGTGTACTGCCCTCGGTAGAACAGCAGCGGCCGGGTGGCCGTCGGGTTCTCGGGGATCTCACTCAATTCGTTGACCGACCCGAACACCACCCAATGGTCTCCGCCGTCGTGGACGGTGGCGACCTCGCAGTCGATGTGCGCCAGCGACCCGTCGATGATTGGTGATCCCAGACCCGATGGATGCCAATCTATTCCAGCGAACTTATCCGGCTCTCGTGAGCCGAACCGCGCCGAAACCTCACGCTGGTCCTCGGCCAGCACGTTTACGCAAAACCTGCCCGATGCCTCGATGGCAGCCCAGGATCGCGACTGCTTTGTCGGGCAGAACAGCACCAGCGGTGGCTCCAACGAGAGCGCCGCGAACGACTGGCACGCAAACCCCACAGGCTCGCCGTCGTGCGTCGTGGTGATGATGGTGACGCCGGTGCAGAACTGCCCCAGCACATTCCGGAACGCCCGCGGGTCAATGGCCGTCACTGGTTCAGCTTCGCACCGATGGTGAAGTCGTGGCCCCACAAGCTAACCGCGGTGCTCTCCCGCGCGACCCAGGACTCGTCTTCGACCTGGCGTCCCTCGCAACCGAATTCGATATCGAATCCACCCGGTGTCTTCATGTAGAAGGACAGCATCAAGTCGTTGACATGCCGCCCCAAGCTGGCCGACATCGGCACCTTGCGGCGCAGCGCGCGGTCCAGGCACAGGCCCACATCGTCGGAGTTCTCCACCTCAACCATGAGGTGCACGATCCCGCTCGGGGTCGGCATCGGCAAGAACGCCAGGCTGTGGTGACGCGGGTTGCAGCCGAAGAAGCGCAGCCAGGCCGGCTCGCCGTCAGCGGGACGGCCCAGCATCTGCGGCGGGAGCCGCATGGAGTCACGCAGCTTGAACCCCAGCACGTCTCGGTAGAAGTGCAGCGATTCGGCATCGTTCTTGGTCGACAGCACCACGTGCCCCAGGCCCTGCTCCTCGGTGACGAACTTGTGCCCGTACGGGCTCACCACCCGCCGATGTTCCAGGGCGACACCGTGGAACACCTCTTGGATGTTGCCCGACGGATCCTCGAAGATGATCAGCTCATCGACACGGCGCTCGGCCTTCTCCTGCGCGGTGCCCTCCTTGTAGGGAGTGCCGTTGGCTTCCAGCGCTTCCCGAACCTGTTGCAGTCCGGCGGCGTTGGCGGCCTCCCACCCGGTGACCGACAGCCGGTCGTGTTGGCCGGGGAAGATCACCAGACGGGCAGGGAAGTCGTCCATGCGCAGGTACAGCGCACCGTCAACCGTGCCCTTGCCCTCGACCATGCCGAGGATCTTGAGCCCGTACTCACGCCAGGCCGCCATGTCGGTGGCCTCGATGCGCATGTATCCCAGTGAGCGGATGGCGTCCATTCTCGGATTCCTCCTAATACCCGGCGTTAAACCATTGTGTCGGTGGCGGGCAGCTCGAAGGCGTGGTTACCCCAGATTTGGTAAGCCCGCTCGGCGTCGTTGGCGGCGTGCACACGACCGGCGTGGGCATCACGCCAGAATCGCTGGACCGGAGCATCGTTGGACAGCGCGGTAGCACCGGAGTTCTCGAACAGCAGGTCGATCGAGGCGATCGCCCGGCCAGTAGCACGCACCTGATCGCGGCGGGCCGCGGCGCGCAGCTCGAACGGAACCTCCTGGCCCGCCGAGATGAGCTTGTACTCATCGCCCACATTCCCGATCAATTGACGCCACCCGGCGTCGATATCGCTGGCGGCCTCGGCCACCCGCACCTTGGTGAACGGATCATCCTTGGCCTTCTCGCCGGCGTACGCCGCGCGCACACGCTTACCCTGGGCCTCGACGTGGGCGTCGTAGGCGCCATAGGCCATACCTATGATCGGCGCGGTGATGGTGGTGGGATGCATGGTGCCCCAAGGCATCTTGTACACAGGTGCCGTGTTGGTCTCGTAACCACCGGCTGTCTGGTCGTTCATCTTCTTGTACGACAGGAAGCGGTGCGACGGCACGAACACGTCCTTGACGACGACGGTGTTGCTGCCGGTGCCACGCAGACCCACGACGTTCCATACATCGTCGATCCGGTACTCGGTACGCGGGATCAGGAAGCTGCCGAAGTCGACCGGACGGCCGTCCTTGATCACGGGGCCACCGAGGAACGCCCACGTGGCGTGGTCGCAACCCGAGGACCAGTTCCACGCACCGTTGACCAGGTACCCGCCGTCGACGACGACACCGGCACCCATCGGCGCGTACGAGGAGGACACCCGCACGTTGGTGTCGTCACCCCACACCTCTTCCTGCGCTTTCTGGTCGAACAGTGCCAGGTGCCAGTTGTGCACCCCGATGATCGAGGAGACCCAACCGGTGGAGCCGCAGGCACTGCCCAAACGACGCACCGCCTCGTAGAAGGTGGTGGGCGCGGTCTCATATCCACCCCACTGCGAGGGCTGCAGCAGCTTGAAGAAGCCGATCTCCTGCAGTTCGGCGACCGTGGCGTCAGGCAGACGCCGCAGGTCCTCAGTCTCCTGCGCGCGCTTGCGCAGGATCGGCAGCAGGTCGTCAATTCCTGCGAGAACCGCCTGAATCTCGTCCCGCTGTTCGGTCGTCGTCACTGCATTTCCTCCACTGCTGTAGTTAGCATCAGTCGGCACAAACTAGGGCTAGTAGTTCGCGACACCCGCTGTACACCCACGGTGGTAGCGCGTGTTCCCTGCTGAGACTAGAACACGTTTCGATCTGTGTCGACACCGCCTCGCCTACCCCAGGAAGGCGGGCTCATCTGGAACGAAGCGACGACGGTGTTGTAGGGCCAAAGGTCAATTCTGTAACCTGTTCTAGTTCCACGAAGCTGTGGCTCTTCGCGCAAGCGGCTCATCGCCCCCGGGCGACGTACAACTGACGGAGGAAATCACGTGACGGACGTTCCGCTGGGGAAACACGTCCTCGAGGTTCGCATCGCCGAGGTGATCGACGAGACCGCCGACTCCCGGTCGCTGGTCTTCGATATCCCCGAGGACGCGGCCGACAAATTCGCGTACACACCCGGCCAGTACCTCACGCTGCGTATCCCCTCCGATCGCACTGGATCGGTGGCACGCTGCTACTCGCTATCCAGCTCACCGCATATCGATGAGCGGTTGACGGTCACGGTCAAACGCACCGTCGATGGTTACGGGTCCAATTGGCTCTGCGATAACGCGCATGCCGGCATGCATATGCACGTCCTGGCACCCTCCGGAGTTTTCGTCCCCAAAGAACTCGATCGCGACTTCCTGCTGCTGGCCGCCGGTAGCGGCATCACCCCGATGATGGCGATCTGCAAGTCCGCACTCTCACAGGGCAGCGGCAAGGTGGTGCTCATCTACGCCAACCGCGACGAGCGGTCGGTGATCTTCGGTGCGGCACTTCGCGAGCTGACGGCGCAGTATCCGGATCGGTTGACCGTCATCCATTGGCTCGAATCGGTCCAGGGGCTGCCCTCACAACAAACCCTGGCCACGCTGGCCGCCCCGTTCGCGGCCGGACACGAGGCCTTCATCTGTGGCCCCGGACCGTTCATGGATGCCTCGGAGGCCGCGCTCAAGGGCAACGGCATGCCCGCGGATCGCGTGCATGTCGAGGTTTTCCGTTCCCTGGAGAGCGACCCGTTCGCCGAGGTGGTGCTGGCCGAGCCCTCCGACGACGATGAACCGCCCGCCACGGCCACCGTCGAACTCGACGGCGAGACCCACACGGTCAGCTGGCCACGGAGCACCGTCCTGCTCGACGTCCTACTCGCAAAGGGACTGGACGCGCCGTTCTCTTGCCGCGAGGGGCACTGCATGACCTGCGCCTGCATCTTGAAGGACGGCAAGGTCCGCATGCTCGTCAACGACGCGCTGTCGCAGAACGACCTCGATGACGGGTACATCCTGGCGTGCCAGGCGGTTCCCGAGACCGACGATGTCAACGTCACCTTTGATGAGTGAACGCCGGGTTCAGAAAAAAGATCTCAGCGACGCGGCCTCATCGGGCCGATACGATTCCCCCATCATGAGCTCCCTGAAAGCGGCACTGGCCGCCGTATCACTGGTGGTCACTTCCCTGGTCTTCCCGGGTACGGCCACCGCCGAGGTCAAAACCACCGACGTCAGCACGCCCGTCGACGAGGGGCGTCAGCTCGAGGTGCACGCCACGGCCGACTGCCGCAAGGTCGAACGGCAGTGCTATTACACCGCGAGCTTCAACCTTCGGACCCCCAACGGGATTGAGGGATTCGGGGGTGATCTGTGGGCCAAGCAGACCACCGAGCTGCGTACCTCGGACCGGATGAACTATCTCTGGGTGCAATGGGCCGACAATCCGAACACCGTGGAGCACAACGGCGGTAGCACCTGGCTGCTCACCACCGTCTACTTCGGTGGAGGTGACGTCGACCGCTTCCGGATCACCGGCACCACCCAGCCAACCGACTGGGCGACCGGGCAACCCAAGCTCGACGCCGACTACATCGTGTGCAGCCACGTGGAGGCCAGTATCGGTGGCCGGAGCGTGATCTCGCCCGACGCCTGCGCACAGGCCCGCTTCAGCTAACCGTCACCCGGCTGGCGGATGTATGCAGCGAGGAAATCGCTGCACTCAAACAACTGCGGCGATATCGTCGGGCCTGTCGAGCGGGATACCTACATCACGGATATCTTCAGCCAGCGCATCGGGATCGGCCCCAAACCGCGCTGCCGGAAACAACAGATCCACGTCCACAAGTAGCGTGCCGTCTCGCCACCAGTGAAATCGATACGCCGCGTTGACATTACGAAAATGCGACACAACCGTTCGTCCGACAGACATCGGTTCGATGAGGCGCTCAGTCACCCCCACGTAGCCGTTGATCTCAGCAATCAAAGCCCACCCGTCATCGATGTCGGCCACGCCAATCAGCTCCCCGGACGATTCGCCGCCGCCGGTCCAGTCGGAGACGTCGCGGTCGTAATGCCGCTGATGAGCGTCACGCAGTACGCCTCGGCCCAATCCGGGCGCCACTGACTCCACCACGCGTAGTCGGCCAACGTCGCAGCCATAGTGCTGCCACACTAGCGCGGCAGACCGAGCACCCGCTCTGACCATGTAGGTGTGCTGCCCGCGTCTATGCGACAACAATTGGTCAGGCCGGTAGTTGTCGCATAAACGCGGGCATCAGACGTGTGTTGGTTAAGACGCCAGTCCGACAATGTCGGCGCACCGTGGCATGGTGCTGAGCATGAACGCTCGGGCCCGGTCGCTGCGCACCGATTTGCGTTACCTGCTCGTCCTGCATATCCATCGCCACGGGCTCACCACGGTATCCGAGATGGTCACCATGTTGGCGGACATAGGTTTTGACGTAGATGGCCGACCATCAAAGATGATCTCGGATGCACTGCGCACCGATGTCAAGCTCGACCGAGTTCGTCGACGCGGCCGTGGCCTCTACAGTCCGGGCGCTCTCCCGCGCAGCACCCAACACCGCATGCACACCCGAGCTGACCGCCGGATGTCAACGCGGCAGACCGAGTAGCCGCTCCCCTGCCACGCTGAGCAGGATCTGCGTGGTGCCCCCGGCAATCGACAGACACCGGTCTCGCATGAACAGCCACACCTCGTGTGACTCCACCGCACCATGAGAGTCCACGTAGTCGAGGATGTGCTCCGAGAGCCCCTGACGATGCCGCACGCCGACGAGCTTGCGCACACTCGAGGCCGCACCCGGATCCTGACCACCGATTGCGCGCAGCGCGGTACGCAGATCCAGCAGCGCGCCCGTTTGCGCCGAGCACACGAATACTCCGAGCGTATCCAGTTGTGCCCCATCTAATGCTGTGTCTCCGATGAGCGTCAGCAGCGACTCCATGGCCTCGTCGAGCGTGCCGCCGCCGGCCATCGCCACCCGCTCGTTGGCCAGTGTGGTGCGGGCCAGGCGCCATCCGTCGTCGACCGAGCCGACCACGTTCTCGTCCGGAACGATGACACCGTCCAGGAAGACCTCGTTGAACATCTCCTCACCGGTGATCTCGCGTAGCGGCCGCACGGTGATCCCCGGGGTCTTCATGTCCAACAGGAAATACGTGATGCCCTTGTGCTTGGGGACATCGGGATTGGTGCGCGCCAGGCAGATCGCCCAGTCCGCGATCTGCGCCTTAGAGTTCCAGACCTTCTGTCCGTCGAGCTTCCATCCACCGTCGACCCGGGTTGCCTTGGTGCGCAACGCCGCAAGATCACTGCCGGCACCGGGCTCGGAGAAAAGCTGGCACCATTCGATCTCACCGCGCAGTGTCGGAGCCACGAATTGCGCTATCTGCCCCGGAGTTCCGTGCTCAAGAATGGTTGGAGCCGCCCACCAACCGATCACGAGGTCGGGGCGGGTGACTCCCGCGGCATGCAGCTCCTGATCGATGAGCAGCTGCTGCGCGGCCCCGGCGCCCAGCCCGTAGGGCGCGGGCCAATGCGGGGCCAGGAAACCCGTCTCGGCCAGCCGAACCTGGTGTTCATCCTTTGGCGCCGAAGCGATTTCCGCAGCAGTGGCAGCGACCTGAGCCCGCTGGGTCTCCACCTCGCCGAGGTCGATGGTGAGGGAGCGGCGAGTTCCCCCGAGCGTCAACGCGGCGGCCTTACGCCGCCATACCGCCGGCTTACCCAGGAAGGACTGCAGTGAGTAGGCGCGCCGCAGGTACAGGTGCGCGTCATGCTCCCAGGTAAACCCGATGCCGCCAAGAATCTGAATGCAATCCTTGGTGTTGACCACCGCGGCATCGACCGCCACCGCCGCCGCGACCGCAGCGGCAAGCGAAAGCTGCTGGAAATCAACACTATCGACCACCGCATCCTGCGCGCATCCGGCGGCATCCCAGACTGCGACATCTGCCTGCTCGACCCGGCACAACATTTCCGCACACATGTGTTTGATGGCCTGAAAGCTGCCGATCTGCTTACCGAACTGCTCGCGCACCTTGGCGTACTCGACGGCGGTCTGAAGCGCCCAGCGCGCCACACCTACCGCCTCGGCCGCGAGGGTCACCGTCACCAGATCGGCGACCACGGCCTTCGGCAGACTCACCGGATGCGCCGCGGCGCCGTTCAGGGTGATCGCGGCCCAGGGGCGCGAGAAATCGGTCGCCTTCTTGACGTCCACCGTGACACCTGCACCCGCGCAGTCGACCAATACCCAGCCATCGGGCCCCGGAGCAAGCAGCACTCCGTCGACGGTGCCGCCCAGCACCGCGGGCAACACGCCCGATGCCAGCCCGTCGGCGACGGTCAGGCTCCCGGTGAGGGCCAGGCCCGACGTGCGCTCCCCGGAGGTCAGCGCCGCCACCAATTCGGCCGGCCCGTCGGCCGCGAGCACCACAGCAGCCAACGCACTGGTGGCAACCGGCCCCGGCACCAAGGACGCCGCGGCCTCGTCGACCATCACGATCATGTCGTCGAATCCGGCCCCCGAGCCGCCCGCGGCCTCGGGCACCGCGACGCCGAATATTCCCAGCTCAGCCAGCCCGGCATAGGCCGGGCCCCACCCGTGGGGGTCGGATTCCATCTTGCGGACCGACTCGATGACAGCCGCGCTCTTGGCCCACTGACGGACCGCGTCCCGGGCGGCTTCCTGGACATCGGACGACACAGATTCTCCTCGGCTTGATTCGGGTACACAAGACTAGAACGTGTTCTAATATCGTGATTGGGTTCAGTGTAGTAGGAACGCATTCAGGCTGTACAGAGCACTACCGGAGGGCCAGGGAGACCTGAAACGACCGACGGTCATCCGTATAGTCGTGCGCTGAAACCGTCCCGTGGACATACGGGATTGAGCACAGGGAGTACAGACGCCATGGCAACGCCTCGGACATCTCACGCATCGGAAGCCGTGCAGTCGGATAACGGTGACACCGACGCCGCGAATCAGCCTGCCGCTGTCTCAGCACTGTCCGATGACGATCTCGGTTCCACCGCGCAGCGCGAGCGCCGCAAGCGCATCCTGGATGCCACCTTGGCCATCGCGTCCAAGGGCGGTTACGAAGCGGTGCAGATGCGTACCGTCGCCGAACGGGCAGACGTCGCCGTGGGCACGCTGTATCGGTACTTCCCGTCCAAGGTGCATCTGCTCGTGTCCGCGCTGGAGCGCGAGTTCGAGCAGATCGACGCCAGATCGGATCGCAATACCGTCAGCGGCAGCACCGCGTACGAACGCCTGCACACGGCCATCACCCGGCTGAATCGCAACATGCAGCGCAACCCCCTCCTTACCGAGGCGATGACCCGCGCGTTGGTCTTCGCGGACGCTTCCGCCGCCGGTGAGGTTGATCACGTGGGCCGCCTGATGGACGGAATTTTCGCCCGCGCGATGGCCGGTGACGACGACCCGTCCGACGCACAGTTCCACATCGCCCGCGTCATCTCGGATGTCTGGACCTCCAACATGATTGCCTGGCTGACACGTCGGGCGTCGGCGACCGACGTGAGCCACCGTCTCGATCGCACCGTCAGATTGCTGCTTGGCATTACCTGAGCAGCAACGCTTGGCCTAGCCAGCCCGCTGTAGGTAGCGGACGTAGACTCGGGACCCGTGGTGAGTGCCCAAGATCTGCCTGTCGAACTGCGCCGGGCTCTTTCCGAAGTCGCCCGTACTCCTCGGCTGTTGGTGGCCTCCGACTACGACGGAACCATCGCCCCGCTGGTCAACAACCCCGATGACGCACGCCCACACCCCGAGTCGACCACGGCGTTACGGGCGTTGGCGGGGCTGCCGTCAACAACGTCGGCGCTGATCTCCGGGCGCGCACTGCGCGACCTGGCGACCCTGTCGCGGCTGCCCTCCGAGGTACATCTGGTCGGTAGCCACGGATCGGAGTTCGATGCCGGATTCGTGCACGCCATCGATGGAGACGCCAAGGCGCTGTTGAAGACCATTGCCAACAAGCTGTCGGCCATCGCCGCCGAATACGCCGGGGTGGCCATCGAGCTGAAACCGGCGAGCGTCGCACTGCACGTGCGCAATGCCTCCGAGGCGGACGGCGATGCCGCGCTGTCCCAAGCACTTACCGTGGCCAACGGGTGGGGCGCGCAGGTCACCGAGGGCAAGAAGGTTCTCGAATTTGCGGTTATACCCACCGACAAGGGACAGGCTCTCGACATCTTGCGCCATCAGGAAGGCGCGACGGCCGCGGTGTTCTTCGGCGACGACGTCACCGACGAGAAGGCGTTCAAGCGGCTACATGGCCCCGACGTGGGCGTCAAGGTAGGCGACGGAGAAACACTGGCCGGATACCGCATTCCGGACACCGAATCGGTGGGCACCGCACTGGCTTTCCTGCTTGAGGAACGTCGCACCTGGCTGCTCGGCGGTCACGCCACCCCCATCGAGCGTCTCACCATGCTCGCCAATTCGCGCACGCTCGCGCTGGTAACTCCCACCGGTGACAGCACCTGGATGTGTCACCCGGAACCCGACTCGGCAGCAGTCTTCGCCCATCTCCTCGGTGGGGATGAGGCCGGGCATTTCACCATTGGCCCCGCACGGTCGGCGCTGCCACTCGGCCAGAAGTACATCGACAGCACCATGACTGTTGAAACACGTTGGGCCAGTCTGCAGGTCACCGACTACCTGGCTCACGATGAGATTCCCGGACGTACCGATCTGATCAGGGTTGTCACCGGCGAGGCCGATGCGGTGGTCACGTTCGCCCCGCGCCCCGAGTTCGGTCAGGCACCCGTGCAGCTGGTGGCCGACGAGGGCGGTCTGCGGGTGCTGGGCACCAACGATCCGATTGTGCTGCGCGCCCCCGGCGTCACCTGGAGCATCTCCGCCGACGAACAGACCGCCACCGCGACGATCAGCCGCTCCAACCGGCCGATTGCTCTCGAATTGCGCTGCGGTACCGAGGATTTAGGGCATAACCCTGTTCCCGAGCCTGAGCTGCGGCGCCGCGCCGAGTCGTATTGGCGCGACTGGGCGCAGACCCTGACCCTCCCCGAGCGCAAGCCCGGACTGATGAAGCGCTCGGCCCTGACGCTGCGCGGCCTGGTGCACGCAGAATCCGGCGCGATCCTTGCGGCCGCCACCACGTCATTGCCGGAAGACATTGGCGGCATTCGCAACTGGGATTATCGGTACTGCTGGCTGCGTGACGCCTCGATGACCGCATCGGCACTGGTGGCGTTGGGATCGCTGGGCGAGGCCGAGGGCCTGCTGGGCTGGCTGCACCGAGTACTGGAGCACCTGCCCGGCCCGGATCGTCTGCACCCGCTGTACACCTTGTCCGGAACGGTGCTGCCACCCGAGGCGGTGATCGACTCGCTGCCCGGATACGCGGGCTCGCGCCCGGTCCGCGTCGGCAACGCCGCCAATTCACAAGTACAGCTGGACGTCTTCGGACCAGTGGTGGAACTGATCCACGATCTGACTCACGCCCGTAAGCGTCTCGGGCACGCCGAACCGCTGACCGATGCCGACTGGAACCTGGTATCCGACATGGTTCTTGCCGTCGAACGCCGGTGGTACGAACCCGACCACGGAATCTGGGAGATCCGCGGCAATCCGCGGCACCACGTCTACTCCAAGGTGATGTGCTGGGTGACCGTGGACCGCGCGGTGAAACTCGCCGAAGAGTTCCAGCGCGAGACTCCCGCGGGCTGGGCCGGACTACGTGACGAGATCGCCGCCGAGGTCATCGAGAAGGGGTGGAACGACTCGGTCAAGTCCTTCACGGCCGCCTATGACGGCACAGATCTGGATGCTGCCACCCTGTACATCGGACTGTCTGGCCTGATCGAGCCCACCGACCCCCGGTTCACCGCGACAGTAATCGCCACTGAAGCCGAGTTACGCAGTGGTGCAACGGTTTACCGATACCACCGTGATGACGGCCTGCCCGGCGGAGAGGGCGGATTCCACCTATGTGCCGCCTGGCTCGTCGAGGCCTATCTGCTCATCGGTGCGCGATCGCAGGCCGAGCTGCTGTTCGACCAGTTGGTCAAGGCCACCGGCCCCACCGGCCTGTTGTCCGAGGAGTACGACCCGGTGGCCGAACGCTCGCTGGGCAATCACCCGCAGGCGTACAGCCACATCGGGCTGCTGCGCTGCGCCGCCCTACTTTCCTAACCGGCCATTTCGCCGCGCCACCGGCGGCGCGGGCATAGCGTTCAGCCATGAACCCCATGCAACGTCTCAGCTCTCTGGCGTCGCAGCAGTTTGGCAAGGTCAACAAGGCCCTGACAACGCCGACCGGACAGCTCACACCGCACGCCATCGCCAAGCTCGTAACACCGAGCCGAAGTCTGCGCTCGTCGGTCCGCAACAAGATCGTCATGATCACCGGCGGCTCGTCCGGCATCGG
Source organism: Mycobacteroides chelonae CCUG 47445 (assembly GCF_001632805.1). Lineage (NCBI taxonomy): Bacteria > Bacillati > Actinomycetota > Actinomycetes > Mycobacteriales > Mycobacteriaceae > Mycobacteroides > Mycobacteroides chelonae. The sequence goes on along the minus strand of NZ_CP007220.1, from coordinate 533,690 downwards.
TCAGGCCGCGGCGCTACAGATCGGCGAGGCCGGCGGAACGGTGCTGCTGGTCGCCCGCTCCGAGGACAAATTGCAGGAGACCGCCGCGCAGGTTCGTGGTGTCGGCGGCACCGCCCACGTGTTCCCGTGCGATCTGTCCGATATGGACGCCATCGATCGGATGGTGAAAGAGGTGCTTGCCGACCACGGCAGAGTGGACATTCTGATCAACAACGCCGGCCGATCGATCCGGCGCTCGCTGGCCCTGTCCTACGACCGGCCACACGATTTCGAGCGCACCATGCAACTGAATTACTTTGCGCCCCTGCATCTCATCCTCGGCTTCATGCCGGGCATGCGTGAACGCAAGTTCGGCCACGTCATCAACATCTCGTCCATCGGGGTGCAGACAAAGGTGCCACGATTCGGTGCGTACATCGCGTCGAAGGCGGCCTTGGACACGGTCTCCGACGCGTTCCAGGCCGAGACGTCCGATGAGGGCCTGCGCTTCACCACCATTCACATGCCATTGGTGCGGACCCCGATGATCGCGCCGACAACGCTGTACCAGAAGTTCCCGGCCCTGACCCCGGACGAGGCGGGTGAGGTGATCGCCAAGGCGATCATCGAGCGGCCACGACGGGTGGCTTCGGCATTCGGCCGGATCGCCTCGTTCGCAGATTCACTCACCCCGGAAATCATGGATGCGGTGCGCAATCAGGGGTACAAGATGTTCCCGGATTCCGACGCCGCCAAGGGGGTCAAGAACCTCAAGCCCGAAGAAGTGGACAGCGGGCAGCAGATATTCATCGACGCCACACCCGGGGTGCACTGGTGAGCCTGCCCAAGCCGGAGGCCGCCGGCCCCGTCGTCATCACCGGGGCGTCCTCGGGGATAGGCACCGAGCTGGCGTATGGGCTGGCCAAGCGCGGATACTCGTTAACCCTGGTGGCGCGCCGCAAGGACAGGATGGACAAGCTCGCCGACATCCTGACGGCACGCCACCACATCCAAGTCGAGGTGCAGGCACTAGATCTCGGCACCGAGCCGGGCCGCGCCGAGCTGCGTGAGTGGATTGCCGGCAATCGCGTTGCAGGATTGTGCAATTCCGCGGGATTCGGCACCAGCGGGGTCTTTCATGAGTTGCCGTTGGATCGCGAGCGCGAGGAGATCGAGGTCAACGTCATCACGCTGGTCGAGCTGACCCATGCCGCAGTGGCAGGCATGGTCGATCGGAGGGCCGGGGCCGTGCTGAACATCGCCTCGGTCGCCGCGTTCCAGCCGATTCCGTACATGGCGACCTATGCGGCGACCAAGGCCTATGTGCAGTCCTTCTCCGAGGCCGTGCATGAGGAGCTGCGGGGCAGCGGCGTGTCCTGCACGGTGCTGTGCCCGGGACCTGTCCCCACGGAGTGGGCCGAGATCGCGAGTGCCGAGCGGTTCAGCGTGCCGGGTGTACAGGTCTCTGCGAAGCAGGTCGCCGCGGCGGCGATCAAGGGCATGCAGCAGGGCGCGCGCAGCGTTGTCCCGGGAGCGGTACCCCAGGCGATGACCGTTGCCGGCCGATATACGCCACGATCGCTGCTGCTACCGGCGCTGCGTGTGGTCACCAAGCTCAGCGAACGCTGACACGTTTTGCACTCTCATCACCCATCCCCCATAATGAAAACCGTTTTCATTATTGGAGAGCTGGAGGTCTGCTGTGCACGCTCGCGTCGCTGGGTTGGCTTTGGCGGTTACGACCGTAGGAACGCTCGCACTCTCCGGCTGCGGCCAAGCCGCCCAACGGTCCGGTGAACCCACTGTGGTGGCCTCCACGGACGCCTGGGCCTCAGTGGCCAAGGCCGTTGCCGGTGACCACGCCACGGTGAGCGCATTGGTCAGCGGCGCCAACACCGACCCGCATTCCTTCGAGGTAACGCCCGCGGCGGCGGCGCAGGTCCAGGACGCCACCCTGGTGGTGTACAACGGCGACGGCTACGACCCGTTCATCGACAAGCTGCTCAAGGACGGCCAGCCCCGGGTCAACGCCTACCAGCTTCTGCCCGCGGACTCCGCCGACAAGAATGAGCATGTGTTTTACAGCCTGAGCACCGCCAAAAAGGTGGCCGATCAGGTTGCAGACGAACTTGCCAAGGCAGACCCGGACGATGCCGATACCTACCGAGCGAATGCCAAAACATTTGGGCAGCAGCTTGACTCCATCTCGGATCTGCAGCATGGCATCGCCGAGAAAGACCATGGCAAGGGAATCCTCGCAACCGAGCCGGTGGCCAGTCACTTGGTCTCTCATTGCGAACTAGTTGACCGCACACCCCACGACTTCGCCGAAGCCGCCGAGCAAGGCCAGGACCCCTCCCCCGCGGATGTCGCCACCGCGTTGGACCTGATTAACACCAAACAGGTTGCGGCACTGCTCTTCAACTCCCAAACGGCCGGACCGGTCACCAACCAGCTCAAGCAAGCCGCCGAATCCCATGGCGTCCCGGTGGTGACGGTGACCGAAACCCTGCCGGACGGCACCGACTACATCACCTGGCAGCGACGCACCACCGAGCAGCTCGCGACCGCCCTGAGATAATGACCGAATGAGTACCGCGACGCTCTGCAATGCATCGCTCAATCGCGGCGGACGCACCCTGTGGCAGGATCTGGATCTCACGGTCGAACCCGGTGAGTTCATCGCGGTATTGGGCCCCAACGGTTCCGGTAAGACCTCGCTGCTGCGCCTGCTGCTGGGTCAGGTGCCACTCACCCGAGGCACCATGAGTGTCACCGGCGACCTCGGGTACGTACCCCAGCACCGGCTCGCCGACAACGCGCTGATTCTGCGCGCAGAGGATCTTGTCGGCCTTGGAATCGATGGGCACCGTTGGGGTTTGGCAGCGTTCAGCGGCGCACGTCGTGTGCGCCATCGCGAGGCGATCAAATTCGCCCTGGATCAGGTCGACGCGACCCATCTGGCCACCAAGGCGGTCTCGTCGCTGTCCGGAGGTGAGCTACAGCGGGTACGCATCGCGCAGGCACTGGCGGGCGATCCCGCACTACTGCTCTGCGACGAGCCGCTGCTGAACCTGGATCCGGCCAGTGCACAACAGATTTGCGCCCTGATCGACAAACGGCGCAGGAGCGCACAAACGGCGGTGCTGTTCGTGACGCATGAGATCAATCCGATCGTGCCGTATGTCGACCGAATCCTGTACCTGGTGGACGGACGCTTCCAGATCGGCTCCGTCGACGAGGTGATGACGACGGAGACGTTGTCGCGGCTGTACCGCGCGCAGATCGACGTGGTGAAGGTGCGTGATCAGTACGTGGTGGTGGGCGAAAACCAGCAGCTCACGACAGAGTGTGCCGAGCACGCCCATGAGTAACTTCTTCAATCTCTCACTCACCGCCGATCTACTCGGCCGCGACTTCGTGCAGCAGGCGATCCTCGCGGCCGCTCTGCTGGGATTGCTGGCGGGACTCATCGGCCCGTTCGTGATCATGCGCCAGATGTCTTTCGCCGTCCACGGCTCGAGCGAGTTGTCACTGACCGGTGCCGCGGCAGCGCTGCTGGCCGGTGCCAACGTCGGGACCGGCGCACTCCTCGGGAGCGTGGTCGCGGCAATCCTTTTCGGGATCCTCGGGCAGCGAACCAAGGACCGCGACTCGTCAATCGGTGTCGTCATGGCCTTCGGGCTGGGGCTGGCGGTGCTTTTCATCCATCTGTACCCGGGCCGCACCGGCACCAACTTCGCACTTCTGACCGGACAGATCGTCGGCGTGGGATACAGCGGGCTGCTGATGCTCGTCGTCGTGAGCCTCGTGGTCGGCGTCGTGCTGGCCGTCACCTATCGGCCGATGCTTTTCGCGACCGTCGACCCCGATGTGGCCGAGGCGCGCGGCGTCCCGGTTCGCACCTTGGGGATCGTGTTCGCAGCCCTCGTCGGCCTCACCGCGGCACAGGGTGTGCAGATCGTCGGCGCGCTGCTGGTGATGTCGCTGCTCATCACACCCGCGGCAGCCGCCGCTCGCATCACCTCGTCCCCGGCGCGCGCCATCGGCCTGTCGATCCTCTTCGCCGAGATCGCCGCGATCGGTGGCATCGTGCTGTCGTTGGCGCCAGGCGTGCCGATCTCAGTCTTTGTCACCATGATCGCGGTATCGATCTACCTGCTCTGCCGGGTCATCGGACGGTATCGGCAGGCCTGAGCGGGCTAGGCTCGCACGGTGACGCGCATCGACCTGAATGCCGACCTGGGTGAAGGTTTCGGTGCCTGGCACCTGGGCGACGACGAGGCCATGCTCGATGTGGTCACCAGTGCAAACCTCGCCTGCGGCTTCCACGCGGGCGATCCTGCGACATTGCATCGCACCTGCCGCGCCGCTGCCGCTCGCGGTATCCGCATCGGCGCGCAGGTGGGTTACCGCGATCTGGCGGGATTTGGCCGCCGGTTCATCGATATCGCCGCAGATGACCTCTATGCCGACGTGGTGTACCAGATCGGCGCACTGGATGCATTGGCCCGCACGGTCGGGTCGTCCGTGACTTATGTGAAACCGCATGGCGCGCTGTACAACACAATTGTTCATCATGAGGTGCAAGCGGACGCGGTTGCGCGTGCGGTGCGCGACGTGAACCCCGACTTTCCCGTGCTGACACTGCCGCGCAGCGCGTTCGGCGACCGTGCGCGCGAATTGGGATTGCGCGTGGTGACCGAGGCCTTCGCCGACCGGGCCTACCGAGAGGACGGCACCCTGGTACCGCGCAGCGAACCGGGGGCGGTGCTGCACGACCCCGCTGCGGTCGCGGCGCGCATTCCCGCCCTGAGCAAAACCGCCGAATCGATATGCGTACACGGCGATTCCCCGGATGCCGTGCCGCTCGCACGGGCCGTGCGAGCGGCGCTGACAGCCAACGGAATCGAGCTGGCCCCGTTCGTTTAGCGGTGATAGGCCGGCGGCAGTGCCAAGCCCTTCTCTGCCAACGCCTTCCGTAGGGTCGTCGGGTAGTCGCTGATTATCCCGTCGGCGCCGGCGTCGATCTGCGCCTTCATGGTCTCGGCGTCGTTGATGGTCCACGGAATGACCTTCAGCCCCAAAGCGTGTGCCTTCTCGATGAACTTCTTGTCGGCGACCAGGGTGAAGCCCGGATCGCCCACCTTGCCTCCATAGGGCACGGTGTATCCCGGTGACAAGATGGTTGCGCCTATCTGCTTGGCCCCGTCAATCGGATCCTTGACGACCGCAGGATCGACTCCACCGAGCCAGGGCGAGCCTGGATACCAGGTGGTCTCGTCCCAGAGCGCGACAAGTGGGATCGCCGGTTCGGCCCGCTTCGTCATCGGCAGCGTGCGCCAGTCGAAGCTCTGAATTTCGACTTTGTCGACCTTGCCCGCTGACCGAATGGCCCCGAGGATGACGTCGACAAACACCTGCGGTTCGGCCGATTTCTGAGGCTCGGCGGCCTCAACCTTCGTCTCGATGTTGTACCGCACATCGGCATGGTAGGAATCCGCGAGGGCGAAAACCTCTGGTAGCAAAGCAATCCTGTCGTTCTTTACCACCTCTGCCTGTGGAAAATCCTTGAGCAGCTTGCCGCAGTCCAGGCTACGCAGCTGATCGGAAGTCAGGTCTTTCACCAGCTTTCCGACATAGGGGAACTGCGGGTCACCCGGTGTCACCGGGACCGTATCGGAGCATTTCGCGGAATCGATCACCGGATCGTGCCAGACCATGGGTTTGTGGTCCTTGGAGATGACGATGTCGAGCTCGAGAGTGCTCACCCCGAGTTCAAGTGCTTTCGCGAAGGCGCGCAATGATTCTTCGGTGGTTTCACCGCGCCCGCCCCGGTGCGCCTGCAGGTCAAAAGACGCCGCGTCCTTATCGCCGCAGGATGTCAGTGCCAGGGTAACTGCGAGAACGGCAGCCAAGCGCTTCATGGCGATGAGGCTATGTCACTCTCACCGGGAAGGCACTGACGTACACCAAACAGCCATCTTCCGTACACAGATGCCTTCGCGGCGCGCAGCAATCAGCGCCGCTGACGCGCGATCTCCGCGAGCACCACACCGGCGGCCACCGACGCGTTCAACGATTCGACCGGCCCGGCCATGGGGATCGACACCACCGCATCGCAGGTCTTACGGACCAGCTGAGACAGACCCTTGCCCTCTGATCCAACGACCACGGCGATATCGCCCGCGCCGTCGAGGTCATCGAGCTCGGTATCTCCGCCGGCGTCAAGTCCGACAATGGTGAGACCCTTGTCCTGCCAATCCTTCAGTGTGCGTGTCAGATTCGTGGCGCGCGCGACCGGAAGGCGCGCCGCCGCACCAGCACTGGTACGCCACGCAACAGCGGTGACCGATGCACTTCGCCGCTGTGGAATGACGACGCCGTGCCCGCCGAAGGCGGCCACGGAGCGCACGATGGCGCCCAGGTTGCGCGGGTCGGAGATGTTGTCCAGTGCCACCAATAGTGCGGGCTGCGCCTCCGCACGCGCGCGGGCCAGCAGATCGTCGGGATGGGCGTATCGATACGGAGGGACCTGCAGGGCAAGCCCCTGATGCAACCCGTTGGTGCTCATGCGGTCCAGGTCGGGCCGCGGCACTTCCAGGATCGCGATACCGGCATCGGCGGCCAGCGACACGGATTCGGTAAGTCGCTCGTCGTTGTCGGCACCGACGGCCACATACAACGCCGTTGCCGGCACACCCGTGCGCAGGCATTCGAGCACCGGGTTGCGTCCCAGCACCATCTCGGACTCGTCGCCCTGCTTCAGTCGACGCTGCTTGGCATCGGTGATCTTCCGTTGAACAGCAGCACGTTTGGCAGCTGGATGCTTCGTCCGCTGTTCGGCCGGAGGTGTTGCGCCCTTGCCCTCCAGGCCGCGTCGGCGTACACCGCCAGAGCCGACGGTGGGCCCCTTCTTGGTGCCGGGCTTACGTATCGCGCCGCGGCGCTGAGAATTTCCTGCCATCGCTACTCTTCGTCACTACTCGTAAGGGACCACTGAGGGCCGTCTGCGGTGTCGGTGATCTCCAGGCCCGCCCGCTTGAGCCGGTCCCGGATCTCGTCTGCGAGTGCCCAATCCTTCTCTGCCCGAGCAGTTCCCCGCCGCTCTAGCTCGGCCGTCACCAGCACGTCGACGGCATTCAATGCGGCGGACGTCTCGTCACGCGTCTCCCAGCGCTCATTGAGCGGGTCACAACCGAGGATCGACATCATGGCGCGAACGCTCGACGCCGCCGATAGGGCGCCCTCATGGTCACCGGCATCCAGTGCCCGGTTTCCGTCCGCGCGCGTGGAATGCACCTCTGCCAGCGCGATCGGCACCGACAGGTCGTCATCCAGAGCCGCGGCGAAGCCAGGGGTCCAGGTACCAACCGGCACGTCCCCGACCCGGATCCGCACGCGATGCAGGAAGTCTTCGATACCGCAGTAAGCCTTGACCGCGTCCGCGAGCGCGGTCTCGGAGTATTCGAGCATGGAGCGGTAGTGCGCGCTACCGAGGTAGTAGCGCAGCTCGACAGCCCGAACTCGTTGCAGCACAGCCGGAATAGACAACACATTGCCCAACGACTTGCTCATCTTCTCGCCACCCATGGTGACCCAGCCGTTGTGCAGCCAGTAGCGTGCGAATCCGTCGCCGGCAGCGCGGCTCTGCGCAATCTCGTTCTCGTGATGCGGGAAGATCAGATCCATGCCGCCCGCGTGAATGTCGAACTCCGGGCCCAGGTATGACTCGCACATCGCCACGCATTCGGTGTGCCAGCCGGGCCGACCGGGTCCCCACGGAGTCGGCCACGACGGCTCACCGGGCTTTGCACCCTTCCACAGGGTGAAGTCCCGCGGGTCACGCTTCCCGGTCGCAACACCCTCGCCCTGGTGCACGTCGTCGATCTTGTGCCCGGACAGTTGCCCGTACTCCGGATAGCTCAGCACATCGAAGTAGACGTCGCCGCCACTGGCGTAGGCGTGCCCGGTGTCGATGAGTCGCTCGATCAGCTCGACCATCTGGGTGATATGGCCCGTCGCACGTGGGGAGACCGAGGGAGGCAGCACTCCGAGCGCGTCGTAGGCCTCGTCGAAAGCGCGCTCATAGGTGGCCGCCCACTCCCACCATGGCCTGCCGGCATCGGCCGCCTTGTTCAAGATCTTGTCGTCGATATCGGTGACATTGCGAACGAACAGGACGTCATAGGCGCGGGCGGTGAGCCAGCGACGCAGCACATCGAACGCGACGCCGCTGCGGACGTGCCCAATATGGGGCAGACCCTGCACGGTTGCCCCGCACAGGTAGATGGAGACGGACCCGGGCTGCAAAGGCACGAAGTCACGCACGGCACCCACACGGGTGTCGTACAGCCGAAGCGGAGCGTGACCGGTCACGACCAGCGAGCTTACAGCGCTGTGACGAGCGCCGTTGCCACCGCGGCCAAGCCCTCGCCGCGTCCGGTCAGACCCAGCCCGTCGGTCGTGGTCGCCGAAACCGAAACCGGTGCTCCGAGGAGGCCGGACAGTAGCTCCTGGGCCTCGGCCCGGCGCGGCCCGATCTTCGGGCGATTCCCGATGACCTGAACTGCGGCGTTACCGATCTGGAAACCGCTGTCGTGCAGCAGCTCCCGCACGTGCGTCAGCATCTTCGCCCCGCTGACCCCCGACCATTCGGGCTGACCGGTTCCGAACACCGCACCCACATCGCCCAGTCCGGCCGCCGAAAGCAGAGCATCGCACAAAGCGTGGGCGGCGACGTCACCATCCGAATGCCCCTCGCAGCCATCCGCATCGGGGAACAAAAGCCCCAGCAACCAGCATTGCTTGCCCGCCTCTATCGGGTGTACATCGGTGCCGATGCCCACCCGGGGCAATGCGCTCATCGAGCTACCTCCCTGCTCAGAATCGCCTCCGCCAGCGTCATGTCCAGCGCCGTGGTGATCTTGAAGGCCAGCCGGTCACCGTCCACGACGTGCACGCTTTCGCCCATCTGCTCGACGAGTGCGGCATCGTCGGTGGCGATATCCCCCGCGGCCGCGTACGCGCGCCTCAGCAGGTCGGCGGCGAACCCCTGCGGTGTCTGCACGGCACGCAGGCCGGCCCGGTCGGGTGTGCCGCTCACATCGCCGGCCGCATTGACCGATTTGATGGTGTCTGCGACGGCTATCGCCGGGATAACCGCGCGACGGCCGCCTTTCAGCTCCGCCACGATGCGGGCGATCATGTCCGGAGGGGTCAACGGACGCGCTGCATCGTGAACAAGAATCCAGTCGGCCGCATTCACTGCGGCCAGGCCGGCACGTACGGAATCAGTACGTTCTGCACCACCCGGCACAAGTGTGGCCGTCGGGCCCAACAGGGCCGCAGCCTTTTCCATCTGCTCGGCGCCGACTACGACGACTACCTCGTCGACGGCCCCGGAAGACAACAGAGCATCGACGCAACGTTCGAGCATTGTCCGGCCGCCGACAGTGACGAAGGCTTTCGGAATGTCTGCACCCAGCCGCACACCGAGACCGGCGGCTGGGACTATCGCCGCCGTCCTACGAGGCAGCTGCGAGCACCTCGTCGAGAATGGTGTCGGCCTTGGCGGCATTGGTGTTCTCGGCAAGCGCCAGCTCGCCGACCAAGATCTGACGAGCCTTGGCCAGCATGCGCTTCTCGCCTGCGGACAGGCCACGCTCCTGCTCGCGGCGCCACAGGTCACGCACGACCTCGGCGACCTTCTTTACGTCGCCGGAAGCCAGCTTCTCCTGGTTGGCCTTGAATCGACGGGACCAGTTGGTCGGCTCTTCGGTGTGCGGTGCACGCAGCACCTGGAAGACCGTGTCCAGACCCTCGCGGCCCACCACGTCACGGACGCCGACGTACTCGGCATTCTCTGCAGGCACACGAACAGTCAAATCGCCCTGGGCAACCTTCAGGACGAGATACTCTTTCTGCTCGCCTTTGATGGTTCGGGTCTCGATCGCTTCGATCAGCGCTGCACCGTGATGTGGATACACAACGGTGTCTCCGACCTTAAATATCATCTTGTTTCGTGCCCCTTTCGATACCCAATTCTATCACGGGGTATCTCGACGTGTGCACCAACGGTGCAGGTCAGGGGCACTGCAGGTGAACCCTCGGGGTTGACATGGTGACGTTTTCGTGCATCCAGCGCCCCTCGGCGGCAGCGCCCGTCGACCCATAAACCAGCCCTCACAAGCGGTAATCCAGGTCACATCGGTTCCCCGATGCCCGCCTGGGACACCGGATCCGGACTGATCTGGACCGTCTTCACGTGAGCGACTCGTCCCGAGTGCCCCGCTGTTTTCGTCGTCGCGAGGCACCTACTACTGTCTATAGGACATATCGGCCGCAGGTGGATTTCGGACTATCCGGAGCCGCTTTCGAATCAGGGAGATGCCTGTGTTTCGCACTCGGTCCCAGCGCAGCACCGCTCGCGTGACGACACTTCTTGGCGCCGCAGTTCTCGCGACTGCCCTCACCGGCTGCGGCTCGGGGCAGATCTCGCAGACAGCGAACCAGTCGTCGGCGATCAACGGCGGCAGTGCCAACCTCGGCAAGCTGGCGTTGCGCAACATCCACCTCGTCGGCACCTCGGACCCGGTGAAGCAGCGTGCCGGGCAGAAGGCCGAGCTGGTTCTGGTCATCACGAATGAATCAGCGGATGTCAACGACAAGCTCACCGCGGTTTCCTCTCCGGACGACATCGGCAAGGTGACCTTGAGCGGCGACAGCGAGATCCCGGCGACCGGCCGCCTGTTCGTCGGGGCCGCCGAAGGCCAGGAGCCCGCATCCGAGGCCAAGGGGCCCGAGGCCGCCGGCGCAGAAGGCAGCAACGGGGAGCATGGGGCCACCGTCTCCACCGAGCCCGGAGTCGCCACGACGGAGGTCAAGGCACCAGAGCCCAAGCCGCAGGCCGCCTCTGATCCGACGATCAAGCACGGCAAGGCTCAGCTACAGCTGACCAAGGATTTGGCCGACGGCCTCACGTACCGATTCACCTTCACCTTCGAGAAGGCCGGAGAGGTCACCGTCGCGGTGCCGATCGACGCCGGTCCGAGTGCACCTCGCCAGCACACCGCCAATGAGGAAGGCCACGAGGGCGGCGGACACTAACACAGTCGCACAGCGAGGGCCCGGAACGGCGATCTGCCGTCTCGGGCCCTCGCTTTTTTCGTGCTAGCTTGCGCCCATGAAACGGCTCTTCACCTGCATGGCGGCGGTGGCCACGATGGGCGCGGCGTTGACCGCTCCTGCCGCACACGCAGCGCCCAAAACGGTGACCTACCGAGTCTGGGCGGAGTACGGCCCGCTGGTCGCGGCAACTATTGGCTACAACGAAGCGGATGGTTCCCGGCATGGTGCGATGAATCCGCAGTTGCCATGGGGTAAGGACATCACCTGGACCGATGACACCAAGCACCCCCTGATTAATGTCACCGGGTACAACACCGGGGACGGTCCGCGCATCTTCTGCCAGATCCTCATCGACGGGCAGGTGGTCGACGAGGATGATCGCGTGGAGCTGGCCACCTGCAGCTACGCCACCGACGGCGTGCCCCGCGAGCATTGCCAGCGCGGAAACTCAGGCTCCATCGTGGGCATCTTGAGCAAGGTGCCCGGCGACCCATGCAGCCGCGATCAGTGACGCCCGCCGTGTGACGAATCGGCCCATCGCCCGCGGTCGTCGTGATAGCTTCCGGCCCAAAGCCTGAACCGGGAGGACACCGTGAAGCGAACCCTGGCAGCGGTAACCGCGGCAACCGCAGTCGTTGGCCTGGCCCTCCCCGGGACCGCGCAGGCTGCGCCCCCCAAGGTGACCTACCTGGTGTGGGCAGCCGGCAAGGCGCCCGAGGCCGGCACCATCAGCTACGGCGGCTACAACGGAACGCCTCAGTCCGTCAGCGGCGTCAAGCTGCCGTGGTCGGTGACAGTGGCCTGGCCGTACCAGGACACTGTCAAGCAGGTGACGGCGATCTGGGGTTCGGGCCACATCTATTGCCGGATTCTGGTGGATGGGCAGACGGTGCTGTCCAACGACGGCGAGAAGACCGTGAATTGCCAGGACCGCATCGTCCCACTGCCGCCTGACTAAGCACATCCCACCGAAGGGTTCAATTCCGCACTGGCACTTCGTCTCCGCCCCCACAAGCCAGCCGTTGGAAGGCCGGCTTGTGGCAATGCTCAGGCAGCGGCCCGGAACTGGCGCCTCACCATCCGCACAGGGAAGGCGATGATGTCTGCAACCGTTGCAATCGGCGACTTCTGGAAGAAGTTGTCCGGGAACGAAAGCTTGAACACCTTCTTGTAGACACTTCCCAGCTGCTTCGCCATCGAAGCCTCGTGGTAAGCGATGCCGTATTTCTCGCATATCGCGCGGACCTCCACGGCAATCTCCGCATAGCGGTATGCGGGGAGGTCGGGGAACAGGTGGTGCTCGATCTGATAGCTCAGGTTGCCCGACAGGATGTCGATGCCCTTCCAACCGGTGAAGTTGGCCGAGCCGAGGATCTGGCGGTAGTACCAGGCGGCATGGCTCTCATCCTCGGTCTCTTCGATCGAGAACGTCTGAACCTCTTCGGGGAAGTGACCGCACCAGATCACCGACGATGCCCAGAGGTTGCGGACCAGGTTGGCCGCCATGTTCCCGAGGAAGGTAAACGGCGCGCCCGGGCCCGAGAGCAGCGGGAAGATGACGTAGTCCTTGAGCGCCTGCTTGCCGGCCTTCGCACGGAACCTGGCAAGCCCTTCCTTCATGTCGGACCACGACTTCTCACCCTTGAAGAACTTCTCCGACTCGAGCTCCTGGAGCGCGGTTCCCCACTGGAAGAAGATCTGCAGGGTGGCGCAGAAGACGGGGTTGAGCAGCCAGATCGGGTGCCACGGCTGCTCCTCGGTCATGCGCATGACGCCGTACCCCTCGGCGTCGTGGTCTTTGCCGACGATGTTGGTGAAGGTGTGGTGCACGTAGTTGTGCGTGTACAGCCAGCTGTCGGCGTGGATGGTGTTGTCCCAGTCGAAGTTCTTCGACGTGAGAGCCGGGTCCTGCATCCAGTCGTACTGGCCATGCATGACGTTGTGCCCGATCTCCATGTTGTCGATGATCTTGGAGAGGGAAAGCGCTACGACTCCTCCCAACCAAGCCGGCGGGAACCAGCCGGCCCACAGCAGCGCGCGGCCGGCGACTTCAAGCTTCTTCTGCTTGCTCACGATGTCGCGGATGTAGTTGGCATCCTTTTCGCCGAGGTCGGCGACGATGCGGGCACGCAGGGCGTCCATTTCCTTGCCGAACTCTTCGATCTGCTCGGAAGGCAGTTTCTTGAGGTCGTTAGGCCTGGCCGGGGGTGCGTACGTGGTCGGCTTCTTCTGGTTCTTCTGCTTGTTAGCAGGTGCGAAAGTAGTCATTCGTGTCTCCTTCGGGGGCTCTGGTGCGGGCTGGCTCGGCATTGATCAGAGGGCGATGACGACATCCCCAACGGGTTTGTTGATGCAGAGCTTGACGTTGGTGTCACCGTCGCTGCAGAGGTCGCCGTTGAGAACGTTCTGCGTCGTTCCGCTGTCCTTCTTACGAACACACGTGAAGCAGATGCCGATGCGGCAGCCGTACTCAGGAGTCAGGCCCGCGGCCTCGGCCTGTTCGAGGATCGTCTGGCCGTTGTTGGCGACAGCCAGGTTCGAGTCGGAGAAGGTGAGATCACCTTCGGCATCGTCGGTGCTGACGGTCCGAATCGGCGCGGCGAACTGCTCGAGGTGGAGCTTGTGCGCGAGACCCTCGGCATCGAAGATCTCCCGGACCGCGTCCATGAGCGGCATCGGGCCGCACAGGTATGTCTCGGCTTCTGCGTAGTGGCGGTCAGCGGCGAGCAGGTGCTCCTTGCAGAAGTATCCCTCGAGGTCTCCGTCCGATGCTTCGGTATACGCGCGGACGATCCTGACGCCTTCGTACTTGGCCTTGATCTCATCGATTTCAGCCTGGTAGATCACGTCGTCCTTGGTGAACGCGTAGTGCAGGAAGGTGATCTTCCCGATGTACGCCTTATCGGTGAGTGTGCGCAGCATCGACATCACCGGTGTGATTCCCGAACCACCGCTGATGAGCAGGATGCTTCGCGGATGTGGCAGCGGCAGGCAGAATTCGCCCTGGGCGGCCGAGATCTGTACGACCAAGCCGGGCTCGGCGTTGGCCAGCAGCCAGGGCGAAACAAGGCCGTTCGGGTCTACTTTGATGCTGAGCTCGATCTGACCGTCACGGCGGAACTGCGAGTTGGCCGGCGAGTAGCAACGGGTGCGGCGGATGCCGTCGATCTCAACCGAGAGCTTGACGAACTGTCCGGCCCGGAAGCCCTTCCAGTTGGCATTGGGTCGCAAGGTCAAGGTGACGCTGTCCTTGGTCTTCCGGACGACGTCAGTCACCTCTGCGCGGGTCTCGGTCGTGGACCACAGCGGGTCGATCATTTCGAAGTAGCGGTCCACACCATGCGGAGTGGTAGCGGCCTTGACGAACGAAGAGGTCAGTATCCGACGCGCAAGCCGAGAAGAGGTCAAGGTCTGAACATTGAGAGACATGCTCGACTCCATTTCGGTTAACGTTTGTACACTGAATACAGTACGGCAGGGCGCCTTAAGCCACAACCTATGCGGCCGTGGCGCTCCTAACACTGAGCTATTACCGCAGTTCACAGCACCTATAGATCAGGGTAATCAGTGCACTTTCCGGACAATGGTTTGCCGCGATCAAGTCATGTAATCCCCTTGAAACAAGTGCACATTTGTGTGTGAATACGCCGTGGCAACAGGAAGCGCACCCGGGAAATCACTCGCCCCGGCCCGCATCCCCGGATTTGTCACACCCGACGGCTAACGTCGCGGTGTGGCCAAACCCCGCGCGCAGTTCAGGTGTTCTGAATGCCAGCACACCACCGCCAAATGGGTGGGCCGCTGCCCCGATTGCGGCACCTGGGGCAGCGTGAGTGAAACCGCCGTGCTGTCCTCCATCGGCGGACTCGGCGCGGTGCGAGCGGTCGCCCCGGCCTCCGCAGCGGTGCCCATCACCAGCATCCCCACCGACACCACCAAGCATCAGCCCACGGGCGTCTCCGAGCTCGACAGAGTGCTGGGTGGCGGCGTCATCCCGGGCTCGGTGAATCTCCTCGCCGGTGAGCCGGGCGTCGGCAAATCGACACTGCTGCTGAAGGTTGTCCATCAGTGGGCGGCCTCTGGCGGACGTGCGCTCTACATCAGCGGCGAGGAGTCGGCGGCCCAGGTTCGGCTTCGGGCCGAACGCACCGGATGTGCGCACGACGAGGTGTATCTGGCCTCCGAATCCGATCTACACAGCGTGCTGGGGCATATCGAGGCGGTCAAACCCACACTGGCGATTATCGATTCGGTGCAGACCATGTCCACAACCGATGCCGACGGCGTGACCGGTGGTGTCACCCAGGTGCGTGCGGTGACCACGGCGTTGACCATGGCGGCGAAGTCTTCGGGCGTGGCGATGGTGCTGGTCGGCCATGTCACCAAGGACGGCGCGATCGCCGGGCCGCGGTCCCTGGAACACCTGGTCGACGTGGTGTTGCACTTCGAGGGCGACAAGCACACGGCGTTGCGCATGGTCCGTGGAGTCAAGAACCGATTTGGTGCCGCCGACGAGGTTGGATGTTTTCAGTTGCGCGACAGAGGGATCGAGTGTGTATCCGATCCTTCCGGTTTGTTCTTGGAACACCGCGAGAAGGCCGCTCCCGGAACGGCGGTGACGGTCACCCTCGACGGTAAGCGCCCCCTGCTCGGCGAGGTGCAGTCTCTCGTCACCACTTCCACCAACCCGTCACCGCGGCGCGCGGTGAGCGGACTCGATCATGCACGTTCGGCGATGGTCACCGCCGTACTGGAACGCCATGGACGAATTCCATTGGGCAATAACGATATTTACATGGCAACGGTGGGCGGCATGCGCATGACCGACCCGTCGTCGGATTTGGCCATCCTGATGGCGGTGGCCTCGGCGTACACCGACATCGCACTGCCGGCCAACATGGTGTTCATCGGCGAGGTGGGACTGGCGGGCGATATCCGGCGCACCGCCGCCGTGGGTAAGCGCATCGCCGAGGCCGCGCGGCTCGGCTACACCCATGCGGTCATTCCGCCCGAGGGGGACGACCTGCATCCGGCCGGTATGCACCTGCTGCGCTGCCCCACCGTCGGCAGGGCCCTTGAAGTGCTCTCCGAGGCACGCCGGATCGAGCCAGAAAAGCGCCCGAGCCTACGTCTGGCGCAACAATTTACGGACTGATGCCGAGCGTCCGCGAGGCCCCTTCACCGTAGTGCGCATCCGGGTCGATGATCACGAAGATCCCCTGTGAACTAGCCACCAGCTCACCGTCGATTCGCGCACTGGCCGTCGTGTACAACTTGCGTCCGGCCCTGCCCTCTACCGCGGCGGCCAGGTCTACCGTTGCCCCAACCGGAATGGGCCTACGGTAGTCGATCTCCAAATGCGCTGTGACAGCGATCAACTGCGTCACGATGCCCAGCACGCCCTGCAACTCATCAAAGATCGCCGCCATCACGCCGCCGTGGATAACGCCGGGTCCACCCTCGAGCTCGGGGAGAACCTCGAACTGGCCGGTGACACCGGCGCCGTCAGCGGCGAAGAACCGCGTGCCCCACAGGTCCTCCTCGGACCCCGGGTAACTAAACCGCCGGGGCCAGCCCGGGTTCAGTGCTGCTCCCGCAGAGGGGGCTTCCGGGCCGCGGCTAACCGGCTCTAGCCCCTCGGGCAACGTCCACGTCGACATGACCACGTAATCTAACTGCGGCGAACCGAGCCTGGAGAGGGAGGGGCGCGATGGACAACGCGGAAGCCAACGGACGAATGCGGGAGACCCTGGCCCGGTTGGCGCCGGGCACACCCCTGCGCGATGGACTGGAACGCATTCTTCGTGGTCGCACCGGGGCGCTGATTGTCCTGGGCTACGACGACAAGGTCGAGAGCATCTGCGACGGCGGTTTCTCACTCGATGTCGCTTTCGCCCCAACCCGACTTCGCGAGCTGTCCAAGATGGACGGTGCCGTGGTGCTGTCCACGGACGGATCGCGCATCGTTCGCGCCAATGTGCAACTGGTCCCCGACCCGTCCATCCCGACCGAAGAATCCGGTACCCGGCACCGCTCTGCGGAGCGAACAGCCATCCAGACGGATTACCCCGTTGTGTCGGTGAGCCATTCAATGAACATCGTGAGCGTGTACACCGCAGGCATCCGGCACGTGGTGATGGATTCGGCGACCGTCATGTCCCGGGTCAACCAGGCGGTATCCACCCTCGAGCGCTACAAGACACGACTGGACGAGGTGACCTCGTCGTTGTCCACCGCAGAGATCGAGGACTTCGTGACCCTGCGCGACGTCATGACCGTGGCGCAGCGGCTGGAACTGGTGCGCCGGATCAGCCAGGACATCGAACTCGATGTCATCGAGCTCGGCACTGATGGACGACAGCTCAAGCTGCAGATCGGCGAGCTCGTCGGCGATAACGACACCGAACGCGAACTACTGGTGCGGGACTATCACGCCAATCCCGAGCCACCGACACAGGCGCAGATCGCGTCGACACTGGAAGATCTGGACGCGCTCTCGGATACCGATCTGTTGGACCTGACGGTGCTCTCACGCACATTCGGGTACCCATCGACCGTCGAAGCCCAGGACACCGCGATGAGTTCCCGCGGTTACCGGGCCATGACGCACATCCCCCGCCTGCAGTTCGCACATATCGACAGGCTGGTCAGGGCCTTCGGGTCGCTACAGGGGCTCCTGGCCGCCAGCGCGACAGATCTGCAGTCGGTGGAGGGAATCGGGGCCATGTGGGCCCGGCACATCCGTGAAGGACTGTCCCGTCTGGCCGAATCGACTCTTACCGAACAGACCGGTTAGGCCGGTGGTGCTGCCGGCGGCGGTGCGTCGGCAGGCTTCTCACCGATGATGAAAGGCACTGGCGCGCTGCGCAGATCTCCGAGCTGAACCACTAGCGAGTAGGTTCCCGGGCCGATGGCCGGGCGAGGCAGCGGGCAGTTGGGCGCGGAACCCATTCCGGTCCAGGTGACCTCGGTGGTCACCTGTTCGCCGGGGTTGAAGGTCTTGATGGAGTTCTCCTGCGACGGGGCGCAATCCAGGTTCGCCCAGATCCGCTTGTTGTCGACACTGAACACCGAAGCGGCTAGCACAGCGGCACCGACGTCTCGTTTGCACTGCACCAGGCCGATATTGGTGACCACCATGGTGAACTTGGGCTGCTCGCCGGCCAGATAGCTGGGTTTATCGGTGGAGGCCTTCACCGCGAGCGTCGCGTCGGGGCAATCATCGCCGGCGTTCAACGCCACCGGCGGCACCAATTCGGGCTTGGCGATGGGCGGTCCGTCGTGGACCGGCGCATCCACGGGCTTATCGGTCGGCTTCTGGATCTCGTTGGGCGGCAGGATGACCGGCTTACCGGCGGGCGCCGCCGCTTCAGCAGGCTGATCCGCGGCCTTGGTGTCGGCTCCTGCACTGCCACCGACCAGCGCAAAGATCACCGCGGCGACGATGGCGACAACCACCACCGCCACACCGATCGCGAGGGCGCGGCGCCGCCAATAGATCTCCGAAGGCAGCGGGCCTGAGGGGTGCATGTCAATCACGATTCAACGGTAAGCGCAGGTCACTATAGGATGGCCGACCTCGCTCGGCGTGTCGGCGAGCTACACAGACTTCACAGTGCTAATTGAGGGTGCTTCGGCGGAGCCGTTCTGGCACACCGAGCGCTAGTTCACGCAGGGAATGCCACTGCTACCGACAACAGGCTTGCCAGAGTCCGGTGGTGCGTAGTCCTCCGAACTCAACGAGCCGGCCATCGAGCTCGCGGTGCCGCTGTCTTCGGCACTCAAGACATCGGATGGCGCAGAGTATCCGTCTCCGAGCATGACCCGAATTCGTCCGGGCGCCAATGCGGGATCAGCGCTGGGCTTCGCATCGATACCCAACATTGTGGACATCGTCTTGGCATCGGCATCGGCGCCTGTACCGTAATCGATGGTGGTACTGGTCGATTCGCCGCTTTCGGGATCCCGTACGTCACCCTTGGTGTAACCGCGGCTCACCAGTGCCGACGAAATCGTTGATGCCAGACCGGACGTCGAGGTGGCGTTCACGACATCGACAGTGCTCGTGGGCGTCGCGGGAGCGGACGCGGGCCCCGCATCCTCCCCCTTGAAGGCGGCGGCCACCTTGGCCCGGATCGCCACCGGGTCGACGATGTTCACGTCGGCACCGTTGATGGTGTCGTACCGCACCACCGGCAGCGTCTGGAAGTTCACGTTGCCGTCCGCGATTTGTCCTATGCGCTGGAATTGCTTCTCGGTCCAGCCCTTTGACAGCACAACGTCCTTGTGGACGACGTTCATCAGACCGTTCAGTTTGGTGATGTCGGTGAGGATGCCGGCATTGCGCAACTGCTGCATCACCGAGATCAGGAAGGCCTGCTGGCGATGGGTTCGGTCTAGGTCACCGTTCTCCAGGCCATGGCGTTGACGCACGAACGCCAGGGCCTGTGAGGCGTTGAGGGTTTGTTCTCCGGCCTGGAAGTTCGCACCCGAATAGCTGTCGTAGACGGCATTGTTCAGGCAGACAGTGACTCCGCCCAGCTCGGAGGCTAAGTCGTAGAAGCCGACCAGGTTGACCTCGGCGAAGTAGTCGATGGGCTGACCGGTAAGCCGGTGGACGGCATTGAGGGTGGCGCGCCTGCCGGCCTCACGACTCTGCTGCTCCAGCGTCGCCTGATCGGTGATGCCCTCGTTGACGAGCTTGTCCGCCTCATTGGCCTTGGTCAGGCCATAGGCTTCTTTGATCTTGATGTGCTTGTATCCGGGTATGCCCTCGGCCGGGACCCAATCGTCGCGGGGGATCGAGAACGCGGTGACCTTGTTGTCCGCGCCGACGTGAACGAGGATCAAGGTGTTGGTGTTGTAACCGCCGGCATCCGAATCACCGGCGTGCAGCTGGCTCAGGACCGCCTTCGGCAGGTCGTTTCCGTCCTGATCTTTCCGCGAGTCCAGACCGATGAGCAGCATGTTCATCGAGCCGTCGCTGGACTTGCCGCCTTCGGCCTCCGCACCTGAGGTGGGGACATGACTGAACGCCTTATAAAACACCTGCCAACCGGCGCCGGTTACCACCAGGCTGGCGCAGGCCAGCAGAGCGAAGACTGCTCGGCCTGCCGCAGTTTTACTAATTGACCAGCGGTTATTTGATTTGGGTAGTGCGTGCTTCGGCCGCCTGCGACCAGTGTCGCGGCTCATCGGTCGCCACCCCCGTGTGGCAGCAACGTACACACTGAACTACCCATCCCTCCCCCAGAGAAATCTGCATTCCGTCTAATTCTCCCATCACGGGCATCGAGATGCCATGTGACGTTTACCGAATGCACGTTTACCTGGGGTTTTGAGATCTTTACTCGCCGATGTCGCCGACGTGGCCGTGTAAAACGATGCGTCCGTCGGCCAGTTTGTAGGTCAGATACACGATGGCGAGCTTGTTGGCCTTGACGGCATCGGCGACCACCTGCGAGCGCTGTAACAACTTGATGCCCGTCTCTTCGACGTGGCGGGCCTCGAACTCATCGATGCGTGATAGTCCGTCCTTGCGGCCACTGAGGATCGAGGGCATCACCCGCACCACCAAGTCCCGGATGTACCCACCGGGCACCTCACCGGTGTCCAGGGCGGCCACCGTGGCCCCTACCGCGCCGCAGGAGTCATGTCCCAGGATCGCGATCAACGGCACACCCAGCACCGCCACCGCATACTCGATCGAACCCAACACCGCCGAGTCGATCACCTGACCCGCGGTCCGCACGATGAACATGTCACCCAGGCCCTGATCGAAAATGATCTCCGCGGCCACCCGACTATCCGAACATCCGAACAACAGCACATTGGGGTTCTGACCATTGGCCAGCTCGGCCCGACGCGTAATGCTCTGGCTCGGGTGCTGTGGAAAACCGCCGACAAAACGCTGGTTACCCTCTTTGAGTGCCTTCCAGGCGGACTTCGGATCAGCTGTCATACCCGTCATTGTGCCCTGACGAACTTTTGAGCTGGTTTGATGTCGCCGAACGAGACCTTCCCTGGCGCCATCCGGAGGCGACGCCGTGGCACATCCTCATCAGCGAGGTGATGCTCCAGCAGACCCCGGTGTCCCGGGTCGAACCGGTGTGGCGGGAATGGGTGGCACGCTGGCCAGTTCCGTCCGCGATGGCGAAAACCTCTGTGGCAGAAGTACTACGCGCCTGGGGAAAGCTGGGATACCCGCGCCGCGCCATGCGCTTACACGAATGCGCCACCGTGTTGGCTCGTGACTATGGCGACCAGGTTCCCGACGACGTGGAGACATTGCTGACGCTGCCCGGAGTCGGGGCGTACACCGCGCGGGCCATTGCCTGTTTCGGCTACGGACAGCGAGTTCCCGTGGTGGACACCAATGTTCGCCGAGTGATCACACGGGTGGTCCATGGCGTCGCCGACTCCGCACCATCGGCGCGGGATCTGCGGGACGCCGAGGCATTGCTGCCCGTCGACAACGGGGCACGGTTCTCGGCGGCACTCATGGAGCTGGGCGCCCTGGTGTGCACCGCCCGTGCGCCCCAGTGCCCGCTGTGTCCGCTCAGTTCCTGCACGTGGCACGAGGCGGGCCGACCCGAATTGGATACACCCGCACGGCCGGTGCAGAAATACGCCGGTACAGATCGCCAGGTACGGGGCCGATTGCTGGATGTACTACGCGGCAGCAGCATTCCCGTGACGCGAGCACAGCTCGACGCGGTGTGGCTGTCTGACATAGCCCAGCGCGACCGCGCCCTGGACTCATTGCTGGTCGACGGATTGGTCGAGCAGACCTCGGACGGTCGCTTCGCTCTGGCCGGCGAGGGCGGCTAACCGACCGCCACCGTGAAGGTCTTGCGGTAATCGGTGGGCGTGATCCCGACACCGCGGCGGAAGTGATGGCGCAACAGGATCGCCGTACCGAAACCGCTGCGTGCCGCGACCGCATCGATATCTAGATCGGTCTCCTCCAACAGACGCCGGGCCAGGAGTACCCGCTGGTCGATGATCCAGCGCAACGGCGTGACCCCGGTCTGATCGGTGAACTTTCGGGCGAACGTGCGGGTCGACATATGCACGCGCGCGGCAAGATCGGCGACCGTATGCGTCTGGTCGATGTTTTCGATGAGCCAATCGAACAGTCCGCCAAAGCCGTTGGTATCCACATCGGGCACTGGCTGCGGAATGAACTGACGCTGACCACCCGCGCGCTGCGGCGGCACCACCATGCGTCGCGCGATCTTGTTGGTGATCTCGCTACCCAGCTCGCGGCGGACCAGATGCAGGCAGGCATCGATGCCCGCGGCGGTCCCCGCGCTGGTGATCAGATCGCCGTCGTCGACGAACAACACATCGCGGTCCACCGTCGCCGTTGGATGTCTGCGGGCCAGCTCATCGGTGTACATCCAGTGCGTGGTGCACCGGCGACCATCCAAGAGCCCTGCCGCACCCGCGATGAAGACACCTGAGCAGACGGTGAGCACTGTGGCGCCGCGGTCTGCCGCGGCACGTACTGCCTCCAGCGCTTCGGGCGGGTATCCCTCGGTAAAGGGCCGCGCAGGCAGGGCCACCAGATCGGCGTCCACCAGTGCGTCGAGCCCACGATCGGGGATGATCGACGCTCCCACCGTCGTCCGCACGGGCACTCCCGCTTCCACTCCGCAGACCCTGAAATCGAAGTTGGGAACACCGTCTCGGGCGCGGTCGATGCCGAAGACCTCGCAGATGACTCCGAACTCGAACACAGCGACGCGATCGAGGACTAACGCCGCCACCGAACGCAACATGGCTGAATATTATCGAAGGTCGTCAATTCCGCCACTGTTGGCGCGATATTTATCAGAACACAATTATTGCCATGACCATCTTCGCCGCCATTCTCGTCCTGCTATCCCCATTCGCCCTGGCGGTCGCACTGAGCTGGATCGCCCGCCGAAACAAGACCTTCCGAATTCACCTCGATCAGTTCCGGGTCGCCGCGCCACTGGGCGGAACCTTCGCCGACGATCGTGACCTGCAACGACAGCTACACGAGATGGAAGTGATCCACTCCCGGCGCTAGCCGGTTACCCGGCCGCGACTGTGGTGATGAAGTCCGTGACCGCAGCCCGATAGCGCTCGGGCGCGTCGTCATGAATCAGATGTCCGGCCCCCTCAACCTTCACATAGGTTGATTTCCAACCCATTTCGGCCATCTTGGTCATCTGCCCGGGCGGTGCCACGGTCACCGACGCCTCCATCAGTAGCGCCGGGCAACGCACCTGCCGCCACTGATCCCAGAAGTCACGCAGTCCCCATTCGGCAGCCGTAGCTATCCATTTGTCGATGGGTCCGTGCAGACGCCAGCCGCCGGGCACCCGGTCAAACGCCTCCAGGAAATATTGTCCCGCAACGGGTCCGAACCTTTCGGTGACCTCTGCGGCCGAAGTGAAGACCTCCGGCCACGAATGCAACCAGGGTTCCCAGGGCCCCGTAGTACCCCCGACGAAATCAGGAGCCATGTCCTCTACGACCAGTCCCGACACCAGCTCCGGATGCTCGGCGGCCAGGCACCACGAATGCAAACCGCCCATGGAGTGCCCAACGAGCAGAGCCGGACCGTCAAGCTCGCGCACCGCCTTCGCAAGCGCCTCGACATAACGCTCAGTCGAAATCGGTTGGGCATCAATGACGTCTCGTCCTCGATGCCACGGTGCGTCATAGGTGTACACCCGACCCAGCTCACGCAGCCAGGGCAACTGCCGCGACCAGGTGCTCCCGCGCCCCATCAGACCGTGCACGAGCACGATCGACGGCCCCCCCCGCAGGTCCAGACAGACCGCCTTGGTCGAACAGGCGGTCGTGGTCCATGTCTCTCATCATCGCCCTGTCAACATAAGCCCCGCTGCCGGGTAGCCTGAACCCATGTCCGTGGTGAAGATCAACGCAATCGAGATCCCCGAGGGTGCAGGTCCGGAGCTGGAGAAGCGGTTCGCTCACCGCGCCGGAGCAGTGGAGAACCAACCAGGATTCCTGGGCTTTCAGCTGCTGCGCCCCGTGAAGGGCGAAGACCGCTACTTCGTGGTCACCCAGTGGGAATCCGAGGAGGCCTTCCAGGCCTGGGCCACCGGTCCGGCGGTCGAAGCACATGCCGGCCAGCAGGCCAAGCCCGTGGCGAAGGGCGCCCACCTGTTGGAGTTCGAGGTTGTGCTCGACGTGACCGGGGCCGCCGCCAAGGCGTGAACGGGGGTTTGCTGCGCGCGCGCATGACGCGCGCCGTTTCAGTGTGCACAGTGGCCGCGATGGCTTTGTCCGTGGGCAGCACAGCGGGGTGTGGCATCAAACTGCGGCAGGTGCCGCACGGTGATGTCGATACAAGCACGCCTCCGGGCCTGCGCTCGCAACAGCTCATCGACATGCTGAATTCGAACTGGCCGATCGGCAAGCAAGGCGTGGCGACATTGGCCGCCGCCAACAAGGTCGACGACTACACCGAGATCATGACCAAGCTGTGGGTGGACCGGCCGTACAAGGTGAGCTCGGTGGATCTCGCCGCGAACAGCTCCACCGTCCACCTGATCGCTCCATACGGCGCCAATGTGGACATCGGACTGCGCACCAATGACAAGGGAGATGTCGACAGGCTGGTCCCGTACCAGCAGCCCCCGACCATCGCCGACTGGTCCGACATCGACACCGCGCTGTCGGCATCAGGGGGCCGGTACTCCTACCGGGCCTCCAAGATCGTCAACGGACAGTGCGAGCAGGTCGCCGGAACCAACACCTCCGAATCCATGCCGCTGGCTTCAGTTTTCAAGCTCTACGTACTGTTGGCCACCGGTACCGCGATCAACGCCGGCTCCCTCACATGGGATGACCAACTCACCGTCACCGATCGCGGCAAGGCGCTCGGAAGCTCGATGGACAAGCTGCCGACGGGCTCAACAGTCTCGGTGCGCACCGCCGCTCAGAAGATGATCTCGGTGAGCGACAACATGGGCACCGACATGCTGATCAATCGCCTGGGCCGCCAGGCGATCGAAAAGGCCCTCGCCGACGGTGGGCACCATGACCCGGCGTCGATGACCCCCTTCCCCACCATGCACGAGCTGTTCAACATCGGCTGGGGCATACCGGATGTGCGTCAGCAATGGAAGGACGCCACCACACCCGCACAACGGGGTCAGATGCTCGCCGAGGCGGACACCCACGACTACAAGCTGGATCCGGACCGGACCACCACGCCCGCATCGAAATTCGGCATCGAGTGGTACGGCAACGCCGAGGACATCTGCCGTGTGCACGCGGCACTGCAGAAGGTCGCCGTGGGCGCTGCCGCCCCGGTCCGCGACATCCTGTCGGCGGAGCCCGGTATCGATCTACACAGCGAGAACTGGCGCTACATCGCTGCTAAGGGTGGCAATCTGCCCGGTGACCTGACGTTCAGCTGGTACGCCGAGGATCGCCACCATCAGCCGTATGTAGTCAGCTTCCAACTGAATTGGGACCGCGCATTCGGCCCTGGTGCGGCCGGGTGGGTGATCGGCCTGGCCAAGGGCGTCTTCAAGAAGCTGGGATGAGCGCTAGCTAGCCGGTGACGGCGTCCTCGGCGTTGACGGGCTTGCGCCCGATCACCGTGGCGAATCCGATACCGATCGTCGCCCACATGATGGCCTGCGTCGTGAACGAGTACAGCCGGAACAGGTACAGGTCATGCGCCGGGAACCCCGGATACACGATCTTCCCGTCCGCATCGAGCAGCGGTTGCGGCGCCTCGACAAATCCGGGCGTGACCGCGATGACGAGCCCAACCAGCACGACGAATACCGCGGCGGCGGCGAGCGTGGCCGTCCAGGTGTCCACACGCTGGGACAGCTTTCGGCCCACCCATAGCGCCACCGCAAGTGCGATCGCTGCGACCAGGATCATCAGCACGAAGTACCCGGTGCGCTCCTTGATGGTGCCCTCGGCGCTTGCCGCCGGCGGATTGGCCGGGAACTTCAGGAACGGCACCACATACAGCACCAGGAACAGACCACCGGCGACCGCCAGAGCCTGCGCACGCGGACTGAGATTGCCAACCCGTCCGATTGCCACCACGTAGGCCACCGCGAAGAGTGCGCCCATCGCGATTCCGAATCCGATGACACCGAGTGCCAAGCCCGCATTCGCCTGCGCGAAACGGCTGAACAGTTCCGCGCCCTCGTGATGGGCGTGGACACCGGCCGCCTCGTCAAGCGCGGCTTGCGCCTCGCCCCGGCCCTCCTCGTAGGAGATGGCCCTGTTGATGACGGGCTCGACGAAGATCCATCCGAAGATGAAAGACAGCAACCCGCCCAGTGCGCCGAAGCCTAAGCCGCGCAGAATTATTGACTTTTCCATGTATTCGGCCCGCTGCTAGTGGCAGGGGAAACCGAGCAGATGGCGGGCGTCATGCACGAACTCGTGAACGTGCATATCGCTACCGAAGATCGACACCGCACCCTGGTCGATGCCGATGAAGTAATAGGCGAGCAGCCCAAAGAGGGTGGTCACGCTCAACCACAGCGCAGCCTGAGGAATCGACACCGCAACCGGATGGCTGGCGGACGTTGTGTGTGCCATGTTGCTCCTTTTCGGGATACCGCGTCCCGGGTCCGATCGTCGTCTTCTGGAATCGACAGGTCGGGGTCTGACTTTTACAGTGGCGCGACCGTCCTGGGATCACACCAGGTTCCCGTCCTGTCGAAGGACGAACTGAGCTTAGTCGACGCAGCTGGTCTGCGCGTTCGGGTGATAGTTTTGGCCTCGCATTGGTTTCTCCACGAGCATCACACGAAGCGCTCCTGGAGATCGCAAGAGGGAATCCGGTGTGAATCCGGAACTGCCCCGCAGCGGTATGTGGAAACGACAGCGGCACGAGAAGCACTGGGTTAAGCCCCCGGGAAGCGGCCGCCGGTAGGTGAGGCTCGTCCATGAGCCTCGAGTCCACGAGTCCGAAGACCTGCCAACGCGGCCGCACCTCCTGGTGTGGTCATTCGCCAGTGCCGAGGGCCCGCCTGGTGGGTAATGCCTACGTGGCGTATCCGTCATGCCCGAAGTGTCGGCGACCCGACGACACAGGAAGATCGATGCTCGCAGCACAGCACGGACGGCCGGTGTTCCTGGCAGCGGTCGGCGGTCTGGCAGCACTCCTGCTGCTGTCGGTGACGGCACTCGCCTTCGGCACCGCCGATGTGCCATGGCGCGACTGTCTGCATTTCCTCTGGGCGGGTGCGACCGGTGGCTCCGTGCCGGCCACCGACGCCGCGAACTACCGAATCGTTGTCGAGTCCCGGCTGCCGCGGGTGATTCTCGCGATCCTCGTCGGTGCGGGGCTGGCCGTGGTGGGTGTGCTCGTGCAGGCCATGGTCCGCAACGCGCTGGCCGATCCATACGTTCTGGGCATCTCCTCGGGCGCCTCGGTGGGGGCCACCGCGGTGGTGGTCTACGGGGTACTCGGCACACTCGGCGTGTACGCGCTCTCCCTTTCGGCCTCATTGGGGGCGCTTGCAGCAACCGCGCTTGTCTACCAGATCGCCCGTACCCCACAAGGTCTGATACCTCTACGGCTGGTGCTGGTGGGCACTGCGGTGGGGTACGGCCTGTCCGCGGTGACGACCGTGCTGGTGTTCTTGGCGCCGAACGGCGAAGCGGCGCGCAGTGTGATGTTCTGGCTGCTCGGCAGCTTGGGGGCGTCGTCATGGGACAAGGTGCCGGTAGCGCTCGCGGCGACCGTGATCGGCTTCCTGTGCGTTGCAGGGCTCGCGCGTCAGCTCAACGCCCTCGCGATGGGTGACGAGGTGAGTGCGTCGCTGGGTTTGCACGCCGGCCGCTTCAGGGTTTCGCTGTTCGTGCTGTCCGCCGCCATGACGGGATGTTTTGTATCCATCTGCGGAGCAATCGGATTCGTAGGGCTGGTCATTCCACACGCAGCACGGCTGCTGGTCGGGGCTGACCATCGCCGGGTCTTGATCGTGGCTCCGGTGCTGGGCGCGTGCTTCCTTGTGGCCGCCGACCTCATTGCACGGACCGCGATTCCGCCGCAGGAGCTGCCACTGGGCGCTATCACGGCCGCGGTCGGGGTGCCCGTCTTCGTCGGGTTGATGCGTCGCCGCGCGATGTCTGCAGGAGCGGTGGGCTGATGGACGTCACCTACCGGAATGTGTCGGTCGATATCGGGGGTACTCGGATCGTTTCCGACATTGACCTCGAGGTCGGGGCCGGTGGGTTCGTCGGCATTGTCGGCCCCAACGGCAGTGGTAAGTCGACGACCCTGCGCTGCCTCTATCGCGCCCTTGCTCCGGCCACCGGTGACGTCACGGTCAGTGGCGTGTCGGTGCGGGCAATCAGCATGCGGGAGAACGCTCGTCAGGTGGCGGCACTCACCCAGGACATGTCCTTGGACTTCGATTTCACGTCCGCCGAAGTCATCGCCACCGGTCGGTTACCGCACGGCACCTCCTTGCGCGGCACCTCCGAACTGGACCGACGCATCTGCGCGGAGGCCACAGAGACGGCGGACGTGACGGCACTCGCCCACCGCAAGTTCAGTTCCCTCTCGGGCGGGGAACGTCAGCGAGTTCTCATAGCCCGCGCTCTCGCGCAACAGCCACGCGTCCTGGTGCTGGACGAGCCAACGAATCATCTGGACGTGCGCCATCAATACTCGATACTCAGTTCGGCTCGGACACTGGGGATTACCGTCATCGCCGCACTACACGATCTCAATCTCGCGGCACAGTACTGCGACACGATCCACATCATGGCCAAGGGACAAGTGGTGCTGTCGGGATCACCCGACCAGGTCATTACCACCGAGTCCATCGGCCGCTGGTTCGGCATCGGTTGCCACGTCATCGCCCATCCACGAAGCGGCGTCCCACAGATCATCTTCGATGCTCAGCCAGAGAGGCAGGACAAGGAATGAAGGCACTCACCGGTTTGGCGGTCGCGATGTCGCTACTATCGGCCAGCTGCGCGACCATCGAGGCCCAAAGCCCCGGAACGGCACGGGTGGCTGTCGAAAATTGCGGTGCACCACTGGATGTTTCGGTGCCGATTACCCGGGCGATCAGTAATGACACCGGGGTCACCGAACTCTTGTTCGCGCTCGGCCTGCAGGACCGGATGGCCGGCTACTTCATCGACGCCGGACAGGACCGGGACGTCGAAAGCTCGCCATGGAAGGCGCAGTTCGAGTCCACCACCAATCTAGGCCAGGGATTCACCCGTGAAGCCGTGCAAGCCGCGCGCCCCGACCTGGTGTTCGCCGGGTGGAGCTACGGATTCAACGAAACCTCCGGGCTCACCCCCGATTGGGTGCGCTCCATCGGGTCGGTCCCCTATCAGTTGACCGAGGCATGCCGTCAGCCCGGAACCGTGCGGCGCGGTATCAAGCCACCCCTCGATGCCCTCTATGAAGACCTGACCAATCTGGGGGTCATCTTTGGGGTACAGGACCGCGCGGCATCACTGATCGCCAACTACCGCAAGACCATCGATGACGTGCAGTCACGTGTTCCGCACGGCCGGCCACCCGCACGCGTCTTTCTGTATGACAGCGGTGAGGCCGAACCCTTCACCTCCGGCAAGAATGCCGCGCCACAACAGATCATCGAGAAGGCCGGTGGACGCAACGTCTTCGCAGATCTCGATGACAGCTGGACCACCTCCGCCTGGGAGACTGCCGCCCAGCACGATCCGCAGGTGATCATCATCTGCGATTACGGGGTGGGCCCCAACAACACCGCGAACGCAAAAATCAACCTGCTCAAGGCGCAGCCCCTCATGAAGCACACCCAAGCGGTCCGCGACGGGAACTTCCTCGTGCTGCCATACGCCGCGCTGGTCGAGGGACCGCGTAACCCGGACGCCATCGTCACCCTTGCGAACTATCTGCGCGACAAGGGTTTTTGAGGAGACTTAGCCAGAAACGCCGAACGCCCGGCCGCCGCGTAACGCGACAACCGGGCGCTCGAACAGAACTGCCTACTCCGAGGCGGAGGCTGCCAGGTCGGCAGCAGGCTCCTCGCCGGTGACCAATGCAGGCTTCGGACGTCCGACGAACGTGAACTTCGCATCCTCGCCGGTGCCTTCGCCATCCCAACCCTCGACGTCGACGGTGACCAGCTCGCCCGGCCCCACCTCGTTGAAGAGAATCTTCTCCGACAGCGCGTCCTCGATCTCTCGCTGGATGGTCCGACGCAGCGGCCGCGCACCCAACACCGGATCGAATCCGCGCTTGGCAAGAAGCGCCTTGGCCTGGTCGGTGAGTTCCATGGCCATGTCCTTGGTCTTGAGCTGCTTGCCCACCCGTCCGATCATCAGGTCGACCATCTCGATGATCTGTTCCTGCGTCAGCTGCTCGAAGACGATGATGTCGTCGATGCGGTTGAGGAACTCGGGCCGGAAGTGCTTCTTGAGCTCGTCGTGAACCTTCTGCTTCATCCGCTCGTAGTTCGAGCCGCTGCCGCCCTCGGAGAACCCGAGGCCCACGGCCTTCGAGATGTCCGAAGTGCCCAGGTTTGAGGTGAAGATCAGCACAGTGTTCTTGAAATCGACTGTGCGACCCTGGCCGTCGGTGAGACGTCCGTCCTCGAGGACCTGCAACAGGGTGTTGTAGATCTCCTGGTGCGCCTTCTCGATCTCGTCGAACAGCACGACGCTGAACGGCTTGCGACGCACCTTCTCGGTGAGCTGTCCGCCCTCCTCGTATCCGACGTATCCCGGAGGAGCACCGAAAAGCCGTGAAGCGGTGAAGCGGTCGTGGAACTCGCCCATGTCGATCTGGATGAGCGCGTCGTCGTCGCCGAACAGGAAGTTGGCCAATGCCTTGGACAGTTCGGTCTTACCGACACCGGACGGCCCGGCGAAGATGAACGAACCCGAGGGACGCCGCGGGTCCTTCAGACCGGCACGCGTACGGCGGATCGCCTTCGAGACGGCCTTGACGGCGTCTTCCTGGCCGATGATCCGCTTGTGCAGTTCGTCCTCCATGCGTAGCAGCCGAGTGGTTTCCTCCTCGGTCAGCTTGAACACGGGGATACCGGTCCAGTTACCCAGCACCTCGGCGATCTGCTCGTCATCGACCTCGGCCACAACATCCAGATCACCTGAACGCCACTGCTTTTCGCGATCTGCGCGCTGCGCGACCAGTTGCTTCTCGGAGTCGCGCAGGCGCGCGGCCTTCTCGAAGTCCTGGGCGTCGATGGCCGACTCCTTCTCCCGGCGCGCATCGGCGATCTTCTCGTCGAACTCGCGCAGGTCTGGTGGAGCAGTCATCCGGCGGATGCGCATGCGGGCACCGGCCTCGTCGATCAGGTCGATGGCCTTGTCCGGCAAGAACCGGTCGTTGATGTACCGGTCGGCCAGAGTGGCCGCCGCGACCAGCGCGCCATCGGTGATGGACACCCGGTGGTGCGCCTCATAGCGGTCGCGCAGACCCTTGAGGATCTCGATGGTGTGCTCGACGGTCGGCTCACCCACCTGCACCGGCTGGAAGCGGCGCTCCAGGGCGGCGTCCTTCTCGATGTACTTGCGGTACTCGTCGAGGGTGGTCGCACCGATCGTCTGCAGCTCGCCGCGGGCCAGCTTGGGCTTGAGGATGGAGGCCGCGTCGATCGCGCCCTCGGCCGCGCCCGCACCGACCAGCGTGTGCAGCTCGTCGATGAACAGGATGATGTCGCCGCGGGTGTTGATCTCCTTGAGCACCTTCTTGAGGCGTTCCTCGAAGTCACCGCGATAGCGGCTGCCGGCCACCAGGGACCCCAGGTCCAGGGTGTACAGCTGCTTGTTCTTCAGCGTCTCGGGAACCTCACCGTGCACGATGGCCTGAGCCAGACCCTCGACAACGGCGGTCTTGCCGACACCGGGCTCGCCGATCAGCACCGGGTTGTTCTTGGTGCGTCGGCTCAGCACCTGCATGACCCGCTCGATTTCCTTTTCCCGGCCGATGACCGGGTCAAGCTTGCCTTCCATGGCGGCAGCGGTCAGGTTGCGGCCGAACTGGTCGAGAACCAGGGAGGTCGACGGAGTTCCAGCCTCGCCACCGCGGCCACCGGTACCGGATTCGGTGGTCTCCTTGCCCTGGTAACCACTCAGTAACTGGATGACCTGCTGACGCACCCGGGTCAGCTCGGCACCCAGCTTGACGAGCACCTGAGCCGCGACGCCTTCACCTTCACGGATGAGGCCCAGCAGGATGTGCTCGGTGCCGATGTAGTTGTGGCCGAGCTGCAGCGCCTCGCGCAGGCTCAGTTCCAGCACCTTCTTGGCGCGCGGAGTGAAGGGAATGTGCCCGGACGGTGCCTGCTGCCCCTGGCCGATGATTTCCTCAACCTGGCTGCGCACCCCCTCCAGGGAAATACCCAGCGACTCCAGCGACTTGGCGGCGACGCCCTCGCCCTCGTGAATCAGACCCAGCAGGATGTGCTCGGTGCCGATGTAGTTGTGATTGAGCATGCGGGCCTCTTCTTGGGCCAGCACGACCACCCGCCTTGCGCGGTCAGTGAATCTCTCGAACATCGGTCTCCCTCGCTTCCTCGTCCGGCCTTTGCGCAAGCGGTTCGTCGCGCCGCTCGGGGTTTCCCCCAAACGGCTCATCCCCGCTGGCACTAGGACCTAATCGCCACTCTAGTGGTCGGCCGTAATCGGCGCGGTGCTCGCATACCTGGAGATGGCTCCTGAGTGCTCAGCGGAGCCCACCGGAACCCGGAGGAACCGTCCCCAAAAATGCGAATCACCGCACCCGGCGGTGCTTGTTAGGCAACCGAACAACGCCAGATGCGGTGAAAACGTTTCCGATTTTGATCCGACTTCGCCGTAAGCGAAATTCCCGGGGGACCCGCAAGTCGACGGGTTTTAGGAGGGAGTCTTAGTTGGGAGTCGTCTTAGTTGGGAGTCTTAGTTGGCAGCGTTGAACGCGTCGACAACTTCGGCGGGAATGCGGCCACGCGAGGACACATTGTGGCCGTTCTTGCGTGCCCACTCACGGATCGCGGCGCTCTGCTCACGATCGATGCTCGCGCGCCCGCGACCCGACCCTGAACTCCCCCGGCCACGACGGCGCCCACTGACGCGACGAGCATGCTCGACCCAAGTGGTGAGCTGATTACGCAGCTTCTCTGCATTCTTAGAAGAAAGGTCGATCTCGTAAGTCACGCCGTCAATACCGAATTCAACGGTCTCATCGGCTGGCGCCTCGCCATCGACGTCATCGACAAGCGTAACCGTGACCTTCTTAGCCATTCCCTTTGTCCTTCCAAATGCGGAACCCCCGTTGGTCCACTTCAAACATGCCACGGATTGCCGCAAAGTTCAACATACGCGCAAGGCTGCGCGCGTTCCACTCAAGGCAAGCGATTCACTACACGCATAGTTGACTCATAGTTGAAAAGCGAGACAAAAATTCGAACGTGTAGATCAAAGCGTAGGTCGGACGATCGGAAACAGGATCGTCTCGCGAATTCCCAGTCCGGTAAGCGCCATCAACAACCGGTCGATACCCATGCCGGTTCCCGCCGCCGGCGGCATTGCGTGTTCCATCGCACTGAGGAAATCCTCATCGAGGCTCATCGCCTCATCATCACCAGCCGCGGCCAAACGAGCCTGGTCAACGAACCTTTCACGCTGAATCACCGGATCGATCAACTCCGAGTATCCCGTTGCCAATTCGAAGCCCCGAACATACAAATCCCACTTCTCGGTCACGCCGGAGATGCTTCGGTGCTGACGAGTCAGTGGAGACGTCTCAACTGGGAAATCTCTGACAAACGTCGGTGTGTACATTTTGTCACCGACCTGGTGCTCCCACAGTTCTTCGATGAGTTTTCCGTGGCCGTAGCCGCGATCGGTGGGAATCTCTGCGCCCACTCGCTCGGCGATCTTCCATAGCGTGGCAATCGGTGTATCAGGCGTGATCTCCTCGCCAAGAGCTTCCGACAACGACGGATACATTTCCATCGTCGCCCACTCACCGTCCAAGTCGTAGGTCGACCCGTCGGGCAACGCCACCTGCCTGGTTCCCATTGCGTCGTCCGCTACCTCCTGTATGAGCTCGCGGATCATTGTTGCAGCGGTGTCGTATGTGCCGTACGTCTCATATGTTTCCAGCATCACGAATTCGGGAGAATGCGTCGAATCTGACCCTTCATTTCGAAAAACTCTGTTGAGCTCGAAAATCTTGTCGAAGCCGCCGACGAGCGCCCTTTTCAGGAAAAGTTCCGGTGCAATACGCAGATACAGGTCGATATCGAGCGCGTTGGAATGCGTAATGAACGGTCGGGCCGCAGCACCTCCGGCGAGGGTCTGCAGGATCGGCGTCTCCAACTCCAGGAATCCCCGTCGGTGCAGAGCATCACGAACGGCGCGCATCACCGCGACACGCTGCCGCGCAATCTGGCGCGCCTCGGGCCGCACGATGAGGTCCACATATCGCTGGCGCACTCTGGTCTCTTCGGACATCTCCTTGTGAGCAACGGGAAGCGGGCGCAATGACTTGGAAGCCATCTGCCAGCTGTCCGCCAGGACGCTCAGTTCGCCTCGGCGTGAGCTGATGACCTCGCCCTGCACGAACACAATGTCGCCGAGGTCCACATCGGTTTTCCAGTCAGCCAGGGACTGCTCGCCGACGCCGGCGAGGCTGATCATTACCTGCAATGAGGTGCCGTCACCCTCCTGCAGCGTCGCAAAACACAGCTTGCCGGTGTTACGGGAGAAAATGACACGACCCGACACACCCACCTGATCACCCGTGCTGGTGTCCGTCTGCAGGTCCACGTACGCATCGCGAACCTGCTTGAGGCTGTGGGTTCGGGGTACCTCCACCGGATACGGTTGAATGCCCTCGGCGAGCAGCTTCTCGCGCTTGGCCTGCCGGATGCGAAATTGTTCCGGCAAGCTGGTCTGCGCGTCAGGATCAGTCACGTCTCGGCAGCTTAGCGGTAGTGCTTCGCCGAGACTGTTTCGCCGATTCTGGCGTCTGAAAATTCTATTTCGCCGAGCGGGGCTTGCCGCGCTGGTCAGCCCGGTTGCGCTCGTACACCAGTCGCAAACCGTCGAGGGTGAGGTGCGCCTCGTAGCGGTCCACGGTGTGCGTCTCGGGAAGGATCAACGGAGCCGTGTGGCCAGTGGCCACCACCGTGGCACCTGCGCCGCCAAAGCCTTCGATATCCCGGCGCACCCGCTCGACAAGTCCGTCCACCAGCCCGGCGAATCCGAAAACCGCCCCCGCTTGCATGCACTCGACGGTGTTCTTGCCGACAACGGAACGCGGCCGCGTCAGCTCCACCCGTCGCAGGGCGGCACTGCGGGCTGCTGCGGCATCGGAAGACACCTGCACACCCGGCGCGATGGCCCCTCCCAGGAATTCACCCTTGGCCGACACCACGTCCACACAGATCGAGGATCCAAAGTCGACCACGATGCATGCCGAACCAAATCTATGATGCGCAGCAAGGCAATTCACGATTCGGTCGGCGCCGACTTCTTTCGGGTTGTCGACGAGCAGCGGCAGGCCCGTACGCACGCCCGGCTCGATGAGGACCTGCGGAACAGCCGACCAGTACTGATCGAACATTCCCCGCATTTCGTGCAGCACAGAGGGCACAGTGGACAGTGCCGCGACACCGGTCAGCGTCTCGCTGTCATCGCCGATCAGTCCGTCGATGGTGAGGGCCAGCTCATCGGCGGTGATCTCGGGTTCCGTGCGAATCCGCCAGTGCTGAACAACCTTGGCGTGCTCGCCGGTGCCCGATACCAGCCCGAGGACGGTGTGGGTGTTACGTACGTCGATGGCCAGCAGCACGGCTACACCAGACCGCGGGGCGATACCAGACCGAAGTTCTCGGGTACGTAGGCCGGGTCGCCAGAGTGCTCACCCAGCTCAACCTGCTTGTTATCCGAGTCGACGAACACCACGCGCGGCGTGAAGGCGCGCGCCTCCTCATCACTCATCACGCCGTAGGCGATGATGATCACCAGATCCCCCGGATGCACCAGATGTGCTGCGGCACCATTGATCCCGATGACGCCACTGCCGCGCGTGCCGGTGATCGCGTACGTCTCCAGCCGAGCACCGTTGTCGATGTCGACGATGGTGACCTGCTCGCCCTCCAGCAAGTCGGCGGCCTCCATGAGATCGGGATCGATGGTGACCGAGCCAACGTAGTGCAGATCGGCATGCGTCACGGTGGCGCGATGGATCTTCGATTTCATCATCGTGCGGAACATCATTGTCCTCCAGTCAGTTTCGCCAGGGCAGTGCGTGATCAGGGTCCGCAGGTCCAGAGGAGCCAATTCCGCTGCCCAATTCCAAGGGAACGTTGTCCAGCAACCGGGTAGTACCCAGCTTGGCGGCCACCAGCATGCGCCCGGGTCCTTGTGCTGGTGCGGGGCCCAGATCGGCGCCGCGCACCTCCAGGTAGTCCACCTCGATCGCCGGCACCTCATCGAGTACCGCACGCGCCGCGTCCAGTGCCGATTCCGAACCGGCAGAGGCTGAGTAGATCCCGGCAAGTAGAGCGGCCGATAGCGCACCGGCCTGCTCTCGGTGTTCCTCGCTCAGGTAGACATTCCGCGAGGACATCGCCAGCCCGTCCGCCTCACGGACAATCGGTATCGGAACGATGCGCGTCTTGAGATTGAGATCGGCCACCATCTGCCTGATCAGCACCAGCTGCTGGTAGTCCTTCTCACCGAAGTACGCCTGGTCGGGAGCCACGATCTGCAGCAGCTTGAGCACGACTGTCAGCATCCCCGCGAAATGCGTTGGGCGCGATGCACCCTCAAGTTCGGCACCAAGCGGTCCCGGCTGGACGGTGGTGCGCTGCCCATGGGGATACATCGCCTCCGCATTCGGAGCGAACACCAGCTCGACGCCCTCGCCACGTAGCTTTTCGACGTCCGATTCCAGAGTGCGTGGGTAAGCATCGAGATCCTCGCCGGCACCGAACTGTAAGGGATTGACGAAGATCGACACCACGACCACCGCGCCGGGTACTTTCCGGGCATGCCGAACCAACGTCAGGTGGCCCTCATGCAGCGCACCCATGGTCGGTACCAACATGATCCGGCGTCCGGTATGCCGCAATGCCTTCGACACGTCATACATCGTGTCGGGATCATGGTGAACGGTCAGTTCTCCACTGAGGTAGCCCTTCGGCCCCTTCGGCCCATACAAACTCGTCATCAAGCAGCCCTACCTAGTCCGGGGTTCCAGTGCGGCAAAAACCGATTGGGGCGCGTGCGCCCGCTGTGCAGTGCGTCGAGCATCGGCGCGATATGCCTCGGCCAGCGCCGGATCCGCTTCAGCCAGTGCATCGAGGTGGCGTGCGATCGCAGCGCCGTCTCCCCGCGCGACCGGACCTGTCAGAGCCGACTGCCCACGGTCCAGCGCGTTGGTGACGGCGGCACGGATCAAAGGCGCTAGCATCCGCTCGGGTAACCCGCCAGGTCCATCACCAATGATCTCCTGTCCCAACAGTTCCTGACCCCACAGCGCCGATCGCAGCGCCGCAACCGCATCCAGCACCAACGTCACCACGTGGTTGCTTCCGTGTGCCAGGGCGGCGTGATAGAGAATCCGGGCATCCTCGCGCACTCGCACCGGTTCGCCGCCTATCTCCAGCACCAGCGCCGTACCGATCGCATAGCCGATTTCGTCGGCCGCGGTAATTCCAAAGCAGGCATTGGGGAGTCGTTCAATATCCTCATCGCCGCCCGCAAAGGTCATGGCCGGATGGATGGCCAGCGGCACGCACCCGAGGGCAGTCAACGGCTCCAGGATCGCGATGCCGTTGGCGCCTGACGTGTGCACCACGATGGTTCCCGGCCGTACCGAGCCGGTAGTGGCAAGTCCCGAGACCAAGGCCCCCAGCTCGTGATCCGGTACCGCAAGGATCAGCAGCTCGGCACGCGGAGCGACCTCTTGGGCGGACAGGACCTGACTTTCCGGCAGCCGTTCCTCGGCACGCCGACGCGAAGCATCAGACACCGCGCTGCATGCGACCACAAAATGGCCCGCCGCCTCCAGCGCGACGCCCATGGCAGTACCCACTCGGCCGGCCGAGATGATGCCGACGGCCAGACGCGCGGGCCGCAAGCCATCGAGTGGCCCCTCGGCTTGGCTATCGACATTGAAAGCCTCAGACATGCTGAACGAGACACCTCGCAGACTAGATACGTTCCAGTCCTGCCTGGCAGGTACCGGACGGTCAACAGCAGGCTAATCCCACCGGGGCGCTACCGGCAGTGCCCTGAGCCGTTAGATTGCTCACTTTCGCGCACGGTGACAAAATCCGCCGAAAGTCAGTCCTCGCGGCGCCGGCGGCGGCCGCCACCGGACTCCGAGGACTCTGAAGGATCGCCCTGGAGACGTCCCAGCAGGTCGGCAACCGAGAAGCCACCCGTTTCCTCAACGCGACGCCGGCCGCGCGACTCTTCGGATTCTTCGGGTTCCGGTGCCCGCCGTCGACCGCGTGGCTCTTCGGATTCCTCCGGCTCGGGGGCACGCCGGCGTCCGCGCTTCTCTTCAGGCTCTGGCGCCCGGTGCCCCCCGGAGCTCTCCGGGTAGTTCTGTTGTTCCGGAGCCGGAGGTGGCGGTGGGTAGGACGGCTCGGGCGCCCAGTGCCCACCACCGGCATTCTCGGGCGCGGGCGGGGCCTGGTGCCGTGACGACGTTCCAGAATGACGCCCGACGACTGGTTCTGCTTGATACGGACTCGGAGCCGGCGCGGGTTCGTTGGAGGCCCAGTTGCTTCCGGTGGTGCCGGGAGGCAACCAGTGGCCTTCCGCGGGGGCCGGAGACCACACGCTCGGAGGCGGCGGGGGCGGGGCGTTCCACTCCGGGGCGGGCTCGTTCCACACGGGCTGGGAGACAGCCTGCTCTGGAGGCGCGATGGGCTGGGGTGTCGGATCCCAGTCCTCGCCGTCAGCGGCGGCATCCCAATCCTCTTGTCTGGCAGCCCAATACGCTTGCTGCACGGGTTCTCCGGCGGGCGGAGCCACCGGAACCGCAGGTTCCTGCGGCGGCACCGGGGACTGGGCAGCATGCGGCTCCGGCTGCGGGCGCCAATGCGTACCGGATGAGACCGGCTGTTGATACGGCTCCGGCTCGTGAGGTTGCGCGGCACCGTAATACGGAGGCGCCGGATACGGCGGCGTGGGAGGCGCTTCCGCCTCATCGACATGATGAGGATCTTCGGCGACGTCGATGATCGGGTACTCCGATGTCCGGTTGTCCTCTTCGACCGCGGTCACATCCTGGTACTCGGCGGTCGGCGCGGGTTGCGGCTCGCGGACGGAATGAGTGAATGCGGCAGCCGGTGCGCCCACGTTCGGTGCGGGTTCGGGCTCGGCTCCCGGCCAGGGCCCTAACGCGCGAATCGGGTCATGCTCGATCGCCGGACGCTCACTGAGCTCGGTGTTGAAAAGGATCTCCAGATTGGTGCGTAACGCGGCAAGCTCGGCGCGCAAGGTGGCGATCTCGTCGGCAGCCTGCGCCTCGATCTCCCCTGCCAGCTGCTGGCGCAATCTGCTCTCAACCGTCAGCTCGTACTCGCGGCGCGCGGAAATCTCCCGTTCCAACTGCAGGTCGTAAACGAGCTTCTGATCGCGCACCTTCGCCTGGTCGGTATCGCTCTGCCGACGGTAGGTCAACGCGGCGAATGACGCGATGACCGCGGCCCATAACGCCAGCAACAAGCCGACGCGCAAATAGATGGCCTTATCGGTGAAAACCAGGGCGATCCCGGAACCGATCGCCAGCACCAGCAACGCGGTCAGCAACGCCCACCCGGGGCGACGGCTGCCACGCCGAGGCTTCGCCGCTCGGGTCGGAATCGTCATGGGGGTGACTGTACCCGGACAGTGCAGTGTGCTGGCCGACCTCGAATCGGCGATTCGACATGGG
The DNA here is from genome assembly GCF_001632805.1 of Mycobacteroides chelonae CCUG 47445. Taxonomy (NCBI): domain Bacteria; kingdom Bacillati; phylum Actinomycetota; class Actinomycetes; order Mycobacteriales; family Mycobacteriaceae; genus Mycobacteroides; species Mycobacteroides chelonae. Next base: position 493,678 of record NZ_CP007220.1, on the reverse strand, counting down.
CGGGTGCTATCGGGCGGGGGTCGCGGGCGGGTCGGGTGGCGACTTACAGCAATGCTGTAGCCACAGCCCGGCGACCACAAGCGCCAACGCACAACCGGTCGCGATCACCACGCCGAATGTGTCCGCCGCCGCCGCGGCCAGCTGAGCGCGCCGCGGCAGGATGTAGACCAGCATCGCCAGCCACCATCCCGTCATCAGCGTGCCGAGCCATGCCGAGGCCTTCGCGACCACCACCGAACGTGCCACCACAAGCGCCGGCAAACGTCCCGTGCCAACCCCGATCTCGCCGTCAGTGACCTTGTTGCGGATATAGAACGCCCATCCACCCTCGGCGATCGCCAGAACCAACAGCGAAACACCCCCGAGCAGCGGGATCGGCGGCAACGAACCATAAGCCGCCGAAACAAAGAAAAAGCCGAGGATCGCCGTGACGGCGCCCCCCAGCAGTAGTTCACGGATCCGCGTGGGCCCCATTACGCCTCCGGACCAGTCAGGGTGTCGTCCACACGGCGGACGCCGGCACGTTCGGCTTCGGCCAGACCTGCCACCAGCTCGGCAACCGGACGGAGTCGCCCTTCGACCGTCAGTGCGGCCTCCGGATCGAGCGCCAGCCACGGCACCAACACAAAGGCGCGCTCGTGTGCGCGCGGATGCGGCAGTGTCAGCTCTACGTCCTCGGAGAGGATCTCACTAGCCGCTGCGGCGTTGTCGACATCCTGTCTGCAGCTGATCACGTCAACGTCGAGAGTCCGCGGACCCCAGCGTTCCGCACGTACTCGTTGCGCGGACTGCTCTAGGCGATGTGCCACCTCGAGCCACTCCCGCGGTGCACGCCCCCGCGCGATGACCACGGCATTGAAGTAGTCAGACTGCGGAACCGGTCCCCACGGCGCTGTTTGATACACCGGTGAAACCCCGATCACATCCGCGCCCAGCGCGTCGACAACCAATTGCAGGTGCGCGAGCCTGTCACCGAGATTGGATCCGATGGACAGCACCGCGCGGGTCACTGTGGTGATCCCCCGGGCCGCGATCTCCGGGAACGGCGGGCCACCACCGCAACATCGCTGAACGTCAAAGGAATTGGCGCATTGGGCTTGTGCACCACCGCCTCCACAGCGTGAACCCTGGCATCGGTCATTACATCGTCGGCGATCGCACCCGCAACCGATTCGATGAGATTGCGCGGCGGACCGGACACGATCGCGGCCGCCCGCTGAGCCAGTTCCCCATAGTCGAGCGTGTCGGTCAGCTGATCCGTGGCCGCCGCGGTATCGAGGTCCAGCCAGACGGTGACATCTACCGAGAAATCCTGGCCATCGCGACGCTCATGCTCGAAAACTCCGTGATAACCAAAAACTTTCAGGCCGCGCAACTCGATGCGGTCGGTCATTTCGAGCCGCCCTTGGTGCCGCGCTGGGCAACCTCACGACGCCACTTGCCACCCGCGGTCTTACTGGGTTCGGGTCGAGCGGTCCGCACGGTCACCTCCATGGTCACTTCGTCCTGAGCGATATCGGTGGCGGGCGTGGGTTCGGGCCCTGCCTGCTGTTCCGGGTGGTGCTCGCGGACCTCTTCCTCGTCCTCTTCGATGGTCTCGATACCGCCAGTCTCCCAGGCTCGCACCACCTTCAGCGCGTCCATGGATGCCGTGACATCGTGAACCCGCACACCCCATACCTCGTGAAGCGCACCGAGCGCGGTGATGACGGCCGTTGCGGTTTCACGCCCGTCGGCCGGACGCTCCACGCCCTTGAGGTCGGTAAGCAGAGAACCCAGGAATCGTTTCCGGGAGGCGCCGATGAGAATCGGATAACCCAGCTCCTGTAGGTCCGGAATCGCTTGGAGTAACAGCCAATTGTGGCGGGCTGTCTTGGCGAAGCCAAGACCCGGGTCAAGGATCAGCTTGTCCCGAGAAACCCCGGCCTTGAGCGCGACCTCTACCGACTCGATGAGCTCGCGCGAGACATCGGCAACCACGTCACCGTAGTTCTTCGTACTCGGTGTGTGTATGAAATCCTTTGAACGCCAATGCATCAGAATCCACGGCAAGCCCAGACTCGCCATCAGCGGGGCCATCTCCGGATCTGCCCGGCCGCCCGAGACGTCGTTGACCATGTTCGCGCCCGCCTCCACCGCGGCGGCCGCGACCTCGGCGCGCATGGTGTCAACGCTGACGTTGATCCCATGGCTGGCAAGCTCTTTGATCACCGGAACGACCCGCTGCATTTCAATCTTCTGCCTGATCGGCGTCGCGCCCGGCCGCGTCGACTGCCCGCCGACATCGATGATGTCGGCGCCCGCAGAGGCAAGCGCCAGCCCGTGCGCCACCGCATCCGATTGCTTGATGAATTGCCCACCGTCAGAGAAGGAGTCGTCAGTGACGTTGACGACTCCCAAAATATGGGTCAATGCGGGGGTATCCGTCACGCCGGCGATCATGCCCTCATCATCAGGTCGAGAACCTCGGCCCGCGAAGCGGCGTCACTCTTGAACTGGCCGCGCACCGCAGAGGTGGTTGTTGTCGCTCCGGGCTTGCGCACGCCGCGCATGGCCATACACAAGTGCTCGGCTTCGACCACGACGATCACTCCGCGCGGCTCCAACTTGCGCACCAACGCGTCGGCGATCTGCGCCGTCAACCGCTCCTGCACTTGAGGCCGTTTTGCGTAAAGATCAACCAGCCGAGCGATTTTCGATAGTCCGGTAACCCGACCATGCTTGCCGGGGATGTACCCCACATGTGCAACACCGTGAAACGACACCAAGTGGTGTTCACATGTCGAGTACATCGGTATCGATTTCACCAGCACCAACTCGTCGTGCTGTTCGTCAAAGGTGGTGTTCAACACCGTATCCGGATCGGTGTAGAGACCGGCAAATATCTCCTTGTACGCGCGCGCCACGCGGGCGGGCGTATCCACCAGCCCATGTCGGTCCGGGTCCTCACCGACCGCTAAGAGCAGTTCGCGGACCGCAGCCTCGGCACGTGCCTGGTCGAAGACGTGACCAGCCGGCTGGCCGTTGCGCTCGGCCGTCTCGGGCGAGTTCATATCAGCTCTTGCTCTCACTGCCCTCATCCGGAGCCGGCTGCTGATGCGGAGTCGGCACGGGATACGGGTAGGGCTGCTGGACATGCGGTGGGTACGGGGCGTGTCCCTGCGGTGGATAACCCGGCTGCGGGTACGGAGGCTGCCCCTGTGGCGGCCAGCCGGGTGCATACCAGCCCGCGGGTGCACCGTAGTTGGTACCCGAGGGCTGACCCGGATGGCTTCCAGGCGGAACCGGTTGACCGCCTTGACCATTCGGCGCAGACTGCACCCCATTCGCGGGCACGGCCGCAGCCGCCTGCTCGGCGATGGCCTTCTTGAACGCAGGCTCGGGGACCGGAGGAGGCCAGGGTTCACCACGTTCGATGGCGAGCTCCCCCGGGGTCTTGATGGGGGGCTTATCGGACGGAATCCGGCCTCCGAAGTCGTCGAACATGGTCAATCGCGGGCGACGCTGCACGTCCTTGAAGATCTCCTCGAGATCCTTGCGGACCACGGTTTCCTTCTCCAGCAGCTCACCGGCCAGCGTGTCCAGCACATCTCGGTACTCGGTGAGGATCGCCCACGCCTCGGTGTGCGCGGCTTCGATGAGATTGCGTACCTCCTCATCGATTTCGCGAGCGACCTCGTGGGAGTAATCCGGCTGCGTGCCCATGGTCCGCCCCAGGAACGGGTCGCCGTGTTCGGTGCCGTAGCGCACGGCTCCGAGCTTGGCGCTCATGCCGAACTCGGTGACCATGGCGCGAGCCTTCTTGGTGGCCTGCTCGATATCGGACACCGCGCCGGTGGTCGGCTCGCGGAACACGAGCTCCTCGGCGGCACGACCGCCCATGGCGAACACCAGCTGCGCGATCATCTCGGACCTGGTGGCCAGACCCTTGTCGTCCTCGGGCACCGCGATGGCATGCCCGCCGGTACGCCCGCGCGCCAGGATGGTGACCTTGTACACCCGCTCGATATCGGGCATCGCCCACGCCGCCAGGGTGTGCCCGGCCTCGTGATAGGCAGTGATCTTCTTTTCGTGCTCGCTGATGATGCGGCCCTTGCGCCGCGGACCGCCCACAACCCGGTCGACGGACTCCTCCAGCGCCGCGGCCGTGATGACGGTGCCGTTCTCACGTGCGGTAAGCAGCGCGGCCTCGTTGATGACGTTGGCCAGGTCGGCACCGGACATACCCACGGTGCGCTTGGCCAGCCCGTCGAAGTCGACATCGGGGCCGAACGGCTTGCCCGCCGAGTGGACCTTGAGCACGGCCTTGCGGCCGGCCAGATCGGGGCTCGACACCGGGATCTGCCGGTCAAAACGACCGGGGCGCAGCAGCGCCGGATCGAGGATGTCGGGCCGGTTGGTCGCGGCAATGAGGATGACGCCCTGCCGGTCGCCGAAGCCGTCCATCTCGACCAGTAGCTGGTTGAGGGTCTGCTCGCGCTCGTCGTGACCGCCGCCCAGGCCCGCACCGCGCTGTCGGCCCACGGCGTCGATCTCGTCGACGAAGATGATGCAGGGGCTGTTCTGCTTGGCCTGCTCAAACAGGTCGCGAACGCGCGAAGCACCAACGCCCACAAACATTTCCACGAAATCGGAACCGGAGATGGTGAAGAACGGCACTCCGGCCTCGCCAGCGACCGCGCGCGCCAGCAGCGTCTTACCGGTACCCGGCGGGCCGTAGAGCAGCACACCACGCGGGATTTTCGCCCCAAGCGCCTGATACCGCGACGGGTTCTGCAGGAAGTCCTTGATCTCGTAGAGCTCTTCCACGGCCTCGTCGACCCCGGCCACGTCGGCGAAGGTGGTCTTCGGCATGTCTTTGGACAGCTGCTTGGCCCGTGACTTACCGAAACCGAAGCCCATGCCGCGACCACCGGACTGCATGCGGCTGAACGCGAAGAACAACACCACCAGCAGGATCACCGGCAGCAAGTACAGCAGCAGCGATCCCAGGATGCTGCCCTGGTTCACCGTCGTGCTGACGGCCGCACCCTTGCCGTTCAGCTTCTCCAGCAGCGGCACTCCGTACCCGGTCGGGTACTTGGTGATGACCTTGTCCTTGCCCTCGGTATCACCGTTGCCGGACTTGAGGTCCAGCCGCAGCTGCTGCTCACGGTCGTCAATGCGAGCGCTCTTGACGTTGTCGGTGTCGATCTGCTTGATCGCGACCGTGGTGTCCACGGGTTTGTAACCGCGGGTGTCGTCGCCGAAGTAGAAGAACGACCACCCCAGCAGCAGCACCACCACGATGACGCCCAGGGTGCGAAACACGTTTGTCCGGTTCATACAGCGTCGGCCGCGGTCAGCGGCCCGGTCCTTCCGTCGTCATGGGGCAGGCCATAGGCATACGTAATGAACTCTCAGGCTACCTCACCTGCATGTTCGCATCTGTGGCGCGCACTACGCCGAGGGAGAAAACGGAGGTAGTCCCCGGGCTCAAAGAGGGGGCTAGGTGTTGAACAGGCTGATATGCAGGTAGACCTCATCGGGTGACCTGACGTCTTGGACGATGGTGCGATAAACCCATGGCTTCTCCACATGGTCTTGGGCCTCTTTGACGTTCGTGGCGCCCGACAACGGAGGACCTGCGATCACCGTGAGGGTCGCCGGGTTCTGCACGGGGCGGAACGGCTCGGTGAACTTCGAATTCCGCAACATCATGTCCACATCCCGTGCCGTGGCCCGCAGCACCACCGCATAGAGCGTGTCCTGGAAGTGCGTTCTCCTCACTTTCAGGACCGCGACACCGTTCGGGACGTCAATCCGCCCGAACGCCTCGGCCTCGGCGAGCGGTACCTCGACCGGGTCATCACCGAATGTGAATACCGAACACCCAGCTAACAGGGCACAGAACATCACCCCCACCAATACCCGCATCTTCCCCCTTTCACACCCGTCAAGTGCCTGCTCAGGCCACCAGAGCGTGATCTTGTTCACGGTACTATCCGCCCGAGCCTCACGACGCGGGCACCAGGCCTGCGTGCGGCCGAGAACGAAGAGGTCCAGTCATGCCTGGTCGCCACAGTGAACGCAATCGGAGAAGACAACAGTCGGGCCGCACGAGTCTGCCCAAGTGGATCGCACTGGCGGTAGTCGCCATCCTGCTCGGCGGGCTCGGGTTTTTCGCATACAAGAAATTCTCCGGACGATGCGCAGACGTCGCCTCCTTCACGGTGGCCACCGACCCCGCCATCGCGGCAGCCGTCTCCAAGGCGATTGACGGCGCGAGCGCCAAAGAACTCGGCTGCACAAAACTCACCGTGGAGGCTAAACCCTCCGCGGCAACAGCAGCGGCGCTCGGCAAGCCCGGAGGTGCGCCCGCATTGTGGCTCCCCGATTCGTCCACCTGGCTGGCGAGGCAGATGCGCGCCACCGGGTCCCCATTGGATTCGGCGAGCCAGTCGGTGGCCAGGACCCCCGTTGTGGTGGCCGCCAAACAGGGCGAGACGCCGACCTTCGACTCCTGGCTGAGCGTGTTGAAGCAGCCCGCCCTGCGGATTGGTAATCCACTCGAAGACACCGTGGCGGCAGGCCCGGTGATGGGCGCACTCGCCGAGGCAGAGCAGGGAAAGAGTGATCCCAACGCCATCACGGCCGCACTCGTGCCTATCGCGCAGTCACAGCTGACCAACACCAAGCAGAGCAGCGCCGAAGAACGCCTGGGCGAGGTGGCCAAGACGGGCGGCCTGGCGGTCTCCACCGAACAACAGCTCATCGACTTCAACACCAAACATCCGGACACAAAGCTCACCGCCGTCGTTCCCGCGACGGGCGCTCCGGCCCTGAACTATCCGATAGCGGTGACCGAAGCCGCCAATGATCGACATGCCAAGGCCAAACAGGCTGGGGAAGCTCTTGCAGAGCGTCTGACCGGCAGCAACGGTGCAGATGCCTTGACGGGTGCGGGATTCCGTGGACCAGACTTCGCGCCGCTGGCGGGCAGGGGGTTGGGCACGATCGAGACACTCACCGTGAACGACCTGACCGCGTTCGATACCGCGATGCGCCGATACGCGGTGTTGGCCTTGCCTTCTCGAATGCTTGCCGTTCTCGATGTCTCCGGCTCGATGAAGTTCTCCGCCGGGCAGACCACCCGTGTCGGTCTGTTGAGCCAGGCTATCGACAATGGGCTTCCGCTGTTTCCCGAGAACGCACAGATCGGCCTGTGGGCCTTCTCGATCGACAAGGGCGGGCCGGGGCAGGACTGGAAAGACCTGCTGCCCATCCGCACGCTCGGCGAGAAGGTGGGCGATAGGACTCAACGTCAGCTTCTGGCGGATGAGGGCCACGGCCTAGACACCCTCGTCGGCGGTGGAACCGGCTTGTACGACACCACACTCGCGGCGTTCCGCAAGGTCCAGTCGACATACGACCCGCACTACGTCAACAGCGTGGTGATCATCACCGATGGCGCGAATGAGGATCCGAACGGCATTTCCTTGGACCAATTGCTCGCAACATTGAAGAAAGAGCAAGACCCCGCACGCCCCGTCGTGCTCATCACCCTCGGCATCACAGAGGATGCCGATGCCGCTGTCCTTAAACAGATTTCGGATGCCACCCCGGGAGGGGGCAGCCGCGTCGCACGCAGCGCGGACGAGATCCCCAACATTGTCATCGATCTCATCAGGGCTCGCACCGCTGCCCGCTAGACGAACACGGCCTCGGGCGCCGGAGGGTTGGCAAGCAACGTGGGCAGCACGAAAACCCTGACGTAGCGGCGAACCTGCTCCGGGTTATCGGTTCCCGGGATCAGCCCGAGGAGCAGCGACAGCGCCACCGACAACACGTACCGCGCAGCGTCCTCGGGCCGTACCCCCTGCCGCACCTCCGCCATCCGGGTACTGAACACACCCGCGTATAACGAGGTCAACAGGTCGATGAGATTGGGTGCGTTGACAATCAACGAGGCGACCGTGCCGCGATCATCGCGGTCGGCCAGCACGCGCAGTAGCGGATTGGCGCCGACCTCCACGGAAACGATCACCATCGATTCCGGGATGATCTCGGCCAGGTCCTTGAGCACGATAAGACGACCGATCATGTTGGTGATCTCGCTCATCGTCGCGCGGACCACCAAAGCATCCATCAGATCGTCCCGGTTCCGGAAATGCCGATACACCACGGCTCGGCTGTATCCGGCTTCCCGCGCAATGGCTTCCATCGTGGATGCGCCGTATCCGCGCTCGATGAACAGCCGCTCCGCAGCATCAAGGAGCTGCGCCTGCGCCTGCTGGGCGGTATTACCGCCACCCGGCGGTCTACCGCGTCCACGTGGACCCTTGCTCACGCCCTCACTCTTACGAGCCACCCCGCAGCCGCCTCCTCAGGTAATATATTGACACTTCTATAGATCTGCCTATTATTGATCGCATGCAAACCGACCTGGCCAAATACTCTAATCCCGGCGGTGCAGTACCAGACCGCACAACATGGACACCCTGGCTGAGGGCTTGGCGCATGCTGATTGATGCCAAGTACCACGGCGACATCTATGAGGCGTTCCTCGGCATGGAGGCGCCGGTCTTCGCGCGTTCCTACTATCAGGTGCGGGCCCATCCGAATGGCCGAAAACTGTTCAAAAACAAGCCAGACCTGCTCGCCGTACTCAACGATGTGGAGTATCTGAATTCCCTGCCATTCGGCAGCCTGGGGCACGCCTACCTGTCGTTCCTGAACACCAACAAACTCGACGCAGGCGTCTTCGGCGAAGCGAACATCATCAGGCCGATCGCCGAGAAGAACAACTGGGACGAAGACTTCTACTACATGATCATCAGGGGTACCGCCCTTCATGACATGTTCCACACCATCGGCGGTTACGGTCCCGACGTCGCCGGCGAAATGGCCAACATCGGATTCCATTGCGGACAAATGGAACCCGCAGGACCGCTGAAGAAGCTCGGGATGTTCGGCGCCCTCACCCTTCCGGGTGCCTCAGCACCGTTCAAACTCCGCTACTACCGCCAGGCGGTGGAGCGTGGCCGTCGTGCCGACCTGCTGATGGCCGCGCCCTGGGAGGAGCTACTCGAGTTGCCCTATCGCGAGGCCCAGTCGGCCCTGGGGGTGAGCCCGGTCGAGGTGGCGCATCCGCAGGGTAGGTGGACCACCGAATGGACACCGCCTTCCATCAAGCCACCGACACCCTGGAACTACGAGCGCATCCTCGCCGCGGGCCCTCTCGCGGCCTGAATCGCCACCAAATCAACACGATTCACCCACCCACGACCCGCGGCAGATCATTAGCGGACAAAATCACCAGAATGTCTAATATTTAGAATACCCGCGTACACAACATGGGTTCGGAGCCGAGCGCCCTCGGTCACTCCGATGTGACCACGATCAGCGTCCTGGTCGCCGATTGCGTGTTGTGGTTTAGTGGCAATCACGACGCTGACGAGCCCGCACGGCGAAGAAGCGACAACAACGCTGTTGGCCACCCTCAGAAGGTGAGAATGCGCTGATGACCGATGCCGCTGTGGATATCCGGGAACGTGACATCGCCACGAACGGCGTGCACCTGCGCATCGTCGAGGCGGGTGAGCAGGGCCAGCCCGTAGTCGTTCTGGCCCATGGCTTCCCTGAGTTGGCCTACTCCTGGCGCCACCAGATTCCGGCACTCGCCGCCGCTGGATATCACGTGATCGCCCCCGACCAGCGGGGTTATGGCAGGTCGAGTTCACCAGCGCACATCGACGACTACAACATCGAAGCGCTGTCCGATGACCTGCTGGGCATCCTGGATGAGGTGGGCGCCGGCAAGGCGACCTTCATCGGGCACGACTGGGGCGCCGTCGTCACCTGGCATACCGCACTCGCTGTCCCTGAACGCGTCGAAGGTGTCGTCGGGCTGTCGGTCCCCTTCACCCGGCGTAGCCAGGTGGCTCCTACCCAGGCGTGGAAAAAGCTGTTCGGCGACAACTTCTTCTACATCCTGTACTTCCAGGAGCCGGGGGTCGCAGACGTCGATCTCAGCCGTGATCCCACCGCCACGATGCGCCGCATGCTGATAGGCATGGCCCACACCGACGGCGCCACGATGATCGCACCCGGCCCGGCCGGATTCATCGAGCGCATGTCCGATCCCGGCGAGCTTCCCGGATGGCTGAGCCAGACCGAACTGGACCATTACGTCGCGGAATTCACCCGCACGGGGTTCACTGGAGGGCTGAACTGGTACCGGAACTTCGATCGCAACTGGGCGCTGACCGAGCGCCTGGCCGGAGCCAATGTCGTTGTGCCCTCTTTGTTCATCGCGGGCGCAGCCGACCCTGTTCTCGGTTTCACCGACCACGCGGGGAGTCTGAAATACCGCACCGATAACCGCGGTGACATCCTGATCGATGGCGCTGGACACTGGATTCAGCAGGAGCGGCCCGACGAGGTCAATGCCGCGCTCCTGGAATTCCTGCAACAGGTTGCGCGATGAGCACCCCACTGCGATTCGGTGCCTTCATCACCCCGTTTCATCCTGTCGGCCAAAACCCCACCACCGCACTGGAGTACGACCTAGACCGGGTGGTTGCCCTGGATCGGCTGGGTTATGACGAGGCCTGGTTTGGTGAGCATCACTCCGGCGGCTACGAGTTGATCTCCTGCCCCGAAGTCTTCATTGCCGCTGCGGCCGAGCGCACCAAGCACATCAGGCTGGGCACTGGGGTGGTGTCACTGCCCTACCACCATCCATTGATGGTGGTGGATCGCTGGATTCTGCTGGACCACATCACCCGGGGCCGTGTCATATTCGGTACCGGACCCGGTGCGCTGCCGACGGACGCGTACATGATGGGCATCGACCCGCTCGACCAGCGCCAGATGCAGGAGGAGTCGCTGGAGGCGATCCTGGCGCTGCTGCGCGCGGCACCGGATGAGCGCATTAGCCGCGAAACATCCTGGTTCACTTTGCGGGATGCACAGCTGCAGCTGCGCCCCTACACCCACCCCTATCCGGAAATCCTTACCGCGGCGATGTTTTCCCCTTCGGGTCCGCGGCTGGCCGGAAAGCTCGGCGCCGGCCTGCTGTCCTTGTCAGCATCGATCCCGGGTGGATTCGCGGCATTGGAGAACGCCTGGGAAGTGGTGCGTGAACAGGCGGCCGCCCACGGCCACCCCGAACCAGATCGGTCCAGCTGGCGGGTGCTCGGCATCATGCACCTCGCCGAAACACGTGAGCAGGCCATCGAGGACTGTACGTACGGTCTGCCGGACTACGCACACTACTTCGGTGCCGTCGGGGTGCTGCCGCTTGCGAATGAAGTAGACGGCGTGCAGGCGGACCCACGCGAGTTCGTCAAGGCCTATGTGGACGAAGGGAACTGCTGCATCGGGACTCCCGACGATGCCATCGACTACGTCCAGGGCCTGCTCGACAAGTCGGGCGGCTTCGGTACATTCCTGATGCTGGGGCACGATTGGGCTTCACCGGAGGCCACGTTCAAATCCTATGAACTGTTCGCCCGCAAGGTGATTCCGCATTTTACGGGACAGCTCACCGCCGCCAGGATCTCGCACGACTGGGCGCAGGCCAAGCGCGGCGAGCTCCTGGGCCGTGCCGGCGAGGCCGTCGCCAAGGCCATCGGCGAACATCAGAACGACCGAGCACAGAAAGGGCATGCGTGATGCGAGCATCGGTGCTGCGCAACGGCGCGATGGTCTATCGAGACGATGTGGCCGACCCGGTGCCCGGAGAAGGACAGGTACTCGTCAAGGTCACCGCATGCGGAATCTGCGGATCCGACCTTCATTTCGCAAAGCACGGTGCGCAAGCCATCGAACTGTCCAAGCAGATGGCCGGCATGCCCAGCCTTACCGACGGCGTCGACCTGGGCGCCGATGTCTTTATGGGACATGAGTTCGCCGCCGAAGTGATCGAGGCTGGGCCGGGGACGCAGGCCCCCGCGCCAGGGACCGCTGTGACTTCAATTCCAATCTTGCTATCTGCCAAGGGAATCGAACCCATCGTCTATAGCAACAGCACACTCGGCGGCTACGCCGAGCAGATGCTGTTGAGCGCTCAGCTGCTGCTACCCATCCCCAACGGCCTCGACCCGCGGCACGCCGCACTCACCGAACCGATGGCGGTCGGTCTGCATGCCGTCAACAAATCGGGCATCCAACCCGGTACTGGAGCGATCGTCATCGGGTGTGGCCCGGTCGGCATTGCGGTGATAGCGGCCCTGCATAACCTCGGCATCGAGCCTGTTGTCGCCGCGGACTACTCCCCCGCGCGGCGTGATCTTGCCCGGCGCATGGGAGCACACGAGATCGTCGACCCCGGCGTCGAGCCCGCCTTCGAGGCCTGGTCCCGAGTCGGCAAGGGCGCGCCGGTGATCTTCGAGGCCGTCGGTGTGCCGGGCATTCTCAACACCGTGTTGAGGGATGCGCCGCACAGCTCACGGGTGGTGGTTGTGGGCGTCTGCATGGAGCCCGATGCCATCACCCCCTACTTCGGGATCGCCAAGGAAGTTGCGCTTCAATTCGTACTCGCCTATGACCCGACAGAGTTCTCCGAGACGCTACGGCGAATCGCGCACGGCGAGATCGATGTTGCGCACCTCGTTACAGGTGAGGTAGGTCTGGAAGATGTCGGATCGGCATTTGCCGATCTCGGCGATCCGGGACACCACTGCAAGATATTGGTGGTGCCGTAAAGGTTGGGGAGGACAGGAAGTGACATGCGGGTACAAAGACGGACAGCACTGACCCGGACGGCCGCGGTGGCTGCCACCGCGGCGATGGCGGTGCTCCTGGCCGGCTGCGGTGATGATTCCACCGGCAGCCCAGAGTCCACTCGGAACGTGACGGTCGTCGGCAAGGGCGAGGTCAAAGGTGCACCCGATGTCCTGCGTGCCGATGTGGGCGTATCGGTGACCGCCAAGGACGTCTCCGGGGCACTGTCTCAGGCCAGCGAGAAGGCTCAGGCCGTCATCGACGCCGTGGTCGGCGCCGGGGTGGCCCGCGAGGACGTGCAGACCAACGAGCTGTCCATCCAGCCCGAACAGACATACCCGCAGGGCGGTCCCGCACGTATCACCGGGTACAACGCGACCAACTCGGTGCGTATCAACGTCCGCGATCTCAAGAAGGCATCCGAAGTCCTGGACAAAGCAGTGCAGGCCGGCGGTGACGCGGCACGGCTGTCAGGGGTCAGCTTCGATCTGGACAACGACGCCGACCTGGTGAAGGGTGCGCGGGAGCGTGCCTTCAACGACGCGAAGGCCCGCGCCGAGCAGTACGCCGGCCTATCGGGCTCCAAACTGGGCAAGGTGTTGCGTATCGACGAATCCCACGGATCGGTGCCTCCCCCCGCGCCGATGATGGGTAAGCGGGCACCCATGCAAGCTGACGCGTCGTTCGCGCCACCGCTGGAACCCGGACAGCAGACGGTGACATTCGAGGTAAGCGTCATCTGGGAGCTGACCTAAGCGATGGGTGACATCACGGTTGTCGGCCACGGCGAGGCCAGCGGTAGTCCCGACGTATTCATGGCCACGGTCGGTGTGTCGGTCCGCTCACGGCGTATCGCCGGGGTGATGGCCGACGTGAAGGCCAAGGCCCGTGCGGTGATCGATGCAGTGCTCGACTCGGGTGTGTCCGCCGAAGACGTGAGAACCGCATGGATGTCGGTGCACCCGCAATTCGACGGCAACAAGATCACCGGGTACTCGGCCGACAACTCGGTACGGATCACCGTCCGCGACCTGTCGAAGGTCTCCGATGTGCTGGATAAGGCCGTCACCGCGGGAGGTGAGGCCGCACAGCTGTCCGGGGTCAGCTTTGATCTGCAGGACAGCACCGATCTCGCGACCCAGGCACGTGAACGGGCATTCGCCGATGCCAGGGCCCGGGCCGAGCAGTACGCAACCCTGTCCGGGGGGACGCTGGGCAAGGTGCTGCGCATCGACGAGACCGGAAGCCATTCGAGCCCGTCCCCGCGGGCAGAGTTCGCAATGCTGCGTGCGGCGAGCGGGCCACCGGTGGAGGCGGGTCAGCAGACCGTCAGCGCCGACATCACCGTGACCTGGGAGCTAGCATGAGCGCCCACACGAGGACCGTCAAAGGCAGTTAGCCGGTATAGACGCGCGGGTGCAACGTGCCGATGAAAGGCAGATCGCGGTATCGCTCGCCGTAGTCGAGCCCGTAACCGACCACGAATTCATTGGGGATCTCGAAGCCGACGAGAGCGACGTCGACGTCGACCTTCTTAGCCTCGGGCTTGCGCAGCAGCGAAACCACGTTCAATGACCGTGGGCCGCGCGAGGTGAGGTTCCGCATGAGCCAGCTCAGGGTCAGCCCGGAATCGATGATGTCCTCGACGATCAGGACGTCGAGGTTCTGGATGTCCCTATCCAGATCCTTGAGGATGCGCACCACACCGGAGGACGAGGTTGCCGAGCCATACGAGCTGACCGCCATGAACTCCATCTGGGTCGGGATGGGGATGGCCCTGGCCAAATCCGAGACAAACATGACGGCACCCTTGAGCACGGTCACCAGCAGCAGGTCGCCCTCGATGTCGCGATACTTTTCGCCGATGGCGGCGCCAAGCTCCTGAGTCCGGGCACGAATCTGCTCCTCGGTGAGGAGCACCGATTTCACGTCGCCGCTGTATTGCTCGCCGCATGACTGTTGCTGTTCGCAGGTCACGACGGACAGCGTGCCATGGAGAACGCAAGCTCACCAAGCCGGTGACATTGGCTAGTGACTTTGTTTACGAAATAGGCCACTATGGAAACGTGAGCAATGGCGCTTACGGAGCAGGCGACGAGCTGCCGTCCCGCGATATCCGCGTAGTGGTAATTGGGGCTGGCATGTCCGGTCTGTGCATGGCCTCCACCCTCCGGCACCGGGGCATCGCCAGCTTCACCGTCTACGAGAAGGCCGACGAGGTCGGCGGAACCTGGCGGGACAACACCTACCCCGGCCTGCAGTGCGATGTGCCGTCGCGCTACTACTCCTACTCCTTCGCCCCGAATCCCGGTTGGACCAAAGGCTTCTCACCAGGTCCAGAGATCCACCAATACTTCGTGAGATTCGCCGACGAGCAGGGTCTGCGCCAGCACATCCGATTCGGCGCAGCCGTCACCCGAGCCGAATGGGTGGACGGGCCGGACCAATCCCACTGGGAGTTGGAAATTTCGGACGGCAGCCGCGACACCGCTGACGTCGTGGTCAGTGCCACCGGAGTGCTGCATCTTCCCCGTCTTCCCGATATCGACGGGCTGCGCACCTTCGCCGGTCCGTGCTTTCACTCGGCCCGGTGGGACCACTCCGTGCAGTACGTGGGGAAACGGGTCGGGCTTATCGGCACCGGATCCTCGGGAGTCCAGATCATCAGCGCGCTGGCCGGCGAGGTGCAGAGCCTCTCGGTGTTCCAGCGCTCGGCACAGTGGGTCGCACCGGTGCCCAACTTCACCTACTCGTCCATGTCGAAATCGATGTGGTCCCGGGTACCGATACTTAACATGTTCTCTTATCGATTGTGGCGCTTCTACTTCGAGCGGGGCGTGGGCGGATCTGTGGTCAATCCCGGTGTACGGCGCCGACTCATCCAGGGGTTCGTGCGGGCATCGCATCGGCTACTCATCCGCGATCGCGCGCTGCGCGAGAAGCTGCATCCCGATTACGAGCCACTGTGCCGACGACTGGTCATGTCGGTGCCGTTCTTCAAGGCGGTACAACGCCCCAACGTCGCGATCGTCACGGAGGGTATCGAACGCATCGTGCCACAGGGCGTCATCACAAACGACGGGGTGCTGCATGAGCTCGACATCCTGGTGTGTGCCACAGGTTTTGACGCTCATTCCTATTTGCGTCCGATGGAGGTTCTCGGCCGCGCCGGGGTCAAGCTCAGCGAGGTCTGGAGCGACGGGCCGCGCGCGTACCGCGCCGTGGGCCTGGCCGGATTCCCGAACTTCTTTCTCCTGATCGGGCCGAACAGTCCGATCGGAAACAACTCGCTAATCTCGATCGCCGAGACGCAGGTGAAGTTCGCGATGCATTGGATCGACGAAATACGTTACGGCCGAGTTCAATCGGTGGCACCGACCACGCATGCCGCAGATACCTTCAACGCCGAGGTGCGGCGGGCCATGCCCAATACCGTGTGGTCCTCGGGATGTGACAGCTGGTATCTGGGAGCCGACGGCGTACCGGAGCTGTGGCCCTGGCCTCCCGTCGACTACCGCCGTACGCTCACCTCGCCGAAACGCGAGGACTTCGCAATCACTTAGACGTCGTGGATCGACAGCACCAGCCGGTCACCCGACCTCGAGGCCACCAGGCGCTGGTACGGCAAGTCAGCGCCCACCGCGACCCCGCCCTGCCCATGCCACTGGCCGATGAGCCCATCCACCGCCCGAATCTGGCTGTCGTTCAGATCCTGTGCGCCACCGGCCAGCAGCCAAAGTCTGATCACCCGCCTGCGCACGGCGGGTGCCACATCGCGCAGTCCCGAGACCTCGAGTGAACCCGCACCGGAGAAGGCCGCCCGCGCCTGCTCGTCGAGCACATCGCCGTCCTCGCGTAGCGAGGCCGCGGTTCGGGCGAGGGCCTCGGCCACACCACCTCCGAGAACCTGCTCCAGTAACGGCAGCACCTCATGACGCAGACGCACGCGGACGAAGCGCGGATCCACATTGTGCGGGTCTTCCCATGGGGTAAGACCCCATTCGGTGCAGGCCGCACGTGTCTCGGCGCGACGAATATCCAGGAACGGGCGCCCCCAGGGGGCATCCCATGGGCGCATTCCGGCGATGGAACGCCCCCCGGATCCTCGCCCGAGCCCCAGCAGCACCGTCTCAGCTTGGTCATCGAGTGTATGGGCAAGAAGCACAGGCAGCCCGTCACTGGCCTGGCGCAGCGCGGCATACCGGGCAGCCCGGGCAGCCGCTTCCAGACCGCCCGGGCCGTCAACGGCCACAGTAAGAACCGACGTGTCACGACATCCCAGGGCCAACGCCTGATTCCGCGCCTGGGCCGCAACCTCGGCCGAGGACTGCTGCAGCCCGTGGTCGACGATCAGCGCGGTCACCGCCCAGCCCTGCCCGACGGCAGCCGCCGCGAGTGCCAGCGAATCAGCGCCGCCCGAGAGCGCCACGGCCACTGCTTCGGTATTCGGGAGATACTGCGCACCAAAGGCTTTGACAGCCCGCCGCAGTGCTAGAGAACTCGGGCGATCCACAGGTCCGGGTCCTCGATTTCGGCAGGCTTGGGTAACGTCTCGGGGTCTTGCCAGATGGTGTTGAAGCGCTCCATCCCCACCGTTCCCACCACATGATCGACAAATCTCTTGCCGCGGGTGTACTGACGCATCTTGGCATCCATGCCGATGAGCGCACGGATGACCCGTTGCAGCGGTGGCTGCTTGCGTGAACGCCGCGCCTCGAAGCGCGACCTTATGGATGCCACCGAGGGGACCACGGCCGGACCCACCGCATCCATGACGTGGTCGGCATGTCCTTCGAGAAGGGTTCCCAGCACCAGCAGACGATCCAGTGCATCCCTGCCACTGTCGGATTGCATGGCGCGCAGCAGGTCGACAATCCCGTTCTCGCCCTGCCCTTTCGGAGATCGGACAAACTCGGCCAGCCTGCCGAGCATGCCGGCCACATCCTCTTCTTGTTCATGTGCGAGTGTCGCCAGCGTGCCCGACATGTAGTCCGCCAGCCACGGGTTGGCCGAGAACTGCACGCGGTGCGTCACCTCATGCAGACACACCCACATCCGGAAATCGCTTGGCATCACCCGAAGTTGACGTTCCACCGCGATGATATTCGGATACACCAGCAGTAACGCGCCCGCCCCTTCCGCGGTGAACGGGTCATACTGCCCGAGAATGCCCGACGAGACGAACGCCAGCACAGCGCCGGTTTGCGCCCCGGTAAGGCGGCCGGACAAAAATCCCGAGGCGCCGCCGTCACCGCCGGCCATCACCCGCATGGACTCGGCTGCCGCCGCAATCCAGCTGGGGCGATCAATGATCCGCGCCTCCGGAACCACCAGCCCATCGGCCAGCCCGGTGAGCTCACGCACCGGAGCTTCCGCACGCCGCGCCGCATCCGAGAGCTCGGCGATGGCCTGCTGGCGGGTGTATTCGGTGGTGGGCGGCGCGGGTCGTGCCAACTTGGCGCCCACGGTGGCCGCGAACTCCCAGTTGACCATGCGGCCAACCGTCAACTCGGGACGCTCGGTTCCGGCTCCGCGCTTCGCGACGCGATCCGGCGTGGTCATCAGCTACATCCGCATGACCGCAGCACTGCCGCGGTGTTATCCACCGCGTTGCGCGCGGTCGGGGCGGTGGCCTGGTTCTGCATCAACGTGAAGGTGAGCACGCGGCCGCTGATGTCGGTGACCACACCTGCCAATGTGTTCACCCCGGTGAGCGACCCGGTTTTGGCGCGCAACCAGCCCGCCGAGGCTTGGTTTTGGAGGACGAAGCGTTCCGAGAGCGTGCCGCTGCCGCCGGCGATGGGCAGCACATCCAGCAGCGGTCGCAGCTTCGGCTGATCGGGGCCGGCGGCCGCTCCGATGACCTCGTCGAGGGTGCGTGCCGTCACCCTGTCGTCCACCGACAATCCACTGGAATCACGCAACGTCAGGCCCGTGAGATCGATTCCTGCGCTACGTAACTGGCTCGTGACCGCATCGACGGTTCCGGAGAACGTCTGCGGCCGACCCGAAGCCAGCGCCACCTCGCGGCCGATCGTCTCTGCCATGACATTGTCGGAGGCATTCATCATCTCCCGCAGCCGCTCCATCAGCGGCGCCGACTGCACGGAGGCAATGGATTTCGCCGCCGGGGGCGCAGCATCCAATCGCACCGTATCCGGGTCAGCCCCCAGCGCGGTGGCGAGTGCACGCCCCGCGTCCAATGCGGGAGTGGTGGAACGGCGCGAGTCATAGTCGGTCGGCTGTGTGCGTCCGGCATCGAGCATCACAGCCTGGATCGGCGCGACGTCACCGCCGTCGATATCTGCCGGGTCCCACCCGGGCGCCATCGACGGTCCACCAAATTGGCTGATATCCACCGTGATTGAGGTGACGGTGACACCCGACTTACGCACCTGGTCGGCAAGATCACTGATACGGGCGGCGTCGCGGTACCAGGTGTCGGTGCCCGCCGGCGCCGCACTGAGGATCGGATCTCCGCCACCGACCAATGTCACCAATCCGCGCTGCCCCGCAGTATCGGCCACTACCGAAGTGGTGAGTTTGGCGTCGCGATCGAGGGTGATCAGCGCCGCCGCCGCAGTCAACACCTTGTTGGTGGACGCCGGCACCATCGGCACGGTCGAACCCTGTTGCCACAATTCGCGGCCCGTCAGTGCATCGGTGATCCGGCCGGTGAACATGGCGAGCGCCGGATCGGCCAGCGCCTTGTCCAGCGCCTGCGCCAAACCGTCCGCCGTCGGAACCGGCGCGGAATCGGAAACCGGAACAACGCCGGGTTTGGGGGTGACGAGTACCGGCTCCGGATCGGCGCCCTGCAATTGATGGGAGGTGGCGGCTCCGGTGGTCAGCGAGGCCACGAGCACCAACGCGGCAATCGCCAGCACGACGGCGACGGCGAGCAGGACATGGGTAGAGCGCCGCCAGCGACGCGGATCAAGTGCCCTGGCGGTGACCATGCTCTGCAGGGTATCGCTATCCTGGTGCCCGCTGGACGAGCGCTTGCGCGAAGACTGACAGACAGACTTGACAGGCTAAGTACCACCGACATTCAAGGAGCGGGTGTGGAGTTCGACGTCACCATCGAGATCCCCAAGGGTCAGCGCAACAAGTACGAGGTCGATCACGTGACCGGCCGGGTGCGTCTGGACCGCTACCTCTACACGCCGATGGCCTACCCCACCGATTACGGCTTCATCGAGAACACCCTCGGTGAGGACGGCGATCCGCTAGACGCCCTGCTGCTCCTGCCCGAGCCCGTCTTCCCGGGCGTGATCGTCGAGGCACGGCCCGTCGGCATGTTCAAGATGGTCGACGACGGCGGCGGCGACGACAAGGTGCTGTGTGTGCCCGCGGGCGATCCGCGCTGGGATCACATCCAGGACATCGGTGACGTGTCGAGCTTCGAGCTGGACGCCATCAAGCACTTTTTCGTGCACTACAAGGACCTCGAGCCCGGCAAGTTCGTCGAGGCCGCCGACTGGGTGGGCCGCGCCGAGGCCGAAGCCGAGGTCACCGCGTCGTTCGAGCGCCTCAAGACCCAGGGACACTAGCCCGGCATAGGCGCCTGGCACACGACGGCGAACACGTCGGTGCTGCTTTGGGCGACGGTCACTCCGTCAACGGTGATAGAACAGCTGATGGTGCCCTCACCGACCATGGTGACATTCATGGTCAGCGGAACGTCCCGACGTGTAATCGTCACCGAGACTGCCCACGGCTGCGAAATATTCGACACACGCACATAGTCGTTGTCCGTCATATAGGCGACATTGACCCCGCCGCCCTGACCACCCACGCTGTAGGTGACGCTCTTGCCGCCGTTCCCCGACCCCCCGGGACCCTGACCCGTAGTGGGCACCGGGGTGGGCGCCTCAGTCGTGGTGGGCACCGGCGGCGCCTCAGTGGTCGTTGGCGTGGTTTCGACACCGGTGCTGGGGTTAGGCGGGGGTGGCGATGGCGGAGGTGGCTCCGTCGTCGTTATCGACGGCAAGGGGACGTCATTGGGCCCCGTCCAGGTCGTCGAAGGGGTGACCGTGACTGTCGTCGGTGCGGCCACCTCGGTTCGGCGGGTGACGACCAGAATCGCGGTCAGCGCGATCGCCAGCACCGCCAGGATGCTGACGCCGGCGACTATCCACGGCCACTTCGGGGGTTTCGGATCCTCGGGATAGGGGATCGGCTCGCCCGGCGGCCACGGCTCCTGCGGGTACTCCTGCCAGGCCGGATCCGTCACTGTCCCCCACTCCTTCCCCAGTGCTCCCGGGAGCAATGTTACGTCGCGTTAAGCTCCTGCAAAATGCACGGTCCCCCTCTAGCGAACAGCGGCGCCCCGTCGAATCATGGTTCTATGTTGATGCATCAGGGCATCGGCCGCGACACGTTCAACGAGATGCCCGACACCAAAGCGGTCCACGCGCTCTACGAGTGCGGTGGCAGCGTGACCTGGGCGCGGAAGATCGCCGCCGCCCGGCCGTTCGCCGATCACGATGCCCTGTTCCGGTACGCCGACAACGAGCTCTTCGCCCTGTCCGAGGAGTCACTGGACGAGGTACTGATCGCCTATCCACCGCTGGGCAGACGTCCGGGAAGCGCGCGTTCACATGCCGAACAGTGCGCAATCCGTGATGAAACCCCGGGAATGATGGCAGCGTTGCGGGCCGCTGCCCACCGGTACGAGCACCACTTCGGCCATCGCTTCGTCATGCACCTGTGCGGACAGAACGGCGCCTCCGTATTGCGTGCGATCTCCGACCGCATGCATCACGACGTGGACACCGAACGCAAGGTGACCCGCAACGAGCTCGCAAAGATCAACCGCACCCGTCTGGAGCGCATGCTCGGCCCCGAGGGCGGATACGACAACTGGTGAGCTAGCCGCGTACTACGCCGCCAGCGGTACGCGCTGCGGCAGCAATGCGAATACGCGGCGTGCGGCACAACCGATATCTGTGGTGGGCGACACCGGGATCAGGGTCACCCCGTCGGCGACACCGGCCAGGTAGATATCGGCGATCAGACCCGCCAGCCCTTCTGGCGTGCCCGCATACGACACCGCCGAGGGAACTCGCAGGCTCGCAAAATGCTTACGTGCCGAACGGGAATCGGCCTCGATGTGCACGTAGACATCCAGGATGACTGCAGGTGCGTCCTTACGTGCGGCGCGCAGCGCGTGCCTGGCCCGCTGCGCCTGTTTGAGATCGGCGGCGTTGACGCGTGCGGTAACACCCGTTCCGTTGGTCAGTTCCAGCCAGCCGGCCGCGTCGTCAGTGAAGACCCGAAACGTTTGATGTTGTGTTGCCACAGACGCCACGGTACCCACGAGGTCGCGGTAGAGCCATCGTTCAATTCCGGGTGAGCGGATCAGCCCCGATCACACCGGCGACTCCTCGGAGACCGGCGGCGTCGGTGCGCGTTCGGTCAGGTTGTCGATGACGCGTTGCACTCTCGGCATGAGCGAGTCGATATCCAATCCGAGCCAGTACGGGATCGGATACATGAAATGTCGATTGAGACCTGGTAGGAGCCTGCTCAAGAAGTAGCCCAGCCACGCTTCGGGACGCACCGGAGCCACCGCAAAGTTGTAGCGCGCCGCGCGGACCGTGGCCCGGGCAACCTGCGGGGGACCGATCAACTGATCCAGCACTCGCATCGGGGCAGAGGACTGGAAGGCCCTCATGACGTTGTTCACACGCTCACGTACGTCATCAGGGAGGTCCACGCCGGCCACGGTGGCGTTTACCCCGATATTGGTGTTGATGAAGCCAGGACATACCGCGGACACGCCGATTCCCTTGGGTCCCAGTTCCATCCGCATGCACTCGCTCAACATCTTCACCGCCGCCTTGGAGGCAGAGTAGGCAGGAAAGACCGGTGTCGGAGTGATGGCCCCCGCCGAGGCGATGTTGACGATTTGACCGCCACGACCCCGTTCGGCCATCTGCTTGCCAAAGACACGCCCGCCATATGCAACACCAAACACGTTGACCCGGAACTGCTTTTCCCAGTGCTCTTGCTCGAGGTCGAAGAAGCGTCCGCCAACCATGATGCCCGCGTTATTCACCAGCACATCGGGCACACCGTATTCGGCACGCACCTGATCGGCGAACCGCTCCCAGGCTGCCGGATCGGTGACATCGAGCTGAAACGCGACGGCACGCAGCCCCTTGTTGTGAATGATCTCCGCCGTCTCCTGCGCGGTTGTTAGGTCCAGATCCGACGCCACCACCTCCGCACCGCCCCTGGCGAATTGGATAGCGATGGCCCGGCCGATGCCGCTACCGGCGCCGGTCACCACAACAAGATCTGGTTTACGTGCGGGTAGCAGTCTCATCCGACGACCTCCTTGTTGCGCTTGCGCCTCGATGCCACCTTCACCACGGGCGCCACCGTCTCGGTGCCGTAGCGATAGTTGTCCAACCGGAAGTATTTGTTGTGGAAATACATCTCACCGAAACCACCTGGGCGGAAAGGCGAATCACCGTGATTGTCGATGTAGTAGGTGTTGGCAGTCGAACACGCCGGAGAGAGCCACAGGTGGTTCTTGTTGCGCTGGTGCATCTTGTCGAAGTAGGCCTGGTGCACGTCCTGCTTGACCTCGGCGGTGGTGGCACCGCGCTTCTTGGTTTCCGCGATGACCCGGGCCGCGTGCGCGGTCGTCGATTCGATCAGCATGTGATACGGCCCGAACACGTATCCGTACGGCCCCAGAACAAGGAAGAAGTTGGGGTACTCGGGAATCGAAACACCCTGGTACGCCTGATAACGACTCTCCTGGAAGAACCGTTTCAAGTCCTTGCCGCCTCGCCCGGCAGTCGGGAAGGCCGGCATGTGATCCCAGATCGCGAATCCGGTAGCACAGATCAATACATCTACTTCATGCTCGACGCCGTCCGCGGTCAGCAGACCCTTTTCGGTGATCCGCTGAATCGGTTCGGTCACCAAGTCCACGTTGGGCCGGTTGAACGTCTTGAGGTAGGTGTTGGAGAACGATGGACGCTTACAGCCAAATCCGTAGTAGGGCAGCAGCTTCTCGCGCGTCACCGGATCATCGACCTGCGTCCGCATCCAGGAGCGAATCCTGTTGGCCAGGGCCAACGAGGCCGATTCGACATATTTGGAGTCGAGGTTGAAAACAGCATCCGGAATGTACGCGGTGCTGAGATTGATCGCGTGTCGAATACCCTTGGCAACACCGGGGAATCCGAACAGTGCCCGCCAAAACGCGTTGTACTTCAAGTCAGGTTTAGGCCCCACGTAGATGGGCGTGCGCTGAAAGACGGTGAGGTGGCCAACCTCCGGGGCGATCTCGGGAACCAGCTGCAGCGAGGTGGCTCCGGTTCCGATGACCGCCACCCTCTTGCCGGCAAGCTGAACATCCTTGTCCCAGAGCGCGGTATGCATCAACACGCCCTGATAGGAATCGATACCGTCTATTTCTGGGAGCTTGGGTTGCTCCAGTCCGCCCGTCGCGGCGATCACATGCCGACCGGTGATGACGGTGTCATCGTCCAGGGTAAGTGCCCAGATGTTTTGTGACTCATCAAATTCCTGACGAACCACGCGTGTATTGAAGCGGATCTTGCGGCGCAGGTCGTGCTTGTCGACGAGCTCGTTGGCGTATTCCTCAAGTTCATCACCCGGAGTGAAGAACTTCGACCAGGTGGTCTTCTGGTCGTAGGAAAAACTGTAGATAAAGGTCGGGATATCAACGGCCACGCCCGGATACTTGTTCGCGTGCCAGGTGCCGCCAGCGGCCCCCCACTTTTCCAAGATCACGAAATCGTGGACTCCCCTTTTGGTGAGCTCAACACCTGCTCCGATACCGCCGAAGCCTGCTCCGATGATCACGACTTCATGGTCAGGAACAACCCGTTCCCGGCCATTGGCTTCGCTACCCCGCACACGTGTACTAGTCATTCGACGTCCTTGTCAGTCCGACCCTGTGATGTGTCGGACTGAAAGTATCACGTATTAGGAGTTACGGGTACTACGATTCGGCGTCAGGCCACCAGGAAGTCCGGCAGTGGCCGCGGATCGTCAGCGGGCCCCACCTGTCCGTCCCGCTCGAGGTAGGTCAGGGTCAGGCCATGGTGGACAAGCTGACCGATCGCATCGACGAGGCGGGTGATGTCACCCGCAGTAGTCCCTAGCCCGACACTTGCGCGTAGCGCGCCACCCGGAGCACCCAATCTGGCGAGCAGCGGATGCGCGCAGAATCTGCCGTCGCGCACCCCGATTCCGTGTTCAGCCGACAGATACGCGGCGGCCACCGACGGCGTGTATCCGTCGACTGTGAAGGACACGATGCCTAGTACGTCTCGGCCGCCTTCCCAGATGCGAAGAGTGTCAACGCCTTCGATCGCATCGAGCCCCTCCCGGAGTTGGGCGGTGAGCGCTTCTTCGAGGCGGCCTATCTCTCCCAGGGCCGCCAATGCCTCGCATGCCGCTGCCACGGCGGCAACGCCGACCACATTGGGGGTGCCCGCCTCATGCCGCTGCGGCCCGACGAGCCACTCGGCCCCGTCGATGCCGACATTGCGCACCGCACCCCCGCCTGCCAGGTAGGGCCGCGCGGCATCAAGCCAGTCACTTTGTCCAACAAGGACTCCGGCACCAAACGGGGCATACAGTTTGTGCCCGGAGAACGCGAGGTAGTCGATTCCGGTTGCCGCCAGGTCGATGCGACGATGTGGAACCAACTGCGCTCCGTCAACGGCGATCCTCGCGCCGTGCCGGTGGGCAACGACAGCCAGTTCAGCCAACGGCAACACCTCGCCAGTGACGTTCGATGCGCCGGTAACGGCCAGCAGCGCGGCAGGCTGCCGGGCGAGTTCCTCATCCAGCGCAGCGACGGTATCCGCGACAGTGGCTCGATGCGCTACCACTCGGGCGCCATATCGCTGCCAGGTCAACAGGTTTGCGTGATGTTCGATATCTAGCACCACCACATTTGGGTGTCGCCGGCTTTCCGAATCCGCCCCACCCGGCACCGCGGAAGCGAGCAGATTGAGCGAGTCGGTGGTGTTGCGGGTAAAGATCACGTGGTGGTCGGGGGCCGCTCCCACGAAACGCCCCACCGTTTCCCGGGCACCCTCGTACACCGTCGTGCACACGCGCGACGCATATCCGGCGCCACGGTGCACGCTGGCGTAGTAGGGCAGCAACTCGTTGACGCGGTCCGCGACATCGCCGAGCGCGGGTGCGCTCGCCGCATAGTCGAAGTTGGCGTATCTGATCCAACCGCCTTGTGCCAGGGGCACTTTGACATCTGCTCCGACGACACGCGCAGCGGCTCGCTCAGACCCAAATTGTGTGGACACTGACATGTGACATCCCATCTCACCGGACCCGCCCGGCGAGTCCACGCTTGCCACGCCCGGTTGAGCGCGGCCAGGTCGTCACCTGGAGCACCCCACCGTGGAGGAGGGTTGCCGACCAGCTAGCCAGGGCTTATCGCTGGTTCTCATGACCTGAGGGCAGTGTGCCCACCGGGCACGTCCATCGTCAAGCGCATTGCGCAGGGTGATTTCAAATGCGCGATGGCGCGTCGTTGATCCGGCCCGATTTTCCGATCCCCGCGCCGTAGGGCACACTGACTAGTGGAGGGGAGTATTCCTTCGCTGCGGTGTCGTCATCACATCGGCCATTGTCGGACCGGTCGGTGCCGCGGGCCGGTCACGTATCGGCGGAAGAGACCTCCGGCGTTTTGGCGACCGGAGGTTATTCAATGCAGGTATCCCAGCTCGAGTGGATCATCACCCTGGCCGTCACGGTCGCGATCTTGCTGGTTGACGTCGTGGTGATCGGTAGGCGCCCTCATGAGCCCACCGTCCGCGAGACCGCTACTGCCCTGAGCATCTACATAGGGCTCGCCGTGGCCTTCGGTCTGTGGGTGTGGTTCTTCCACGGCAGCCAGTTCGGGCTGGAGTTCTTCGCGGGCTGGCTCACCGAGTACAGCCTGTCGGTGGACAACCTGTTCATCTTCTTGATCATCATGGCCAGCTTCAAAGTTCCCCGTGTCTATCAGCAGGAAGCGCTGCTGATCGGCATAATTTTGGCGCTGATCTTCCGCGGCATCTTCATCGCGCTGGGCGCGGTGGCCATCGAGCAGTTCTCCTGGATCTTCTACCTTTTCGGCGCGTTCCTGGTGTACACCGCTATCAACCTGGCCCGGGACACCGAGCACGACGATGACGCCGATAACGCCGTGGTGCAGTTCGCCCGCAAGCACCTGCGGACCACCGACAAGTGGGACGGTCTGCGACTGTGGGTCCGGGATAACAGTGCGAACGGCGCCAGACTGATGACACCGATGTTCCTGGTGATCGTCGCCCTGGGCACCACCGACCTTCTCTTCGCCCTGGACTCGATTCCCGCGATCTACGGGCTCACCAAGGAGCCCTATCTGGTGTTCACGGCCAACGTGTTCGCCCTCATGGGTCTGCGCCAGCTGTACTTCCTGCTTGGCGACATGCTCAAGCGTCTGGTGTACCTGTCGCAGGGGCTGGCCTTCATCCTGTTCTTCATCGGCGTCAAACTGATCCTGCACGCGCTACACGAGAACGAGCTGCCCTTCATCAACGGCGGCGAGCCGGTGCACGTGCCCGAGATCCCCACGCTGGCAAGCCTTGCGGTGATCGTCGTGACGCTGCTCATCACCACCGTCGCCAGCCTGTACAAGACCCGGCGCACTGCTCAAGAAGGCTAGTGCCCAACGCCTGCGTGGTGGACGGCGCGGTCCACCGTGGCAAACTTGGCGGCGACGGGCTCACCGTGCCCGCGGGAGCGCTTCCGCGCGGCGGCGAGCCCAGCCGCAGCCGGACCGATAGGCTCGCTGCGGTACCCCTCCAGGCCCATAGATCCGACGCGGAAATTAACGAGGAGCAGCGTGACCGGCCCCGACGAGTCACCCACTAACCGCGCGGGCGAAGAGGCTCCCGAGCCCGCCGTTCAGGAAGCCCCGGCCCATCCGGTGCCACCGCAGTACTTGCTCGGTAGGTCGGCCCCTCCGGCCCGGACACTGATCGACATCCTCTACTCAACGGCCGCCGAGCACCCCGATGCACCCGCCATCGATGACGGCACCATCCAGCTCACGTATTCCGAGCTGATCGTCGACGTCGAGGCCAGTGTCGAGTGGCTCGGGGCACGGGGAATCGGTCGCGGTGATCGCGTCGGTATCCGAATGCCCTCCGGCAGCTACTCGCTCTACGTGGCCATCCTGGCCACCCTGGCCGCGGGAGCCGCGTACGTTCCGGTAGACGCCGACGATCCGGACGAACGTGCCGCCCTGGTTTTCGGCGAGGCACAAGTGGCCGCCGTGATCACCCCCGACGGACTCGTTCGTGGACCCGGATCGTCGCGGGGCTGGCGCGCCGCGAAACCCACACCTCGCGACGACGCGTGGATCATCTTCACCTCGGGATCCACCGGCACCCCGAAGGGCGTGGCGGTGACACATCGCAACGCGGCGGCCTTCGTCGACGCGGAAGCGCAGATGTTCTTGCCGGACAATCCGATTGGTCCGGATGATCGGGTTCTCGCTGGACTCTCCGTGGCCTTCGACGCCTCCTGTGAGGAAATGTGGCTCGCCTGGCGCTACGGCGCCTGCCTAGTACCCGCGCCGCGTTCCCTGGTGCGCAGCGGCATGGATCTGGGTCCGTGGCTGGTGTCCCGCGATGTCACGGTGGTGTCGACGGTGCCCACGTTGGCCGCGTTGTGGCCGGCCGAAGCGCTCGAGGCGGTGCGGCTGCTGATTTTCGGGGGCGAAGCCTGCCCACCGGATCTGGCCGAGCGACTGGCCACCGGCGAGGACGGCGCCGCACGCGAAGTGTGGAACACCTACGGCCCCACCGAGGCGACCGTGGTGGCCTGCGCCGCGCGGCTCGACGGGGTAAGCCCTGTCAGCATCGGGTTGCCCCTTCCGGGTTGGGATCTGGCCGTTGTGGATCCGCAGGGCAACCAAGTCGGCTACGGCGAGGTCGGTGAACTCGTCATCGGCGGTGTCGGCCTGGCCAAATACCTCGATCCCGAAAAGGACGCCGAAAAGTACGCTCCGCTCCAGACTCTGGGGTGGTCGCGGGCCTATCGCAGCGGTGATCTGGTGCGCTTGGAGCCCGACGGTCTGTACTTCCAGGGCCGTGCCGACGACCAGGTGAAGGTCGGCGGCCGCCGTATCGAACTCGGTGAGGTAGATGCGGCACTGGTCAATCTGCCCGGTGTCAGTGGTGGTGCGGCCGCGGTGCGCAAGACTGCCAGTGGCACCCCACTGTTGGTCGGCTACATCGCCAGCGCCGATCCCAACTTCGATATCGCCGCCGCCCGCGCCAGCTTGGCCGAATCACTTCCCGCCGCGCTGGTGCCGCGACTGGTCAAACTTGACGAGCTGCCCACGCGCACATCGGGAAAGGTCGATCGCAACGCACTGCCCTGGCCACCGCCGGGCGCGGATACCGACGATGACGCAACCGAACTGGGCGGCACCATGGGCTGGCTTGCCGGACTGTGGCGCGACATCCTGGCTGCCTCAGTCGACGGGCCCGAAGCCGACTTCTTCGCTCTCGGCGGCGGATCGCTGTCCGCCGCACAGCTGGTCGCGGCGTTGCGACAACGCTATCCGCAGGTGACCGTCGCGAACCTGTACGACCAGCCGCGGCTCGGATCGCTGGCCACTTATCTGGATGAGCTCGCCCCTCCCGTCGAGGTCGAACCCCGGACCGTGAAGCCGGTGCCCCGGCTCACCGAGCTGGCGCAGTTGGTGGCGACCATTCCACTGACCACCCTCACCGGCCTGCAATGGGCCACATGGCTCGCCCTGGCCAACAACGTGTTCGCAGCATTCAGCAATGTGCCCTGGCTGGTCACGGTCAACTGGTGGGTGCTGCTGGCAGCCTTCCTGCTCTTCATCACCCCCCTGGGTCGCATGAGTATCACCGTCATCGGGGCGCGACTGCTGCTCTCCGGGGTCAAGCCGGGGACGTACGAGCGCGGCGGAAGCGTGCACCTGCGGGTGTGGATCGCCGATCGCCTCGCCACCGCGAGCGGCGCCGAAAACCTCTCCGGCGCACCGTGGATGGTGTATTACGCCCGCGCACTGGGCGCCCGGGTAGGCAATGGGGTCGACCTGCATTCGTCACCACCGGTGACGGGCTGGCTGGAACTCGGCGACCGCAGTTCCGTTGAACCCGAGGTCGACTTGTCCGGGCATTGGGTTGACGGCGACAAGTTCCATGTCGGCCCG
Organism: Mycobacteroides chelonae CCUG 47445; assembly: GCF_001632805.1. Classification (NCBI taxonomy): domain Bacteria; kingdom Bacillati; phylum Actinomycetota; class Actinomycetes; order Mycobacteriales; family Mycobacteriaceae; genus Mycobacteroides; species Mycobacteroides chelonae. The sequence continues at coordinate 463,728 of NZ_CP007220.1, read as the reverse complement.
ATCGTCATCGGCGAGGACGCCACTGTTGGGGCCCGCACCACCCTGTTGCCGGGTGCGGTCATCGGTAAGAACGCCGATGTGGCACCGGCTTCCGGTGTCGTCGGAAGAGTCAAGAACGGTCAGTACTGGAAGGGCTCACCGGCCGTGAAGTCGGGCAAGGCCCGCCATCCCTGGCCCGATTACCGTCCGCCCCGCGCCGGGCAATGGGTACCGATCTATGGGGTGACGTCGATTCTGCTGGGCGGACTGCCCCTGCTTGCGCTGGCCGCCGGGCTAGGTGTGGTGGCCTTCGGCATCAGGAATACGGCGACGATCTGCCAGGCCGTGGTGCCCGCGCTCATCTGGACGCCGGGGGCGGCGCTGGTCAGCGTGGTCGTGTACGCCGCCATCACCGTTGTGCTGGTGCGGCTGCTGTCGATCGGCGTGCACGAGGGTTATCACCCCGTCCGCAGCCGGCAGGGCTGGCAACTGTGGGCCACCGAGCGCCTCATGGATGCGGCCCGGAACTATCTGTTCCCCATCTATGCCAGCCAACTGACCCCATGGTGGCTGCGCATCCTGGGGGCGAAGATCGGCAAGGACACCGAGATTTCGACGGCCCTGCTGGTGCCGAAGTTCACCGAGGTCGACGACGGTGCGTTTCTGGCCGACGACACTATGGTCGCGTCGTACGAGTTGGGCGGCGGCTGGATCCACATCGCCAAGGCCAGAATCGGCAAGCGCGCATTCCTGGGGAACTCGGGGATCACCCAACCGGGACGCAAGGTTCCCAATGACGCGCTGGTCGCCGTCCTGTCCGCCACTCCGCATAAGGCGAAGTCGGGCTCGTCGTGGATCGGTAGCCCACCAAAGCGGTTACGAAGAAAGGCCGATGGTGCTGATTCCGCGCTTACCTTCGAGCCACCGTTCCGCCTCAAGGTGATGCGGGGAATCGTGGAGACCTGCCGCATCATCCCGATCATCGTGACGTTCGGGATCGGTGTCGGGGTGCTGCTGACTCTGCAGACAATCGCCATCCGGTTCAACTTCTGGGTTGCCGGCGCACTGAGCGGTGTGGTGCTGCTGGTCGCCGGTGCTGTGGCTGGTGTGGTGAGCGTCGTGGCCAAGTGGGTTGTGGTCGGGCGCACCAAGGCCGTGGAAAAGCCGCTCTGGTCCTCGTTCGTCTGGCTTAACGAGGTCGCCGATACCTTCGTGGAAACCGTTGCCGCCGTGTGGTTCGCACGCGCCGCATCGGGAACGGTGATGCAGAACTGGTGGCTACGCGGCCTGGGCGCCAAGATCGGCCGCGGAGTGTGGTGCGAGACGTATTGGCTGCCGGAGGCCGATCTGGTGACCCTAGGCAAGGGTGCGACCGTGAACCGCGGCTGCGTGGTGCAGACGCACCTCTTCCACGACCGGATCATGCGGATGGACACCGTGACCCTCGGTGAGGGCGCCACCCTCGGCCCGCACTGCGTGGCGCTTCCCGCCGCCGAGCTGGGCGCGGGCGCCACCGTCGGTCCGGCATCACTGGTCGTCCGCGGTGACGTCGTACCCCCGTCGACCAGGTGGCAGGGCAACCCCATTTCTCCATGGGGCAAACTGGATCCGATGGCACCGAAGAAGCCCAAGGGCGGCAAGGTTTCCCCCGGTAAGAATTCCGGGGCCGCATGACCAAACCAGGCAAGAAGGCGGCCAAGCGGCTACCCCCACGGCCTCCCGTCATCGATCCCTATCTGCCGCAAAACGGCAACTACGGATATCGGGTGTCACGCTATGAGCTGGAGCTGGAGTACAAGGTCGCCATCAACCGGCTGACCGGTACCGCGACGATCACGGCCGTCACCCTTGCCACCCTCAAGGAATTCACCCTTGACCTTGCCGATGCCCTCGGCGTCTCAAAGGTGACCGTGAACGGCAGGCGTCCAGAGCATTTCGGGCACCGCGCCGGAAAGATCACCATCAAGCTGGTGACCGCCATCCCAGCGGGAGCCGCCATGACCATCGTCATTCGGTATGGCGGATCACCTCGAGCCATCAACAGCGTGTGGGGCGACGTCGGATTCGAGGAGCTGTCCAACGGGGTGCTGGTGGCCGGGCAGCCTAACGGCGCGGCATCCTGGTTCCCCTGTGACGACCATCCCAGCTCCAAGGCAAGCTATCGGTTCGTCATCAGCAGTGACAGCCCATATTGTGTTGTCTCCAACGGGGAGTTGGTATCCCGTCGAGTCCGGGCCGCGCACACAACCTGGACATACGAACAGCCCGAGCCGATGGCGCCGTATTTGGCGACACTACAGATCGGCGACTACCAGACGATCAAGCTCGCGAAGAACCCGATCTCGATGAATGCCGCGCTGCCCTCACGGCTGCGCGAACGGTTCGAGCATGACTTCGGCAGGCAGCCCCAGATGATGAAGCTGTTCGTCAAACAGTTCGGCCCTTACCCGTTCGCGGCCGGGTACACCGTGGTGGTCACCGACGATGATCTCGAGATTCCTCTTGAGGCGCAAGGTATTTCAGTGTTCGGGGCAAACCATTGTGACGGGGAGCGACACTCCGAGCGCCTGGTGGCACACGAGTTGGCGCATCAGTGGTTCGGCAACAGCGTCACCGCCCGCCGCTGGCGCGATATCTGGCTCCACGAAGGGTTTGCCTGTTACGCCGAATGGCTCTGGTCCGAGGAGTCCGGGGGGCCGTCCGCCGATGCCCGCGCCCGCCACTATCACCAAAAACTGAAAGATCTCCCCCAAGATTTGATTCTGGCCGATCCCGGCCCACAGCTGATGTTCGATGATCGCGTATACAAACGTGGAGCACTGACATTGCACGCGTTGCGATTACGGCTCGGTGACACAAAATTCTTTACACTGCTGCAGGACTGGACCACACGTTACCGGCACAGCACCGTCATCACCGACGACTTCACCGGCCTAGCGGCCGCCTACTCTGACGAATCACTCCGGCCGCTGTGGACAGCATGGCTATATGAGAAGCAGCTCCCGCCCTTGGACCGGAAGTGACCGACGCCGGCCCCAGCACCCGCTCCAGCGTCGCACGAATCGGTGTGGCCACGGCCATCAGCGCCATCTGCGGTTACACCGTGCTGTACCTTGCTGCGCGTGAACTGGGCCCCTCCTTGTTTTCGGTATTCGGAGTCTTCTGGGGCGCATTCGGTTTGGTGACCGGCGCCGCGAACGGGCTACTGCAGGAGACCACTCGCGAAGTGCGGCTATCGCTGGCGCAGCGTGAACGTTCTCCGCTGGACACCACCCTGCCGATCAGGATCGCCTTCGCCTTCGCCATCGCGTCCGCCGTAGGGGTCGTCGGCACCGCGCCACTGTGGGCATCGCATGTGTTCACCGAGTTCCGTTGGCTCAGTGTGGCATTGCTCGCCGGAGGGCTCGCCGGATTCTGCATGCACGCGACAACCCTGGGCGCCCTGGCGGGATCGAGCCGCTGGACTCAGTACGGCGTTCTCATGGTGACCGATGCCGGGATTCGCCTGGTGGTAGCGGTTGTCACGTTTGTGGCCACCCTCGGTCTGGTCGGGTATCTCTGGGCGACGGTGGCCGGATCGATGTCGTGGTTACTACTCACCGTTATCTCCAAGCCGACCCGTGAGGCGCTCAAGGTACCCGCACTGGTCGACACCATGGAATTCCTGCGCGGGGCCCGGCATTCGATCGCCGCGGCCGCCGCCAGTGCGGTGTTGGTGATGGGTTTCCCGGTGCTATTGCAGTCGACGGCAGGCGATCTCGGCCCCACCGGTGGAGTGGTGATCCTGGCCGTCACGCTGACCCGCGCACCACTCCTGGTGCCGCTGACCGCGCTGCAGGGCAACCTCATCGCCCACTTCGTCGATGCGCGGGACCGACGCCTCACCGCACTCATCACCCCGGCTGTCATCATCATCGGTGTCGGAGCGGCGGGTATTGCACTCGCGGCGTCCGTCGGCCCGTGGCTACTGCGGACGGTGTTCGATCCGGCGTATCAGGCGGGCGGCCCGCTCCTGGGCTGGCTTACCGCCGGTGCGGTGATGATCGCATTGTTGACGTTGACCGGGGCGGCCACCGTGGCACATGCCCGACATCTCGCGTACTCAGCGGGATGGGTTGGCGCGACAGTGGTCTCAGCGCTGCTGTTGCTATTGCCGCTCGCTTTGGAGGAACGAACGGTCATCGCGTTGATCGGCGGACCCGTCGTCGGGATCGTGGTGCATCTGGCCGCGCTCGCATTCTGGCGGGACCCCGAAACCACCGAAGAGATCATCGACTGAACGCGCGTCAGATCCCCGCGGCGTGCTCCAGCTCCACCAGCGCGGCCTCGAGGCCGTCGGCCATCTCGTCGATGTCCGCGGCTACTTCCGGCGTGGTGACGAAACCGAAATCCAGATGCTCCAGATAGGAGAAGCAGGTGATGTTGAGGGCAACGTCCATGACGGGCGGGCCCAGCGGAATCAACGACTCGAGTCTGGCACCGGCCATATACAGCGGGAACGACGGACCAGGAACGTTGGAGAGCACGAGGTTGATGGGCGCCAGATTCCGGGACAGCCCGCTGGCGGTGTAGGCCCGCGCGGCCAGCTGCAGCAGCCCGGGCGGCGTCGTGTCCGTCAACCCCATGATCTGGTGGGCCGACATCGCCCGCGCCATTTCCTTGGCGCCCTGTGTCCCCTCATAGATGGCCCTGATCCGCTCGGCCGGGTCGTCGATATCGGTCGCCAGGGTCACGGTCATCGAACTGACCTGATTGCCTACCACCCCATCGGTTTCCTCGGTGCGCACCGACACCGGAATCTGCACGATCAATGGCTTATCCGGCAGCTCGTCACGCTTGAGCAGGTAGTCGCGGACCGCGCCGGCAACGATCGCCAACACCACGTCGTTGACCTTCACCCCGAACGCATCCTTGAGCGCCTTGACCCGCGCCAATTCGAGACGTGCGCCGGAGACGCGGCGATGCGGTGACACCGGCGCATTGAATCGGGTGTGCGGCGCCTCGAAGTATCCGGGAGATTTGCGTTCCATACCGAAAACCGCCAGCTGCTGGCGGACCGTCTGCTGAACCAACCGGACCACCCGGTAGGGCGTCTTGACACCCACGTTGACTAGGGCGCTCAGCAAGATGCGCTCGCGACTGGGTAGGCCCAACCCGACCAACGATCCCACGGTGTCGTCGGGCGCCGGTCGCGGCTCCGGGGCGATGTCGAGCAGAATCTCGCCCAAACCCGCACCCGAGACGCCATCGACGATGGCGTGATGCATCTTGGTCAGCGTCGCAACGCGCCCGCCCTCAACCCCCTCGATGACCCAGAGCTCCCACAGTGGCCGCGACCGGTCGAGCTTGTAGGACATCAGCCTGCCGACCAGTTCTTCGAGCTCCTTGCGACCGCCGGGGGCGGGCACGCCGATGCGGCGGATGTGGAAATCAGGATCGAGCTCCTCGTCCTCCACGAACCACGGCCGGTCCAAACCCAGCGGGACGTCGGTGACCCGCCATCGCAACTGCGGCATCGACGGCAGCCGCTCCACGATGAGACCGCGTACCCGTTCAAAGCTGTAATCGGGGGCATCGCTGGGGTCGAAGATCGACAGCCCCCCAATGTGCATATGCCAACCCGACGTTTCGGCGTGCCAGAACGCCGCATCTACCCCAGACAGCCGCTGCATGGCCGAAACATTAGTGCGGCCGACCTTCCCTTCTGCCGGAATGGCCGGACTCGTCGGGGCCGGGTGGAGCCGACGTTCACCGGTGAGTTACCGGTGCTACCTTGATCCCAGTGAGCAACACCGGTAACAGCGACGTCTGGCTGGTCATCCCCGCCTACAACGAGGGACCAGTCATCGCCGACGTCATCGCCGCGGCGCTCGGCACCTTCCCTAACATCGTCTGCGTGGACGACGGCAGCGCCGACCGTACCGCCGCACTCGCGCACGGCGCGGGCGCACACGTGGTCCGCCACCCCGTCAATCTCGGCCAGGGCGCGGCGATACAGACCGGGGTCGAATACGCGCGCGCACAGCCCGGAGCTCAGATCTTCGTGACCTTCGACGCCGACGGCCAGCATCAGGTCAAGGACGTGGTGGCGATGGTGGACAGGCTGCGACTGGAACCCCTCGACATCATCGTCGGCACCCGCTTCGGCGCCGGATCGGCGCCGGGCCACGTACCCCTCATCAAACGCATCGTGCTGAAAACCGTTGTGCTGCTGAGCCCGCGCACCCGCCGCCTCAACCTGACCGACGCTCACAACGGACTGCGCGTCTTCAACCGGACCGTCGCCAACGGACTCAACATCACCATGAACGGCATGGGCCACGCCAGCGAGTTCATCGCGGTGATCGCCGAAAATCATTGGCGGGTAGCCGAACAGCCGGTCGATATTCTGTACACCGAGTATTCGATGGCCAAGGGCCAATCGCTGATCAACGGGGTCAACATCATGTTCGACACCGCGTTCCGCCGGAGGTTGCCGTGATCACCTGGATTCAGCCGCTGCTGATCGTCGCGGTCCTGCTGTTGCTGGTGTATCTATTGCGTTCGCGCAGCACCGCGCAGGCCAAGGCCTGGGTAAAGCTCGGGTTCGTGGTCTTCGTGGTCGCAGGTATCTACGCCATCTTGCGACCCAATGACACCACCACGCTGGCACATTGGCTCGGCCTGGGCCGCGGCACCGACCTGATGCTCTACGCCATGATCATCGCGTTCGCGTTCACGACGCTCAGCACCTACCTGCGTTTCAAGGATTTGGAGCTGCGCTATTCGCGGCTCGCACGCGCCGTCGCGTTACGCGGCGCCGAGCCCCCGACGGGCGACGTTGCTTCGGAGCTAGCTCCGGAAAAAGTCGACGGTCCTTCCGATTCCGTCCGTTAGCGCCACCTTCGGCTCCCATCCCAGCACGCTCTTGGCCAGGCGGACGTCCAGGCAAGACTGACGCAGATCGCCCAGCCGGGGCGGATGAAACTCCGGATCATCCGGTGCGCCGGCGGCCGCGGCCACCAGCGAATGTAGCTGCCGATCACTGGTTTCGACTCCCGTACCGACATTGAAACGCTGTCCTCCGCCATCGGGACCCGATGCGCGCACGAAGGCGTCCACCACGTCGTCGACGAATACGTAGTCCCGGGTGTTTCCGCCGTCACCGAACACCTTGGTGACGCGTCCCGACAGCAGCGCCTGCGCGAAAATGGCCACGACGCCCGCCTCACCGTGCGGATCCTGGCGCGGCCCATACACATTGGCCGGAGCGATATGTGAGCACTCCAGCCCGTACAGATGCCGGAAGGTGTTGAGGTAGATCTCTCCGGCCACCTTGCCTGCGGCGTATGGCGAATGTGGATCGGTGGGGACAGATTCGCCGGTGGGGATCTGCTCGGGAGTGCCGTAGATCGAGCCGCCCGATGAGGTATGCACGATCTTGCGTACGCCCGCCTTCCTGGCGGCGTCGGCCAGCCGCACAGTACCGACGACATTGACGGAGGAGTCGAACTGCGGATCGGCAACCGAGTGGCGCACATCGATCTGCGCGGCCAGGTGGAATATCACCTCGGGCGAGAATTCGGCCACGACGGCGTCCAGATCTGCCTCGACGATGTCGTCCTTGACGAAGGTGAAGGCGGAATGCGCCTCGGCGGCCTCCAGATTCGACACCTTCCCGGTGGCCAGGTTGTCCAGACCCGTTACCTCGTGCCCGTCCGCCAACAGCCGGTCGACCAGCGTCGATCCGATAAATCCTGCGGCTCCGGTAACCATTGCCCGCACGTGGCGACTCCCTCTTTGTTCGCATAGCTCACGGCATTCGGCCCCACCCTACCGACCGTGCCTGATGTTCTTCCCGCAAGCGTTCATCGCTAGTCTCGGGCCCTGATGCCTTTCGCCAGAACCAACCGCGTTGCCGTTGCCGCAGCGGCTCTCATCGTGGTGCACCTTGTCGTGCGCGGTGTGCTGGCGTTCGGGGGAGATTTCTATTGGGATGACCTGATCCTGGTCGGCCGCGCCGGTACACAGGGCCTGTTCTCGCCGTCGTACCTGTTCGATGACCACGATGGGCACGTCATGCCCGCGGCGTTCTTGCTGGCCGGCATTCTCACCAAGCTCGCACCGTTGAATTGGTTCTGGCCCGCGCTGAGCCTGGTGATCATGCAGGCATTAGCGTCCCTGTCGCTGCTGCGGACGCTATGGGTGATTCTGGGCTGGCGGCCGGTGCTCCTTGTTCCGCTCACGTTCGCACTGTTCACGCCGCTGGCGATCCCAGGTTTCACCTGGTGGTCGGCCGCGCTGAATTCCCTGCCAATGCTGACCGCGATGTGTTGGTTCGTCGCCGACGCGGTGCTGCTGGATCGCACCGGAAACCGTCGGTACGCGGTGACGGCGATGTGCGCGTTCCTCGGTGGGCTTCTGTTCTTCGAGAAGTCGGTGGTCATTCCCTTCGTCGCGTTCGCGGTGGTGACGCTGCTGGCGTACCTGCGCGGCGACGAGTGGTCGGCGCTGGGGCGGACATGGCGTCGGGGTGTGGTGCTGTTGGTTCCGGCGGGAGCCCTTACCGCAGCATGGATCGCGCTATACCTGGTGGTGGTGGACCAGAAGCGCTGGAGCACCGATCTGTCGATGACATGGTCGCTGCTCCAACGCTCGTTCACGCACGGGGTGCTTCCCGGGTTGGTGGGTGGTCCGTGGCATTGGGACCGTTGGGTGCCCAGCTCCCCGTGGGCCGAACCCTCGACCTTCGTGATCTGGCTGGGGGCGTTGGTGCTCACCGCGACCGTGGCGCTGACCTGTTTCCGCAAGCAGCGACTTGGGCTGGTCTGGCTGACGTTGCTGGGATATCTGGCGGCCAGTGAGGTGCCGATTTATCTCATGCGCTCGTCGGCGTTCACGGCGCTGCTGCTCGCGCAGACCTTGCGGTATCTGCCTGATCTGGTGGTCGTCGGGACGCTGCTGGCGGCGGTGGGGCTCACCGCCTCGAATCGGCCGGGCAGTACGAGCCTGGACAGTTCTGCGCGACGCACCGCCGTAGTCGCGCTGGTGCTGGCGTTGTTCGTGGGGAGCAGCCTGGTATCCACGGCCAACTACCTACACAGCTGGCGCAACAATCCCGCCTCGCCGTACATCGCCACGGTGAAAGAGTCCCTGGCGGCGGTCGCGGACGGACCGGCGGTGCTGGACCAGGAAGTTGATCCGCTGGTGCTGCAGAATGTGGTGCGACCGGAGAACCTGTTGAGTCATATGTTCGCCCTGGTGCGCCCCCGACCAGAGATCGGTTCCACCACAACGCAGTTACGGATGCTCGATCGCTATGGCCACCTACTCGACGCCCAGGTGACGTGGGTGCGGGCCCTCACCGAAGGCCCGGTTCCCGGATGCGGGTACCTGGTGCAGTCCACGCAGACCATGCCGCTGACGGGGCCGCTGCTCCCCGCAGATTGGATCGTCGAATTGAACTACCTGGCCAATACCGAGGGTGCCGTGTGGGCATCGTTCACCAACGGGCCCAGAATCAAGGTTCCCGTTCGGCCGGGACTCAATCGGGTGTTCATCAGACTCCCAGGTTCGGGTAATTCACTTACCCTGCAACCGATTACCCAGTCATTGTCACTGTGCGCCGCCGTCGGGCCGGTAGGGGCGCTCGCTCCCCGGTAGATTGGGCGCCATGCTCGGAGAACTGGCTTTGACCTGGACCGGACGACTCTCTGCACCCGTCCTGGAAAAGCTGCTCGATCTGCCCGAACCCCAGTTCACTCAGATACAGACGCGCCGCGACATCCCGGTGAGGATGCCCGACGGCGTCAAGCTCGCTACCGACCACTTCCGCCCGCCGGGGCAGGACCCCTTGCCTGCCGTCATCTTCCGCACCCCGTACGACAAGCAGGGCATCATCAGCCAACTCTGGGCAACGTTATTGGCCCGTCAAGGGTTTCAGGTGGTAGTACAAGATACCCGGGGCCAATTCGGATCCGAAGGCAAATTCGACGCGTTTCGGCAGGAACGGGCGGACGGCCTTGCTACCGCCGCCTGGGTCCGCGAACAGCCGTGGTGCGATGGCACACTCGCTACCGCCGGTCCGTCGTATCTCGGGCATACGCAGTGGGCGGTAGCGCCGTACATCGAGCCACCCCTGGCCGCCATGTGCCCGGCAATCACCACCAGCAACTTCACCGAGCTCTTCTATCCTGGCGGGTCGTTCAACCTGCACAATCTGCTGACGTGGTCCGCGGCGGTCGGTTCACCGGAGATCCCGCAGGCGGTCCGCCTGCTGCGGGCGAATGCGCACGGCAAGCGGGTGCGCCGAGCGATGGATCACCTACCTCTCGCCGACGCCGACAATGTCGCGATCGGAAAGCCAGAACCCTTCTGGCGCACCGTGACCGATCACAACGATGACGACTATTGGGACGAGATCAACCACACCGCCCAGCTTGCGACGCTGGGCACACCCGTGAGCATGGTGACCGGGTGGTGGGATCTGCTTCTGGTAGGTCAGCTCCGCGATTACGAGGAGCTACAGAAGGCCGACTGCCCGCGGCGTATCACCATCGGCTCTTGGGACCATGCGAAGTCGATCAAGACGGCGATAGCCGACAGCTTTTCCTGGCTGGCGGCCCATCTGCACGGCGACACCTCATCAACCCATCGCGCACCGGTGCGGGTCTACCTCCAGAAGGCCGGCCAATGGCTGGACTTCGATCATTGGCCGCCGAAGAGTTCGATGCCCACACCGTTGCATCTGCAGGCCAATCGCGGGCTTGATTGGCAAGCGCCACAAGGTGATAGCACCGCCGACACCTTCACGTACGACCCAAAGGATCCCACCCCGGTGGTGGGCGGGCCGCTGCTTGATGCCAGAGTGTCCGGGCAGCGCGACAACACTTCCATCGAAAGACGCTCCGATGTGCTGGTCTTCACCACCGAGCCCCTGACCAAAGATCTTGACCTGGTCGGCCCGGTTTCGGCATCGGTGTACGTGACAACCGACAGTGGTCAGGGCGATTTGTTCGTAAGACTCTGCGATGTTGACCGAAAGGGTTTGTCTCGCAATGTAACTGATGGAATTATCAAACTAGACGGTACCGCGGATTCACCGGTACAGGTGACCATGCATCCCACCGGTTATCGTTTCGCGCGGGGACATCGGCTGCGGGTCCAGATCAGTGGGGGTGCGTTTCCGAATCATGCCCGCAACACCGGCTCCGGTGAGCCGTTGGCGACCGCCAGCCGCATTGTTCCGATCCACTTCGAGATCCGCCACGACGAGGAACATCCCTCGGCCGTGACATTGCCGGTACTGCGCACTTCATGATCGCGAAACGCCTTTGCGCTCTGGGCCTTACCGGAATTTTTCTCACCGCGTGCGGAGGCGGTGAGGCCTCGGAGAGCCGCCCGACCCTGATCCACGTCGGCCCTACCGGCGGAGGGGCGGAGACCAAGGTGGTCACGGCGGAAGAAGGCAAACCCGGGGCTCTTGGACAGCAGGTGCGCGATGGCGACCTCGCGTTTGTGGTCACCCGGGTGAGTGATGCCGGAACCGTTGGTGACGTGGCGAATCCCGCGCTGCAGGCGACCGCCGTCGGCACCTTCGTCGTGGTCCACGTCGAGGTTCTCAACCTCGGACAGACCACCCACTCCTTCCTCGGCGATGAACAAAAGCTCAAGGACGCCGCGGGCAAGGAGTACACGCCCGATAGCATGGCAAATATCTTGGCGCGCAATGCCGAACAGCTCGAGCCCGGCGCAGAACTGGGACCCGGCGCACAGAAGCGGTCAGTGCTCGTCTACGACGTGCCGGCCGGCACGGTGCCCAAGGAGATCGATCTGCACACCGACTACCGATCCAAGGGCGCAAAGGTTCTACTCGGCTAGCCGGTGGGCGGGAACAGCGCATAGGCGATCTGCGAGGCGATCGTTTTCGGATCGGCTTCTTCACGCGAATCAGCAAGTGCCCCAGTCGACCACAGCGAGACAAAACCGTGCACCAATGACCACGCAGCGCGGGCCGCGGTGACCTTGTCGGCCGAGGTCTGACGTGGCGTCAACGTCTCGATTCCCGCATTCAGTGCCGCCCCGGCACGCTCACGTGCCGCGGTCAATTGCGCGTCGGTGCAATCTAGGAGCGCGGGTTCGAACATCACCGAGTAGTGGCCCGGATGACTCAAGGCGAAGTCCACGTAGGCCAGCGCCGCGGCATGGAAGTCGGGGTGCGCGCCGTGCAGCGCCTCGGCCAGTTTGGTGAATCCGTCGGCCGCCAGCGCGGTGAACAGTCCGCGACGATCGCCGAAATGGTGGGCGGGTGCGGCGTGGGAGACACCCGCCTCGCGAGCCAGTTCCCGTAGTGACAGCTCGGTGGGGCCGCGGCGGCTCACCATGTCGGCCGCGCTGGCCAGGATCGCCGCCCGCAGATCGCCATGGTGATACGCCATCACATCAGCATAGCGCCGATCTTGACAGTGACAAGTTTGACGGTAATGTCTATCTAGTCAATGTCAAGATTGGAGAATTGTCATGGCACCGCTCATTGCCCTGCTCGCCGGGACGCTCCTGGCGCGTTTAGTCGGCACTCAAGGGTCGGCACTCGTCAGTTCGTGGCCAGCCGCGGTGGCGGTCGGTCTCGCCGCGATGTTCACGCTGACCGGGATCGCACATTTCGTCCCGAAGATGCGTGATGCGATGATCGCGATCGTTCCGCCACGGATTCCGGCGCCCGGGTTCCTGGTGGCGCTCACCGGAGTCCTCGAACTGCTCGGCGCGATCGGTGTCCTCGTTCCCTCGACGAGGGTGGTGGCAGCCGCGTGCTTGGGAGTGCTGTTGGTGGTGATGTTTCCGGCCAATGTGTATGCCGCGAGTCAGCGGTCGAATCCGCTGTCCACTCCCCTTGGTTGGCGCACCGCCGAACAGCTGCTGTTTCTCGCGGCTACCGCGATCGTCGTATGGGGCTAGACGAGATGCCAGACCAGGACTGCGGCCAGCACTCCCATTCCGTTGAGCGACCAATGCAACGCGATGGGCGCCAAGAGGCTGCCACTACGACGCCGCAGCCACGTAAAGACAAATCCGGCAAGAGCGGTGGCCACCACCGCTCCGGCCACGCCGGCGATCTGTGCCCACAGGCCCACGCCGAGCAGCTTGGTCAGGCCGACGTTGCCGGTCGTCAATCCCAAGGACGTGGCGATGTGCCAGAAGCCGAACAGCAGAGACCCGACGGCCGCGACTCCGCGAAAGCCCCAGGCTCGAGCCATCGTGCCGTGCAGAACCCCCCGAAATGCGAGCTCCTCGGGAATCACGGTCTGCAGCGGGATCAGGACGAAGGAGGCGAGCAACGCACCCGAGACGGTCGTGGCGTAACTGCTGTTGAGGAACATAGGCCGGGTGACCGGCAGCAAGAGACCGATGCCGATCACCGCGCCGACGATGACAACCGCGACGGCTGCGTATTTGGCGCCCGAACGCCAGTGGTCCCGGCCCAACCCCAGCTCAGCCCACGAATGGCCGCGGTAGCGGATCAGAGCCAGCAGCCCGATCGCGGCGACCGGTACCACCACGAAATTGGCCCATGGCGTGGTGAAGTGCGCGATCAGATTCGTGGCCACGAGAACGGCGACCACGACGGCGATATCGATATACGTGCGCACGTCCCGCAATCCGTGCAGGGGCGCAACAGCGGCCGAGGTCTGAGTAGGCATCCGGTTCAGAGTACCGGCGGTGACGTTGGCCCAGGTCAGAGTGTGATCCAGTCGTGACTACCGTCCCGGGGGCAGCACATGAGCGACTGTGGCAGTCCCCACAACCCGGCCAGAGCCGGAACACGATCCGGCTCACGTAAGTTCTGGAATCGTGCTCACCCTGTTGCTGGCGTTCGCAGGATTCGCCTGCCTGGACGCCCTCAACGTGCTCAACATCGGTGTCGCAACCACCATCGTCTATGTGACCCGGCTGGAACGGCGGTCGGCATTTCCCGGCGGCCTCAGCTTCGTCACCGGCCTCTTCGTGGCGCTGTTCACCTTTGGACTCGCGACCGTGCTCGGTGTGCGCTCGCTGACCGATGTGGCCGGCGGCTCGGACATCACCCCGTCCACCCGATACTGGGCGCAACTGATCATCGGCATTCTGTTGATCGCCGTTGCGGCGCTGACCTGGTTCACCGAACCGGTGACGCCACCATGGATTCGCACTGTTGCGCGACGCCATCCATGGCTTCTCGCGCTTGTGGGTCTCGCATTGGGCTACGCGGAGGCACCCACATCTGTTCCGTATTTGAGCGCGCTGGCGATGCTCGCCTCACGTCACCCGCTGCCGTCGATGTGGCCGCTGCTGTTGGTCGGCTATGGCTTGGTCGCGATTCTTCCCAGTCTGCTGATTCTCGTACTGTCGACGCGACGGTCCCCTCGCGCGCGGCGAGTGCAGCGAGGTCTAGTGCGAACGGTGACGCGATACGGCCCCACCGCGATTCGGGTCATATTCCTGGGCCTCGGGGGCGTACTGATTGTCGGCGCGCTGCTGCATCACAGTGCTCTGGGGCTCCGCTAAGCACGCAGGACTCGTACGAAAATCGGCTGACCATTCGCTGTGCTCAACCCCACGATGAGCACAGCGATTGACCAGCCGAGCACGATCGACCTTGATTAGCCGAACGAACACCCCGGACATTACTGTTAGTAAATAGTCCTTGTCAATGACTTACCCTTCCGATAAGTTTCATAGCGCTCAGACACCCGCAGACCTACGATGAGCAGCGCGGCATGTGCGTGTATCGTTGGGCTGCGAAGTGAAAGTATGTGAGGGGGTGCTGTGCCAGACTTTTCGCAGCGCTTGAGCCATTTGTTTGCCACTGTGCATCCGGCCGGGCGCGGACCTTATTCCCTCAACGAGGTTGTCACCGCGCTGGGCGAGCGCGGGGTCGAGGTGTCCTCGCCCTATCTGTCGCTCCTGCGCAAGGGCGAACGATCGAACCCGGCGCCGGACATCGTCGCGGCACTAGCCGAGTTCTTCCAGGTGAGCCCCGCCTACTTCTACGACGCCGACTACGCCGCGTCGGTGAATCGCGATTTGGATTGGCTTGTGCAGCTGCGTGACTCAAAGGTTCGTGAGATCGCGCAGCGCAGCTATGCGCTCTCCGAGAACAGTCGGCAGGCCATCGCCGACATGGTCGATCACTTACGCAAGGTCGAGGGCATACCCGACAAGGAAGCCGGCGCCTCCAAGTCTTCCTGACGTTCCCGGTACGCGTCGGCGATCTCGAGCACCCAAGGCCCCTCACTCATACCTTCAGGCGGACGCAACCATTCGCAACTGAAGCCTGGAGCTTCTTCACCTACAAGCCAATTCACAACATCCCGAGTCCGCTCTAAGCCACTCTTTGGCAGAGGCAAGTCGGCTACTAGCGGCACCCGTCGACTCTGCGCCAATAGCGTGAGTCCATCCTGGACATGCGTCGTCCATTCGAACACCAAGTCCGACGATCGAATTCGCGATTCCACGGGCGGGAACAGCCCCGGAAACATACCGGCGAGTGCGTCATGGAGCGGGCCTAGCCGCCGCAATTCTCGCCGTGCCTGAACACGCAGCATGATGGGCGGCCACAGAAAGCCCGCGACAATCAAACCCGCTGCGATACACCCCGGCCAGGTCTGCAGCCACCGTCCGACCGCGCCGCCGATGAAGCCCTCGCCCCGACTCAGCGGGCTCCACATCCCGCCACAGACGCTCGCAACCACCTGAAACGCCGATGCAGCCGCTAGCAAGCCCAGACCTACGCCGACGGGAGTTCGATCAGCGTTGCGAGAGCCCACCCATGCGAGCTGAAGAGCCACTAACACCATGTACCCACTGCTCACCACAATTGCGACGAGCGCACCGCGATCAGTCCCGGCGTACATGGCATTTGCGGTCGCCAGCACATCATCAGCCCTCGGGACCACCTCGCTGTAACTCATAGCGATGAAGACGACGGTAAGTGCAATCGCCGCTCCTGCCATAGTGATCCATAGCCCACGGCGAATGCGCTCGGGCGACGCATCACCGCCGATACCAACGACGAAAATTTGCAAACACGCCGCGATCGTGATGGCTGGCCAACCCGCCACGCTGACCGCACGCGCGGCGGCCGGCAACGCGGCCCACACCCAGTCGGTGTACACCACGAACCAGATCCACACCGACACCCCGAAGACAGTTACCGCGACAGCGGGAACTGATGTCGGGTACCGCACAATCCGCCAGATCCGGTACAGCAACCCCGGCAGAAAGCAGATGAGCACTGCGATGCGCACTATCTGCATCAAGTCCCATGTGGACTGGGCGATCATCCTCCCACCGGCAGACGCACACGTCCGGCTTCCCGCACACCGGAACCCTGCATACGGTTGCGGTAGGCATCAGCGATAGCGAGCACCCAAGCCTGGTCGCTCACGCCGATGGGCGGATGCAGCCACTGGCAGCTGAATCCCGAAACCGATTGACCTAGAATCCAATTACTCACAGCCAAGGCCCGCGCCGTCTCCTCTTCTGGAACCTGCGCGGCGCTATCTAGCGGCACTCCGCGGCTCTGCGCCAAAAGCGTAAGACCGTCCTGAATATGCGTGCACCACTCGAATACCTTCTCTGACAAACGTATTTGATGTTCCGCCGGTGGAAACAGTCCCCGAAACATATCGGCGAGCGTGTTGTGAAGGGGCCGCAGCCGTCGCATGTCCCGCTGGGCCTGAACACGCGATACCACCGGCGCCCAGAGGAAGCCCGCGACCATCAAGATCGCAGCGACGCATCCCGGGAGCGTCTGAAACCACAGCCCCACCGGACTGCCTATAAAGCCCCCACCGTGCGCGAGCGGGCGCCAGACCCCCCCACAAAGGCTTCCCACAACCTGGAATACCGATGCGGTGGCCAGCAACCCTAGGCCTACTCCGACAGGCGTTCGGTCGGCATGCCGAAAGCCGACCCACATCATTTGGAGAACCACCGATATCACGTACCCACTAGTAACAATCGTGGCAATTGCCGAGGCGCGGTCGCCACCGGAGTACACGATGTTAGAGATCGTCAATGCGTCGTACGTTGTCATGAGCACGCTGCTGTTCGTCACCGTCACTGCCACGACAACGAGTGCGAGCGCAGCCATCGCGAAAGTGATTCGCAGCCCTCGACGAACCCGATCTGGTGAGGCGTCACCGCTGATGCCGACAACGAAGACCTGTAGACAGGCGGCGATTGAAATGGCCGGCCACCCACCCATGCTGACGGCACGCACGATCTGCGGTAGGACGGCCCATACAGAGTCGGTGAATGCGAGGAACCAGAGCCAAGCGGACGCCCCGAAGGCAGTTACCGCAACGGCTGGGATTGATGTCGGGTAACGGATCACCCGCCAGATCCGGTACAACACCATCGGCAGGAAGCAGATCAGCAACGCAACGCGCACCGTCTGCATGACCTCCCACATCGAGCGGGTGATCATCCTCCCACCGGCAGACGCTCATGTCCGGCTTCCTGAAACCCGGAAGTCTCCGCGCAGTTCCGGTAAGCATCGGCGATCGCGAGCACCCACGCCTGGTCGCTCATGCCGATGGGCGGATGCAGCCATTGGCAGCTGAATCCCGAAACCGACTGGCCGGAGATCCAATTCGCCACTCCCAGAACCTGACTTGGCTGATCAGCGGGAAGTGGCATACTGCCCTCGACAGGTACCTCACGGCGCTGCGACAAGATGGTGAGACCGTCCTGCACGTGCGCTACCCATTCAAATACCAAGTCCGACAATCTTATTTGAGATTCCATGGGAGGGAAGAGCCCGGGGAACATGTTGACGAGAGCCTCATGGAGCGGACGTAGTCGCCGCAGCTCTTGCCGCGCCTGAACACGGAGCATCACGGGCGGCCAGGCGAATCCCACGACCATAAGTACCGCGCCGATACATCCGGGCAAGATCTGGAGCAGAGGACCATACACACCGCCGATCCCAATCATGGGTCGCCAGATTCCGGTAAGCACAAGTGCGGTCAGTTGCAATAGTGCTGCCGCCGCCAACAGTCCCAGTCCCATGCCGACGGGGGTGCGGTCGGCATGGCGGAATCCGACCCACGCGAGCTGAACGAGCACTATTGCCAGGAAGCCACAGCTCACAACTTGGGCAACGGCTGCACCACGATCCCCGCCGTCGAGGAGAGTGTTGGTGAGCGTAAGCATGTCGGCAGACGAGACCAACACACGGCTCTGACTCACCGCTACCGCGACCACGACAAGGACCAAACCGGTCACGAAGAAGGTGGCACGCAGCCCGCGGCGAATCCAGCCCTGCGAAGCATCACCGCTGATGCCAATCACGAAGATCTGCAAACAGCAAGCCATCCAGACCGGTGCCCAACCACCCATGGTCACCGCGTGTACGTAGGGCGGCATCGCCGCCCACACCGGCTCGGTGAACATCAACATCCAAAACCACACCCATACTCCGAAGGCCGTGGCAGCGATGGCGGGGATCGACGTGGGGTACCGGACCAGCCGCCAGATCCGGTACAGCACTACCGGTAGAAATCCGATCAGTACCGCTATGCGCACAGCATGCAGGGAATCCCACACCGAGCGAGTCATTACCCCAGCGCGTCGTCGACGTATGGGCTCCAGCTCGGGCGGTCGCGTCGGCCGGACCGCAAGCGGCGCACGAGTAATGCCGCGAACCGCTCAGCAGCTAGTTCATCCTGCGGCCAACGGTCGTCGCTATGGGTCAATTCATCAGCGCCACAACTGCGTTGCAGCATGCGAGCGACCAGTTCAGGTGCCACCGTACGGACATGCTCCGCGGCGTACTCGGCAATCGGCAGACCGCGATGCCCCAACACCATGTGACCCAACTCGTGTGCGATTGTGCGGTCGCGGCCCACGACTCCTTGTCCTACCTGAACGAGGTCCCTGTCAGGGAACGAGATCCACTGACCAAAAACGCCGGCAGCGAGGGGCGCGTCCTCGATGTCCATTACCCTGCCGTTCGCGTGGGCCCAGCTATGTGCGACATCAACCACCGAACCTTGCCGCCCGGTAGCCGTGGCCAGCACCTGGTCCACCGCAGCAACGACCAAGCCGTAACGGCCGGCATCGCGCTGTGCAAACCACATGAGCAATGATGCTAGCGGCCTTGCGTTGCGCCCACAGCAGAAGTACCCGGCAGCGAAGTGATTTACGTCAAGTTCCGGAGAAAGGCGAGGAGCGCAAAATTCACAGGTTCGGGGGCATCCAACGTCACGACATGACCGGCATCGGGAATGACCACCTCGGCGACGCCGTCCGCGATTGCCCACTGCGGCATTGATGTCGCGATGTTTCCGGTGCGATCTTTTGCTCCGCGCATCAGCAGCAGTGGCAACTGTGTGCGGTAATCGCTATCGGGCTCAACGAACTCGGTGGTCACGCGCCATATCCTGAGAAACTCGGCCTTCGATATCGCCGCAAACGCCCGGCGCAGGTAGGCACGCGCGGGCTCGGTAACCGCCGAGGCATCCGCCATGACACCCGGCAAGGATCGTGCCGGTATGAGCCGCAGCAGCGGAGCAGCGAGCCGCAAAGATGACCTTTCGATCCAAGACAATGGACCGGTGTTCCAGGTCGAGTCGAGGACACCCAGCGCCCGATAGCCATTCGGCGCCTGCCTGACAAGACGCTGCGCGATGTTGCCGCCCAAAGAAAGTCCGATGAACACCGGCCGGCTCAGGCCCAGGTGGGCGATCAACGCTTCCACGTCTGATACCAGCACGTCCGCTGTGATGGCGGCCGTATTAGGTCTCGAGACTCCATGTCCGCGCAAGTCGAAGAGCACAACGCGAAATCCGGCCGCCCGGAGGACATCGCGCTGGGATTCGAACATGGCATGGTCTGCGCCCGCTCCATGGATGAACACGACCGGAATGCCCGAACCAGCAATATCGGAGTATCTGAGCACACAACCATCGCGACGAAGACTTCCGTCTAATTCCATATGGGCCCGAACCACGTACTCCGCATGGAGCTGCCCGGGGGAATCGAACCCCCGACCTATTCATTACGAGTGAATTGCTCTACCGACTGAGCTAGGGCAGCACGCCGGGCGAACCCAGCGACCGAGAGTCTACGGCACCCCTGCCACGACGCCCAATCTCATTCCGAGGGACGAAGCGCCTGCCCCGCCGTCGCGACCAGGGCATCGATCGCGAACTTGGGTTTCACATTGACCGCCAGTGCCTCTCGGCACGCTAGAACGGCCTCGATGCATTGCAGAAGCTGTTCGGGGGGCACCCGGTCCACCATCGGCCCGAGCCGGTCGGCCATATCGGGGTGATGCAGCGCCACCCGGCCCTCCTCGGCAGCGCCCACCGACAGCACCAGGGCGTCTCGGAAGTAGGTGGCCAAATCGATGAGCGTGCGGTCCAGGGCATCACGCGATGCCCTGGTCTGACGCGATTTTTGTTTACGCTCCAAGTCCTTCAAGACACCCGCTGCTCCGCGCAGCGCTGTCGCCGCACCCTTGCCGGTGCCGCCGGCCCCCAGCGCCGTCCTCAGCTCTTCCTCTTCGGCCTCGTTGCGGGCGGCCGTCTGTTCCTTCGCCTCGGTGTCGGCGCTGCTCACCAACTCCTCGGCCGCCGCATACGCCCGCGTGGGGGTCGCAGCCTCCCGGGCCAGCCCCAATGCTCGGAGCCGCCGGGCACGGGCCTGCTCATCGGTGGCGAGCCTGCGCGCGCGGCCGACATGACCACCGCTCACCGATGCGGCCCACTGCGCCTGCTCGGGATCGATCCCGTCGCGGTCCGTCAACACCTGTGCGATAGCAGTCACCGAGGGGGTGACGAGCGCCACATGACGGCAGCGCGATCGCAAGGTGATCGAGATGTCCTCCTGGTCCACCGAGGGGGCGCACAGCAAGAACACCGTTCGCGGCGGCGGCTCCTCCACCACCTTCAACAGCACGTTGCCGGCGCCCTCGGTCAACCGGTCGGCGTCCTCGATCAGCACCACCAGCCAACGCCCGGTACTCGGACGGCGCCAGGCCGCCTGCACGATGGCGCGCATCTCGTCCACACCGATCGACAATCCCTCGGGAACGACTCTGCGCACGTCAGCATGGGTCCCGGCCATCGTGGTGGTGCAAGCACGGCACTCCCCACAGCCCGCAGCCCCCTCCGATTCACACTGGAGGGCGGCGGCAAAACACAAAGCGGCCACCGATCGGCCCGACCCCGGCGGTCCGGTGAACAACCACGCGTGGGTCATCCGGCCCACGTCATCCCCACGCGCGGCCAATGCCGCAGAGGAGAGCGTGGAAACCACCGCTCCCTGATCCACCAGGCGACCGAAAACCCCGCTCATCGCCACCAACCCTAGCTGCCGGATCCGACTCCCCGAACAAGCCGCATAGGCGTGTGAAACGCCGCCGTCACCGCCGACAGCTACGGTTAACGAGTGACTGGCGCGGAAGGAAGGGCAGACCAGCGCCCACTCGCACGCGCAGCCCGGTATTCACGATGGGTCATGCGCACCCCATGGCCTCTTTTCATCATGGGTATCGCACAGTCGAACCTGGTCGGGGCCCTGTTCGTCTTGGGCTTCCTGCGCTTCGGCCTACCGCCGAGCGACAGGGTGGAACTGTCAGAGCTCGGCACTGCACGGCTCATCATCCTCGGCGTCTCGCTGTTCATCCTGTTCATTGCCGGCGCCATCGTCAGCACCTACCTGCTGTTACCGGTGCTGCGCTGGCAGTACAGCTCCCCAGACTTCGAATCCGAAGGATCGGAGTCTGTGCGCGTCCGTGCCCTGCAGATGCCCTTCTACCGCACGGTCATCAGCGTCGCGACCTGGCTCGTGGGTGGTGCGATCTTCGTCGCCGTCACCTGGTCATCCACCCATAGCTCGGTACTGGTCGCGGCATTCGCGACCGTGCTGGGCGCCACTACCACCAGCATCATCGGCTACCTGCAGTCCGAGCGCGTCCTGCGCCCGGTAGCCATTCAGGCACTGCGCCGTGGCGTGCCGGAAAATGTCACCGCGCCAGGGGTTATCGTCCGCCAGATACTCACCTGGGCATTGAGCACCGGTGTACCGATCCTGGCGATCGTGCTCACCGTCGTGGGCCAACGCGCGGGATATCTGAAGTCCAATGCCGACAACCTCACCGGGTCCATCCTGATCCTGGCGATCATCGCGCTGGCGATCGGTCTGATGGGCACGCTGCTAGTCGCCACCTCGATCGCCGACCCACTGCGCCAATTACGTTGGGCGCTCAGCGAGGTACAGCGCGGCAACTACAACGCCCACGTGCCCATTTATGACGCGAGCGAGCTCGGACTGCTGCAGGCCGGGTTTAACGACATGGTGCGTGATCTCGGTGAACGGCAACGCCTGCGCGACCTCTTCGGCCGCTACGTCGGTGAGGATGTCGCACGTCGGGCACTCGAGTACGGCACCGAACTCGGTGGTCAAGAGCGCAGTGTCGCTGTGCTTTTCGTCGACCTGGTGGGATCTACCCAGTTGGCGTCGACACGCGGGCCTGCGGTGGTCGTGAGGGTCCTCAACGAGTTCTTCCGGGTCATCGTCGACACCGTCAACAAGCACGGTGGCTTCGTCAACAAATTCCAGGGTGACGCGGCGCTGGCCATCTTCGGTGCACCCATCGACCACCCCGATGGTGCCGCAGCAGCGCTGGCTGCCGCCCGCGAGCTGGCCCATGAACTCACCAACGTGTTGGGCTCCAACGACTTTGGAATCGGGGTCTCGGCGGGACGCGCTATCGCCGGACACATCGGGGCACAAGCGCGTTTCGAGTACACCGTCATCGGCGATCCCGTGAACGAGGCAGCCCGGTTGACCGAGCTGGCCAAGAACGAACCCGGAAACGTGCTGGCGTCCGCCTCCGCGGTCATGGAGGCACGCGATCAAGAGGCCCTGCGCTGGGATGTCGGTGAGACCGTCGAACTGCGCGGCCGCAACGTGTCCACTCAGGTGGCACGTCCGCGCCGCGTCTAGGTCGCCTTCTTGGCGGCCTTCTTCGCCGCGGCCTTCTTGGCGGGAGCCTTCTTTGCCGCCTTAGCCGGCGCCTTCTTGACGCGCTTCACGGGACCCCGCGCACGACGGTCGGCAAGCAACTCCGAGGCGCGCTCATCGGTGATCGACAGCACGTCATCGCCCTTACGCAGGCTGGCGTTGGTCTCCCCGTCGGTGACATACGGGCCGAAGCGCCCGTCCTTGATCACCATCGGTTTGCCGGTCGCCGAATCCGCACCGAGCTCACGCAGCGGAGCTGCCGAAGCCGCCTGACCGCCACGACGTTTCGGCTCGGAGTAGATCTTCAGCGCCTCGTCGAGGGTGATGGTGAACATCTGATCCTCGGTGGCAAGTGATCGAGAATCGGTGCCGCGCTTGAGGTATGGGCCGTACCGCCCGTTCTGGGCGGTAATCTCCTCGCCGTTGGCGGGATCAACACCGACCACGCGCGGCAAGGACAGCAGCTTGAGCGCGTCCTCGAGCGTCACCGTCTCCAACGTCATGGACTTCAGCAGCGAGCCAGTACGCGGCTTGGGCCCCTCCACCTTCTTGGCGCCCCGCTTAGGCTTTGCGTCCGCCTCGGCGGCGTCCAGCTGCTCCGGCGGTGCGGGCAGCACCTCGGTGACGTAGGGACCGAAACGTCCATCCTTGGCGACGATTTCGTGCCCGGACTCCGGGTCAACACCCAGCGTCCGACCCTCCTGTGGAATCGCGAACAGCTGCTCTGCCATCTCGACGGTCAGTTCGTCGGGGGTGACGCCGTCCTTGACGTTGGCGCGCTGCGGAGTCGGTTCCCCGTCGTCGCCGGTGATCATCCGCTCCAGGTACGGGCCGTTCTTTCCAACCCGCACATAGATGGGGCGGCCCTGGTCATCGTCGAACAGCTTGATCGAGTTGACCTCGCGGGCGTCGATCTCCTCGAGGTTCACACCCACCAGGCGTTTGAGTCCGCCGGCGCGGGCCACCGAACCTTCGACACCGTGCTCGCCACCAAAATAGAAGGCGTTCAACCAGTTTGTGCGCCGTTCATTACCGGAGGCGATCTCGTCGAGGTCATCCTCCATCGCCGCGGTGAAGTCGTAGTCGACAAGTCGGCCGAAGTGTTGCTCCAGCAGACCGATCACCGCGAACGCGGTCCATGAGGGCACCAGCGCGCTGCCACGCTTGTGCACGTAGCCGCGGTCCTGGATGGTCCGGATGATCGACGAGTAGGTCGACGGACGCCCAATCCCCAACTCTTCCAACGCCTTGATGAGCGAGGCCTCAGTGTAGCGAGCGGGCGGATTGGTGGTGTGTCCGTCCGCGGACAGCTCGGCGACCGTGACGGTCTGGCCCTGCTTGAGCTGCGGGAGACGACGTTCCTCGTCGTCTGCCTCGCCACCGGCCAGCTCATCCACGGTCTCGACGTACGCCGACAAGAAGCCGGGGAACGTGATGGTGCGGCCACTGGCTGTGAACACCACCTGCTCGCCGGAAGTGGCGGTGCCGGCCAGTCGCAGGCTCAACGTGGTCCCGCGTGCATCGGCCATCTGCGAAGCAACGGTGCGTTGCCAGATCAGCTCGTACAGACGGAATTCGTCATTGTCGATCAGTGAATGCAATTGTCCCGGAGTTTTGAAAGTCTCGCCTGCGGGACGAATAGCCTCGTGCGCTTCCTGCGCATTTTTCACCTTGCGTGTGTATTGCCGTGGCGACGGGTGCACATATTCGCTTCCGTACAACTCCGCGGCTTGGCTACGCGCGGCAGTCAATGCCGATTCGGACAGCGTCGTGGAATCGGTACGCATATAAGTGATGTAGCCGTTTTCATACAGCCGCTGCGCAATGCTCATGGTGCGCTCGGAGGAGAACCGCAGCTTGCGCCCGGCTTCCTGCTGCAGCGTCGATGTCATGAACGGCGGGTACGGCTTACGGGTGTACGGCTTTTCCTCGGCGGAGGCAACCGTCAGGGTGGCCTGAGCCAGTCCGGCGACCAGCGCGTTGGCCCGCACCTCGTCGAGAACCAGCACATCGTCAGCCTTCTTGACCTGACCCAGCGAGTCGAAGTCGCGACCGGAAGCCACGCGCAGCGCGTCAACGCTCAGCAGGCGGGCGTTGAAACGCGGAGGCTTGGCCTCGCTGCCGGCGTCCAGTTCGGCACCCAGATCCCAGTACCCGGCGCTGCGGAACGCCATGCGGTCGCGTTCGCGCTGGACGATGATCCGGGTCGCCACCGACTGCACGCGCCCGGCGGACAGGTTCCGTCCGACCTTCTTCCACAGCACGGGGCTGACCTCGTAGCCGTAGAGCCGGTCCAGGATGCGGCGGGTCTCCTGTGCGTCGACGAGGTTGTTGTCGAGGTCACGGGGGTCCTGAGCGGCCGCAAGGATGGCTTGCTCGGTGATCTCGTGGAAGACCATGCGTCTGACGGGCACCTTGGGCTTGAGAGTCTCCAGCAGGTGCCAGGCGATGGCCTCACCCTCGCGGTCACCGTCCGTTGCGAGATAAAGCTCGTCAACGTCCTTCAGCAGGCCCTTGAGTTCGGTGACGGTGCCCTTCTTATCGGGGCTGACGATGTAGAGCGGCTCGAAGTCTTCGTCGACGTTCACCCCGAGTCGAGCCCAGGGTTCGGACTTGTACTTGGCCGGAACGTCGGCAGCGGCACGGGGCAGGTCCCGGATGTGGCCACGCGAGGACTCGACGACGTATCCGTCGCCGAGGTAGCCAGCGATCTTGCGGGCCTTCGTCGGTGATTCGACGATGACGAGCCGTCGCACTGCTTCGTCTCCTTACCTGCGCATTCAGCCGCATATGTACGGTGTAGGGGCGGTCCACCGTGGTCACAAGATGACACCCCCGCGCCAATTGCGCAAACCTAGCCTTTCATATCGGCTTCGGTATTCCCGATGTCAGGGTGGCTAAAAGTGTGTCCGTGTCGCCGTTAAACCGCTGATAAAACCCGGTTATACCCTCGGCCAAACACGAAATGCATCGGTATCGCCGGGTGGTTCCCCGATGTTTTCGAGCAGCCGCCCCAGTCGGCGTCGCCCACTGATTCGTAACGCGGGATTGGCGCCACGTGTTCCGATCAAGGTTGGGGCAATGCCCACGCGCATCAGCGCGGCCGCCAGCGTCGAATGGGTATCGGGGGCGTGCGGGTCCAGTCCGAGGAGGTACCGATCGGCTTCCGGTGAGCCCGCCGCGAGCACCCAGGCCCGCAATTCACGAGCGCCCGGTAACCATTGCGCTGGGACGGTTTTCACCGCGCCCCGAGTCCACTCACGCGCGATCGGGAGCACCGCGGGATCGATGGCGGTACGCACCAGCGGATGGTTCTCGTCGGTGTGACCGACCTCGGCCTGTAGACCGGTTTCGGTGATCATCTCGGCCAGCGCCAGCGCACGCCACGGCTGGTCCACGACCACCGAGATCCGGGCGCCCGCGCCACTGACCACAACCTGGCCCGGTCCGGCCAGCAGCCCCGCCAGATCGGAGACCTCGGGAGGCACCGATTCGGCGGAAAAGAAGGACAGCTGGCTCACAGTCACAGACAGTACTTTCTCCGCGCGCCAGTGGGCTCTACCCGCGCGCGCGGAGATTCTTGGAACGAGAAACGCCCCCGGCCATGGCCAGGGGCGTTCCTTCGACGGATGTGGGTCAGACGGCGCGGACGCCGGTAGCCTGCGGGCCCTTGGGGCTCTGGCCTACCTCGAACTCAACCTTCTGGTTCTCTTCCAGGGTACGGAATCCGTTGCCCTGAATCTCCGTGTAGTGGACGAAGACGTCGGCGGAGCCGTCCTCGGGAGCAATGAACCCGAAGCCCTTTTCCGCGTTGAACCACTTCACAGTTCCCTGTGGCATTTCTTGATTTTCCTTCTCTTACACCGGGTGCGACGCGCCGTTCGGTACGTCGGGCCCCGTTCCGACCGCCATACCCCGTGAAGAAGACCCTCGCAGGAACCGCGACCGCAACGTCGATCCTGCGAGTGCAAAACACGAACACAGAAGCTGCGACCGCCCTAAGTAGAGCATGTTTAGGGCGTTGGCGATAGCGGTGAGCCAGATAATTGATAGGAAGTTCGGTGAACAGTGGCGAAACTTCGGCCACCTTTTGGCCTGCCTTACCCTGGCATTATGGCCAGATGCGGTAGCGAACTCGACACCGTTTTGGCACAAGTGTGCAGGTCACGAGGGGTTTTGCGGTGACCGTCGGCTATGGCCGTGAACTGCTGGATCTCATCGTGGCCGGTACGCCCAGCGGCGAAACTCCGGTGCGGCATATTTGCGATATTCCTGCTCGAAATGCCGAGGTCGCGGTGTGGCCGCAGTGGGCACACCGCGACGCGATCACTGCTTTTGCCGCCCAAGGAGTGACCGATCCGTGGTCGCACCAGGTCGCCGCCGCCTCGCTGGCGTTCGCGGGCCGCCATGTGGTGGTAGCCACCGGCACCGCATCCGGGAAGTCGGTGGCCTATCAATTGCCGATTCTGACCGCGCTAGCCGCAGAGCCGCGGGCCCGCGCGCTCTATCTGGCACCCACCAAGGCACTCGGCCACGACCAGTTGCGCTCGATACGCGAATTAATCACTGGGATCGACAGTTTCGATCGGGTGTTGCCCTGCGCGTATGACGGCGACAGCTCCAACGAGTTGCGGCGGTTCGCGCGCGAGAGCTCGCGGTGGATCTTCACCAATCCCGACATGATGCATGTGTCACTGCTGCACAACCACACCCGCTGGTCGGCATTCCTGCGCGGATTGCGCTATCTGGTGGTGGACGAATGTCATTACTATCGTGGAGTTTTCGGGTCAAATGTGGCTCTCGTGCTGCAGCGACTGCTGCGCTTGTGCGCACGCTATGGTTCGCATCCAACAGTGGTGTTCGCCAGCGCCACGACCTCTAATCCTGGCGCCGCGGCGCAGGCATTGATCGGTCAGCCGGTCGAGGAAGTCATCGCAGACGGTTCTCCACACGGGATGCGCACGGTGGCGCTATGGGAACCGCCGCTGCTTCCGATCACCGGAGAGAACGGGGCACCGGTGCGACGCCCGGTAAGCACCGAGGCATCCCGACTGCTGGCCGATTTGGTCCAGGAGGGAGCGCGGACGTTGACATTCGTCCGATCTCGGCGCGGCGCGGAGATGACAGCGCTCGGCGCCGCCCATCGGCTCGCGGAGGTCGATCCGGCACTGGTGTCGCAAGTGGCGGCGTACCGGGCGGGCTATCTGCCGGAGGACCGCCGGGCGCTGGAACAGGCGTTGTCGACAGGCACGTTGACCGGCGCGGCGACCACGAACGCTCTTGAGCTGGGCGTCGATATCGCCGGTTTGGACGCCGTTGTGGTGGCTGGTTTTCCGGGCACCGTGGCCTCATTCTGGCAGCAGGCGGGACGCTCCGGGCGCCGGGGACAGGGGTCGTTGGTGGTACTGGTCGCTCGCGACGATCCGCTGGACACCTATCTGGTTCACCATCCGGGCGCGCTGTTGGATAAGCCGATCGAGGCGGTGGTGATCGATCCGACCAATCCACATGTGCTCCGCCCCCATCTACTCTGCGCGGCAACCGAATTACCGTTGACAGAGGACGACGTGCGATCTCTGGACGCCGGGGATGTGGTCGACCAGCTCGTTGACGATGGGCTGCTACGCCGCCGACCCGGCGGATACTTTGCGGCCCCCGGCCTCAATCCGTATGCGGCGGTGGATATCCGTGGATCTATCGGCGGGCAGGTGATGATCCTGGAGGCCGATACCGGGCGAGTGTTGGGAACCGTCGATTCCGGGCGGGCCCCCGCGACGGTGCATCCGGGTGCAGTCTATTTACATTCCGGCGAGACCTATCTGGTCGATTCGCTCGATTTCGGTGATGGAATCGCCTTGGTGCACAACGCCACTCCTGACTATTCGACGTTCGCGCGGTCGACCATCGATATCGCGATCACCGGAGAAGGCGAGCGGATCGATCTGGGTGACGTCCAGATAGGACTGGTGCCGGTGGACGTTACCCACCAGGTGATCGGCTATCTACGCAAGCTGGCGACCGGTGAGATCCTGGACTTCGTCGAACTCGATATGCCCTCCTCAACACTGAGCACCAAGGCGGTGATGTACACCATCACCCCGGAAGCGTTGACGGGCATCGACATCGAGGCACTGGCCACCCCCGGCGCCCTGCACGCGGCCGAGCATGCCGCGATAGGCCTGCTGCCGTTGGTGGCCAGCTGTGATCGTGGCGACATCGGCGGAGTGTCCACCGCTCTGCAAGCCGAAACCGGGCTACCAACGGTGTTCGTGTACGACGGCCACCCGGGTGGTGCGGGTTTTGCCGCCCGGGGATATCAGCAGCTCGCGATCTGGCTGGGTGCCACGGCTGACGCCATCGAGGCGTGTGAATGCGAGGCCGGGTGCCCGTCCTGTGTGCAATCACCCAAGTGTGGCAACGGAAACTCCCCACTGGACAAGGCCGCGGCCGTCAAGGTGCTGCGGTTGGTGTTGTCTCGACTACCCGGCTAGAAGGCGCGGGCGTACTGCTTGGGCACCACCGGGCTCAGCTCGGCGCCCAGCTCCCGGGCTGCGCGCCGTGGCCAGTACGGGTCGCGCAGTAGTTCGCGGCCCAGCAACACCGCGGAGGCATCGCCGGCGGCGAGAATCGATTCGGCCTGGTGTGGCTCGGTGATCATGCCGACCGCGGCTGCGGGAAGCGTTGTTTCGGTCTGGATACGACGGGCGAATCGCACCTGATATCCGTGCCCCGTAGGAATCCGGACATGTGGCACGTTGCCGCCCGTCGACACGTCGATGAGATCCACCCCACGCGCCTGCAGCAGCCTGGCCAGCTCGACGGTCTGGTCGGGCGTCCAGCTGTCTGCCTCCAGCCCGGGCTCCTCGGACACCCAGTCAGTGGCCGACACCCTGACGAAAAGCGGCAGGTGTTCGGGCCAGACCATACGTACCGCCGCGACAGTGTCCAGGGTGAGCTTCACCCGGCCGGCGAAAGACCCGCCTTACTCGTCGGTGCGGGTATTGCTTGCCGGAGAGAGGAATTGGTGCTGAATGTAGCCATGGGCGGCATGCACCTCAAGCACCTGGAAACCCGCCCGCAACGCGCGCTGCGCGGCAACCACGTAGTCATCGATGATCGCGTTGAGATCAGCGGGCGTGGCCGCCACCGGAGGCTCGAAGTCACCATACGGCGCGTTGGTGGGTCCAATTGTCTCCCAGCTCAATGGATCTGAGGGGTTCAGTGAGAGATGCCCGTCCCATGGTGCGACGGTAGACGCCTTACGTCCGGCATGCCCGAGCTGTACCCCGGGAATCGCACCAAACTCCTTGACGGCGCCCACGATGGAGGCCCAGGCCTGCTCTTGGGTGTCGTTCCACAGCCCGGTGTCGTACGGGGAGAGTCGCCCTCGCGCGTTGACGGCGGTTGCCTCGGTGAACACCAGCCCAGCACCACCGACCGCCCGGCTGATCAAGTGAGTGCGGTGCCAATCGTTGGGTGTACCGGTCAAGGGACCGGTGGGGTCGGCCGAGTACTGGCACATCGGCGACATCCAGATCCTGTTGGGAATGGTGATGTCGCGCAGCCGGTACGGCTCGAACAGCAGGCTCATGGTGCGAAGGCTCCTCGCGTCGGGTCGACGGCCAGCCTGGCTGGCCCGGCACAATCCAACGCGGACGGGCGCGGGATGCTTCCCGCGCCCTATTTAGCCTGCCTGTTCGGTTGCCGGTCCCTGCTCGACAGCGGAGAGCGCCTCCCGCACGAAGTCGGCGGACAGCACGACCGCCTCGGCGGTATCGCGCGAGACGGCGATGGCCGGGAAAGCGTGCAGCTGCCACGAGTAGCTGTGCACCTTGGCAACCACGCCTGCGGTGGTGAGCTTCTCGGCGAGCTCGAGAGCATCCGGCTCCAGGAATTCGTCCTGCGCGGTGATGAGCAGCGTGGGCGGAAACGCCTCGACAGGCACCGACATCACGCGCCGCTCGCCAGTGAATTCCACTGGGCCCCTGTCGAATTTGGGCGCCAGCTTGGCGAGCTTACCCTTGGGTAAATACGCGTCATGACGGCTAGTGCTGGATGGATTGGACGCCAAGTCCAGATCTAGCAGCGGCGAATACCCCACATAGGCAACGGGTTTCGGAAGTCCATGGGTGTGCGCATACTCAATGACCTTGCCGCTCAGGTACCCGCCGGCCGAGTCACCGACGATGATCACCCGCGCATAGTCCTGCAGCAGCTCGCGGTAGGCCTGCACCGCATCTGCCACCGAGGTACCCACCCCGGCCACCGGCAGCTGCCGGTAGTCGAGCACGTAGACGGGGATCTGAAGCTGGCGGGCCAACAAGCCGGTGATCTTGCGGTGGGTGGCGGGTCCGCATGCGATGAACGCGCCACCGTGCAGATAGAGGATGGCGGTGTCGGAGTCGCTGGCTTGCGTCCCCGCCGGCACCATCAGATCCGTGGGCCGGTCGGCCAGCGCGATTCGCGTCCGCTGGATGCCGGGTGCATCGGGTCCGCGTTGGGCGCCCTGGTCCAGCCATTTGAGCTGGCGAAGACCGGCGTCGAGGATCGGAAACAGAATCAACAGCGGCTTGACGAACAGCAGCACGAACAGAAACGGCAACCGAGCCTTGAGACCCGACTTGGGGTGCAGGGTGACGACCATTCGCTAACGCTACCGCCAGGGATTGGGCCGTCGCTGGGCGGCCATTAGATCCTGAACGGCATACGCATAGACAGGGGCAACCTTGCTTCGGCGCTCGCCCCGAGTTGCATCGCGCGGGCTTCGTTGCCCGCCCGTGCATGGATGTTGACACCGCTCACACCCCTGGTATGTTTGCACCGTTAACACGACCCTCAAGGGTCGTTCCGAGTGTGAGCATCAGCCCAAGGAGCAGGCGATGAGCAAGAACGCGTGGAAAGACCGCGGTGCCAAGTTGATGAATCTCGCGCATCGAGTGGTGCTCACGGTAAGCGGAAACCGGTTGCTCGCAGAACCCTTCGGCATGCCCGTGGTGGAGTTGCATACGGTCGGACGCAAATCCGGCCAGTCACGGTCTTGCTACCTCACCACCCCGGTCCACGATTCCACTCGCGTAGTGCTGGTCGCATCGAAGGGCGGTGATGACCGCAATCCCGATTGGTACCTCAACCTGCAGGCCCACCCCAACGCCGAACTTGTCATCAACGGACGTCGACACAGCGTGCACGCCCGTACCGCCGACTCCGCGGAAAAATCAGAACTGTGGCCGCAGATCGTGGCGAAATACAGCGGGTACGCCGGCTACCAGAGGCGGACCTCACGCGATATCCCGGTAGTGATCTGCGACTTAGTCGGCTGAAACTACCGCGCGTGATCGGCGGCCGAGAGCGCCGCGCGCACCGCCGCACGCACCCGCTGCTCCACCGCCTCGGCAGGCTGGGTCTCGAATTTTCCGTCGAGGTGCAGGAAGGCAAGTCCATGCACCAACGCCCACATCGCGTTGGCCGCCGCCTCCGGATCTGACGCCGGGAACGTCTTCTCAACGATCGATTGCAGATACTCGCCGATCGCCGCAGCGGCAGCGGTCCGTTCGGGACTGTTCGGATCACAAGGCTCGGCGAACATCACCCGGAAGAGCCCCGGCCGATCCAAAGCAAACTGCACATATGCCACCGCAACGGCGGCAAAATCATCGAGTGTCGAAGGCTCGGCACTGGCCGAGGCGAGCTGAGTCGCCAACTGCTGGTAGCCAATTGCCGCAACTGCGGACACCAGCGCGGTGCGGTCGGCGAAATGTCGATAAGGGGCCGCGGTGGATACCCCGGCGCGACGTGCTGCAGCGCGCAGCGACAGCTCATTGGCCCCGTTCTCCTCGAGGAGTTCCATAGCCGCTCGCAGCAGAGCGCTGGGCAAGTCGCCATGGTGATACGTCTCGGACGTCGTGGCCATACCTCAAACCTAACCAGTGTTGACAGTGCTTACATTCGTACCTACCGTGTTGTCTAGGCATTGTAAGCACTGATTACATTAATGGCCGGGAGGCAATTCGCGTGACAAACAATCTTCGGGCGGACGGGTTGTTCGCACCCCTTCAACTACACAGCGGACGGGTCCTACCGTCCCGGATCGCCAAGGCGGCCATGGAGGAGGGCATGGCCGGTATCGGGCAGGTCCCCGACGATCGCCTGATCAGCCTGTACCGCCGCTGGGGGGCCGGCGGTGCAGGGCTACTGATCACCGGAAACGTCATGGTGCACGCCGAGGCATTGACTGGGCCCGGCGGAATTGTGCTCGACGCCGAAGCCCCGCTGGATCCCTTTGTACGGTGGGCGCACGCGGGAAAGGCCGCCGGCGCGAGCATCTGGATGCAGATCAACCACCCCGGCAGGCAGGTTCACGCGAACATGCCCGGCGTGGCGTGGGGGCCGTCCGATATCGCCGTCGACATCGGCAGCCAGTCCAAGCGATTCGGCCGGCCGGTCGCGATGACCCAAGACCAGATCGAAGACACCATCCTTCGTTTCGTTACCACCGCGCAGCGCGCAGCGCAGGCGGGATTCGACGGGGTCGAGGTCCACGCCGCACACGGATATCTACTGTCCCAATTCCTTTCACCGCTGGTGAACACTCGCACCGATACGTGGGGAGGCTCGCTCGAGAACCGCGCACGCCTACTGGTCGAGATAGTCCGAACGATCCGTACCGTGGTGACCGCAGATTTCACTGTCGCCGTCAAACTGAATTCTGCAGACTTCCAACGCGGTGGCTTCGACGCCGACGACGCACGCAAGGTCATCGCCCTGCTCGAACCAGTCGGTGCGGACCTGATCGAAGTTTCCGGCGGAAGTTACGAAAGTCCAGCCATGACAGGCCGTCCCGCCGATGATCGCACGGCCGCGAGGGAGGCCTACTTTCTGGATCTCGCCGCAGAACTGGCCAAGACCAGCGCCCTGCCGTTGATGTTGACCGGCGGGATCTCTCGGCGCGCAACCGCCGATCAGGTACTGGCCAAGAACGTAGCGATGGTGGGACTGGGCACCGCGCTCGCGGTGACCCCGGACCTTGCGCACCGCTGGCGCGACGGACAGGGAGCCACCGACTCGCTGCGTCCCGTGGCATGGAAAAACAAGCAGCTGGCATCCGCGGCGAGCATGGCCATAGTCCGCTACCAGCTGCGCCGGATGGCCAAGGGGGGAAACCCGGCCCCTCGAGTGCGCCCTACCTGGGCACTGGTAACGGATCAGCTAGCCCAGCGTCGGGCATTGCGCAATTACTCACACTGGTTGGCATCGCGGCAAAAACCCGTAACCTCGGTGGGTGCCTGAGACCAAGGGTCGACGTCAAGACCGTCGCACCGCCGTAACGACTGCGGCAATCCTCGACGCGGCCGAAGCACTTTTCGTGGAGCGCGGGTTCCATGCGGTCACCATGGACGCCATCGCCGATACCGCCGATCTCGCGGTTGGTTCGATCTATCACCACTTCAAGAACAAAGAGCGTCTCTATCTCGCACTCGTCGAGCGCGCCTTGCTGGTCAATGAGGAGGCGATGGCAAAGGCCTTCGGCGAGGGGCGCACGCCGATGGAGGAGCTGCGCGCTGCCAGTGATGCCTACTGCGATTTCCATCTGCAGAACCCCGGGTACTTCCGCATGATCGCCCTGCGCACTCTCGACGTTCCCCCCGGAGATATGGCCGACGAAGTCGAACGCCGGATCGCCGACAAGGTCGAGTCGCTGGTCGGCGATATCGCTGATGTGCTCCGCCGCGCCGACGCCGCAGGTGAGCTGTACTGCACAGATCCGGTCCGGACGTCCCTCTTTCTGTGGGGCGCATGGAATGGCGTGTTATCGCTCAATTTGCGTCCTGACCGGCTGCGCCTCGAGCCTGCCGAGATGCAACGCGTCTTGGCCTTGGGACGCGAAATCATCGAGCGTGGCCTCGTCCGCAACAAAGTCTTGTAGGAGCGTTCGGTTTTGTAGTAGCGTTCGGTTATGGTGCTGGCGGCGGCGATCCAACTCGAAGCAGTTATCGGCGATGTCGCCGCGAACCTGGACAGGTGCTCCACGCTCGCCGATAAGGCCGGCCAATCCGGCGCGCGCATCATCGCGTTGCCCGAGTTCTTTACCAGCGGGATCGCCTTCGACCCCTCCTTGAAAAATGCCACCCTGCCCTTCTCGGGCGAGGCCACCGAACTGCTGCGCTCAGTGGCCCGTCGCTACGACGCGCTCGTCGGCGGCTCGTTCCTGTGCCGGGACGAGGACGGGCACGTCCGCAACGCCTACGTCGCGGCGGACGCGACGGGAGTGGTCGGGCGCCACGACAAAGACCTGCCGACCATGTGGGAGAACTCCTTCTACGTCGGCGGCCGGGACGACGGGGTGTTCCGCGCGGGCGCGTATGACGTTGGGGCTGCCGTGTGTTGGGAGCTGATGCGCACCCGCACTGCACAACGTATGCGTTCACGGGTCGACCTGGTGATGACCGGTTCTGGCTGGTGGTCCGTACCTCCATGGCACCCACGCTCGACATTCGAGGGGATGGAACGCCGCAACCACGAGACAGCCCGGGCCGCGGCGGGCACCTTCGCCAAATACGTTGGAGCACCGGTTGTTCACGCTGCACACGTCGGCGATTTGCGCTGCGCTATGCCTTGGATTCCCCTCGAGTACCGGGGGCATTTTGAGGGTTCCACACTAATCACCGATGGTGCCGGGCATGTCATCGCCGAACGTCGCCCCGAACAGGGACAGGGCATTCTCCTCGGCGAGATCGACCTCGGACGCCAGGCACCCACGACTGAGATTCCCGACCGCTTCTGGCTGCATCCCCGCGGCGCACTCCCCACCGCCGCATGGCATTACCAACGGTGGCATGGCCGGCGGTGGTATCGCAGAAACATGGTCAGCGCATGAACCTCGTCGTCCGCATCGGCCTACTCGAGCTGGCATTCGGGGCAATGATGGGGTGGGCGGTGGCCGCCAACTTCCTTGCCCCGCAACTGCTCAAGCGCATCGGTGTAACGAACGGCCGCAGGTTTCTCCAGGCCCATCTGGACTACATCATGATGGGAATACTCCTGATCGCGGTGGGGCTCGCCGTGCCGGGAATGCCCGGCTGGCTGGCCGCCGTCGTAGTCTTTGGCGCGCTGCTGAACCCAACCCTGTTTCTGCCGATGGCATTCAAGGAGAATGTTACGTCCACCGCGGTTTTCAAGGCTGTCACGTTCACCTCATTCGTCGCGACCAGTGGCGGTCTGGCTTTGGTTGCAGTTCAATAGGATTGACAACCGCAGCCCGCGCTAGGCCGGCTTCGTGGCCTTGATCGTGTATGTCAGGGGCATAACACCCGATCGCTCGCTCAGCGCCCATTCACCTCCGGGCCGCGGCGCCATGTGGCCGGGAAGTGCCTCCCAGGGAACACTGTCGTGCTCGATGAGGAGATCGAGGCGCAGACCGCTGGCGATCAGAGCCGTCACGATCTCGCCGAGAGAGTGGTTCCATTCGTAGGTCGTTGAAGCCTGAATGACCTTGTCCGTCGGGACGTATGTTTGACCGTCGTCCCATTCCAACGGTTCGTCGTGCTCGAAGTACGGGTACCGCAGACATAACTCGGCACCCACGGAATCATCTATCGACCACAAGATCGGATGTCCTTCGCGGATGACTAGAGCCCCACCGGGAGCAAGGAGCGCCGAGACCACCTCCGACCATGCGTCAACGCGCGGGAGCCAGCACAGCGCCCCAATTCCGGTGTAGACAAGGTCGAAGCTATTGCACGGCAGCACTTTTGCTGCATCATGAACGTCTGCCTCTACGAAGGTCACGACATCACCCGTCTCGGCAGCCAGTGTCCGAGCCTCCCGGATAGCGTCCTGTGAAAAATCCAGGCCAGTCGCTACGGCGCCCAGACGGGCCAACGAGATCGTGTCCGTACCAATATGGCACTGCAGGTGCACGGCGTTCTTGCCTGCGATGTCACCGAGCACCGGCAGATCGAAACTGACGACATCCGAGAGCAACGCGCCGTTGTCGACGAAGTTCTGCACTTGATATCCCGAGCCATCGCGTGCCGCGTGAATTGCGGCCCGCTCGTTCCAGTTGGCTCGATTTGCACCCAACCAACCAGCTCTGTCACTCATGGTTGCCATCCTATTGGCGCGTACAACCTATTTAGCTGTACGGACAATGATCAGGTCGGCAATCTGTTAAACCGTTGCGGTAGTGGGCTCCTCCGGTTGCGGGCCACGTTCGGGCTCGTCTCTAAACGTGGCGCGTTTCCGGGTGGGGAGTTTCTGCGGCCACCAGAACCAGGGCCCCAGGAGCCTGGCCAACGGCATGACCAGGAACAGCCGGACGATCATCATGTCGAAGATCAGGCCGATGCAGATAGTGGACCCCGCCTGGCCGATGTTGACCACATCGCTGGAGAGCATGGCCAGCATGGTGCCGGCGAGCACGAATGCCGCGGTGACGGCAACGTTGCCCGAGCCTGCGATGGTACGAATCAGACCGGTGCGTATTCCGGCAGAGAGCTCTTCGCGGTATCGGGAGAGCAATAGCAGGTTGTAGTCGCAACCCACCCCCACCAGCACGATGAACGCAATAGGCAGCGTCAGCCAATGCAATTCGATACCGATCAAGGTTTCCCAGATGAATGCCGCCAAGCCAAGGGAGCCCAGGAAAGACAGCACCACAGTGATCAGGACAATCACCGAACCGGCCAGGGTGCGGGTGATCACCATGACGATCAGGAACACCAGACCGAACGTCGCCAACATCATCGTCAAGATGTCGTTCATGGAAAATGCCTGCACATCACGGTAATTCGCGGATGCACCGGCTACCAGCAGATCGACATTGGACAGCGACGTCCCCTTGATCGCCTCGTGGGCGGCGGACTCGGCGCGCTGAATCTGATCAATGCCCTGGGGACTCATCGCTTCGCCCTCGTGGTAGATCAGAATCCGTGCGCCCTTGCCGTCAGGGGTCATCATGAACTTCAACCCTGTCTGAAAGTCCTTAGTTTTGAACGACTCCGGCGGCATGAAGAAGAAGTCGTCATTCTTGGCGTTGTCGAAGGCCTTACCCATATCGACCATCGGGTCGATCATGGGCTCCAGCTGGGCGATGGTGGCGTGGAAGAGGCTTTGCATCGTCAAGGTCAGCTGCTGCATGACGGCCATGTTCTGCACCATGGCATTGAGCTGCGTGATCATCTGCGGAGTGGCCGCATCAACCATGCTCAGCCCGTCTACCATCGGGCCCAGTTGCGAGGTCGCTTCGTCAATGTTGTCGACGGACTCATTCAACGAGCGCATGGCCCAACAGATCGGAATGTCGAAACAGTGAGGCTCCCAATACAAATAGTTACGTATCGGGCGGAAGAAGTCATCGAAGTTGGACAGGTTGTCGCGCGTCTTCTCCATCGCGGCCTTCAGACCCCGGGAAGCCTCCACGGACATCTGCGTACCCGCGGACAGCTGCCCGGTGATGTTCGCCATGTTCTTGCTCAACTCCATCATGTCCCCCATCCGGGCGGCCATGGTGTCGATGTCGGTTACGCGGTCTTTCAGGAACCCCAGATTCTGACCGATCTTGGTTCCCATCGAACCCATCGCATACGGCAGCGAGGCGTGTTCCAGCGGCCGGCCATTCGGCCGGGTAATGCTTTGCACCATCGAAATACCCGGCGTACGAACAATGTTCTTCGCGATCCGGTCCAAACTGATCATGTCGGTGGTGTTGCGCATGTCGTGATCGGCCTTGATGTA
Source organism: Mycobacteroides chelonae CCUG 47445 (assembly GCF_001632805.1). Taxonomy (NCBI): domain Bacteria; kingdom Bacillati; phylum Actinomycetota; class Actinomycetes; order Mycobacteriales; family Mycobacteriaceae; genus Mycobacteroides; species Mycobacteroides chelonae. The sequence continues at coordinate 425,025 of NZ_CP007220.1, read as the reverse complement.
CAAGGTGTCGATCGAGAGCTGACTCGGCTGGAAGTGCCGGTCCGCGGCGTCGTAGCCGCGAGACGACTCGACACTCTTGGGCGCGTAATCGCGGTCGTTGTAGCTCACCGTGTAGTTGGCCAGGTTCGCGATACACAACGGAATCACCAGCGCTGCAACCGCAATCATCGCGACAGGCCACTTGGCAATCGCCGTGCCCAGCTTGCGCCAGACCGGGCTGGTCTTGGCCGGCTCGGAGAGCCACGGAATCTTGCTACCCAGTGTCAATAGGGCCGGCCCCAGCGTGAGCGCCGCGATAACGGCGACGACCATTGCCACAAAACACGGTGGCCCCAGCGTCCGGAAGTAGTCGAGGGTCGTCAGGCTCAGGCATAGGCACGCACCAGATATGGCAATGCCCGATCCCAGAACAACGTGGGCCACACTGCGCACAGAGGTGTAGTACGCCGACTCCCGGTCCTCCCCCGCGCGCCGCGCCTCCTGAAAACGACCCAGGTAAAAGATCCCGTAATCAGTGGCGACGCCGAGAACCAACGACACGGCCATGTTCATCGCGAAGGACGAGATCCCGATGACGTGGTTTTCGACCAGAAGCGAGACCACACCGCGGGCCGTCGCCAGTGTGATCAACACACCGATCAACGGGATGATCGCCCGAGTGAAGGAGCGGTAGGCGATGAGCAACATCGCGATGATCACCACGATGGTGACGATCGTCAGCGTGACCATGCTCTCGTCGGCGGCATTGAGAGTGTCCGAGGCCAAAGGCGCCGGCCCACTCACATAGACCGTGAGCCCCTCGGGCTTGTCCTTGTCCAGCTTCTCGATGATGCCTCGGATGGCTTTGATCGACCTGTTCGAGTCGGCATCACCCAAATCTCCGGCAGGGCGCACCGTCAGCGTTGCGGCCTGCGCGTCGGCGCTCTGCTGACCCGACCTGGTGACGGGATCGCCCCACAGATTCATGAGCGATTGCACGTGCTCTTTGTCGTCGAGTAGACGGCGAACCATCTCGTCGTAGTAGCGGTGGTCCTGCTCGCCGAGTGTGCGGCCCTGGGTCTCCAGGACAACTACCGCCATGCTGGTGTAGTCGGACTCTTCGAAGTCCTGCCCCTGGGTAATCGCAGCAGCCGACGAGGGGGCGTCACGAGGAATCATCGCCTTGGCGTTGGCCGCGGTCGTTTCTTCCAGGGTGGGCACGAAAATGTTCAGGGCCGCAGCAGCCAGCACCCAAAAGATCACCACTGGAATCGCCAGCACTCGAAGCAATCGCGCAGGCCCCGGGCGCTTCTCGGGTTCCTTCGCCGCTGGCGGCGCGGGCGCTACCAATACCGGACCGGTGGCCGCGTCCTCCGGCGGCTGCTGACTCGACGTCATGCTGCCGTCACCGTGCATGCGACCGCGGCACTGGCATGGTTGACGATCTGTTCCTCGCGGACCTCGCCGTTGACTCGAATGCGGCAGCCCAGCGTGTCCCCGTCCACCTGGGCGACCAGGCTCAGCGACGCGGCCGACGACATCGTGGTTTCAGAGACCGACCACGGCAATGCTGTCAGCACGACGTCGACGGGTTCGCTGTTGAGGTTGGCATAGGACACCTTCCCGCTGGTTCCCAAATTGCCGAACACCTCGTAGGTGACGTTCTTGGGATTGATCTGAACGACCGTGGCCGGAATCGGACGGGTGGTCGGCGGATGGCTAATTGCCTGCGACTTCTCCCGAATCCGATTGACTCCGAAGCCAACGACCACGATGACGATGAGTGCGACCAAAGGCATCCACAACGTGCCGAGAATTCGACCTGCACGGCCCCGCGACTGTTTGTGTCGACTCATGGCTGAGTCCCCCTGGTCTGGACGGGATGGATAGCGGTCACGCGATCCTCCTTGCCGCTCGTCGTCGTTGTTACCTTCGGTAACATAGCTCTTGTTACCGAGAGTAACAAGTCGGCTAGACTGTCGACTCATGGAGGCAGCCTCAACGTCCGGCGTGGGCTCACGTCGGCCGTGGGCAGAGCGCCGCGAACACCTGCTGGATACCGCCGAACAGTTGTTCTTCGAGCGCGGTTTCGCCGCGGTGTCATTGGGTGATATCGCCCAGGCAGCGGGCGTCACCAAGCCGATCGCCTACCGTCACTTCACAACCAAAGACGGCGCATATCTGGCGTGCGCGCGGCGCGCACAGGCTGATTTCGCGCAGACGCTGATACAGCGGGTAGATCCCACACTGACCGTGCGCGAGCAGTTCGCCACTGCCGCCGACGTGTTCTTTGAGCTCTTGGAGACTCATCCCGAGCGGTGGGAGCTCATTTACGGCAGCGCCGCAGTGCTGCCCGCGGAGTCACGTGAAGAACTCTCCGCCTTGCGGTTGGACAACATCGAGACGACCTACGCGCTGATCACCAAGGATCATCCCGACGTACCCGAGCTTTTCGCCGAAGGACTCTCGCACGCCATGTCCGGTGCAGCAGAGCGTCTCGGGCATTGGTGGCAGTCCCGCCCCGACCTGGACCGCCAACACATGATCGACATCTACGTCGAAATCTTCTATGCCGCGGTGGCTCCCTATCTCGATTCACCGCAATCGACAAGCAAACGCTGATCAGCACCACCGTCACCCGACCTCGGCGACCGGTCCTGCGCGAGCCGCCGCTCGGGCCGGACCCATCCCGAACCGGCCCAGCATCACCGGAACAGACACGGCAACAACCACATCGAGATCATCGACCATGCAGCTGGTAACGGCGGCACCCGTCCTCCGGGCGACAACCGTCGCCTCCGCGCAGGCGGAAACCGTGCCGTAAAGCGCACGCTGTGCACCGGCCAGCGCAGATAGGTCGGCGGCGGCCTGCGCGCGATGCCGCGCTACTACCGCCGAGCCCACTGCGGCGCCTCCCGCGGTCAGCGCCAACAGCACGACAATTATCGCTGCCGCAACGATGGTCGCCGAGCCTTCCTCAGCCCTCGGGTTCCATCGCTGAGACCGATTCGGCGGCAATCGTAATGGCAGGCAACAAAAGGCTTCTCGCGGTAACCCGCGCCACCGCGTAGTCACCGTCGTGCCGAACCTCGACCACCGCGCCGCGAGGAGCAAGGCGGTGTGCGGCTCCTCGCCCACCGCCTTCGTCACCCCGAGCGACCAACCGTGCCGCCTCACGCGAGGCGTCCACACAGCGCACCTGCATCGAAACCGCTTGAATACCTGAGGAACACAACACAAGTACTGCCACCAAAGCCGCGATGCCGAATGCGGCTTCGACCGTAACGGCTCCGGTGTCGCCCGCTAGACAGCAGTGTTGAGCGCGCGCGTGATGATGTTGGTAAGCGCACTGACGATCGAGTCCCCGGTAACCACCGTGTAGAGGATCGCTCCGAAGGCCGCCGCAGCGATCGTCCCGATCGCGTACTCGACCGTGGACATGCCGTCCTCTGACTCGACGACCACCACCATCCGCCGACGTAGCTTCGTCAAGATGTTGCGTATCAATGGATTCCCTCCCTCTCAACCCCGCGGTCGGTCCGCGGGTCACAGCACACCACCACTGAACACATCCCGCGCCAAACCCATGACGACAGGCACGATGCCCAGACAAACGAATGACGGCAGAAAGCACAGACCCAGCGGCGCACCGATCAGCACACCGGCCCGCTCCGCGGTGGCCACGGCCGAATCGACCGCGTCCCTGCGACATTGAGTGGCCAACGCGGCAATCCCATCAGCCATCACCGCGCCGGAGTCGGCCGATCGGCGCGCCAGTCTGGTCAGCGCCTGCCGCTGCTCGTATCCCAGATCATCCGGCGGTCCCGGGTCAGCCCAGGCCGCAGACGCCGGTGCTCCCAAGGCGAGCATCTCCCCTGCTCGGTTCAGGATGCGGGCCAGTTCCGACGGCGCGCAGGACGACACCACTAGGGCGGCGGTTGCGACCGGCATCCCCGATCGAAGACACACACTGAGCACATCAAGACTGAATGCCATTCCCCATAGCCCCTTTTCGGTCACGCTGTGATCGGCCGAGACAACCACATCCGCACGCGGCAGCCTGACCCGAGCACGCAACGCTCCCGGCGCGGTCACGATGGCCGCGGCCAGCATCAACAGCGCTGCGGTCATCGCAATGCCTTCCCCGTAATAGCGTCGGACCACAGCAGACCTGCACACGCCAGCACCACCCCAACGACGAGCAGCACGCCACCGACCCCACCGGAGCACAGCACGATTAGCGGTTTGGCTCCGATCATCTGCCCCAGACCGATTCCCGCCACCGGCAGACCAGTGAGCACTGCCGCGGTCGCGCGAGGCCCGGCGAGCCCGGCGTTAACACGCGAGGTAAATCTTTGCCGCTCCTGCAGGTCCGTGCTACATGCGTCAAGCAGATCGGCAACCGCGAGGCCGTGCCGCTGGGCCAGCGCCCAGCCGCTGCTGATCCGACTCCACTGGCCCGCCAATGGCCCCAGTCTCGGCACGGCCGGATCCAGTTTCACCCCGAGACGTGCGCGTGCGGCCATGGCCGCGAACACCTCCCCGACCGTTCCGCCAAGCTCCGCCGCAGCGATTTCGAACGCGTGCACCGGATGCGCACCAACCCTCAGCTCGCCGACAAGCACATCAAGACCGGACTCCAAAACAGCCAGTTCCTTCGATTGGGCCTTCAGCCGGCAGCGGCGACTCCACCACAAGCACAAGGTTCCGCCCACCGCCCCCACCGCGATCACCACCGACAGAGGCAACAACCACAGGGCCGCCAGCACCAGTCCGCCCGTAGGTACTGCCGCCAGTTTCCAGTTCCACCGCCGCGAGGAAGCCCTCGGCCGTAGGCGTGAACGCCTTTGCGGTGCAAAAAGTAACGCGGCAGAGAGCAGCAGCAGGGCCTGTGGCGTCATATCGCACCCCGCGCGATCAATGCATCGAACCGCTCCGCGCCGGAACGAGGCCCACCGTCGAGATTCCATGCGGGTATCACCCGCGCTATCCCGTCGTCGCCCTTGCACACCACCGCGATCTCAGTCAGTTTCCGAATGTTTCCAAACCGCCTGATGTGACACACGCACTGAATGGCCGCGGCGAACTGCGAGTGGAGCGCGGCACGATCGAGCCCACCCAACGCTCCCAGCGCTTCCAGCCTTGCCGGGACCTCTGCCGGGGCGTTTGCGTGGACAGTTCCCGCACCTCCATCGTGACCGGTGTTCAGTGCGGTCAGTAGCTCAACAACCTCGGCGCCCCGCACCTCTCCCACCACGATGCGATCGGGTCGCATCCGCAACGCCTGCCGCACCAACTGGCGGAGGGTGACCTCTCCCACCCCCTCGACGTTGACGGTGCGTGCAGCCAACGTGACCACATGCGGATGACGCGGCGCGAGCTCGGCGGCGTCCTCGGCGCAGATGATGCGTTCCGATGGATGGACGGCTCCGAGCAGGGCCGATAGCAGCGTCGTTTTACCCGCGCCAGTTCCCCCCGTTACGAGGAACGCCAACCGGGCCGCCAGCATCCCGCGAAGCAAGACTCCAGCGTCTTCAGCGACGGTGCCATCAGCGATCAGCTGATCCAAACCCTTAGCAGTCGGGCGTAATACGCGCAGCGAGACACATGTTCCGCCCACTGCGATCGGCGCCAGCACAGCATGAAGGCGTACCACTGAACGCGGTGGGCCGATCCCTGTCAGCTGACCGTCGACAAACGGTTGCGCGTCATCGAGACGTCGCCCCACCGCGAGAGCCAGCCGCTGCGCGAGTCGCCGCACGGCGGCCTCGTCGGCGAATCGCACTGCGGTGAGCCGCAATCCTTGACCGTCATCCACCCAGACCCGATCCGGCGCGGTGACCAAGACGTCTGTGACTCCGTCCGCGCCTAACAGTGGCTCGAGGACGCCCGCACCGCCCAGCTCACTTTGGAGCTCCTTTATGTTGTGCAGCACATCGCTATCACCCAGTACGCCACCGGATTCAGCGCGTATCACCGCCGCTACCGCCGTAGGACGCAGCGTCGCGTTCTCTGTCGCGAGCCGTTCCCGAACGCGATCGATCAGCGATCCGGTCATGCCGCCGCACCCGTGCCTTCCCGTGAGACCAGCGCCAGCACGGCGTGCGCGGCACCCGTCAACGGTGAACGGCGCGATAATCGCAGACCGCCGTTGTCGAGGCGATTGCCGAGATTCGGTTCCGGCCGCATCGCGGCGATCATTGGGGCCCCCACGATTTCGGCCACCTCGGCCGCCCGCAACCCGCTCGGAGCCGGACCTCGCACCACAACGCCGACGTTCGGATTGATGAGCTGTATCGCGCTGGTCACAAGCGCAGCGGCCGCGCAGGCTCGCACCTCGGCAGGTGTCACCACGACCACCAGATCCGCGCGCTCCAGTGCGGCCACACTTGTCGCACCGAGACGCCGCGGAAGGTCGATGATCACCGGCACGCCGGCGTCGCGTGCACTATCGATGACCCCACCGATCGCCTCCGTGTTGCCTCCGCCACCCGTTCTGTCGCCCGACACCACAACAAGCCCGCGCCGATGCGGCAGCGCACGTCGAAGAGCATCGAAACCCACTCGACCACTGCGCATATCGATGTCCGGCCAGCGCAGGCCCTCGACGTCCTCCCATCCGAGCAGTAGGTCGATTCCGCCTCCGTACGGATCGGCATCCACAATGAGCGCACCGCCCGGCACGCAGAGACCAATCGCCGCACACAGCACCGACGCACCGGCACCACCGCGTCCTCCCACCACCGCAATCACCGGGGCGCGACCCGCCGAGGCGCTGACCGGCATCGCCGCACATGCCTCGATGAGCCTGACTTCGTCCTCGGGCAACGTGAGCACCTCCTCGGCACCCACCGCGACCGCTCTGCGCCACATCTCACTTGTCGGCTCGTCCCCAGAGATGAGTAACACCCGCGAACGGCGAGGCAGTCTGATCACAGCTTCCAACGACGGGTCGGCTCCATCGAGCAGCACCGCACTCGCGCGGGTCCAGGCCTGTCTGCCGATCGAACCGGCATCGGTAGCGGTGATCAGTGGCCTGCCAGTCGCGGCGACGATCCGCTCGATGTCGTTGCCAAGCCGTCCATCGCCGACTGCCACGACGATCGGCTCCCCCGCGTTTGCCTCCACGCGCTCCACCATCAAGGTTGCGCGACGTGAACGCCAGGGGCTTCATCGAGATTGGGGATGGATACGAATCTGTGGATAGATCCGGGATGAGCCGCAAAAATCGGTGATAAACGTCCCCAGAAAAGAGGACGACCCTCGCCAGGGGGGGAGGAGGCGAGGGTCGTCGTGCTTCAGCCCCGGGGGGTCGGGCTGAGACACACTCGGCATAGCCGAGTAACCCCACTATACACACGAACCAGGTGAGGGTGGCAAGACCAATCGGCTGAAAAAAGCCAAAGAAAGGCAACCCTTCTTCTGGCGTAGCCGCGTTACCAGACTACCCCGGCTGAACTGGGACTTTACTGATGGACCCGACGATGTAATCCATGAGATCTATCCTCGAGCTGTGACCGACCACGCAACGGCACCCGGATCCTCTCCGTCTGTCGAAGACCGGGATGCCGCGGCCATCAGTGAGCCCACGGACGCCGGCCAAGCCCCCAGGACGGCGGCCTTCTTCGATCTGGATAAGACCGTGATCGCAAAGTCGAGCACTCTCGCCTTCAGCAAGCCGTTCTTCGACCAGGGCCTAATAAATAGACGCGCCGTCTTGAAATCGAGTTATGCACAGTTCTTCTTCTTGCTGTCGGGTGCCGATCACGACCAGATGGATCGCATGCGCACACACATCACCAACATGTGTACGGGGTGGGATGTCGAACAGGTGAAGGCGATCGTGGCCGAGACACTGCACGACATCGTCGATCCGTTGGTGTTCGCCGAGGCGGCCGATCTGATCGCCGATCACAAACTCTGCGGCCGTGATGTTGTGGTGGTCTCCGCGTCCGGCGAAGAGATCGTGGCCCCCATCGCGCGCGCACTCGGCGCCACCCACGCCATGGCCACGCGCATGGTGGTGGAGGACGGTAAGTACACCGGAGATGTCGCCTTCTACTGCTACGGGGAAGGCAAGGTGGCCGCGATCCAGGAACTCGCCAAGCGCGAGGGCTACCCGCTGGAGCACTGCTACGCCTACTCCGATTCGATCACCGACCTGCCCATGTTGGAGTCTGTCGGTCACCCGACAGCCGTCAACCCGGACCGGGCGCTACGCAAGGAATCCATGGCACGTGGATGGCCGGTGCTGACGTTCTCACGGCCCGTGTCGCTCGGCGACCGGATACCCGTTCCCTCCGGCGCGGCGGCCGCCACCACGGCGGCCGTAGGACTGAGCGCGATCGCCGCTGGGGCACTTACCTATTCGCTGATTCGCAAGCTACGGCCGTAGTACTAGACACATGTCACTTTCGGCACGCACGTAACAATGCAGTGACCAAACGAATTACCCCTTGATGTGACCGTCGTCTCAGTGTAGAAAGTAGGTACGGAAGCCTGGCAAGGCCAAGGTCGACCCGGAAGAGAAGGATCGATCTCCCGACCTAGGATTCCCAGCACGGACCACGGCACCCACGCGGAGCACGCCGCGACAAGGGCAGAAGCGTTGTGGGCCTGCGTAATCGCGAACAGAGACAATTCATCAGACTTCTTGGGTGAAGTCCGAGTTGGAAGCGTCGTGAAAGCGCCGAGGCCACCCACACAACCCACATTGCACGCTTGGTAACCGGAGGATCCGTGCTAACGGGCGGCGGGCCGATTCATTCGGACCGTCGCCCGTTTTTACTGTTCAGACCAGCCTCGGTCAGCGCTTAGCGCTGTCGGCGATCGATGTCGCCTCTGCCGCACCCGCCGTTAATGCCTGACAGCAGAAGATGATCCAGGCAGCGATGGCTTCGGGTGTGCCTCCGGCGAACGCGGACGAAAGCTCACGGTATCTGCCGGACTGCCGCATCCACATCACCTCGGGGACACCGAGCGCGTGCGGATCCAGCCCGCGTGAGACCGTCACCAATCGGGACGCCGCGCGGGCGACCACACCATCGGCAGAACCAAAGGGATTCAGTGCCAACAGTTCCCCGTGCGTGATCGCCGCGAGAATCGGTGCGGACACCGATGTTCCACCCGACGCCAGTTGCGCCAACAACTCCAGCCGATCGGTGTCGACGCCAGGGCGCGGGCGTCCCAGAGTGTCCTCGTCCGCCATGCCGGTGGCCGCCAACACATGAAGACGCGCCAATGCCTGCAGTGGGGCACGCGACCACACCGCGGTCAACTGAGTGAGCGCGTCCCCATCGAGCGCCTGACCGACCCGCAGCGCGCCGGCCAGTATCGGGTCCTCCACCGCACCATCGGCGCTCAGCTTCATCGTGCCGCCATCCAGTGCCGACGAAGACCTGGCCGCCCGCACCGCAGCCTCGGCCGCGGTCACCGGCCATCCCCGCAGATTGGCGCGGTGACGGTGCACCTTGCTCAACGCATCACGGGCGGATTCGGCAGCGTCGGATACTCCCGGCAGGGCGGCCAGCGGCGCGAGTGGATCAGTCATGGTCCACTAACGGTACTGAATGACTCGCCGCATACGAGACTCACCGCAGGGCCTTGCGCTCCTCGCGCCGGATTCGCTGCTGCTCAGGGTCGGGTACCGGAACAGCCGCCAGCAGCCGTTTGGTGTAGTCATCGGTGGGTGCGGTCAATACCTGTTTGTCAGAACCGAATTCGGCAAGACGACCGTGGTTGAGCACCGCGATGCGGCTTGCCACCAATTCGACAACCGCCAGGTCGTGGCTGATGAACAAGCACGCGAACCCGTGCTCACGTTGCAGCTCTGCAAAGAGTTCGAGCACCCGGGCCTGCACCGAGACATCCAGCGCCGAGGTTGGCTCGTCGGCGATCAACAGGGTCGGCTCCAGCGCCAGCGCCCGCGCGATGCCCACCCGCTGCCGCTGGCCTCCGGAAAGCTGGTGGGGGAACCGGTTTCGCATGTTCGGGGGCAGCTGCACCTGCTCCAACAACGTCTTGACTCTGCTTTCCCGCTGGGAGCGATCCATATCGGTGTGCAGGGTCAACGGCTCGGCGATCGACTGGCCGATGGGCCATCGCGGATTCAGCGACGATCCCGGATCCTGGAACACCACGCCCACCTTGCTCCGGATATCACGCAGCTGCTTACGGTTGGCAGTCGAAATATCCTGCCCAGCAACACAGATAGTGCCCGAAGCCACCTTGAGTAGGCCCACCGCGGCGCGCCCGATGGTGGATTTCCCGGAACCCGACTCGCCGACGAGGCCCACCACCTCCCCTCTGCCGATCGAGAAGGACACGTCGTCGATGGCCCGGAAATTGCCGCCCTTTCCTGGGTACTCGATGACGGCATGTTCCACGCTCAGCGCCAGATCGGTTATCGGTAAAGATGATTCGTCGGCGTCGCCCAATGTCGCACCCAGATGCGGCACCGATGCCAGCAGCTGCTGCGTGTATGGCTGCTGCGCCCGGTGGAAGATGCTGTCGGCATCACCCTCCTCGACAACCTCACCGTCCTTCATCACCATGATGCGATCGGCCATGTCGGCGACGACACCCATATCGTGGGTGATCAGGATGATGCCGGCCTCGATGCGATGCCGTAGATCACGCATGAGATCAAGGATTTCGGCCTGCACGGTCACATCCAGCGCAGTGGTGGGCTCATCGGCGATGAGTAGCCCCGGGTCCAGGGCCAGTGCCTGCGCGATCATCGCGCGCTGACGCTGCCCTCCGGAAAGCTGATGGGGGTAATGCTTGACCCGCTGCTGGGGCTCGGGCATGTCCACCAGCTCCAGCAACTCGATGGCGCGCTCGCGCGCCTGCCTGCGCGTCATCTTCTTGTGCGCACGTACGGCCTCGGCAATCTGCCAACCGATGGTGTAGACCGGGTTCAGCGCCGTCATCGGCTCCTGGAAGATGACGGCGACATCCTTGCCGCGGACCTCGCGCAGTTCGTCATTGGTGGCCCCCAGCAGCTCGGCACCGTTGAGCTTGATGCTGCCCGCCACCCGCGCGGTGGACGGCAACAATGCCGGAATGGCCATGGCAGTGGTCGATTTCCCCGAGCCGGATTCACCGACGATGGCGAGCACCTCGCCCTTGGCGACCGTCAGCGAGACACCCTTGACCGCCGGCACCCATTGTTTGTCTACCTCGAAGTCGACCGAGAGGTCCTCGATCTCAACCACGGAATCTGCGGGCACCGTCTACCTCCTCCGCGGATCGAGAGCATCACGGAGGGCGTCACCAACCATGATGAAGCCGAGCACGGCGGCCGAGAGGAACAAGGCCGGAACGATGACCAGCCTCGGCGTGGTGGCGAAACGGGACTGTCCATCGTTGATCTGAAGCCCCCACGAAATCTCGGGCAGCTCCAGCCCGATGCCCATATAGGTCAGCGTGGCCTCCGCCGCGATGAAGCTGCCCACCGCGATGGTGGCGTACACCAGCACGGGCGCCAACGCATTGGGAAGTATGTGCCGCAGCAGGATTCGCCACGTCGGCGCTCCCAGCGCGATGGCGGCCTGAACGTAGTCGCTCTGTTTGATGGTCATCACACTGGATCGCACCAGCCGCATCGAGGTCATCCAGCCGAACACGATCAGCGCGCCCGCGACGCTCCACACCGTCCGATGACCGACGACGGACAGCAGGATCATGCCACCCAAAATCGTTGGGATACCGTAGAAGACATCGGTCAACCGGGACAGCGTGGAGTCGGCGAAACCTCCGAAGTATCCCGCCAGCGCCCCGACGAGCACACCGATGATCAGCACACCCACCATCGCGATCAGACCGATCGTCAGCGACACCCGCGCCCCATAGACCACGTTGGCGTAATAGTCGCATCCTTGTAGGTCCGTACCCAGCCAGTGCGCCGCGCTGATCCCCTTGCGCGCCTGATAGAGGTCGCAGGCCCGAGGGTCCTTTCCGAAGGTGAACAACTGCGGGACCAACGCCATCAGGACCAGAATCGTCAGCAGGATCGACCCGGTGATGAAGAAACCACTGCGCCGCAGGTACTTCCAGGCGTTTCCCCAAAGATCCGCCTGCTCCACCAACGATTCGGCGGCGGCATCAGGGCCCGAGACCGGGCCGGGGGCATGTATGGGGTCACTCATAGCGAATCCTCGGATCCAGCAGCGCGTACAGGATGTCGACGACGAGATTGAAGAAGATGTAGAAGAAGACGATCAGCGTCAGGATGCTCACCACGACGGCGCCCTCCTGGTTGCGCACCGCATCGAATGTCGCCCTCCCCAACCCAGGGATGTTGAACACCGACTCGGTGACGACGGCGCCCGCCAGCAGCGCACCCACGTCGGCGCCGATGAATGTGACGACGGGAATCAGGCTGTTACGCAGGGTGTGCCGCAACAGAATGCGTGATTCGGAGATGCCCTTGGCACGGGCAGTCCGGACAAAGTCGGCATCCATGGTCTCCAACATCGAGGTTCGGGTGAGCCGAGCCACATAGGCCATGGACAGCGAGGCCAGCACCAGCCCCGGCAGCAGGAAGCTATACCAGCCGTCCCGGATTCCGGCGATCGGGAACCAGCCGAGCTTGAAGCCGAACAGGTACTGCGCCAGGAAGCCCAGCACGAACACGGGCATCGAGACCAGCAGCGTCGTGGTGACAAGAACAAGGTTGTCGTAGAACGATCCCCGGCGCACCGCACACAGCACTCCGGCGGTGATGCCGATGATCGTCTCGAACGCCACGGCCACCACCGTGAGCCTCAACGTCACCGGCAGACGTTGTGAAACAGTTTGCGCAACAGGGCGTTCCTGAAAGTCAGTACCGAAGTCACCGTGCAGGAAGCCCACGATGTACTTGCCGTAGCGCACCAGGAACGGATCATTGAGATGAAAGCGCTCGCGTAGTTGAGCCATGACCTCGGGGGTGAACGGACGGTCGCCCGCCAACGCCCGAATGGGGTCACCCGGTAGCGCGTACACCAGGGAGTAGATGAGCAGCGACGTGCCTATGAGCACCGGAATGGCCAGTAGCAGCCGTTTCACCACATAACGAAACAAGCCCGCGTTCTGCCAAAGCCGCTGGATTTCAAGAATTTTGGCGGTCACTGCACGACCTCCACATCGGCGTACTCGATGCAGTCCTGGATACTGATCTTGACGTTGCTCACCCGCTTGGAATGCACCGCCTGATTGACCTCATAGAACAGCGGCGCGGCCGGAAGGTCCTTGAACAACAGGTCTTCTGCCTTCTGATACGCCTTGGTGGCCAGTTCCACGGTCGGTTGGTTGTTCCCCTGCCGCAGCAGCTCGTCGAATGCCGGATTGCTGTAGAACACGTAATTGGAGCCCGCCGGTGGCAGCGCCACCGTGCCGTACAACGACTCCAGGAAGTTGTAGATCGACGGGTAGTCCATCACCCAGCCGGAACGGAACGGTCCGGTCATCCCCTTGCTGTCCTGCAACGGCAGGAACTGCGACCACGGCAGGCTCTTGAGGCTGTAGGGCACTTTCAGGTTCGACTGCAGCTGGTTTCCGATGGCCTGCACCCACGACAGTGCTCCGGTGCTCGATGAGCTGTACCACAGCTCAATGGGCTTGCTCCTGTCGAAATGAGCGTCATCGAGCAGTTTGTTGGCCTCATCGACGTGCAGCTCGCACAGCTTTCCGCACGCCCCCTTGCGGTACCCGTAGACCACCGCCGACGCATAGGACGTGGCCGGGGTGCGGGTGCCGGAGAAGATTACCTGGGTGATCGCCTCACGGTCGATGGCCATCGAAATCGCCTGGCGCACACGTACATCCTTGTACCGCGGGTCGTACATCGGGAACCCCAGCGAGGTGATGTCCGGGCGGGGCCGCTCCAGGAAGGCCGATCCGAATTCGGCCCTGGCGTTCTCGTAGGCGGAGTCGGGCAGATCGAGCTGAATGTCGAGAGCACCGGCCTGCATATCGGTGTACGCGGTCAGGCCCTCGGTGTATACCCGCCAGATCAAGCCCTTGGACTTGGCCTTCTTCGGGCCGGCGTACTGGTCGTAACGGCTCAGCGTGAACCCGATACCACGCACCCAGTCGCCGTCGGCCTTGAAGGGGCCATTGCCGATGGGGTGCACGCCGAACTTGGCCGGATCCCGATAAAAGGCCTTGGGCAGCGGCAGGAACGCGGTGTATCCCAAGGTCATCGGGTAGATAGCGAACGGGGTGTTGAGCCGGACGGTGAATGTCACGTCATCCACGACGTGCAATCCGCGCATCTGGGTGGCCCGCGGCGGGATCTTGTTCTTCGGATCTCCCTGTAGATCGCCGTACCCGTCGACGTTGGCAAGGAAACTCGAGGAACCCTGGGCATTGGTGCTCAAGGCGGTGTAGTTCCAGGCATCCACGTAGGACTGCGCGGTCACCGGTTCGCCGTTATGGAAGGTCCATCCCGGCTTGAGCTTGATCGTCCAATTGACGTTGTCGTGGCTGGTGATCGACTCGGCCACGCCGGTGTATTCCACTTCCGCGGTGTCGTTGTTGAACTCGACCAGCGCGGTAAATAGCGAGCGCAGGATCCGACCACCCTGATTCTCGGTGGTGTTTCCCGGGACCAAGGTGTGCTCGGGTTCGGTGATGTACATGCTGAAGTAGCCCGGGGGCGCCGGAGTCACCAGGTCACCGCAGCCCGAGGGCAGGAGCGCCGCAATGCCGACGAGCAACGCGACGGCCAGTCGGCGAAACCGCATCCTCACCCTGCCCTTCGGTAGCTGAAATAGGTAGGACGAACCATAGGCGGGTAACACGCCGATGTCTCTCCATCGACACACCGCCACGCCCGGATCTGAACGACGGCCCCAATTACTTCTCGGTAACCGGGGGCGCCCACTAGGCTTTCGAGCGGACCTGTCTAGGGCAGAAAGGCCAGATCAGATGACCGAAATCAGCACCGAACCGGATCGCTACCCGCCGTCGCCGGAGTTCGTGGCGACAGCGAACGCGACCGCCGACCTCTATCAGGCGGCCGAGGAAGATCGGCTCGGGTTCTGGGCACAGCAGGCTGGCCGTCTGCACTGGAGCGAGCCTTTCGGCGACGTACTCGACTGGTCCGACGCACCGTTCGCGAAGTGGTTCGTCGGCGGCAAGCTCAATGTCGCCTACAACTGTGTCGATCGGCATGTGGAGGCCGGCCATGGTGATCGCGTCGCCATCTACTGGGAGGGCGAGCCCGGCGACACCCGCACCATCACCTACGCCGAGCTGCTGGCTCAGGTCAGCCAGGCGGCCAACTATCTGACCGAGCTCAGCCTGGTTTCCGGTGACCGGGTCGCTATCTACATGCCGATGCTGCCCGAGGCGATCGTCGCGATGCTGGCATGTGCGCGGCTGGGGCTCATGCATTCGGTGGTGTTCGCGGGATTCTCCGCAGCGGCACTGCGGGCGCGTATCGACGACGCCGAGGCCAAGCTGGTCATCACCTCCGACGGCCAATGGCGGCGCGGCACCGCGGCCCCACTGAAGGCCGCCGTGGACGAAGCGTTGGGTGGCGATCCGAGTTCCGTCGAACATGTTCTGGTGGTGCGCCGCACCGAGATTCCCGTCGACTGGACCCAGGAACGCGACCTGTGGTGGCACGAGACAGTTGCTCACGCCGACACCACCCATACGCCCGAATCCTTTGATTCCGAGCATCCGCTGTTCCTGCTGTACACCTCGGGAACAACCGGAAAGCCCAAGGGCATCGTGCACACCTCAGGCGGCTTCCTGACGCAGACTTCGTACACGCATTTCAACATCTTCGACCTCAAGCCCGAGACCGACGTGTACTGGTGCACAGCCGATATCGGTTGGGTCACCGGCCACACCTACATCGTCTACGGCCCGCTGTCCAACGGCGCCACCCAAGTGGTCTACGAGGGCACACCCACCTCGCCGAACGAGCACCGGCATTTCGAGATCATCGAAAAGTACGGTGTCACCATCTATTACATAGCTCCCACGTTGGTGCGTACCTTCATGAAGTGGGGACGCGACATCCCGTTCGCGCACGATCTGTCCAGCCTGCGCCTGCTGGGCAGCGTCGGTGAGCCGATCAACCCGGAGGCATGGCGCTGGTACCGCGAGGTCATCGGCGGCAACCGCACCCCCATCGTGGACACCTGGTGGCAGACCGAAACCGGCTCGGCGATGATCTCCCCGCTGCCCGGCGTCACCGACACCAAGCCCGGCTCGGCGATGCGTGCGCTACCCGGTATCTCCGCGAAAATCGTTGATGACGACGGGAATCGGCTGGAGCCAGCCAGCGGCGATGAACCGGTCACCGGGTACCTGGTGCTCGATCAGCCGTGGCCGTCCATGCTGCGCGGTATCTGGGGCGACCCCGAGCGGTTCAAGGAGACCTACTGGTCCCGTTATGCCGAGAAGGGCTGGTACTTCGCCGGAGACGGCGCACGCTACGACAGCGACGGCGCCATCTGGGTGTTGGGTCGCATCGACGACGTCATGAACATCTCCGGTCACCGAATCTCCACCGCCGAGGTGGAATCCGCGCTCGTCGGACATGACGGTGTCGCCGAGGCCGCCGTTGTCGGCGCCTCCGACGAAACGACGGGACAGGCCATCGTGGCGTTCGTGATTCTCAAGGCAAGCCACACCGTCGAGGGCGATGAGCTCGTCTCACACCTGAAAGCTCAGGTGTCCAAGGAGATCTCACCCATAGCCAAGCCGCGCGAGATTCATGTGGTACCCGAGCTGCCCAAGACCCGCAGCGGCAAGATCATGCGGCGGTTGCTGCGTGATGTGGCCGAGGGGCGCGAGCTGGGCGACACCTCGACACTGGTCGACCCGAGCGTCTTCGAGGCGATCAGAGCCAGTAAGTAGGGCTTCGAACTAGCCGACCGGGGTGAAACCCACTCCGGCGGTGCGGTTCTTGGCGTTGATATCGGCCAGCACGGTGTTGATCGAGTACGTGGTGGTCGGTGTGTGCAGCGGGATGTACTTGATGACGCACACCGGCAGCTTGGTGGCGGCGCCGTGGATCATCCCTACCAGCTGTCCGTTCACGGTGACCGGCGCACCCGAGTCTCCGGGTTGCCCGCAGACCTGATTGATGAAGGTGCCGGGCTCTGCTCCGGCTCCAAAGGTCACGCCGCACGAGTTACCGGTGGTGCGGCCCAGCTTGCACGCGATGTCGCCGGGCTGCGGGTCCGGTCCGATTCCGGTGATGGCGAACCCCTTGTAGGTGGACACCGGCTGCACCTTTTCCGGATCGAACTGGATGGTGGCGTAGTCGTACTGCTCGTTACCGTTGACGAACTTTCCGACCACACCCTTCTTGGGAAAGTCCTCGGAGGCCACCTGTGAACCTGCACCACCACAGTGAGCCGAGGTGAAGCCCACCAGATTGCCCTTGTTGTCGTGGCCGATCGTCGTCAGCGTGCAGAGGGTGTCACCGTTGATGATGAGCCCGGATCCGCCGCCCATGGGCACCTTGTCATCGGCTCCGGCGGCAGGAGCCGCGCCAGCCGGAATCGTTCCCACGACGAGGCCAAACAGTGCGATCAGGACCGGCAATCCGTACCGCATATGCCGTCCAAGTGACCTCATGTCGTGCAGCCTTTCTTATTCCGGCCGCATCTCTCCCCCGTCGGCCATGCCTGACACCATTCTAAACAAGATTCACACTGGTCACTTCTGTCACAGTGCTATCGATTGGGTAACGACGCCCCAGGCCAGACGCGCCGCAGCCCTGGCGCCACCGACGTGGCAACATAGGCCGCACGACATCACACCGGACCCGCAAGGGACACGGAGGGAGCACAGTGAGCAGCCCTGGAAGCCGCAACTACCGCACGGACAGCAATGGTGTTCCGATCACCGTCGCCGCCATTCCGCTGTCCGATCCGAACGCGACCGGCACCGGAGAACCCACCATCGGCAATCTCGTCCGTGATGCCACCACCCAGGTCTCCGCTCTGGTGCGTGCCGAGGTGGAACTGGCCCGTGCCGAGGTCGTCCGGGACGTCAAGAAGGGTGTCGCGGGCAGCATCTTCTTCATCGCGGCTCTCGTCGTCCTGTTCTACTCGACGTTCTTCTTCTTCTTCTTCGCCGCGGAGATCCTCAAGATCTGGCTGCCCGCCTGGGCGGCGTACCTGATCATCTTCGCCGCCATGGTGTTCGTCGCCATCCTTGCCGTGCTGATCGGTTTCCTCCAGGTCAGACGGATCCGAGGACCACGCGACACCATCGCCTCCGTCAAGGAAACACGGACCGTGTTTACCTCACGTGACGACGAGACTCCCGCACTGACCAAGTCGGCCAAGCCCACAGACCCGTCGGGCTGGTAGCCCACTGAAGTCGGCTCGACACCGACGCATCCATGCTGTTCGACCAGACGGCACGTCACCCCGACCCATCAGTGGTCCGCATCGTCGGCCCGTGGCGCCACTTTGACGTACACGCCAACGGTATTCGGTTCCACGTGGTGGAAGCCGAAACTCCCCACACACCAACCGTGGCCGTCACCAGCAGGCCACTCGTATTGCTGCTGCATGGGTTCGGATCCTTCTGGTGGTCGTGGCGGCATCAGCTTCGCGAGCTGACGGACGCCCGCGTGGTGGCGGTCGATCTCCGCGGCTACGGAGGCAGCGACAAACCGCCACGCGGATACGACGGATGGGCGCTGGCCGGAGACACCGCCGGATTGATCCGCGCCCTGGGACACACGTCGGCCACGCTGGTCGGGCATGCCGAGGGCGGACTGGTCTGCTGGGCCACCGCGAACCTGCATCCGCGCCTCGTCGATGCCATCGCGGTGGTGAGCTCGCCACACCCGATCGCCCTGCGCACCGCCACATTCCGCAGAACCGGGCAGGGAAGCGCGTTACTGCCCTCCTTGATGCGCTACCAGCTGCCCATCTTTCCCGAGCGGACCCTGACACGTCATCGCGGTGCCGAGCTGGAACGTCTGGTGCGCTTGCGGGCGGGCGAGCATTGGACCACCACCGACGATTTCGCCGAGACCATCCAGCAGCTGCGCACCGCGATCGCCATCCCCGGGGTTGCCCATTGCGCGCTGGAGTACCAGCGGTGGGCGGTGCGTAGCCAGTTACGCAGCGAGGGTTGGCGTTTCATGCGCTCAATGAACCGTGAACTAACCGTCCCGGTACTTCACATGCGCGGCGACAGCGATCCCTATGTGCTCGCCGACCCGGTGCATCGATCACTGTCCTTCGCACCCCACGGCCAGTTCGTCGCGCTGCGCGGGGTAGGACATTACGGCCACGAGGAAGACCCCGGCACCGTCAACGAGCACCTACGGAGCTTTATTGGGCGCCGGTGATTGCGGTCCGCTGACGGGCTGCGGTGACTTGTTGGCCTCCGGCGCGGAGATGCAACTGCCGGTGGCGACGGGCTCGGAAAGCTCGGCCTTGGCGAGCTGATCCTTGACCTGCTTGGCGGTCAGCGCGAAGCCGGTGTCGTCGTCGTCGATCGCCGCCCCGAAGACCACACCGAGCACACGGCCCTCCGTGTCGATCAACGGACCGCCCGAATTGCCCTGCAGCACCGAGCCCCTGACGGTATACACCTCGCGTGTGACCGTGGTGGACCGGTAGATGTCCGGGCCGTTCAGTTCGATGATCTCCCGGACCCGTGCCGGTGTCGCCTTGTAGTTCCCGCCGCCCGGGTAGCCCAGCACGATGGCGTCGTCCCCGGTCTTCGCGGGTTTGGGTGCGAAGACCAGCGGCGTGGCCGGCATATCCGGAACCGCGAGGATCGAGATATCGGCATTGGGGTCGTAGGCCACCACAGTGGCATCGAACGTCTGCCCGGCCGACTCGACGGTGACGCTGTTGGTACCGGCCACCACGTGCGCGTTCGACATCACCCGGTGCGGGGCGATGACGAATCCGGTTCCCTCAAGCGACTTCTGGCAGCTGCGGGCAATGCCCTTGATCTTGACGACGCTCGGCTCGGCGCCTCGCACCACCGGACCGTCAACCAACGTTGAATCCGGGGCATCGACGGCCGCGATAGGAGTCTTACCGAACGGCTGCAATACACCGGTCACACCCGAGGTGTCCAGCAGCTTCGACAGGTCGTTGGGCACCTTGCGGAGTTGGTCCGGGGCGTACTTGTCGACCTGGCTGAGAACTCTCGATTCACGAGCTGCCGCAGAGATATTCGGCTGATTGGAACTCTGCATCGGAATGGACAGCAGCCATGCGGCCACCAGCACGGCGGCCACCTGCAGCACCACGCCCACCACCGAATCACCGGCGCGCAGTACCCGATTCTTGATGGCACCACGCATGGCCCGGCCCAGCACCACGCCCGCCACCTCGCCGATGACCACCAACACGAGAATGAGCAGCAACGAGGCGAACAACCGGGTACGTGCCCCATCCAGGTTGCCCACCACATGCGGGGCCAGCATCACACCGGCCACCGCGCCCAGGATCACCCCGACGAACGACATCAAGGAACCCAGTGCGCCGGAACGCCATCCGGACACCGCGGCAATGAACGCGACGGCGATGACGCCGATATCGAGCCACTGTGATGGATTCAGATTCATACCGACCCTCCCAGGTGCTCGGCCAGCAGCTCATCAAGATCACGAAGGTTACGAGTGTCCCATGGCTGTGCCCAGCCGGACACCTCCAACATCGCCGAGATGATCTGCCCGGTGAAGCCCCACACCAGCATCCCCGGCAACAAGAAGGCCGGGCCACTGTAACGGATACCAAATGTCTTCTTAGTCACCATGATTCGATTCGCCGGGTCCACCAGGTCACCGATCTTCACCCGTGACACCTCGGCAGTCTCGCCCGGATCGACGGCAAGAACCTGTCCCGGGTCGGGCGAGTAGGCAAGCACCGGAGAGACGTGGAAACCGGACGGCGGAATGAACAGCGGCTCCATGACCGTCAGCGGCTGCACGCGCACCGGGTCCAGCCCCGTCTCCTCCTGCGCCTCACGCAAGGCGGTTCCCACCGGCCCTCCGTCGCCGGGATCGGTGGCACCGCCAGGGAAGGACACCTGGCCGCTGTGCTGACGCAAGGTCGATGCGCGCACCGTCAGCAACAAATCCGCGTCGGTGGGGTCGGTCACCGCCTCATCGGCGGACACCAGCACCAGCACCGCCGCCGGGCGCCCCGAAGAGGGCAGCTTGCGTGCCCGCAGCACCGCCTTGATCGCGGGGTGCACGCCACGGCCGTAGATGTCCTTGACACCCGCGGCGTTGTCCACCAGCGGTCGCATCCAGTCTGGAGCGGCACCGGGCGTCAGCGGCGCGGTCGCCAAACCTCTTCGCGTAAGCGGCTCATCGGCAGTCACGACCTAGAACCTCACTCCCAACGCTTGTTCCACCTCGGCACCGATCTCATCCGCCGAAGTGAACGAACGCGGTAGCACTCGGGCAACGCTACCGTCCGCTCGAATCAAAATGGTCGTGGGCATGACATTCGGTGACTTCAGTGCGGCGGCGATGCGCCGGGCACCGTCCTGGATCATCGGCAGCCTGACGTGTAGCTCGGCGAGCTTGGCCAGCCCGGCCGCCTCGTTCTCGTCTTGATGCACCGTGACAACGGTGAGCTTGTCACCCGCGCGACGCTGCAGCTCGGCCATCGCCGGCAGCTCATCGGCGCAGGGACCACACCAGTAGGCCCACAAGTTAAGAACCACCTGCCGCCCGGCGAGGACGGGACCGACCGGAACCCTGGCCCCACTGCATTCCAGCGTTATCCCGGCCAGTTCGCGCATCCCCGGCGCACTGCCGGCGTTGGGGCATGGCGGCAGTTGCGCCTGGCGGAACAGTTCCGCGAGGGCTTCCGGGGTGTCGGCGTCCCGGCGTTCACGCGCGGCGACAGGGTCCTGCCCTTGCGGCACCCGCCGCCGCTGATCGTGTTGTTGCGACAACATGACGGTGATCAGCGCGGCGACCAGCACCATCCCCACGATCGTCCACCGTGCCCCGGTGCTGAGCCGAGACACGTCACAACCCGGCCAGGGCCAGCAGGTGCTCGGTTTCCGGCCCCTTCACCAGCGGCGCGGCCAGCTCGGGATCTGTCGGGCCCAGTCCGTACGACGGGCAGTCCTTGGCCAGTACACAGACACCGCATGCGGGCTTGCGGGCATGACATACCCGCCGACCGTGGAAGATCACCCGGTGGCTGAGCAGCGTCCACTCCTTGCGCTCGATCAGCTCGCCGACGATGTGCTCGACCTTGACCGGATCTTCTTCCTCGGTCCAGCGCCAGCGTCGCACCAGTCGCCCGAAATGCGTGTCGACGGTGATGCCCGGGATGTCAAAGGCGTTGCCCAGGACAACATTCGCCGTCTTGCGACCGATACCGGGGAGGGTGACCAGATCCTTCAGCCGCGGCGGCACCTCACCGCCGTATCGCTCCACCAGCTGGGTGCCCAGCCCGATGATCGAGTTCGCCTTGTTCCGGTAGAAGCCGGTGCTGCGGATCATCTCTTCGAGTTCGGTCCGGTTGGCTCCCGCGTAGTCCTCCGCGGTGCGGTACTTGGCGAACAACGCGGGCGTCACCATGTTGACCCGGACGTCGGTGCATTGCGCCGACAAAATGGTCGCGACCGCCAATTCCAGCGGGTTGGTGAAGTCGAGCTCGCAGTAGACGTGTGGAAATGCTTGCGCCAGAGTTCGATTCATTCGCCGCGCCCGACGGACCAATCCCATGTGCGTCTCGGGCTTCCAGGTTCGGGCCGGAGCTGGCGTCTTTACCGTCGATTTCGCTCTGGGCTTAGAGGCCGATCCGGTCAATGACACAAGCCCAGGGTAGCGGGAGCGGAGGACACGGGAGGGGCGAGCGTGCCCACCGATTACACCCCTGCGCAGGACAAACCGGTTGTTTTTCGTGACCTCGTCGAGATCTTGGGCGTGTTTACTTCAACCCGTGTCGGGCCTATTCGGTTTGTTGGTACCCGGACTTCTCATGCTTGCCAGCCTTGGGCTCGGGAAGCTGGAAGCCGGGTTGATGCGGCATACCTTGCAGCCGAGCGAGGTCGCCGATTTCCTGGACCAAGCCAGTCCTTCGGATATGAATCGCCTCGCGCGCGACGGCATGCCGTCAGCAATCGAGGACTTGCACCGGCGGCAATTGCAGCGCATCGAGCCGTCCTTGGAGGCGGTGTATCAGGCCACCACAAACGGCTACAACCAGCCACGAATCAACGGTTCAACGATGAATCGCCTGCGTGAAGAGGGTGCGTCCTCGATGCGCTCGCGGCATTCGGTGGTGGATTCACTGCGTGCCGGTGGCGCAGCGGTGTAGCTTGGATCACGTTCTTTAGCGACTTGGCCTCTAGACTCATGTCGAGTAGGCCAGCGCAAGCATGACTAACGAATTTGGGTAAGGGGCAAACGTGGACGAGATCCTGGCCAGGGCCGGAATCTTCCAGGGTGTCGAACCGAGTGCCATCTCGGCGCTGACCAAGCAGCTGCAGCCGGTTGACTTTCCGCGCGGGCACACGGTGTTCGCCGAGGGCGAGCCTGGCGACCGTCTGTACATCATCATCACCGGCAAGGTGAAGATCGGACGCCGGTCACCCGACGGCCGTGAGAACCTGCTGACGATCATGGGTCCGTCGGACATGTTCGGGGAGCTGTCGATCTTCGACCCCGGACCCCGGACGTCGAGCGCCACCACCATCACCGAGGTGCGCGCCGTGTCGATGGACCGGGACGCGTTGCGCGCCTGGATCGCCGACCGTCCGGAGATCGCCGAGCAGCTACTGCGCGTGCTGGCTCGCCGCCTGCGCCGCACCAACAACAATCTGGCCGATTTGATCTTCACGGATGTGCCCGGTCGCGTGGCCAAGCAGCTGCTGCAGCTGGCCCAGCGGTTCGGCACCCAGGAGGGCGGCGCGCTGCGCGTGACGCACGACCTGACACAGGAAGAGATCGCTCAGCTGGTGGGTGCGTCCCGCGAGACTGTGAACAAGGCGCTGGCCGACTTCGCACACCGCGGCTGGATCCGGCTGGAGGGCAAGAGCGTCTTGATCTCCGACTCGGAGCGGCTGGCTCGCCGCGCGCGCTAGTTTCTGCGCGCGTCAGCGTGACGCGCTCAACGCCACCACCGCGACGCACACCAGCGTCAGCACCGCGCCGGCTTGTTGAATCCGGCTGAGCCGCTCATGAAGCACCACGCGGGCGATGAGCACCGTCACCACCGGGTACAGCGAGGACAGCACCGCCGCGATGCCGAGGCTTCCGTGCGCTGAGGCGTACGTGAACAACAGAATCGCTGAGGTGTCGAGCACACCGGCGAAGGGCACCACCCCGAACGGCGGGCGCAGATTGGCCCGCAGGTTCTTCCAGCTGAATGCCCCGAGCACCGCGATCAGCATTACCTCGGTGGCGCGGGAAACCACGACCGCCTCAACCGGGTGGTACCTGCCCGCCTCGGCCAGCAGGATCATGCAGACACCGAACATCACCATGCAGAAGAACGACCAGATGAGCACCTGTCTGCCCGGGCGTTGTCCGTCCAGCCCCTGCGAAGCGGAGGCCAGCATGACGCCCACAAGGGTGCCGGCCAGCCCCAGATAGGTCAGCCCCGACAGCGACTGCCCAATCATGGCGCCCCAGAGGACTGGCACCACCGCACCCACCGCCGCGATGGGCGAGACGACGCCCATCGGTCCGATGGCGAGCGCGCGATACAACGCGTAAAGCGCCGTGAAAGCCGCTGGGCCGGAAAGCATTCCCAGCAGCGTGCGGCCGTCGAAATGTGATGAGGACGTGACCAGCGCAACCAGGCTCACCACGGCAAGCCCGACGGGCCGGCTCAGTGCCAGTACCGCGAGGGTGGAACGTCGCTTGCTCGCGTGCCCGCCGATGAAGTCGCTGACGCCCCAGCTGAGCGAGCCCGCGAGGGCCAATGGGATGGTGTTCACCGCCGGCTAGACAGCGCGCAGGTAGTCCAGCTGCGCCTGCACCGACCATTCCGCAGCGCCCCACAGCGACGGATCCACATCCGTATAGACGAATTCGACGACCTGCCGAGCCGAGGCATCCTCACCCAATGCGGCGAGCGCCCCGCGCACCTGGTCGAGGCGCTGCTCGCGGTGTGCCAGATACTCGGCCGATATCGCCGACAAGTCACCCAACTCCGGACCGTGGCCGGGCAGCACGGTGCGCTTGCCCAGGCCCTCAAGACGTTTCAGCGACTCCAGGTAGTCACCGAGGCCTCCGCCGTCCTGCGCGATGACGGTTGTACCCCGCCCGAGGATGGTGTCGGCGGTCAGCACCGCGTCGTCAAGAACGAAGGACACCGAGTCGTCGCTATGCCCGGGTGTTGCGAGCACCGAGATGGACAAGCCCGCGACGTCGATGTGCTCGCCGTCGGTCAGGGCCACCGAATCGCCGCGCAGCCATGCCGGGTCCGCGGCACGCACCGGCGCACCGCTCAGTTCGACCAGTCTGTCGACGCCGCCGGTGTGATCGAAGTGCCGATGGCTCACCAGAATCAGTGCCACCTTGCCGATCTTCGCCAGCTCCTCGACGTGCACATCGGGGTCACCGGTGGCGACACCCGGGCCCGGGTCGACGATGACGATCTCATCGCTGCCCGGGGCGCGCAGCACCCAGGTGTTGGTGCCCTCCAGTGTCATCATCCCCGGGTTGTTGGCCAGCAGCACCGAAGCGGTTTCGGTGACCGGACGCAGCTGCCCGTAGGCGGGATGGGTCATCAGGCGGATGCTTCCGCTGTGACCTCCACGATGATCTCCACCTCCACCGGGGCGTTGATCGGCAGCTCCGCGACACCCACGGCCGAGCGCGCGTGCACACCTGCGTCCCCGAACACCTCACCGAGCAGCTCCGATGCCCCGTTCACCACGCCGGGTTGACCGGTGAAACCCGATGCCGATGCGACGAATCCGACGACCTTGACCACCTTCACGACGTTGTCGATCCCGACAAGTGCGTCCACTGCGGCGACGGCGTTGAGAGCAGAGATGCGGGCCAGGGCCTTGGCGTCCTCCGGGGACACCTCGGCGCCGACCTTTCCGGCGGTGACCAGCCTGCCGTCCACGATGGGCAGCTGTCCGGAGGTGTAGACGTGGTTGCCGCTGCGCACTGCGGGCTGGTACGCCGCCAGGGGCGCGGCGACGGCGGGCAGCTCGATTCCCAGCGCGGCCAGCCGGGCGCTATGCGTGCTCACTTCGACCTCTTCAGGTAGGCGACATGCTGTTCACCAGTGGGCCCCGGAAGCACACTCACCAGCTCCCAGCCATCGCTTCCCCACTGGTCCAGGATCTGTTTGGTGGCGTGTGTCAACAGCGGGACGGTGGCGTACTCCCATACGGTGCGTTCGGTCATACCCGCAACCCTAGACAAGCACAGACGTTCTGACATCGGCTCGATCGTGGACAGTTAGCATGCGTGCGTGGTGAACACTTCCCCTGACGACGACGCAGGGACCTCAGCCAACGCCTGGCCCGCGCGAGTCGCGAATGCGCGACTGCACTTTGTGACCGGCAAGGGCGGGACCGGAAAGTCCACCATCGCCGCGGCCCTGGCCCTGGCGCTCGCCGCGGGCGGCCGCAAGGTGCTGCTGGTCGAGGTCGAAAACCGGCAGGGCATCGCCCAGCTTTTCGACGTACCTCCGCTGGCGCCCAAGGAACTCAAGATCGCCACCGCCGAGGGCGGCGGAGCGGTGAACGCGCTCGCTGTCGAGATCGAGACGGCGTTCATGGAGTACCTCGAGATGTTCTACAACCTCGGCCTGGCTGGGCGTGCGATGAAGCGCATCGGCGCCATCGAGTTCGCGACCACGATTGCGCCGGGTCTGCGCGATGTCATCCTCACCGGAAAGATCAAGGAATGCATCGTCCGCGTCGACAAGTCCGGACGGCATGTGTACGACGCCGTCGTGGTCGACGCCCCGCCCACCGGCCGGATCGCCCGCTTCCTCGATGTGACATCGGCGCTGTCCGATATCGCCAAGGGCGGACCCATTCACTCGCAGTCCGAGGGGGTGCGCAAGCTGCTGCACTCGGATCAGACGGCCATCCACCTGGTGACTCTGCTTGAGGCTCTGCCCATGCAGGAAACCGCCGAGGCCATTGCCGAACTGAGCGGGATGGGCCTACCGATCGGCAGTGTCATCGTGAACCGAACCGTGGTGCCGCATCTGTCACCGGCAGATCTGGACAAGGCCGCCGAGGGTGTCATTGACGCCGACGCGGTTCGTAAAGCGTTGGCCGATAACAACGTAACCATCTCCGACGCCGACTTCGCCGGTCTGCTCACCGAGACTATCGAGCACGCGACCCGGATGCGGGCACGGGCCGAGAGCGAGGAACTACTCGGCGAGTTGCAGATACCGCGATTGGAATTGCCCTCCCTGGCCGACGGCGTCGACCTGGGCAGCCTCTACGAACTGGCCGAGAGCCTGGCCGAGCAGGGAGTCCGATGAGCAACACACCTGCCGTCTTGGACATGGCGGCCATCCTCGAAGACCGCAAGAACCGCGTCGTGGTCTGCTGCGGTGCCGGCGGTGTCGGCAAGACCACCACGGCCGCTTCGGTCGCGCTACGGGCCGCGGAGTACGGCCGCACCGTTGTGGTGCTGACCATCGACCCGGCCCGCCGGTTGGCGCAGTCGCTGGGCATCGAAGCGCTCGGTAACACCCCGCAGCAGGTACACATCGAGGGCATCAAGGGCGAGCTGTACGCGATGATGCTGGACATGCGTCGCACCTTCGACGAGTTGGTGGTCCAGCACGCGGGATCCGATCGCGCACAATCGATTCTGGACAACAAGTTCTATCAGACCGTCGCCACCTCCATGTCGGGCACACAGGAGTACATGGCTATGGAGAAGCTCGGACAGCTTCTCCATGAAGACAAATGGGATCTGATCGTGGTGGATACCCCACCGTCGCGTAACGCACTGGACTTCCTGGACGCACCCAAGCGGTTGGGCAGCTTCATGGATGGACGTCTCTGGAAGATGCTGCTGGGCTCCAGCCGCGGCTTGGGCCGGATCGTCACGGGAGCCGTCGGGCTGGCGATGAAAGCGCTGTCGACGGTCCTCGGATCGCAATTACTTTCCGACGCTTCAATGTTCGTGCAATCGCTCGACTCCACGTTCGGAGGATTCCGCGAGAAGGCTGACCGCACCTATGAGCTGCTGCGCCGACGCAGCACCCAGTTCGTCGTGGTGTCGGCCGCCGAACCCGATGCGTTGCGGGAGGCCACCTTCTTCGTCGAGCGGCTGACCCAGGAGGGCATGCCGCTGGCCGGCCTCATCCTCAACCGCACTCATCCCACGCTGTCCACCCTGACCGTCGAGCGTGCCGTCGATGTGGCGGACAACCTCGAAGAGTCTGGCGAGTACAGCCTGCCGGCGGCGGTGCTGCGGGTTCATGCCGAGCGCGCGGCCACGGCCAAGCGGGAGATCCGGCTGCTGTCGCGGTTTACGAGCGCCAATCCCACGGTTCCGATCGTCGGGGTGCCTTCACTCCCGTTCGACGTGTCCGACGTGGATGCGCTGCGCGCGATCGCCGATCAGATCACCGGCGTCGCCTCTTAACCCCAGATACACGTCGAGTGTCGACTTCTCGGGCGGAAGTTCAGGAGAACAACCCGAGAAGTCGACACTCGGCGAAAAGAACTAGTTAGACCGCGCTCTTGTGCTTGCGCTGCGCGGCGAAGAAGTCGGCCCAGGAATCCACCTCGGGGTGAGCCTTGAGCATCGCGCGACGCTGCCGTTCGGTCAGTCCGCCCCACACACCGAACTCCACGCGGTTGTCCAGCGCGTCGGCGCCGCATTCCATCATGACCGGGCAGTGCCGGCAGATCACTGCGGCCTTGCGCTGCGCTGCCCCGCGGACGAACAACTCGTCAGGGTCGCCTTGTCTGCATCTGGCCTGTGAAACCCAGGCAATGCGCGCTTCTCCACCATCGATTGATACCGCCGTATGCAACGCACTCATGGCTGGCCGTGAAGCTGACACTGGCAATCCCTTCTGTCACTAGCGGCCCATAAGAGGCGTGGGCCACACTCCGCTTGGTGTGTAACTTGAATCACACCGTGAGATCAAGTTAGTGGTCAGAGATCTTCAACGCAACACCTGATCCGAATTTTTTGGGACGGTTGTGCCGACAACGTCTTTTTCATCGCCCCGCCGGGGCCCGGCGTTACCGATCAACTACCGGCAGACACCTCTGGGGAGGCCACGTACCCTGTGCCTATGCCAGAACGCCCGCCCGAGTCGGTGACCCTCGCGAAGCTCGCGGGCTGCGGGCTTATCGCGGCGGTCATCCTGGCCGGATTGATGTTCCCCTTCGCGGGCGGCTTCGGGTTGGCGTCCAACCGCGCATCCGATGTGGTGGCCAATGGCTCCACCCAGCTGCTCGAGGGCGAGGTACCCGCGGTCACCACCGTGGAAGACGCCAAGGGCAACAAGATCGCCTACCTCTACACGCAGCGGCGATTCGAGGTGCCCTCCGATCAGATCGCCGACACCATCAAGCTGGCCCTGTTGTCCATCGAGGACAAGAGGTTCACCTCGCACAACGGTGTCGACTGGAAGGGCACGCTCGGCGGCTTGGCCGGATACGCCTCCGGTGACGAGGACACCCGCGGTGGTTCCACCATCGAGCAGCAGTACGTGAAGAACTACCAGCTGTTGGTGGTGGCCAAGACCGACGCCGAACGCAAGGCCGCCATCGAGACCACCCCCGCGCGCAAGCTGCGCGAGATCCGGATGGCGCTGCGGCTGGACCGCACCTTCACCAAGCAGGAGATCCTGACCCGGTACCTGAACCTCGTGTCCTTCGGTAACAACTCGTTCGGTGTGCAGGATGCCGCACAGACCTACTTCGGAATCGATGCCAAGGACCTGAACTGGCAGCAGGCGGCGCTGCTGGCGGGCATGGTGCAGTCCACCTCCGGGCTGAATCCCTACGTCAACCCCGAACGTGCGCTCGCCCGCCGCAATCTGGTGCTCGACACCATGATCGCCAACGCCCCGGAGAAGAAGGCCGAACTGGTGGCGGCCAGGGCGCAGCCCCTCGGTGTGCTGCCCCAGCCCAATGAGCTACCGCGCGGATGCATAGCCGCGGGCGACCGCGCGTTCTTCTGTGATTACGTGCTCGACTACCTGGCCAAGTCGGGTATCAGCAAGGACCAGGTGATGAAGGGCGGATATCTCATCCGCACCACCCTGGATCCCGATGTGCAGAACTCGGTGAAACAGGCGGTCTCCCACGTGGCCGATCCGGGTCTCAACGGTGTCGCCGATGTCATGAGCGTCATCAAGCCGGGACAGACCAGCCACCCCATCATGGCCATGGCATCCAGTCGCACTTATGGACTGGATGGCGCAGCCAACGAGACCATGCAGCCGCAGCCCTTCTCCCTCGTCGGCGACGGCGCCGGATCGATCTTCAAGATCTTCACGGTCGCCGCCGCCATGGATATGGGCATGGGCATCAACACCGTGCTCGATGTGCCGCCCACCTTCTCGGCCAAGGGTCTCGGCAGCAGCGACGGCACCAAGGGCTGTCCGAAGGACACCTGGTGCGTCAAGAACGTCGGTAATTACCGTTCCCCGATGAGCGTCACTGACGCCCTGGCGACCTCGCCGAACACCGCGTTCGCCAAGTTGATTCAGTCGATCGGCGTGTCCAAGGCGGTCGACATGGCCGTCAAGTTGGGCATGCGTTCCTACGCGCAGGCGGGCACCGCCAAGCCCTATGACCCCGAGGGCGACGAGAGCCTGGCCGACTACATCAAGAAGTACAACCTGGGCTCGTTCACGCTGGGCCCCATCCAGGTGAACGCCCTCGAACTATCCAATGTGGCGGCCACTTTGGCCTCTGGTGGCAAGTGGTGCCCGCCCAATCCCATCGACAAGGTCTTCGACCGTCACGGCAAAGAGGTCCCGACCACCACCGAGGCCTGTGAGCAGGCGGTACCTACCGGGCTCGCCAACACCCTCGCGAACGCGCTGAGCAAGGACGATCAGCCTGGCGGCACGGCCGCAGGCTCGGCGGGCTCGGTCGGCTGGAGCCTGCCGTTGTCCAGCAAGACGGGAACCACTGAAGCGCACCGGTCTTCGGCCTTCCTGGGATTCACCAACAACTTGGCCGCGGCGAGCTACATCTTCGACGACTCGACCTCCCCCGGTGATCTGTGTTCCTTCCCGCTGCGCAAGTGCGGCGACGGAAACCTGTACGGCGGAAATGAGCCCGCCCGGGCCTGGTTCGAAGCCATGAAACCGATCGCCGAGAACTACGGCCCTACGGCCCTGCCGCCCACCGAACCGCGGTACGTCGACGGAGGTCCGGGCTCCAAGGTGCCCAGCATCAACGGACTGCGCGAATCCGAGGCACGTGACGTTCTCAAGAAGGCCGGATTCAAGGTTGCCGACCAAGCCAGTGTGGTGAACAGCACCGCGCCGTTCAACGAGGTCGTCGGCACCAGTCCATCTGGAACAACCATCCCGGGCTCGACCGTCACCATCCTGCTGAGTAACGGCATCCCGCCGGCGCCGCCGCCTATCGTCATTCCGGGCCTGGGCGGCCCACCGGGCGAGATGACGACGACGGTCGTCAACATCCCCGGCCTGCCGCCGATCACCGTGCCGGTGCTGGCGCCGCCCCCGTGAGCTAGCTGCCCGTCTTCGCGCACGCCGTTCACGACGAGAAATTCGCCACGTTTTGCGCTGGTGATCAAGGGTCACTCAGCTTTCGGAGTTACTCTCGGGTGATGAACACGTCGTTCAACACGGTTATCAAGCGAGCGGCCGCTTATTCGGCAGGTTCGGCCGCGCTTGGCATCGGGTACGCGTCGATCATCGAACGCAACGCGTTCACCGTCCGCGAAGCAACGATGGATGTACTCGACCCCGGCGCCTCCCCTCTGCGGGTGCTGCACATCAGTGATATCCACATGCGTCCCGGCCAGCACCTCAAGCAGGCCTGGTTGCGCGAGCTGGCGCAGTGGCAGCCGGATCTGGTGGTCAATACCGGCGACAACCTGGCCCACCCCAAGGCGGTGTCCTCGGTTGTTCAGGCCCTGGGTGATTTGCTCTCGGTCCCAGGACTTTTCGTCTTCGGAAGCAACGACTACTTCGGCCCGCGGCTGAAGAACCCCGCGAAATACCTGTACAAGAGCGATGAGCGCAAGCACGGGGAACCGCTGCCGTGGCAGGATCTGCGCGCCGCGTTCACCGAGCGCGGCTGGCACGATATGACCCACACTCGGCACGAGCTGGAGGTCGGCGGGGTGCGGATCGCGGCCGCCGGGGTCGATGACCCGCATCTGCACCGGGACCGCTACGACACCATCGCCGGGATGCCGAATCCGCTGGCCACACTGCGGCTGGGGCTGACCCATTCGCCCGAGCCGCGGGTGCTCGACCGCTTCGCCGAGGACGGCTACCAGCTGGTGATGGCCGGTCACACCCATGGCGGGCAGCTGTGCTTGCCGTTCTATGGAGCGATCGTCACCAACTGCGAACTGGATCGTTCCCGGGTGAAGGGTCCGTCGCGCTGGGGTTCGCATATGCAGCTGCACGTGTCGGCGGGTATTGGCACATCGCCATTCGCGCCGATGCGGTTCTTCTGCCGTCCGGAGGCGACGCTGCTGACCCTGGTGCCTGCGCGCATCGACGGCCAAGGGACCGACGCCGAATCCGGCGACCGGCTGCCCAGCGCCACCGCGCAGTGACGTGAGCCGCGCGTGGGCCGATAACGCGGTCCGGCTGATCGAGGCGGACGCCCGTCGTAGCGCCGACACCCACCTGCTGCGGTACCCGTTGCCTGCGGCCTGGGCCGACACCGTGGATGTGCAGCTGTATCTCAAGGACGAGTCCACTCACATCACCGGCAGCCTGAAACATCGTTTGGCGCGTTCACTTTTCCTGTATGCGCTGTGTAACGGGTTCATCCGGGAAGGCACCACGGTCGTGGAGGCCTCGTCCGGTTCGACCGCGGTGTCCGAGGCCTACTTCGCGCAGCTGCTGGGGCTGCCCTTCATCGCGGTGATGACGGCTTCGACCAGTCCCAGCAAGATCGCCCTGATCGAGTCTCAAGGCGGCAGTTGCCATTTCGTCGACCAGGCACAGCAGGTCTACGCCGAGGCACAGCGGCTCGCGGACGAATCCGGTGGACACTATCTGGACCAGTTCACCAACGCCGAACGTGCGACCGACTGGCGCGGCAACAACAACATCGCCGAATCGATCTTTACCCAGATGCACTACGAAAAGCACCCGCTGCCAACGTGGATCGTGGTCGGGGCCGGTACCGGCGGTACCAGCGCAACCATCGGACGGTACATCCGCTATCGCCGCTACCCCACCAAACTGTGTGTGGTGGACCCGGATAACTCGGCGTTCTACCCGTCCTACATCGCCGGACATGATGTGGTGACCGGGATTTCATCGCGTATCGAGGGCATCGGACGTCCTCGCGTCGAGCCGTCATTCCTGCCCACCGTGGTGGACCGTATGGAGCAGATACCCGACGAGGAGTCGGTGGCGCTCACGCGGCATGCCAGCACCGTGCTAGGCCGTCGGGTGGGTGCGTCAACGGGAACCAACCTGTCCGGCGCGTTCCGGGTGATCTCGGAAATGGTGCGGGACGGTGTCCCCGGGTCGGTGGTGACACTGTTGGCCGACACCGGTGACCGGTATGCCGACACCTACTTCGATGACGCCTGGGTCGCCGAGCAGGGATTCCATCTGCTGGCCTCGACGGAGCGTCTGGCCGAGTTCGAGAACACCGGCCGGTGGGGTTAGGCCCCGGGACGATAAGGGCACGTCACATCCGGTTTGGGTGCACGCGAGTCAACGCATTCGCGACCGAAGCCCTCGATGCGATACCCTTGCCTGGCTTCAAAGCGGGGTGTGGCGCAGCTTGGTAGCGCGCTTCGTTCGGGACGAAGAGGTCGTGGGTTCGAATCCCGCCACCCCGACGCTAGAAGTAAGGCCCTGACCAGGAATCCCCGGTCAGGGCCTTCTTGCATCAGGAGCTGATATCGCCCCGTGGCCCGCAGTTAGCCCGCAGCAGATTCGCGGATGGCCCGCACGGCAGCGTCCAAAGCGTCCGCGACCGCCTCTAAATCGTCGGGGAATAGGTCGGCATAGGTGTCGAGTGTGAGGGCCGCAGATTTGTGTCCGAGCATGGTCTGTACGGCCTTCACGTTCGCACCGGCCGAGATGGCCAGAGACGCGGCGGTGTGCCGTAGGTCGTGCATCGTGGGGCGCGGCCAGTCGGTCGTCGGGTTGCGGTCGCCGTCCAGGCCCCGCAGTCTGTCCACGGCCTTGTTGAACACCCGCGTTCGGAAGGTCGCTATGCGCAGCACCCCGCCCTCTGGCGCGGCGAACACCAGATCGTCGCGGCCCTTGCCTTCCATCCGGGCCGCCAGATCTTCGGTCAGGAACTTGGGGAACGGCACCGATCGGCGTTCATGGTTCTTCGGGGTTGACCATCGCCTTGGCCGTAACTCTATGAATCGAATGACTGCATAGTCAGGGTCGCCAACTTCGCTGCCACATCGAGGGCTTTCAGGAGTTCATCCGAGCCAGAAGGTGACGACGCTGACGTGCTCACTGGTGGTGTGTTGCTCGTCGGCATGATTGTGCACCGTTTGATGATCAGGACGGCGTCCACAGAGCCATAGGAATGCGAACTCTTGAGCTTCACAGTTTGGCCGGGGCCGGGAGCAATGCCTTTGTCACACAGCTCTGTCAGGAGCGGCTTGATAAGTCCGTATTCGCCGCTGAGTGTGAAAACCGGGCCGCTCTCGGTGAGGTCGACAGTTGTGCGGCCACCGAGGCGACCGGCAATCCTCCAGGCCCTTTCCAACGACCACACACCGGGCCCTTGAGGCTCTAGAACAACAATCACTTGATCAGTCATGCCGCCGATCGTTGCATCGACAACACGTACCGTCCGCTGGTCGCAGCATTGCGTTTCAACCGAGCTTGGGCGACCACCGGGCTGCCCCTCCTCCACCCCTCAGCGCCGCCTCGCGGCATACGGCACGTTTACATTCGACATTTTCCACCAAGAGCAACTACCGCGTGACTTGTCCCGGAGTTCGGTAGAAGCGGTTGAGGAATGCTTGCGCAAGGGACTTCCATCCGGCGATCGATACGCCGCCGTCGAGGCTTTCGACTGCGCGCGCAATGTCGCCAGG
The DNA here is from genome assembly GCF_001632805.1 of Mycobacteroides chelonae CCUG 47445. Lineage (NCBI taxonomy): Bacteria > Bacillati > Actinomycetota > Actinomycetes > Mycobacteriales > Mycobacteriaceae > Mycobacteroides > Mycobacteroides chelonae. The sequence goes on along the minus strand of NZ_CP007220.1, from coordinate 389,879 downwards.
GGCGTCACAGTCCCAGTCTTCGCTGCGACATCTGATCGTGAAAGAAGGACCCGTAAACTCCCAGAAGAAGAGCCCTGCAGTCTTCTGCCCTTTGTCGGCGCGCGTCATCACGTAGCTGCCATCAACTTCGGCGCGAAGGTCGGCGCTGACACGAGGGAACTGGTCGCGGTACTGTGCGGGCCAGTCTTGCCACACGTCTTTGAATGCCAGGTCGATCCGCTGTTTTTCGTTGGGGAGTTCGTGGTGGTGCAGCGTCCAGAGGCCCAACGCGACGCCCCCTGATACCGCATTCTGCTGCCGAGCAGCCGTGATCGTCATAGCGTTGGATGCTAGAGCGAGTCGGGTGCTGCGTTGATCTCTTTGAGCGTTTAGGGCCTGCGACGCGACTGCCAGAGAGCATGATCTTGCTATGAGTGACACGACGCCGAGCGAGGACGACTATCGAAGGTTGTCTGTACGTATTCGTGAGGATGTAAACCAGCTACAGCGTGTGCCCATCCAAGGTGCGATAACTTCGCCGATTGAAATTGACAACCAGTATCTGCGCACTGGACCTGTTTCACAATCGATCCAGGAGTTGGTGCGAGTACCGCTTGAGTCGGCGATCGACAACTTAAGCCTGGTTGCAGACATGCTCAATACTATTGGTGCTCAGCATCTTTACGCCGAGAACTCCCTCATTCGCACATCGCTCACCGGGGCGTCGTTCGCGCTGTGGATGCTCAACGACAGTGATGCGAATGTGCGGCGTGCGCGCGTACTGCGCTTTGCGTTCAAAAACATAGATGGCCTGACTTCGTACTTCACCGGCAATGCGGATATGAATCCTAAATTCTTTGAAGAAATGAATTCCTATCAGGAGTTAATCGTTAAGCAAGCGAACGTTTTAGAGAGGGAAGAGCGGAGCGTAACGAAGTACAGGAACTACCGCCCCGATGACACCGACCCCACGAAGATATGGTACTCGGACACGGCGGTGGTCAGGTATGCAGGTGATGTGATCGAGGCTCCAAACCTGTTGAGTACGTGGCAGTTCATGAGTGGATACGCACACTCGCTCCCTTGGTCCATCTTGGTGAACTCCTTGGAAACCGCACACCGCATTGAGCGTTACGGAGCCGTGATGCCAAGACATGAACCCAACCCCAGGCAGCTTCTCTCGGCCTCAAATCTCGCACTGGCTGTCATTGAGAAAACAACCGAGTGTTTGGTCGCCCTGAGCCGCCCAGGAAGTGCCGCTCCCCTGCACTGAGGGTTCGGTTAGGCCGAAGGGGACGACACCGGCCGAGTGCAGCACAGAGGGCATTGATCGTTTGGAAGGGCGCCGCCCGGTGGGGTTGCAACCATGGTCACCAGGCGGGCGGCGCCCTGGCCTTGATGCTGACAGATTGCTGGCTACTGGCCTGGGTTGTTGCCCGCAATAGCCACTAAGCCTGTAGTGTGCTGTGAATCACCGGGGGTGTTTGCCGAAGGGGGGTGCGTGCCATGGCTGGCGATGAGGACGTGCTCAAGGTTGATCTTGCGGCTTTGGGCAAGCTTGGTCCGCATCTGCGCGCGCTTGGTGGTGAGGTTAGGGACAGCATCGCCTCTGGTGGGTCGGCGCCGTCTGGTGCTGATCCGGGGTTGGCGGCGTTGCATGGGGTGTCGAAGGCCATCGCGGATGTGAAGCGGGTCGGGGCTGCCCGGTTGAACACGATCGCCGACTTCGCTGACGAGGCGCACAAGGATTTCACGATCGCTTCCAGCTCACTGGATACCGGCTACCGAAACTTGCCGAGCATCTATCAGCCACCACTGCGCGCATAGCGGGTCGGGTCTGTGACGACGCTTGATGAGTTCATGGCGATCAACCCCAACGCCTATATGGCGGTGGTGGATACCTGGCGTCCGCAGACTAAGCAATTCAAGGAAGCGTTTGACGACTACAAACGCTGGGCTGGTGCTCCCGCCGGTACGGAGTGGACGGGGCGCACCGCGAACGCGGCCTATGAGCGGGCCGCTCTGGACTGCCACGGTTCCGATAACGCTGATGATGCCGCCGAGGACATTGTGAGGCTGGCCTCGGCCACTATCACCCATGAGGTCCTGCCGCCGCTGAACAACGGCAAGGCGATGATCGAAAACGCTTTGCGTGCCAAGGATCAAGGTGTCTCGATCGACCAGAGCTTCAACATGACCTACACCCCACCGGAGGGCATGAGCGAAGAGACCGCCGCCAAGAACCGCCAGCACGTCGAGGAAGCCGAGCGGCAAATCAAGGAATACGTCGCCAACTGGGAGAAGGGCTGTCAAACCCTCAAGACTCAGGCCGATACTGCCGCGCAGAAGATCACCGGCTGCATCAACCCCAAAACCGCCCTGGTCGATGGGCGCAAGATCCTGCGCGACGCCGTGGGATCGAAGCCCGGCGACGGACCCGCCACGGCTACCGCGACCACGGTCAGCGCGACCAGCGGCAAGCCGCACGGGATTGTTGCGGGTATGCAGGACATCGCCGGTGCTGGCGACACCAAACCCGCAGGCACTACAGGTGCCGAGACGGTGGCCGACTATAAGAAGTGGTATCCCAAAGACGCTGTGAATGTTGGGGATAAGAATGTTGACCCCGCCAAGCTCGGCGGTGTCGGGTCAATTCCTGGTGTGCGCGAAGGTGATCCAGCCAACCCCGCGAAACTCGCCCCCACGCTGGCCGACCGCGATGTCCCGGCATTCGCGCAAATGACCCGCGAGCGCCTACAAAAAGACCCCACAGTTCCGGCCGACCAGATCGAGCAGCGGGTCAACGACGCAGTCCGGGCGGCGCAGGCCCCGCGTTTCATGCCCGATGCCGAGCCGATGCGCACGCCCGGTCAAGTGCCGCTACACAACTCGCCCGGTGATCAGTTCAACGACATCATCGGCCGCGCCAGCGACTCAGCCACCAAAACCGTTGACGGCCAGATTGAGCAGGCGAAAATCCTTACCGGACAAGCCGGTCCAGGCGCACCCGGTGTCGCCGAAGCATGGAAACAAGTCGGCCTCGGCGCAATCCAGCAGGCCCACGAACTCACCACCGACCCCCTGGCTGCGCCCAAGATGGGCATTGAACAAGCCAAAGACTTCTACAACCACCCCGGCGAGTTCATCGGCAAAAACATCATCCACGGCACCGAAGCCTTGGCCACCGGCGCGATCGGCGGCGAAGCCGCAGCTGGCGCCCGCGGACTACTCGGCGACCTCACCGGCACCGAAGGCCGCGCACTCACCCACGGACTTGACGACGCTGCGCCAGGCCATCACTCGGCACCAGGCGGTGACCATCACGCCCCAGCGAGTAGCGACCAGGGAGGCAGTGGGGGTTGGAACCATTCCACTGAGCATTACTCGCCGCATGCCCCCGGGCTGGCGTCAGACCTCAATAGCGCCTACGTCAACGGCCATCCCACGGCCGACCTCGCGGCGCAGGTCGCCGACCACTCCACCCACCACGCACCCGGCATCAGCAGTAACGCCAACCCCGACCGGGTCGTTCTGGGTAAGTGGGATGGGCAAGACGGCGGCTACATCGGCGAAGCAAGAAACAACGGCGGCATCTACTTCGACACCGGGGATGACACCTGGAACGCCGTCGGCCGAGGACTTGATGACGCTGGTTCCCGAAGCCTGGGGTGGCAAGTCAACGAACAATTCTTGCGTGCACAATTGGAAAATAGGGTGCCACGGGTTGACTACGTTCTGCCTGAAGGGTTCAGCAGTGTTGAACAGGTAGCGGCCGTGCAGAGGCGTTCATTCTCTGCGATGGAGATCAACTTTTTGAAGGAAAACGCCGCAGCGTACGGATACGTACAGCAGGGCAATGTCTGGGTCTACACGGGAGGCAAGTGATGAGACCAGCAGAGTTGGCGAGCTTTCTAGATCGAACTCTCTTCGGAGCTGGCTTTGTGCTTGACGCGGTACAGGATTCTGCCACCTATGGGGACCGCCCCGCGTGGGCGATCTACTACCGCCGTCCAGACTGCAAACTCCAGATTTGTTCATCGGCCCGGGACGGTGGCATCGACTTTTTCCTTGCACCGCCGGAGGCGCCCAATGAACTCGGACTAGACAACAGATCCAAGAAATGGCATTACATGCTCATGCTCAGCGATATCCACGACGATATACCGACCCCCGGCCTCAATGCCGATGACACCGCGGTGATGTCGTGGATGAAGGACCTCTTCGAAATCCATTTCCGCGCTGCGCATAAAGCACTTCTCTCCCACCGTTAAGACATGCCCAGCACCGACATCGACGCCAGTGACGCGATAGTCGTCTACCTGCGACGCTATCCAGGGAAGAACGACGAAGAATTCCAAGCCCGCTTCGGCACAGACAGGGCGACGGCAGCCCTGGAACGGGTGCGAGTCGTCCTTGACGAGGCGATCAAGATCGAACCTGACTGGAATCGCATGTCCCTCAACGATGCTGGTGACTATGTAGAGGCCGTCATGCATGAGAGACACCCGGAGCTATCTCCAAAGGCGCTCGAAGCTATTGGGAACTATTTCACCTATCTCGCGAGGTAACGGGCGGTAGCTAGCGCTCGTTGGTCTCGCTCGCGTCGATTGGATTGCCGTCTTCGTCAGTCGGCCACGGTGGCCGTGGGGTGTGAGGCCAATCCGGTGCGCCACGCCACAGGTAGGGGTGTGGCATGTAGGGGTTCCGCCAGGGCCGACGCGAAGGCTGTTTGCGTTGCCTATAGGCGACGTACATCATCACGCCGAGGAATAGGAATATGCCCAGGGTCAGTAGCGGGGCCACGGCCCCAAGGTTACTGGGCGCACATGCATTTGACGGCTTCCCGTGTAAGCGCCCCGTGGCCCGCAACTGGCCCGCAGTAGATTCAACTCCGATCAATTCCGACCAACACCGCCAACGCCTTGACCTGCACATATCCGATACAGCCAACAGAGCTAGTAACTGCAAACGCCCAGTACGTCGAGTTCGGGACGAAGAGGTCGTGGGTTCGAATCCCGCCACCCCGACTGAGCTGAGAGGTGAACGAGCGTGCTCGTTCACCCGAGGCGAGGAAAGGGGTAGGAGGCGCATAGCGCCGAATACCCCGACGCTGGAAGTAAGGCCCTGACCAGGAATTCCCCGGTCGGGCCTTTTTTCATCAGCATGGCGGACCGGCTGGGACTCCCGGCGCCATGACATGGTGGATGCATGGCCGTCTCTGAACTCGCGTCGAATCCTGTCGCCCTCGCGGCCATCGCTATCGGTTTGCTTATCGTCTGGAAGCTGCGCAAGGCCGTAATGCTGATCGGCCTGCTGGCAGCGGTGGTACTCCTGGTCGCGATGTACCGGTAACAGCTAAGCGGAAGCACACGACATTTCTTTCGGTAAGGTTTGACAAAACCCGACGAATGGGAGCTTTACATGAAGAATCGCCTTGTGGGCGCCGGTGTGATCGCGCTGGCGGCCGCCCTCAGCGGACCGGCGCTGGCCGCCGCCGCACCCGCCGATGACCAGCAGATCCGGCAGATCATCTCGGGCGAGGCTTCGGCCATCAAGTCGCTCGACAACGCCACCCTCTCGACATTCTTCTGCGACAAGTACCGGGGCACGATCGCCTCGAAGTCTGCTGATGACCAGATCCCCCCGATCGGTCAGGTCGCTGGGTACGGGCCGAGCATGATCAGCGCCGTGGCGTCGGCAGCCGGGGTCTCCGGGCCGACCACCCAGGCGCTGACCACCGCGATCCAGAACAATGACGACAAGGCCTACCGTTCGTCGTTCCGCGCGGCAGCCAAGGAGGTGCTGTCCGGCGTCACCTACGACGTCCACGACATCAACGTCACCGGACCGACGGCGACCGCTGGGGTCACCGCGCAGGGCCACGACGTGACCGCCAATCAGCAGCGCGAGTTCGTGCTGGAGAACGGCAAGTGGAAGGACTGCACCGACCCCGAGAAGCGGGCCGAGACCTCCGGCAACCCACTGCTGACGTCGTTGATGGGCTGACGCCCTAGAACTGCCCACAGATCAGGCCGCCTGTGTCCTTCGGGACGTAGGCGGCCTGATTCTTTGAACGCACCGCAATATTCGGTGGCGCTACATCGGGATGGTCTCTAGCCTGAACCAGTTTGCGCCATAACCGATTACCTCCAAGAAGATAGAGCCGATGCCCGACTTCTCCCCCATCATCACGGACTTCTGGCATGGTTACCTTGGCCGGGGCACCGTCCTGCACACCGACGACGATTTCCAACTCGCCGTCTACCCCGACCTCGACGAGGACAGTCGGCTGATGGTGCTCAAGACCGTCGACGGCAAGACCAGCGTCACCCTCGTACCCGAACTCGCCGAACGCGCGGGAATCGATGGTGCACAGACCCTTTCGGAGCCCAGCTACTGGGGCAGCCTGGACAACGTCGGCATCGCGATGCATGGCGCGGACAACCTCTTCTACTTCACCAACGATGCGCGCGACGCACTCGTGGCCGAAGTACCCACGGGCGACGTCCGTCAGCTCACAGCCGACGACAAGGCCATCTTCTCGGCATTCGAATCGGTTGCCTCGGCGGAAGATTTGGACAACGCCCAAGTGGAGCTGGGTCATTGGGCGGTGTTCGGCTCCTTCGACAACGGCCGCCTCGTCGCCGTCTCCAGCATCTATCAGTGGGAGGGCGCGGCGATCATGGACCTCGGAGTGCTGACGCTGCCGATATTCCGCGGCAGAGGCCACGCCCGGCAGCTGGTGCGTGCCGTGTTCCGGTACGCGTGCGCGCGGGGTTACGAGCCGCAGTACCGATGCCAGGTGGACAACGCAGCGTCGAGCGCGTTGGCTCGTGCTGCGGGGCTCACGCTATTCGGCACCTTGGACGTGATCGCCGACTAGCGCGCTCCTACTGCGCGGTCATGGGCATATCGATGGTTTCGGACTTGCCGGCGCTGCCCGTGATCACCAGTTTGGTGAACTGCCACCAGCCTGCGTCATCGGGAAGCGCCTTCGAGTCCTGGAAGGTCAGCGTGACGTCCCGACGGGTTGTCCCACCCGTCGCGCAGTCGGGGACACAGTCCTTGGTCGCGCGGACTGCCTTCCCAGTCGCCTGCTGCTGCGTCCAGCTGTCCCAGGTGATATCGACAAGCATGTCTCCGGCGTCGGCAGGGGTCAGCACGATCTGCGTGGGCTTCTCTTCCGGCTGCTGGGTCACCGGATTCCAGTAGACACCGCCCGGCGGCACCACCTTGCGCGAAGGCTCGGGGAGCGATGGCGAGGATGGCGCGGCCGACGTGGACACGGGTTCTTGCTCCGGCGATGTTGAACCACAGCCTGTAAAAGCGAACGCTGCCAAGGCAATTCCGGTCACCCACACGATCCGCTTCATGCCTGGACTCTACTCTCAGAGCCGTCGGGTCAGCCGGGTACCGATGAGCGGGGCGATCTTGTCGGCCATGTAGGCGTGCCCGGCATCGTTGGGGTGCACACCGTCGGAGCCGATCAGCTCCGGGCGTCCAACGAACCAGCGTTCGGCCAGCGGATCCACCCACGACGCACCGATCGCATGGGCCTCGCCGTACAGAATGTCGCGCAGTTGCAGCACCACGTCGGGTACGTCGGCCGTCGGCCACGGTGGGCCGATCACGAGCAGCTTGGCCGCCGGCGCCGTGCGCCGTGCCGACGCCAGCGTGCGACGGGTCGCCTCTGCATACACGTCCGGATCGACATCCTGGTCGTTGCGCGAACCGAAGAACACCACCAGCTCGTCGTCGGGACGCACTACCCGGTCGGTGAGGTCGGCGAAGACGCTGCCGTGGTCACCGCGCACGCCGTATCCGGCACGCCCTTCGGCGGCGACGTCAGCGTTGATGCGGACACCTTCGCGCCCCAAGATCCGCCACGCCAGCGACGTCCACGATTTGGCGCCCAGGCCGCCTTCCTTGGTGCCGGTGGTGTACGAATCGCTGACCACCGCGACATGGTTCAGTCCGGAACCTAAGTAGGCCAGTCGGTAGGGGCGCGCCGGTGCAGGCTGCGGGGCAGCCACCCCGAAGAGAAACACGAATGCGATGACGAACGCCGCCAGACGAACCACTGCTACCTCCACTGTCCCCAGCATTTTAGGGGGCCTCAAACCCGGCTGCGGCACAGCGTTATTCGTTTGAAACTATCGACTCGTTACACCGGTCGACACCGGCTCCCGATCGGAGTCCGTCACGTCCACGGGCACCTGGTGTTTATGGCCATTGTGCGGAACATGGTGATCGGTGATCGCTGGCTTGGTGACGCCGATCATCCGGCGCATCCAGCGCCGTCCGGGTTCCTCCACGCCGTGATACAGCGCCATGGACAGCACTACCGAGAGCGCAATCAGGCCGATCACGATCCAACCGCCGCCAGGGTCGGTCAGTGAGAGCTCGAACTGCTTGGTGGCCCATGTCCAGGAGACGTGCACGAGCTCATGCACCATGTACAGCCCAAAGGAGATCTGACCGCCGTAGACCATGATGCGCGTGGAGAGCAGTGTGGGTAGCGGGCCGATGCCGACCGCCAGCGCCATCACCAGCGGTACGAACAGCACGTCCACTACCCCGCTGCTATCGGTAACTCCGGAGATCGGGTGGGCATCCAGGAAGTACAGCGAGCCCACGATCGCCGCGATGATCGCGATCGCCACGTAGCCGGCAATATGGCGGGAACGGTGAGTGAGTCGCAGCCTGCTCACCGCAGCACACGCGAGGGCGCCCGCAGTGAACTGCATAACGATGCGCGGCAACCAGCTCCACGGTGTGTAGAACTGCCCCGTCAGCAGCAAGATGATGACCGGCGGCAGCGAGGCCACCACGGCCAGAACCATCAGGCTGCGGGCGCGGGTCGCGCGCGCCATCCGGAAGATGACAAGGACCAGTCCGCCGAAGAGCAGGTAAGCCAGCCATTCAGCGCTGATAGACCACGCCGGACCGTTCCAGCTGGACAGGTCGAAGTACGGACGGAACCACAGCTGCACCATGAACAGCTGACGCGCGTAGCTCATGGCGTCGTATCCGTTGACGTCCTTGGGCGGTATGTGTCCGACGTGCATGGTGAAGATGACCCACAGCGCGGCCAGATGCATGGTGACCAGGTACACGGGCCACACCCGGGCCAGGCGCAGCCACAGGAAGTGCAGCGTCTCGCGGGTGGACCAGCGATCGCCCATTTTGTCGAGGTAGTTCCAGGTCAGTACGAACCCACTGAGGATGAAGAAGAGGTCGACGCCTTGAGCGCCACAGTTGAGAACGGGGGTCAGCGCGGATCGGAATCCGGGGACCGCGTCCTCCAGCAGAGGCCGGAAGTGAAAAAGCACAACCCAGAGCGCGGCGATGATGCGAAGCCCTGTGAGGGCCTTGATCTCTCCGCCGCGCACTAATCTCTCCGTCAGCCTCGCTACCAGCTCTTTCGCGCTTCCTTGCGATCCACCGGTCGAGCACGCCTCCCCGCGTCCCCATTCCGGCGTTCTTCGGAGACTAACAGCGCAGCCCGCTGAAGCCTGAATCTCGGACATGCCGGGAAGGCGTGTGGAGAAATAGGACATCACCTCGGCAGGCACGGAAACCGCGTGACAACCACCTCCACCGCGCCCATCCGGCACACTGGCAGGGAACGCCATGACCGCAGCCGCGCTAGGACAGATACGCAGATGACGCAACCGCAGTACCCCCACGGCCAGTACCAGCAGCCTCAACAGCAGTTTCCCGGATACCCGCAGCCCGGCCCTTATGGCCAGCCTCCCAGCGGCTACGCCCCCGCCCCCAAACCTCCCCGGCCGCCACTGACCCCGCAGCAGAAGGCTCTCGCCGTCGTCGGCGGCTCGCTCGGTATCTTCCTGGTCGCCCTGCTGGTACTCGGCCTCACCACCACCAACTCCAGCACCCAAAGCACCCGCACGACCGCCAACGACCAGATCGTCGACTCGCCCCGGTCCTCCGGCTCCAACAAGGACGAGGACATCAAGGCGATCAAGCAGACCATCTCCGGGATGGCCGATGCCGCCAAGGCCAACGACTTCAAGAAGATGCTGACCTTCTTCTGCGCCAAGTACCGCGAGGCGTTCAAGGACATCGCCGGAAGCGGGCAGGCTCCCGATCTCAACGCCTTGACCAAGGCCGACAATGGCCCCTCGAAGATCACCGGCCTCGATATCGACGGCGACGTTGCCGTCATTCACATCACCGACGCCAAGGGCAAGCACGACATCGAGTTCAAGAAGGAGACCGGCGGCTGGAAGTTCTGCCCGGGGGCCTAGCAGCTCCGCTCATCCGTGAGTGGACTCCACCGTGGCCGTTGGATATACGCCGAACCCTCGGCATCCACCGGCGCGGCTCGACTGATCCCACGTACCGGGTATCCCCCGGCGGATCGATCACCCGGGGCTCCTACACCCCGGATGGCCCTGGGGTACTGACGATCTCACGCGAAGACAAAACCGTCGTCGGCCGGGCCTACGGTGACGGTGCCGGGTGGCTGCTCGATCGCCTGCCACGCCTGTTGGGCGCCGACGACGAACCCGAAGCGCTCACACCCAAACACGAGGTTGTCACCCGGCTGATCCAGGGCGCGAAAGGTGTCCGTCTTGGCGCCACCGATCGCGTGTGGGAGGCTCTCGTTCCTGCCGTGCTGGAACAGAAGGTGCCCGGCGCAGAGGCCTGGCGTGCCTGGCGGTATCTCATCAACCGTGTCGGCACCGACATGGGCGACGCCAAGGTTCCACCACCCCAACGAGAATGGCTCGACATCCCGTCGTGGGAGTGGCACAAATCCGGTGCCGAACCGGTCCGCATGCGCACCGTCCGCATCGCTGCCAACATCGACGTGGAAACCAAGCCAGAGCACCTGACCTCGATCCACGGCATCGGACCGTGGACCGAGGCCGAGGTCCGCATTCGCGCGCTCGGCGATCCCGACGCCGTGCCCGTCGGGGACTACCACATCGCCGGGCAGGTGGGATTCGCGCTCACCGGCGAAAAAATCGACGATGCCGGCATGCTGGAACTTCTCGAACCCTATGCCGGACAACGCTATCGAGTCATTCGGCTCATCGAACTCATCGCACCCAAGCCGGAGCGGCGTGGATCACGGATGCCGGTGCGCGACTACCGCAACTTCTGACATTCGACAAGCGGTTCATCCCACTTGTGGATGGCCATCGTGGTTGTGGATAGCCTCGCCCAGCTGTCGGTCGTCATCCATAGCCTTCAAACATGAGTCCAATCGACGATCTACTGACGACAGCCACCGCAGTCGTCGAGTCGTCGTGTGATGAACTCAATAATCCCGAGTTGCTCTCCGCACTAAGACAACTGGAAATCGCACAACGCAAGATCACCGCGGCCTCACACACGCTCACGGCCCGGCTGGTGGAACGCGGATCACCGGTCGCGTTGGGCGGTACGTCATTCGCGGAGGTACTGGCACGGCACCTCTCGGTAAGTACCGCGACCGCTCGGCGTCGCCTCTCTGACGCCGCACATCTCGGCCCGCGGCGCGCATTCACCGGCGAGCCCCTACTACCTTTACTCCCGCATACCGCCCTCGCATTGCGGGAGGGCCGTATCGGCGACGAGCACGTGCGGATCGTCCGCAGGTTCTTCGACGTCTTACCCGACGCGATCGACACCGATACCCGCGAGTCTGCCGAGCAGCGATTGGCATCCATGGGAACCGAATTCGGCCCGGAACAACTCCGCGCCGGCGCCGACCGGATCGCGGCTCTGATCAATCCCGACGGCCGGTTCTCTGACGTCGACCGTGCCCGTATGCGGGGCATATCGATCGGACGCCAGGGAACCGACGGAATGAGCGCCATCAGCGGCCTGCTGGATCCGGAGACTCGCGCCTACCTCGACGCAGTGCTGAGCAAGCTCGCGGCGCCGGGCATGTGCGATCCTCGCGATGAATCTCCCACGACCGAAGGTGAACCCGACGCGGCGGCCGCCGAGCGCGACACACGAACTACCGCCCAGCGAAACCACGACGGACTACGGGCGTGCCTGCGCAGCACCTTGACCTCGGGCAAGCTGGGCTCACATCATGGATTGCCCGTCACCGTCGTGGTGTCCACGACGGTGAGCGAGATGCAGAGCGCAGCCGGTCAGGCGATATCGGGTAGCGGCAACCTAGTGCCCATCCCCGACCTGATCCGGATGGCCGCCCACGCCCTGCATTACCTCGCGATATTCGACGACGACGGCCGCCCGCTCTACCTGGGTCGGTCCAAAAGGATCGCCACCGCCGATCAGCGAATTGTCTTACACGCCAAAGATCGTGGCTGTTCGGCGCCGGGATGCACGGTGCCCGGCTATCTCTGCCAGGTGCATCACGTCGACGATTGGTGCGACGATGGACCGACCGACATCGACAACCTGACCTTCGCCTGCGGCCCGCACCATCGGCTGCTCCAACAGGGCTGGACCACCCGAAAACGCCGCAGTGACGGGATCACCGAATGGATTCCGCCGCCGCATCTCGATACCGGCCAGTCCCGCACCAACGACTACCACCACCCCGAGCGGTTCATCCTGGACTTCTAGCCCGCCAGATGCGCCGAAAGTAGCCACGCCGGCACCGATGACCGGCCATCGGGCTCGACCTGGTGCCGTGCGAACCCCTGCGCCACACCCGGTTCGAATCCGTTGAAGTTCGCGTAGATCTTGGCCGGGCGGATCTCATCAATGGCCCAGTACTTCGAAACCGCATCCCGCAGTTCATTTTCGGTAACAGCATTGACGGGTGATTCCGCCGGGAACGCGGCGCGATCGAAGACTAATACGTAGTAGCGTGCGCCCGGCGCCGCAGCCCGCACAATCGAACGCTGATAGCCATCGCGCAGCTCGACAGGCATCGAGTGGAACAGCGTCGAATCGATGATGGTGTCGAACCGCCCGTCGTATCCCGTGAAGGCCGAAATGTCGGCAACCGCGAAACTGGCATTGGTCAGGCCGCGTTCGGCCGCATAGCCTTTCGCCAGCTCGATGGCCTTGGGCGCGGAGTCCAGACCTACGGTGGTGTGCCCCACCTCGGCGAGATACAGCGCGGTCGCTGCCTCGCCGCAACCGGCGTCAAGCACCTCCCCACGCACCTTGCCCTCGGCGATCAGCGTCGCGATCTCGGGCTGTGGTTCACCAATGCTCCACGGCGGCCGGACACCCAAACCGTCGGGACGCTCGCCGCGGTACGCGGCCTCAAACGCGAGATCGAATTCCTGTGTGGCGCTCTTCTCAGTCATATCCCCAGAATGTCAATCCGCCTGACATATGTCAAGGGTATTGACATTAAAATGGGGAGGCAATTGCCAGGAACGCCCTCAGCCGCCAAAATGGAACAATGAGCAACGACGAGGGGGGCGTCACTCCGTCTCCGCTACCCCCGGGACCCCCACCCGCCTACCCTCCTGCCGCGCCTGGCTATCCACCCGCCCCGGCCTACGGATATCCGCCCCCGGGGTTCGGATACCAGCCGCCACCCCCGGGGTATCAACCACCACCGCCCGGATATCAGGGGCCGCCACAGGTTCCCTACTGGGTGACACCCGCGCCACCGGCACTGAAACCCGGCATCATCCCGCTGCGCCCGCTGGATCTGTCCGCGCTGTACAACGGGGCCGTCGCCGCCATTCGCGCCAACCCCAAGGCAACGATCGGTCTTACCGCCGTGGTCGTGGTCATCAGCCAGCTGCTCACCTTCGCGTTGCAAGCCGGACCCATCCTGGGACTTCTCAGCGGTGTCGGCAGCTTCGACGCGAACAGTGACGATGCCTTCGCCGCCGCATTCGGGATCGGATACTTCGGCGGCGCGGCCATCGGCTACGTGATCACCATGCTGGTCACCATCGTCCTGAGCGGCATGCTGACAGTCACCGTCGGACGCTCGGTGTTCGGTGAACACACCACTCCCTCGGAGGCCTGGCAGCGTGCCAAACCCCGCATCTGGGCGCTCATCGGATTAGCGTTCCTCTCCGCTCTACTGCTGACCCTGCCTCTCGCGATCGGTATCGCGGGAGTGGTCGGGCTTGCCCTCACCGTCGGCCCGTGGGGCGCGGTACCGGCGGGCTTCGCGCTCGGGTTCGGCTTCCTGGCGCTGTACTTCTATCTCATTCCCGTCTTCGCCCTGGCCTCACCGGTACTCATCCTGGAGCGCCAGAGTGTCTTCGGCGCAATCGGCCGATCAATATCCTTGGTACGCAAAGGCTATTGGCGCCTCCTGGGCATCCTGCTACTCACATCCATCATCGTCGGCATCGTGGCCGGCATCCTGGGAATGCCCTTCAGCCTCGGCGGACAGATCGGCATGGGCCTGGGCTCATCGAATACCAGCAGCACGACAATGCTCCTGGGTCTGGCGCTAACCAGTGTCGGTGTCATCGTCGCCCAGATCATCACGCTGCCGTTCAACGCCGCGGTGAACGTGTTGCTCTACACCGATCAGCGAATGCGCACCGAGGCATTCGATCTCGTGTTGCAAACCGAAACCAGAACGCGTGAGCGCCTCGGACAACCCGGCATCGATCCTGATGCGTTGTGGCTGCCCGCGTATCCCCCGGTTCAGGTGTAATGCCGACCGTCGACATCGACCGCGAATCAGCGGCCGAGGCGGCCCAACACGAACTCGCCAAACCGATCTACGAGCACCCCTCGCCACTGGACCGTCTGGTCAACTGGATCATCGAACACCTGAACTACCTGGAGTTCCGGGCCAGCGAGGTTCCCGGCGGCTGGTTCACCATCGTCGTCACCGCGCTCATCGTCATCGCCGTCGTGGTGCTGTTGGTGCGCATCGCCCGCCGCGCCATCCGGACCAAGGGCGGCGCGGATTTCGGGCTCTTCGAATCAGCCGAGCTAACCGCGGCGGAGCATCGAGCGGCCGCGGAACTTGCCGCATCCCAGGGTGACTGGGCCTCGGCAATCCGCCACCGGCTGCGCGCCGTGGCACGCCAACTCGAAGAACGCACGATCCTCACCCCGGTGCCGGGACGTACCGCCAACGAGCTGGCTGCCGACGCATCACGCGAATTACCCTCACTGGCACCAGAATTCCGATCGAGTGCGGAAATCTTCAACGACGTGAGCTACGGCGAACGCCCAGGCACCGAACAGTCCTATCGCAAGATAGCCGACTTGGACGACCATATCCGCGATGCCCCGGTTCTGTTGACATCCACAGAACCCGGCGCGATGACGGGCTGGGAGGCGGTGCGGTGACCACCAGCACCAGCACCGCCACCTCTCCCCGTCTCCGGGACCGTTGGCGCACCTGGGCATGGATCCTGACCGCATTGGTCGCCATCGTCGTCACGGGTCTACTGGTCACCAAATCGCCTCGGCCCGAGGGCTATCTCGACCCCGAAGCCGTGACCCAGCGGGGCGGGCACGCTCTCGCGCAACTGCTGCGCGACCGCGGTGTCACCGTCACACGCGCCACCACCATCGCCGAGGTCCGTGCCGCGATGCGTCCCGACAGCCAGCTCATGGTGCTGGACAATGGGAATCTCACCGACGAGATACTGGACTCTCTGGTTGCGATTCCCGGGGATCGTCTGCTGCTGGCGCCGTACTCCGCGACCCGTGAGCGGCTGGCCTCGCAGGCACGCATCACCTCATACCAAAGCGATGAGATCGTCGAACCGAACTGCGATCTCCGGGAAGCTCAGCAGGCCGGCACCATTCAGACATACATCGGCCCCACCTACACATTCACCAACCCGGGTCCCGGCCAAATCAGCTGTTACGGCGGTACTCTGCTGCGTTACCCAGAGGGCACCCGCACCATCACCGTGTTAGGCGATGACACCCTGCTGTCCAACCTGCAACTCGCCAAGCAGGGCAATGCGGCATTGGCCATGAATCTGGCCGGCCGCTCCTCGCACCTGGTCTGGTACGTCCCCGAACGGCCGAAGGTGGGCACCAGCGCCCAACCGAAATCGATGGGCGATCTGATCCCCGACCAAGTGAGCATGGCCATTTGGCAGCTCTGCATCGTCGTACTGCTGCTCGCTCTCTGGCGGGGCCGCCGCCTGGGGCCCGTGGTCGCCGAAAAGCTTCCGGTGATCGTGCGCGCTTCGGAAACCACCGAGGGGCGCGGGCGCCTCTACCGGTCGCGCCGTGCCCGCGACCTCGCTGCCGCATCGTTGCGCGAGGCAGCCACCTACCGGATCGTGCGCCGACTCGGCCTCCCTGTCGACGAGACGCCGCAGGTCGTCACCACCACCGTCGCTCAGCGAATAGGACGCAACCCCATCGAGATTCACCATGTGCTGTTCGGCCCCGTCCCGTCGGACGACCAACAGCTCACCAATCTGACTCGACAACTGGATCTTCTGGAAAGGCAGGTACGCGAATCGTGACACAGGCAACCACCACCGGGAACTCTGAGGACGCCGCGCGCAAGGCCCTGGCCGCGTTGCGCGAACAAATCGCCACCGTGGTCGTGGGGCAGGATTCCGTGGTCAGCGGACTGGTCGTAGCGCTCCTGTGCCGCGGGCACGTCCTGTTGGAGGGCGTACCAGGAGTTGCGAAAACCCTTCTGGTGCGTACGCTCTCGGCGGCGCTGTCCCTGGAGTTCAAGCGGGTGCAGTTCACTCCCGACCTGATGCCGGGTGACGTCACCGGGTCGCTGGTCTACGACGCGCGTACCGCGGCATTCGAGTTCCGGGCCGGTCCGGTGTTCACCAATCTGCTGCTGGCCGACGAGATCAACCGCACCCCGCCCAAGACGCAGGCGGCACTGCTGGAGGCCATGGAGGAGCGTCAGGTGACGGTCGATGGCACGCCACGGCCGCTCCCGAATCCCTTTATCGTCGCTGCGACCCAGAATCCTATCGAATATGAGGGCACCTATCAGCTGCCCGAGGCTCAGTTGGACCGCTTCCTCATGAAGCTCAATGTGTCTCTGCCGGAACGTGATCAGGAGATCGCCATCCTGGAACGGCACGCGCACGGATTCGACCCCCGCAACCTGTCGCATGTCACTCCGGTCGCTTCTGCCGCCGACCTGGAGGCCGGACGCGCCGCGGTGGGCCGCGTGCTGGTGGCCCCGGAGGTGCTCGCCTACGTGGTCGACGTCATCCGCGCCACTCGCCAGTCGCCCTCGCTGCAGTTGGGCGCCTCCCCGCGCGCGGCGACGGCTCTGCTGGCGACATCCCGTGCATGGGCGTGGCTTTCCGGCCGCAACTATGTCACCCCAGACGACGTCAAGGCGATGGCGCGCCCGACGCTGCGCCACCGCATCGGCCTGCGCCCCGAGGCCGAGTTAGAGGGCGCCACCTCGGACAGAGTGCTCGACGGCATCCTCGTCACGGTTCCGGTGCCACGCTAGTGATTCCCACCGGACGCGCGGGATTGGCGGCGCTGCTCGGCGCGCTGCTGATCCTGGTGTCGCCGTGGCCGGTTCGGCTGTTCTGGCTGCTACTCCTGGCGCTCGCGGTGGTGATCGCCATCGATATCGTCGCCGCTGCCAGCCCGCGCCGTCTCACCTTTGTCCGGTCGGGGCCGGATTCCATCCGGCTTGGTGAATCCGCAGACATCACCCTGCAGATCCAGAATCCGGGCCGCCGGGTACGCGGATGGGTCCGCGACAGTTGGGCACCGAGCATGCGTGCCACACCACGGGCACACCGGTTGAATCTGCGCACCGGCGAACGCACGCAGATCGTTACCTCCTTGCACCCCTTACGCCGTGGCGATCACCGGCCGGCCACCGTGACCGTGCGCACGGTGGGACCGCTGGGGTTGGCCGGGCGGCAGGGGCGTCACGACGTGCCGTGGCAGCTGCGCGTGCTGCCCCCGTTCCTGAGCCGCAAGCATCTGCCGTCCCGCCTCGCCAAGTTGCGCGAGCTCGAAGGCGCCATCCCTGTGCTCATCCGGGGCCAGGGCACCGAATTCGATTCGCTGCGTGAATATGTCGTGGGCGATGATGTCCGGTCCATCGACTGGCGTGCCTCCGCCCGGCGCAATGACGTGGTGGTACGCACCTGGCGCCCGGAACGAGACCGCCGCATCCTCGTGGTGCTGGACACCGGCCGCACTTCGGCGGGACGCATCGGTGTCGACCCGACATCGGGTGATCCCTCTGGGTGGCCGCGGTTGGATTGGGCGATGGACGCCGCATTGCTGTTGGTGGCATTGGCATCTCGCGCCGGAGATCGCGTGGACTTCCTGGCGCACGACCGCGCGGTGCGCTCGCAGGTTTCCGGAGCATCGCGCAACGAACTACTTCCACTGGTGGTCAACGCGATGGCGCCGCTGGAACCCTCGCTTGTCGAATCCGACGCCCGCGATCTCGTGGCCACCATTCGTCGCAAATCCCGTCATCGCTCGCTCATCGTGCTGCTCACCGACCTGAATCCCGAGGCGCTGGAGGAGGGCCTGCTACCGCTGCTTCCCCAGCTGACCAGCCATCACCATCTGCTGGTGGCCGCGGTCAGCGATCCACGTGTCGAGGACATGGTCAAGCCCGAGAACTCCACGGGGCCAGGAAATATCAGGTCACTCGACGTCGAGCAGGTCTACGACGCGGCCGCCGCCGAACGTACCCGTGGCGGACGCCGACACATCGTCACCTTGTTGCGCCGTCAGGGTGTCGAGGTTGTCGATGCCCCGCCGGACGAGATCGCCCCGGCCCTTGCCGACCGGTATCTGTCGTTGAAGGCGTCCGGACGCCTGTAGCGCTCAGGAAGCCGGAGCGTAGTCGGGAGCGTCTTCCATATCGCCGGATTCGTTGGCGGCCACCCCGCGGCGCCCCAGAATCACCACATAGGCCAGGAACAGCGCTTCCGCGATCACCCCGATTGCCACCCGTGCGAATGTCGGCAATGGCGACGGGGTGACCAGCGCCTCGATGAGGCCGCTCACCAGCAGTACCCCGACCAGTCCGCCCGCCACCGACATGACGGCACGGCCCTGCTCGGCCAGCACCTGTCCACGGGGCCGATCGCCGGGGTCAATGACCTTCCATCCCAGGCGCATTCCCGCGCCCGCGGCCAAGAACACCGCCGTGAGCTCCAAGAGACCGTGCGGGAGGATCAGGCCGAAGAACACATCGCCGCGGCCCGCCGCGATCATCAAACCACCGGCCACGCCCACATTCGCCGCGTTCATGAACAAGACGAACGGGATGGGAATGCCCAACAGCACGGCGAAGATGATGCACTGCGCCGCCACCCACGAGTTGTTGATCCACACGTGCAGCGCGAAGGCCGCCGCGGGATGCTCGCTGTAATAGTTTTCGAAGTCCTCGTTCACCAGGTGCGCGATCTCATCGGGTGTTCCGATCACCGATTGCAGCTCGGCCGAGTGCATCACCCAGATGCCGACGGCGACTGCCACCACCATCGAGGCGACCGTCGCGCCCAGCCACCACCGCCAGCTCCGGTAGGCGACCACGGGAAAGGACACCGTCCAGAATCGGATGAAGTGACGCCACAACGGGGCATGCTCTCCCGTGACGGCCGAACGTGCCCGGGCAACCAGGTTGGACAACCGCCCGACCAATGCCGGATCCCCCGAGGACGACCGCACGGTCGACAGGTGCGTCGACACCCGCTGGTACAGCTCGACCAGCTCATCGATCTCTGGACCGCTCAGGCTGCGCCTGCGCTTGAGCAGCAGCTCCAGCCGGTCCCATGTCCCCCGGTGAGTGGCGACGTATGCGTCCACGTCCATCTGGCAAATACTAGTAGTCTCGAGTGATGTCCGAGTTGGTGACGGGTGACGCGGTTGTCTTGGACGTCAAGGTGGCCCAGCTTCCGGTGCGGGTGGTGTCCGCGTTCATCGACATCTTCGTGCAGGTGATCCTGCTGTATGCCGGGATCTTCGTCGTCGCGTTCTCTCTCTCGCAGTTCGACGAGGCGCTGGCCGGCGCGCTCAGCATCGCCTATTCCGTGCTGGCGCTCGTCGGCTATCCCGTCATCTGGGAGATGTCCACCCGGGGACGCTCGCTGGGCAAGATGGCCATGGGATTGCGGGTGGTATCCGACGATGGGGGCCCGGAACGCCTGCGGCAAGCCGTCATCCGCGCCCTTGCGGCCGTGGTCGAGATCTTCATGTTCATGGGTGCCCCCGCCGTGATCAGCAGCTTGGTCTCGGCAAAGGGCAAACGTCTGGGCGACATCTTCGCGGGCACCATGGTGATCAGCGAGCGTGGCCCCAAACTCCCTCCGCCGCCGGTGATGCCACCACCGCTGGCCGAATGGGCACAGACATTACAACTGTCGGGGCTCACTACCGAACAAGCGAATCTTGCCCGCCAATTCCTCAACCGCGCAGGGCAATTGGCGCCACAAACCCGCGACCAGATGCTCTACCAGATCTCCACCGATGTGCTTGCCAGCATCGCACCGCCACCGCCGCCCGGCACACCCCCACAGTTCATGCTGGCCGCAGTGCTCGCCGAACGTCACCGCCGCGCCCTGGAACACATGCAGCCCGCCTACCCTGCGGCGCCGGTGCCTGTTCCGCCGGCGGACTGGGCTGGACCACCCGCAACATCGGCAGCGTCAGAACCCCCTGAGTCCCCCAGCGGACCTTCAGGTTTCGCTACGCCTGGCTGATTCCGGGTAGATGTCTTCGCGTAGAGCGAGCCGCCTAGCGTTGCCGCGACGATCGTGACCAGCGCCCCCAAGATGAGTGCCGCGGCCTCACCGTGCAGTAATGATTGCTGTTGCTCACCGATCGCGGCGGCCGCGATGGGTACGCCGAGCTGAGCCGCCGCCAACGCACCCAGCGATACCGGCTGTCCGAAGGCCCGCCCGACCACATGGGCCAACACGGCCGCGCCACCCAGGCCCAACCCCAGCAGCATGAGCTTGGGGTTCTCACCGAGCTCACGCACGTGTAGCGACGCCCCCAGCCATACGAAGAACAGTGGCGAGAAAAAGCCTTCGGTGAATCCGAACAACTGCTTGGCAAGGCGGCGCGGCTCCCCGATGCCCGCGACGACCAGGCCCAGCGCGAACCCGGCCAACATGATCGACACGTGAGTCTCCACGGCCAGCGCCGCCAGCCCGAAGACGATGGCCAGGCTGATCCGCAGTTCCATGGCCACCCGGCGCTGCTTGGAATAGTCGTGGAACCGGTCGAGCTTTCCGGCCTGATCGAGCGCGCGCAGGATCACGAAAACAATGCCCGCGCAGGCCGCCACGGCCACCGCACCGACGGCCGCCCGGGGCGCGTGCTTGAGGTCGATAACCAAGGGCAACAGAATAATCGACGCGGTATCGGCGATGGCCACCTGTGCGGTGGTGCTCAATACCTTGGGTCCTTCCAAGCTCAGCGAGTCGATGATCGGCAATACCAGCGCCGCCGAGGAGGACGCGATGAGCACCGCGTATAGCGGTGCATGTCCGGTGTGGAACGCGTTGGCCAGCAACACTCCCAACCCCGCACCGACCGCGCCCACCACGATGGCGCGCAGGGCCGCCTTGGGTAGCGCGGCCACCATCGTCTTATCGCGTATGGGCACATGCGTGCCAGCGACGAACATGACCAGCGCGAATCCGACGTCGGCGAACATCTTGAACGTGGGATCGAAGGCATCGATCCAGCCAAATCCGGTGCGGCCGATGACGATTCCGGCGAGTAATTCGCCGATGACGACAGGGATCCGCAGACGCGTATTGAGCGCGAGCAGTGGTCCGACCATTCCGACGACGACGACGATCGCCAGGGTCGGAAATCCAAATCCGCTCATGGAGCTACTGCCAGGACACCAAATGGCAGGGGATATCGGTATTTTCGTCGGATATGTAGCTAGCGCAGACCCGGTGGTAGCCGTCGGCAATCTCCAGCCGCGCCCCGGAACGTGCGTCCCCCCGCACCAACAGGATGGGGGACAACGCCTTGTCCTTGGCGATCTTCGCAAGGTCGCGGGCCACGTGGGCATTGGTCTTGGGAAGCATCTCCAGGTGAGCCGCCCGCAGGATGTCCTTGGCCTTGCGGTACTCCAGCGTCGCATTGCGCAGCGCCTTCACGGTCCGCTTCACCACATCCGCCTCACCGACGAGCGTCAGGTAATCCACGGCCGCCGCATAGTCGTGGTCCTCGGGTTGTTCCAGCCACTTCACCGTCATGGCGGTCACCCTACGGCGCGTAGCTGGCAGCAGCTCTCGAAATCACCTTCGAAAGTTTTCGTTGCATCACGATCGATTCCGATATATCGTTATGTATCGAGAGGCGATAACGCCTCCCCCCAAGCACGAGGAGACACACATGACTTCCCATGAGGAAAGGGCCGAACAGTTTCGGCCCGACACACCATTTGGTTTCGGATTCGGTTTCGACCCCACACGTCGCGGACCAGGTCGGCGCCACGGCGGTCGTCGTCACGAATGCGACCCGCGCGGCGAGTTTCAGGATCAAGCCTGGGCTGGGCGGCGCGGACCCGGCGCGTTCATGGACCGCGGGTTCGGGCCAGGGTTTGGACGCGGATTCGGGCCGGGCTTCGGCCCTGGCTTCGGATTCGGTTTCGGTGACCAGCCACGTGGACGTGGACGGGGACGTGGCCAGCGCGGCGACGTCCGGGCCGCCATCCTGGCGCTGCTCGCCGAACGCCCGATGCACGGCTACGAAATGATCCGTGAGATCGCCGAACGCAGTAACAACATCTGGCGGCCGAGCCCCGGTTCGGTCTATCCGACACTGCAACTGCTCGTCGACGAGGGCCTCATCGTTGAGGCCGAGGGCAGCGGCAGCCGCAAGCAGTTCGAGCTCACCGAAGAAGGCAAAGCGGGCGCGGCCAAGCTCGACACCCCGCCCTGGGACAAGATCAATGAGGACGCCGACCCATCGGTGCTCGATCTTCGTTCCGCACTCGGTCAGCTGATGGGCGCGGTCGCACAGTCGGCCCACGCTGCCTCAGCCGAACAGCAGCAACGGATCATCGAGATCGTGAATTCTGCTCGCAAGCAGATCTACGGCATCTTGGGCGAAACCGACTAACTCACCTGTCGAGTGTCGACTTTTCGGGCTGCTCTCTCGAACTTTCACCCGAGAAGTCGACACTCGGCCATTTCTTAGGCCTCGACCCAATCCAGCGTGCGCTGCACGGCCTTCTTCCAGCCGGCGAACCCATGCGCGCGCTGTTCTTCGCTGATCGAGGAGCTCCATCGTTCGTCTTCCTGCCAGTTCCGCCGAAGGTCGTCGACGTCCTTCCAGAAGCCGACAGCCAAGCCCGCCGCGTACGCAGCGCCGAGCGCGGTCGTTTCGGCGACAACGGGTTTGACGACATCCACGCCCAGGGTGTCGGCCTGGATCTGCATGCAGAGCTTGTTGGCGGTAATCCCACCGTCCACCTTGAGCACCTCCAGGTGCACACCCGAGTCCGCCTCCATGGCTTCGACCACTTCGCGGCTCTGGTAGCAGATCGCCTCCAGCGTGGCGCGCGCCAAATGCGCGTTCGTGTTGAACCGGGAAAGGCCCACGATCGCGCCGCGGGCATCCGAACGCCAGTGCGGCGCGAACAGCCCCGAGAAGGCCGGTACGAAATACACTCCGCCGTTGTCCTCGACCTGACGCGCCAAATCCTCGCTCTGTGCGGCGCCGCTGATGATGCCAAGCTGATCCCGCAACCACTGCACCGCCGAGCCGGTGACCGCGATGGAACCCTCGAGCGCGTACACCGGCTTGCTGTCCCCGAATTGGTAACAGACGGTGGTCAACAACCCATTGCGGGAGCGGACCAATTCTTCACCGGTGTTGAGTAGCAAGAAGTTTCCGGTGCCATAGGTATTCTTGGCCTCGCCGGGGCTCAGGCACACCTGTCCCACCATCGCCGCCTGCTGATCACCCAAATCGCCGGCAATGGGCACCTCACCGCCGAGCGGCCCCATATGGGTCGTCACACCAAAGGGCTCTACCGGCGAGGATGCCTTGATCGGCGGAAGCATCTGGCGTGGAATGGAAAAGAACGACAGCAGCTCGTCATCCCAGTCCAGGGTCTCCAGGTTCATCAGCATCGTGCGGCTGGCGTTGGTCACGTCGGTGACGTGCACCCCGCCGCGAATGCCACCGGTAAGGTTCCAGATCACCCAGCTATCGGGGGTACCGAAGAGCGCATCGCCGTTCTCCGCGTCGCGGCGCACACCGTCGATGTTCTCCAGAATCCACTGCAGCTTGCCGCCGGAAAAGTATGTGGCAGGTGGCAATCCGGCCTTCTCCCGGATGATGTCACCGCGGCCGTCCCGGTCCAGCGCCGCCGCGATCTTGTCGGTGCGGGTGTCCTGCCAGACGATGGCATTGCAGTACGGCCGGCCGGTATGACGGTTCCACACCAACGTGGTCTCGCGCTGGTTGGTCACTCCCACGGCAGCCAGATCCCCCGATGACAATCCGGTCACGTTCAGGGAAGTGGCCAGCACCGACCAGGTGCGTTCCCAGATCTCCACCGGATTGTGCTCCACCCAACCTGCCCGCGGCAGCAGCTGCTGATGCTCCAACTGGTGGCGGCCGACCTCCTCGCCCCGGTGGTTGAAGATCATGGCACGCGTGCTGGTCGTGCCCTGGTCGATCGATGCCACGAAATCAGCCATTGGCGAACTCCTCGGTGTGCGAAGGTGATTGAGTATCGGAATCGTCTGCGTACAGGAATGCTTCCACGAGATAGCGGTACAGGGCGGCCCCCAGCAGGCCCCCGACGAGTGGCCCGACTATCGGCACCCACCAATACTGGGCGCCGTGCTGGTCGAGGAAAACCGTATCGAAACCGGTGAGATAAGACGCCAGCCGGGGTCCGAAATCGCGGGCCGGATTGATCGCGTACCCCGCGATGGACCCCCATGCCATGCCCAGACCGACGACCACCGCACCGATCGCGAACGGCAAAAGACTCTCGGGCATACGGATATTGCGTCGGTCTGAAATGGCGAAGATCAGGAACAGCAGAATTGCTGTGCCGATGATCTGGTCGCGCAGGCCGCCCCACAGGCTGACGTCAAGGGCGCCGTTGCCCGGTAGCGTCGAGAAGACCCCCTGCGTCGCAATGGTGTGCCCGGGATCCACGGCCGACAACACACTCCCGTAGTTCCACCGGACCAGCAGCGCCGCCACGAACGCACCGGCGGTCTGGGCCACGATGAACGGAATCACGTGTTTCCAGGGGAATCCACGAAACGCCGCCAACGCCAGTGTCACCGCCGGGTTGAGGTGCGCGCCGGATATCCGCCCGGCGGCGAAGATGCCGAAGGCGACTCCCATGCCCCAGGCCCAGGCGATGGAGTTGTGATTGCCGTAGTCCTCGTTCCCGGCCGTCACCACCTGTGCGACCACACCCAAGCCGAACAGAATCAAGATCAGCGTGCCGACGAACTCCGCGGCGAGTTGACCGGTGTGCCTCATAACTCCGAATCTAGGGGCGAGCCGCCGTAGGCACACCTGAAAACGCCGAACGGTCCCCCGATTTCGGGGGACCGTTCGCGTTAAGAAACTCCTACTTCCAGGGCTCCACGCTCTCGCGCACCAGGTCAATGCTCCACGGTCCGTCGGTCTCGGCGGTGTCGGTCACCGACCAACCCTTGAGCCGCTGGATGGATCCACCCGTCACCTTGAACACCTGGCCAGTCCACGGGTTCTTCTCCGTGCTCAGGTAGGCCACCAACGGTGAGATGTTGGCCGGGCTGAACATGTCGAACTGCCCCTCCTCCACCGGCTCCGCGAAGATCGCACCCATACCCGGCGTGGCCAGCGTCAGGCGCGTGCGCGCCACCGGCGCGATCGCGTTCACCTTGACCCCGTATCGCTCCAGCTCAGCAGCCGCGACGCAAGACAGCGCCGCGATACCGGCCTTGGCCGCACCGTAGTTACCTTGCCCCGGATTCGGCAGTGTTACACCGGAATCCGACGCAGTGTTCACCACGGTCGCCTTGACATCGGCACCGGCCTTGGACTGCGCCTTCCAGTACTCGGCTGCGTGACGCAACACCGCGAAATGCCCCTTGAGGTGCACCTGGATGACCGAATCCCACTGGTCCTCCTCAAGTCCCGCAACGAAACCGTCCCGCAGGATGCCCGCGTTGTTCACCACGGCGTCCAGCTGTCCGAAGGTTTCGACGGCCTGGTTCACCAGATTCGAAGCGCCGGCCCAGGTGGAGATGTTGTCGGTGTTCGCAACGGCTTTACCCCCGGCGGCAACGATCTCGTCGACCACTTCCTGCGCAGGCCCGGCATCCGATCCGGAGCCGTCGTTGGCGCCGCCGAGGTCGTTGACGACCACCGATGCGCCTTCCCTGGCGAAGAGCAGCGCATGCTCACGGCCGATGCCACGTCCGGCACCGGTGATGACCGCTACCCGTCCGTCAAGTTGTCCCATAGTGATTCCCTCTCCTTCTGCGATGACTTAGGCGATAACCGCGTGGCCGTTTTTGATGACGAGGTCGTCGCCGACGCTGGTTTCGTACGAATAGGTACCGGCGGCACCGTTCTTCCAGAAGCTGGTGGTGATGTCCTGCCCGGGCAGCACCGGCTTGGCGAACCGCACCGCCAGCTCCTTGAGACGCTCGGTGCGCGAGTCGGCCAGCTCGGTCAGGGCGGCCCATGACGTAAATGCCATGGTGCACAATCCATGCGCGATGATGCCGGGCAATCCGGCCGCCACCGCGGCATCGTTGTCCAGGTGGATCGGCATCGGATCACCCGACGCCGGGCTGTACCGGAACGTCTGGTCGTCGTCGACATGCTGCACCAGGGAGGCGGCCGGCCCGTTGGCCTTGATCGCCTCATCCAGCACGACGTTCGGGCCAAGAACACCGCGCGTCTCACCCACGTCGTACTTGCGGAAGAAGAATGTCACGTACTGCTCGTTGACCAGATCGCCCGAGGCATCCCGCGTTTCGGCATACACCGTGCCGCGAGTGCCATTCTCCATACCCTCGTAGCCGGTCATCTTCGACTTGGCCACCAGCGTGTCGCCAGGCTTGATGGGTCGATGGAACCGGAAGAACTGCTCACCGTGCACCACACGCGGAATCAACTGGTAGGGAACGACACTCATCGTGGTTCCGACGAGTGACTGGAAGATGGGTACCACCGCGAAAACCGGTGGTGCCACCTCCCCCTTGCGATGCTCTTCGATCGGGTCGTTGGTGGCCTCGGCATAGGCGATCAGGCGATCCTTGTCGACCTCGATGGTCTCCTCGGCACCCCACTGGTCCAGGCCGTCGTTGTTGAACGGGTATTTGGTGTCAGCCATTGCTTCCCAACCCCTTTCAGCGATTGGCCGGCTTGTAGGCGGTGACCACGCACGCGCCACCGAGGCCGAGGTTGTGCTGCAACGCCACCTTTGCGTCGGCCACCTGGCGCTTGTCGGCCTCACCGCGCAGCTGCCACGTGAGCTCGGCGCACTGCGCCAGACCGGTCGCACCGAGTGGGTGCCCCTTCGAGATCAGGCCACCCGACGGGTTGACCACCCAGCGGCCGCCATAGGTGGTGTCACCGTTGTCGATCAGCTTGCCGCCCTCGCCCTCGCCGCACAGTCCCAGCGCCTCGTAGGTGATCAGTTCGTTGGCCGAGAAGCAGTCGTGCAACTCGATGACATCCACATCGTCGGCCGAAATCTGGGCCTGCTCATACACTTTCTGCGCGGCGAGCTTGGCCATGTCGAATCCGATGAGCGTGATCGCCGACTTGGATTCCAGCGTTCCCGGGGTGTCGGTGGTCATCGCCTGCCCGACGATCTCCACGGCACGGTCACCGAGCCCGTTCGCCTCGACGAACCGCTCCGAGGCCAAGATGGCGGCACCCGATCCGTCGGAGGTCGGCGAGCACTGCAGTTTGGTCAGTGGTGCGTAGATCTCCTTGGCGTCCAAGATGTCCTGAAGGGTGTATTCCTCCTGGAACTGCGCATAAGGGTTGTTCACCGAATGCTTGTGGTTCTTGTAACCGATCTTGGCGAAGTGCTCGGCGGTGGTGCCGTACTTCTGCATGTGCTCACGACCGGCGGCGCCGAACATCCAGGGCGCAGGCGGGAAGGCGAAATCGAACAACCCGGCAAGGGCTTCGATGTGCCGCTGCATGGGCTGCTCACGGTCGGTGAAGGTCGCGCCCAACGATCCGGGCTGCATCTTCTCGAATCCCAGCGCCAACGTGACATCGGCGAGTCCACCGCGAATGGCCTGCGCCGCGTTGAACAGTGCGGTCGAGCCAGTTGAACAGTTGTTGTTGACGTTGGTGACCGGGATGCCGGTCATGCCGAGCTCGTAGACGGCACGCTGGCCGGAGGTGGACTCCCCCGCGCAGTACCCGACATAGGCGGCTTCCACCTTGTCGTAGTCAATGCCGGCGTCGGTCAGGGCATTGGTGCCCGATTCCTTGGCCATGGCCGGGTAGTCCCAGCCCTCACGTCGTCCGGGTTTCTCGAACTTCGTCATCCCGACGCCGATGACGAAAACCTTCTCGGGGGCCTTTGGGGGCATCGTTCCAAGCTCCTTTTGCGCGCACTTCGATGGGGGCTTCGTCAACGTAACATACGTTCTATCCTGAATGTAAGGGTGCGGTACAGATGTATCGTCAAACCACAGAAGGCCTGGTCTATCGAACGATGAACTTGGTGAACGCGCACCAAACTTGCCCGGAATCACCCCGGACATTTACCTACAGGACAGTTTGTTTTTGCGTATCGAGCTGCGGCGCTCGAAGCCGCAGTTCCAGCATCTGCTTGGCCCTGGACCAGCGACGGTCGCGGGTTTCCTGAGACGCGGTCAAGCTGCTGACCAGGATGCCGCGGATGATGTCCATGGCCAGCAGGCCGAAGTCACGCCGATCCCTGGGAGACGTCGGATCCTCGTCGTCGAGTACATGCAACGCCGACAGATTGTGCAGCACCATCTTTTCGAACTGGTCCAGGTGCACACGCAGGTCAGGCTCGGTCCGCGCCGCGATGAGCAGCTCCACCACCGCGGTGAACAACGGCCCCTGATGAATCCGCCACAGCACGTCGAGATACCGCTCAACCGAGTCGGCGGACTGATCCATGGCCATCAGCTCTTCGAGCACCGCCTGGGTGCGCTTAAACGCGAGATGGCGCACCGACTCGGCCATCAGTTCCGACTTGGACTGGAAGTGATGGATCAGCGCACCGCGCGTGACACCGGCGCGACTCGCGATACGCGAGGTGGTGGTGCCGGAATACCCGAACTCGACGAGACAGTCGATGGTCGCCTCAAGCAAGCGGGAACGCATCGCCGCCGAACGTTCCTCCTGGGTGCGTCGCGGCGTGGGCATGCCCACATTGCACCACAGTCAGCCGACGGGCAGCGCGACTATCGACCGGTGACCTGGTGGAAGATCTGCGCGGCCTGCGCCTCGTACTTCGCATACGCGTCGGGGAAGGCGGAGCGCTGAACCGACTGCGCGGCTTGGGCAACGCTCATGTCCTGCCAACCGGACACCTTCACCAACTGGTCGTAGAACTTGCCCGCCGACCTCGTCGGATCCATCAAATCGGCTGTGGCACCCCAGCTTTGACGCTGCTGGAACGGCCCCACCGAGTCGTGGTCATGTCCCACACCGTCATTGGCCAGCATCATCGAGTCGGGAACCGAGGAGTTCGCGAGGCTGCGCAAGCCGGACTCGGTGAGTGCGGTCGCCAACGCGATCTGAATCGCCTCGGGCGAAAGCCCCCGACGCAGACCTTCTTCGATGATCTTGCGAGCGACGTCCATCTGACCGGCGTCCAGATTCATGAACACCGACGGACCCAACGGGCGCAACGACGGAGCACCGGTGTTGGAGTAGCTGCCATCGGGCACACTATGGCCCCCGCCGCCACCGTGTCCGCCCCCACTGCCACCGCCATGACCGCCCCCGAAACCGCCGCCACCGCCACCGAATCCACTGCTGCCGGCCCGCATCGAGCCACTTGCCGCACCGCCACTGCTGGCCGGTACGAACGCCGCGGGCGCAGTGCTGGCCACCTTATGCTCCGCGTCAACCGTCTCCGACGCCTTCCGCAGGTCATTCGACGAGGCGCGATCGGCCTCTTCGAGCGACTTCAGCGCCTGGCGAATCGCATCGGTCAACCGCCGGGCCTCGGCCTGTAGATCCCTGTTGCCCTGCGGAGCCGTGACGGTGCCGTCGTCGGCAACCTGCAGGCCCTTCGCGTTGGCCTCGTCCACCAGCGCCATCACCTTGTCACGCGCCGCAGTCAGTGCCGAGTGCCCGCCACGGACCGCCTCGGCCACATTGCCGATCGCGAACGAGAGCCGGTTAGTCGAGGACTGCTCGCTCGACGCCTGGTCATACGCCGCCGCGAAGGACTTGCCCTTCCAGAACGACTCTGCCGAGTCCAGATCGCGGACCACTCCGTCGATGGACAGGTCCAGGTTCTTGCTGGCATCTTCGATGGCCTTTGCGGCAGCGTCCAGGTTGGCGACATCCCACCCACGTAGCTGCGAAATCGTCGGTCTCACAGCCTGACCTCTCCGGCCCTGGTGACCTGCCTGCCGTTAGCGGCGTCCTGGCCCGTCAACGAGCCCGAGCTGGTCTGAACAAAGTGTGAAATGCCCTCGATGCGTTCGGACGCACCGCCCCCGGCACGTTTGAGCGCGGCACTGACGGCCCGCAGCACCTCAGCGAACTCGGTACCGGCAACCGCGTTGGCCGCCGCCTCGAAATCAACATCGGGAAACGCATCCTTCGCACGTCCTGCGACGCGACTCGCCAACCGAGCCATCTCGGCACCGTTGGCCTTCATGATGTCGCTCATAAATACCTCCCCAAGGAACCGGTCCCACGCGCACACGATGGCGCGGTTCGTCGCCAGATTGTGCCTCTGATCAGATACGACGGCACTGGTGCTGATTTGGTTCCATGTTTTTCAACCTTTTTTCGCCGAATCGTCTGGGGCCGCGTACGGGCGAATCACCAGGTCCTAGCCCCCCGTTGGGGAAGAATACGACCCATGGGCGACGAAGTCGCACGCACCCAGTTCACCGGTGAGCACCGCCGGGCCTATCGCACCAAGGTGCAGAACTGTCTGGACGTGTTCGAGACCATGCTGTCGGAGTCCAGATTCGACTTCGAACGACCGCTGACCGGCATGGAGATCGAGTTCAACCTCGTCGACAGCGATTACCAGCCGGCGATGACCAATACCGAAGTTCTCGCGTCGATCGCCGATCCGGCCTTTCAGACGGAACTGGGCGCCTACAACATCGAACTCAATGTGCCGCCCCGCGCGCTCCCCGGCTCGGCGGCCCTGGAACTCGAAGACGACGTGCGCACGAGCCTGAACGCAGCAGAGCAGCGGGCCGGCGAACGCGGCGCACACATCGTGATGATCGGCATCCTGCCAACGGTCATGCCCGAACACCTGGACGGCGCGTGGATGAGCCCGTCCTCCCGCTATCGGGCATTGAACGACGCGGTGTTCAACGCCCGTGGTGAGGACATGCAGATCGACATCACCGGTTCGGAGCGTCTCAGTATCAGGTCGCCGTCCATCGCCCCGGAGTCGGCGTGTACCAGCATGCAACTGCATCTGCAGGTGGCACCCGACGACTTCGCAGCCAATTGGAACGCCGCCCAGCTGCTGGCGGGCCCGCAGCTGGCGCTGGCCGCCAACTCACCGTTCTTCTTCGGCAAGTCCCTATGGGCGGAGACGCGCATCGAGCTCTTCACGCAGTCCACCGACACCAGGCCGCAGGAACTCAAGGTGCAGGGGGTGCGCCCACGGGTGTGGTTCGGCGAGCGCTGGATCACGTCGATCTTCGACCTGTTCGAAGAGAATGTCCTCTACTTCCCATCGCTGCTGCCGGAGATCTCGGACGAGGACCCGGTGGCCGAGCTCGCGGCGGGGAGGGCGCCTCGGCTTCAGGAACTGCGGTTGCACAACGGAACGGTCTATCGCTGGAACCGCCCGATCTACGACGTCGTCGATGGCACACCACATCTACGCGTGGAGAATCGCGTGCTGCCCGCCGGGCCCTCGGTGATCGATGTGATGGCCAATGCCGCGTTCTACTACGGCGCGCTTCGAGCCCTGTCTGAGGATGATCGGCCCGTCTGGACGAAGATGACTTTCGCTGCGGCACATGACAATTTCCTGGAGGGTGCGCGGCGTGGTGCAGAAGCCAGAATGTACTGGCCCGGCGTGGGCGAGATCACGGCCGATGAACTGACGCTGCGGCACCTGCTGCCCATGGCACATGAAGGATTACGACGCTGGGGGGTGGCCACCGAGGTGCGCGATCGTTACCTCGGGGTCATTGAGGCGCGAGCGAAATCTGGCATCAACGGCGCGGCCTGGCAGACCCACACCGTCGGTGCGCTCGAAGAGCGTGGGTTGACTCGCAAGGCGGCGCTCAGCGAGATGCTCCGGATGTATTGCGAACACATGCATTCCAACGAACCGGTGCACACTTGGGAGCTGATCTGAACATGGCGTGCCGCATCACATCACGGTGCATATCGGCGCCGGTGTCACCGCAATTCGATCCAGCTCCCGTAGGTTCGCCACCACATCGCGACTCTCCCGCGCGGCGATCGCGTTGACAAACACCGACATTGGCGCGGGCGGACTGTAGACCAGCGCCCCCTGCTGCGCGATGTGCAGATCGCGCGCCAGGATCACGCCCGGATCGAGAACATCCGGCAAGGCGGCCAGCACAGCGGCGAACCGCCAAGCGCTATCCCGAAATGCTTTGACCGATTCGTTGATCACTGCGATCTGCCGTTCCTGGAGCACCGCGTACAAGTCGGCCAACACCGGAGACAACTCGTTGATGTCTCCCACCACGCCGTTCACCTGACTGG
This sequence comes from Mycobacteroides chelonae CCUG 47445, assembly GCF_001632805.1. Lineage (NCBI taxonomy): Bacteria > Bacillati > Actinomycetota > Actinomycetes > Mycobacteriales > Mycobacteriaceae > Mycobacteroides > Mycobacteroides chelonae. The sequence continues at coordinate 357,143 of NZ_CP007220.1, read as the reverse complement.
CCAGCACCGCGTTGAGCCGGTTGAAATCCTCGCGCAACGACTGCAGCTGGGCACCCCTGGCGACATTCTGGACAACAATTCCAAGGTCAAGCCCAATGTGCGCATTGACCCCGGCGAGCATGTGCTGCACCAGAATTGGCTGCTCCAGGTGAGCCGAGTCGAATGTCACCTGCCACGAGTGCGCGGGTTTGCCGTACTGACCCGGGTGGAAGTAGCCATTCAACGCAGCGAAATAGCGCTCGGCGAATTCCACATCGAACCGTTCCATCCGTGCGCCATCCTGGAACACATGCTGCTCAATCGCGACGCCGACCGCGAGGGTAATCCTCTTGTACAGCGCCGCGAAGTATCCGAGTCTGCTTGATACCCCGATTGACCACATGATGATCGAGTCGATCGCCGCAACGACTTCATCGATCGTCCTGCAGGTTGGCAGGGGATCCAAGGGGGCTATGTTCTCTGGCACGCCTTTTCCTTTCAGGAAGAGCCATCCGGTTTCACCGCGCGCGCCTATCTGAGGAGATAGAGCCCGACTGTCCCGGCATCATTGGCCGCATAGACCGCCTCACCGGCGCCGCACCCTGCCTGATTGGCCGCCTCCACCGCCGAGGGAGCATCCGCATGATTACCCATCCAGCGCCACTTCTTCACGCTGCCTACAGTATTGAGGTATATGTACAGTCCCACGGTGCCGTTGTCATTCACTTCGAAGACCACTTCACCGGCGCCGCACCCCGCCTGATTGGCCGCCTCCACCGCCGAGGGAGCATCCGCATGATTACCCATCCACTGCCAGTTACTCATGAGAGGTCCTTGCCTGTTCGTTAGCTTCACCCGCGCTGCGCGGGCAACGCCACGGTGGCATCGAACTGCCGACCCCGGCACGAGTAGCCGACTACCTAAATTTCGCCGCGCCTATACCCGAACTCGCATCAGATAGGTCATCTGCGCCGAGAAAAATACTGGGGAAGCCACAGGTCTACGCCTTGAGGACTAGGCCAACGCGTCGGCCAACTGCTCCAGCTCCTCATCGGTGCCATCGACATGCGGGCTGATCCGAAGCACCGGCTTGGTCATCTCGAACGGTGCTCGCACGGTCTCTGCAGCGGTCGTCACGATCGCATGCTCCTCGATGAGGTGCGTACGCACCGCGACCACGTCGACGTCCCCAATGGGCTCCAGTGTGGTGATGGCACTAGGTTCGTCCACGGACTCCACCACCCGCCAATCGTCGAGTTCCCCCAGGATCTTTCGGGCGGCCCGCCCACGCTCAGCCAACGCGCCCTGAACCTCCGAGGGACCGGCCGCCAGATGCTGCCCCACCGCGACCGACAGCCCCACCCAGCCCGCGACATGTGCCTCCACATGGCCAGCCCATTGCGGAATCAGATGTGCAAGAGCCGGATTGACGGCAAGCACACCCACACCACGCGGACCGGCCAACCACTTCCGTGACGGTGCGTACATGGCGTCGGCGCCATGAGTGCAGTCGATATGTCCCAGGGCCTGCGCGGCATCGACAACGACCGGCACCCCGGCCGCACGCGCCAACGCGACCACGTCCGCGGCGGGCTGCACGGTGCCACGGTGGCTACCGACAACGGTGAAATGCACCAGGTCCACCTTCTCGCGGCGCAGAAAGGCCTCAATCCCGTCAATATCGGCGCGGCCGTCTCCGTCGACAGGCAACCACACCGGGGTGAATCCGAAGTGGTTCATGATCATCAGGTTCGGGCCGAATTCACCGGGCAGACAAGCGACAACCCGTCCGGCATCGACCGGCCACGACTGCAGCAGCGTACGCAGGGCATCGGCGGCGCCGGTGGTGAATTGCACCTGCGCCCCGGGCATGCCCGTCAGGTGACGTACTGCGGCACGTCCAGCCTCGAGTACCGGCGCCGCGGCTTCCTGCGCCACGTACCCGCCTATCTGCGCCTCGTGTTCGGCGTGCTGAGCCACCGCCCGAATGGTGTCAACGCTCTGCCGTGAACATGCCGCCGAATCCAGGTGCACACCGAGAACCGGTGGCCGGACCTGCCGCCACACCTCACCCAGACTCACTGCTTCACCGCCAACGACAGTCCGAAGTCATGGGAACCATCCGTCCACCAATGAGTCTGGCGCAGGCCCGCAGCGGCCAACTCCCGCGCCACACCCTCCTGTCGGAACTTGCACGACACCTCGGTCAACATCATCTCCCCCGCCCCGAAATCTACGACGAGGTCCAGAGCTTCGATGGTTACCCGCTGGTCGCGCACGGAGCGCAGCCACATCTCCATGCGTTCCTCGTCACCGTTCCACAACGCGACGTGCTCGAAAGCCTCCAAGTCGAAATCGGCATCGAGTTCACGATTGATCACCGCCAGCACATTGCGATTGAAAGCGGCCGTCACACCGGCGCTGTCATCGTAGGCACGCACCAGGCGGCCGGTGTCCTTCACCAAATCAGTTCCGAGTAACAGCATTTCACCGGGTTGCAGGGTGTCCGCGACATCGGCCAGGAATCGTGCCCGCGGCTGCGTGGTCAGATTTCCGATCGTGGATCCCAAGAAGGCGACGAGACGCCGCCCCTCCCGGGGAATCCGCCCGAGGTCCTGCTCGAAGTCGCCACACACAGCCCGCACTCGCATCCCCGGGTACTCGGTGACCAGAGCATCCCCCGCCGCGCGCAGCACCCCGGAATCCACGTCGAAGGGGATGAACGTCTTGGGAGACAACGCGTCGAGCAGCATTCGCGTCTTTTCTGAGGTGCCACTGCCCAGCTCCACCAGGGTGTCGGCACCCGAAGCCGACGCGATGTCGTCTGCATGGGTACGCAGTAGGCCAGCCTCGGTCCGTGTTGGGTAATACTCCGGCAACCGAGTGATCTCGTCAAACAGATCGCTACCCACTTCGTCGTAAAACCATTTAGGAGGAAGCGATTTCGCATCTGCGGTCAAGCCCTGCCGAACATCACGGCGTAGCGCCTCGGCCGCCGCACCAGAGGCTAGGTGATTCTCCAGGGTCATGGTCATAGTGGCGCCACCTCTACCTTCCCATCGCGTACCCGCACCAATCGCCGGTCCGGGATGTCGACCCAGGACGGGTCGTCGTCGTACGGTTCGCTCGCCACCACCACACCGTCGGCGGCCTCCAGAATCGACAGGGTGTCACCCCAGGTTGTGGCGATCAACTCATTTCCGTTGGCCGCCATAATATTCAGTCGCGCTGATGGATCCGCGGCGCCGATCCGCCGAACCGTCTCTCCCAGGTTCTCCGGGCCCGACGCAAAGATCCGGGCCGCCAGCACCGCGCTATCGACCACCGACTCCGCACCCGACACCTGGCCCACCGCGCCGCGATCGACAATCCCGTTGTGCGACAACAGCCAGGTGCCATCCGTGAACGGGGCGGCGGCGGACTCGTCGATGGGCATTCCGACACTCGCGGACCGCACCGCAGCCACCATGCATCCGCTGCGCAACACCGGAGCCACCGAGGCGAAGGACGCATCACCCCACAGTGGACGTGCACTGCGCCATCTACGAGGTGCCCCGTCGATGAAGAACCCGGCACCCCACCCGTCGGCGTTTACCAGACCATGCTTTTGACGTCGCGGTGAATATGACTGCACCACAAGGCCATGCGGCGGGTCCAGCATCAGCGACGCCAGGCTCCGTGGCTCACCCAACCAGCCCAGATGACGACACATGCTAGACGTCCCAGGCCAGACGAACGCCGCTGAAGATCTGTCGGCGGATCGGGTGATCCCAGTTGCGGAAGCTGGGCCGCATGATCGATGGGGACACGGCCCACGAACCCCCGCGCAGCACCCGGTAGTCACCGGCCCCGGAACCTTCGAAGAACGGCTCGCTGTACTGCTGGTAGATCATCGGGGTGAAGCCGGGCCAGGGCCGCAGTGGTGAGGTGGTCCACTCCCACACGTCGCCGAGCATCTGTTCGGCACCGTAGGGCGACGCCGATGCAGGATAGGCGCCGACCGGGGCCGGTCCCAGGGCACCTCCGCCGAGGTTGGCTCGGTCACGGCCCGGGGCATCCTCACCCCACGGGAAGCGCCGTCGCACAGAGACTTCCGGATCCCAGACGCAGGCCTTTTCCCATTCGGCTTCGGTGGGCAATCGCCCGCCCGCCCAGGCGGCGTAGGCCTGTGCCTCATGAAAGGTGACATGCTGCACCGGCTCATCGGGCACTCTCTGCACCTCACGTCCGAACCGCGTCAGCGTTCCGCCGCGGTTCCAAAACTTGGGCGCCGTAAGGTCTTCCATGCACCGATGTGTCCATCCGGCCTCGGACCAGAACTTCTCGCGTCGATATCCGCCGTCTGCGATGAATGCCGACCACTCGGCGTTGGTCACCGGAACCTTGCCGATCCGAAAACTCGGGAGATCCACCACGTGTGCGGGGCGCTCATTGTCCAGCGAGAACGGCTCGTCGATCGCGTCGACGCCGAGTACGAACGGACCCGCCGGCACCAGCACCGAGGTTCCCGCCACCCCAGCGCGGCCCGGCGGCAACGGTTCCACGCGCTCCAGCAGGGCGGCTCCACGACGAATCGATAAGGCCTGCAACATGGTTTCGTCATGCTGATGTTCATGGCTGAGCACCATGGCGTAGGTGAATTCGTCCGAACCTGCCGAACCGTCGGAGGGCAGTGCCTCCAACCGGTCTAGAACCCGGCCTCGCACCTCGTGACAGAACGAACGCGCCTGTGCCGGGGAGAGCAGCGGCAGCTGCACCCGGCTGGCCCGGGTGTGACGGAAGGCGTCATAGAGGGACTCGATGTCGCCGGGCAGCATTCCCGGTTTCTGCGGATCACCGTCGCGCAGCAGCCAGAGTTCTTCCTGCTGTCCGATATGCGCCAGGTCCCACACCAGCGGACTCATCAGGGGGTCGTACTGACGATGGAGCTCGGCATCATCATGATCGGTGATGGTCAGCGTGCGCAGACGCGCGGCTTCGAGGTCGCGCACCAACTTTTCCCGGATCATTGGGTCGCTCCCGAAAACGCCTGCTCCACACCGTATTCCGTCACATTATCCATGAAATCGTCGGCGGGACATCGGCCTTCTTCGACACGTTCCAGTAGGAAGGCCATGTCCGCGGCCAGCTCGGACGGCGCCACCGCGCACGCCGCCGCCACCAGCCGACGCCCGGCCGCATGGAGGGCGGGATCCGCCAGGCCGGCTCGCGATGCCGCCTCCCACGCGTCACCAACAGGTTCAACCGTCTCCGCGGCGATATCGGCGACCTGCGGATGGTCGAGCGCGGCGACCACGGTGAATGCCAGCGCGGGCCACCACCAATCCGGTGCTGCGTCAAGGTACCGCAGCTCCAACCAGCGGCGCGGTCGCACCGGAGGAAACAGCGTGGTCAGGTGATAGTCGAGGTCTTCGGTGGTGGGAGCGCGCCCTGCAAGCCGCACGGTCCCGTCAGCCCAGGATTGGAACGGCACATGGGTGACAACCGCATCGGCGCCCTCCTTGTTTCGCACCAGCATGACGGGTGCTCGCAACGCATATCTGACCCAGGATTCGGTCGGGTCGGTGCCGATCTCGACCGGGGCGCAGCGTCGCGGGTCCAGGTTGTCCCAGATCCACTGTCGGGTGTTTCGCCGCCCCGTACGCCGACCGGCAAGCATCGGCGAGGAGGCCGAGAGCGCCGCCATCGTCGGACCCATCCGCTGCGCCAGCACAAATCTGTCCCGCCATTGCCGCGGTGTCCCGGACTGCAGATTGACCTGCAATGACGCGGTGCAGGTCATCATCTGCAGCGCGGTCTCACCGAAACCAGCAGCACCGAAATGGCCTGCCATCGCGGCGTACCGTGCTGCGGGATTGACGCGTTCGGGTGTGCGCAGCGGGTCGGTGCCCAAGCTGGCCAGCGCAATCCCGGCGCCACGGTATGTCGAGGTCAGGATCGAGTGATCGGCCCGCATCGACGAGATCGCCGACCAGATATCGGCGTGCGGGGGTCCGGAGAGTTCGACGGCCCCACCCGGTTCAAAGGTGATCGCGCTGCGACCGGGCAGATCGTGAACGGTCTCCGCGATGTCATGCAGCCGATTCCAGCTGACCCTGCGGTGCGGAGCCGTCAGCTCGACGGTATGAGATTCCAGCTCCAGCCCGACCGTGCCGACATGTGCGTCGGCGAAAGACTGCCGAGCGATGTGCTCGGCAGCCTCGTCCGCGTTCGACAGTGTCTCCACTGTCGAAGTGGTGGCCATCTCTCCAATGTTCCATAGGCCACCGACAAGTAGCGCTACTTCGGCTGGAGGCGGGCTCCGCCGTCGATGCGAATCGTCTCGGCATTCATGTAGCTGTTGGTGACGAGCTCAAGGGCCAGCGAGGCGAATTCCTCGGGGTTACCCAGGCGCTGCGGGTAGAGCACGTTCGGTGCCAGGCGGTCCTTGAACTGTTGCGCGGAGTCGCCCTCACCGTAGATCGGGGTGTCGATGAGACCCGGCGCGATGGTGTTGACACGGATGCCCACGACCGACAGATCACGCGCGATCGGCAGCGTCATGCCCACGATTCCGCCCTTGGACGCCGAGTAGGCGGCCTGGCCGATCTGGCCGTCGAACGCCGCGACGGAGGCGGTGTTGACGATGGCGCCGCGCTCACCGAACTCGTCGACCGGCTCTTCCTGGCTGATCGCGGTGGCCGCGAGACGGATCAGGTTGAACGAGCCGATCAGGTTGATGCCGATGACCTTGGAGAAGATGTCCAGCGAGTGTGCCGAGGCGTACTGCCCGTCCTTGCCGATGGTGCGGCCGGGCCAGCCGACGCCCGCGCAGTTGATGAGGACGCGCACCGGGCCCAGCTCCTTGGCGGCGTCGACGGCGGCGATACCGTCGGTCTCGCTGGTGACATCGGTGTGCACGAAGGCGCCACCGAGTTCCTTGGCCAGAGCCTCACCCTTTTCGTCCTGGACGTCGGCGATGACGACCTTGGCGCCCTGCGCGGCGAGCAGGCGAGCAGTTGCGGCACCCAGACCCGAGGCGCCACCCGTGACGATTGCAGACACACCATTGATATCCATGAGCCGCACCCTAACCGATCAGTTGGTTGGGAGATCGAGGCCCCATAGTCTTTGTATCCGTGACCGATGACCGACTCGCCATCCAGGATCTCGTCGCCCGGTATGCCAGCGCCGCGGACCACCGTGACGTCGACGCGCTCGTCGCACTGTTCTCGGCTGACGCCGAACTGATCCGGCCCCCGGCCCTGCTGCGCAAGGGTGATTCGGCGGCCCTGCAGGGCCGCGAGGCGATCGCGGATTCGATCGTCGCGGCACTCACGCCGCTGCATGCGACGTATCACCTCGTGGGCCAGCAGACGGCGACTGTTCACGGTGACAGCGCGACGGGCGAGGTCTATTGCATGGCCCACCACATCTACCTGCGCGGCGACCAGCATCACGACAACGTGATGGCCGTCCGCTACCTCGACACCTACGAGCGCGGACCTGCCGGTTGGCTCTTCGCCCGCCGCGAGCCGGTCGTGGTGTTCAGCGAGGACCGACCAGTTCGAGTCGGCTAGCGCACGCCGCCATCTCCTCAAGCACCGCTTCCAGCGTCGTGGCGCACCGCGACGCCGACAGCAGCATCCGTCCCGCACCGCGCTGGTGCGCCTGCTCCAGCGCCGCCTGGTCCACGCGATGCAGACCATGCCCCAGCACGAGGTCGATACTCGCAGGATCTCGACCCGCATCGGTAGCCGCGGCTCGCATGACATTGAGCGCGGCCGACAGCTCCTCACCAACTAGGCCCAGCGGTTGAAAGCCATCGCCCAGCCGCCCAGCACGCCGTGCCGCGGCCTTGCTGTGCCCACCTATGTACAGCGGAACACCTTGTGGCCGAATAGGCTTGGGGTAGGAATAGGCGTCGTGGAACCGGTAGAAATCCCCGTCGTATGCAGCAGGCCCATCGGTTGACCACAGTGTGCGCATCACCGCGACGGCTTCATCGGTAGCCGCGCCGCGATGGTCGAAGTCGCCCCCGCACGCCTCGATCTCCTCACGCATCCATCCGACTCCCAGACAGACCCGCAGCCGTCCCCGGCTCAATCGGTCCAGGGTCGCCAGACGTTTGGCCAGCACCACGGGGTGGTGGTCGGGTAACACCAGCACCCCGGTGGAAAGCCCCAGCGTCGTGGTGGCACCCGCGACAAACGACAGCAGCTCCAGCGGGTCGGGGATGTCGACATCATCGGGCAGGTGCGACTGACCGGTCGGCGAGTACGGGTAGGTGCTCTGCGTGTCTCCGATGACGACGGCGTGCTCCACCACGGAGATCTCGCTGAATCCCAGCCGCTCTGCGGCACGCGCGAATTCGAGGATCTTGTCGGGTTCCGCGGTCATCCCGAGCTCTACCGGAGCAACAACACCGATCTTCACCGCCACCTCCAATAACCCGTGCCCGCCGCATCCTCAGTGTCTAATACGTGGGATGAGCCTGATCACCGACCTCCGCTCGACATCGCGTCTGGGTCTCATGGTGGCCGTGACGGCCGCAGCGGTGGGTGTCATCTACGGATACGACTCCTCCAACATCGCAGGTGCGCTGCTCTTCCTCACCGACGATCTACATCTGTCTACCAATGACCAGCAGGTGGCCGCCACCGCGGTGGTGATCGGCGAGATCGTGGGCGCACTCATCGGCGGCCCACTGTCCAACAAGATCGGCCGGAAACGGTCAATGGTCCTGGTGGCGGCGACGTTTGGAATCTTCTCGCTGCTCTCCGCACTGGCCGTCGACCTGAACACCCTGGTCGCTGCGCGATTCTTGCTCGGGCTCACTGTGGGTGTGTCGGTGGTGGTGGTTCCCGTGTTCGTCGCCGAGTCCTCCCCCACCAAGATCAGGGGCTCGATGCTGGTGCTCTACCAACTGGCTTGCGTAACAGGGATCATCGCCGGGTACCTCATCGCCTGGGCATTGTCGTCAACGGGCAGCTGGCGACTGATGCTGGGTCTGGCAGCCATCCCCGCCGTGCTGGTATTGATCGCCCTGCGCAAGCTCCCCGATACGGCTCGCTGGTACATGATGCGTGGCGACCGCGCACGGGCACGCGAGATCCTCACCACGGTGGATCCCGATATCGACGTCGACCACGAGCTCGATGAGATTGCCGACGCCCTGCGGTCCGAAGGCGGAGGTTCGGTGCTGGCACGACTCAAAGAGATGGTGACTCCGCCCTACAACAGAGCAACTTTTTTCGTTGTCGGCCTTGGGTTCTTCATTCAGATCACCGGCATCAACGCTGTCGTCTACTACGGGCCTCGCATCTTCGAGGCGATGGGCATGTCCGGATATTTCGCCAAGCTCGGACTGCCCGCGCTCGTTCAGGTGGCAGCGCTGCTGGCGGTATTCGTGTCCATGTCGACCATCGACCGGATGGGCCGCCGTCCCATCCTCATGATCGGCATCACCATCATGATCATCGCCGACGCCCTGCTGGTCACCGTATTCGCAATCGGTGGATCGTCATTCGGTGGCGTGCTGACAGTTCTCGGCTTCCTCGGAATCGTGCTCATTGCGGTGGGCTTCACCTTCGGGTTCGGCTCGCTGGTGTGGGTGTACGCGGGCGAGAGCTTCCCGGCACGGCTGCGCTCCTATGGGGCCAGCGCCATGCTGACTTCGGACCTGGTGGCCAATGCCGTTGTCTCCATGTATTTCTTGACGTTGTTGACCGCACTCGGCGGCACCGTGGCGTTCGGGGTCTTCGGCGCTCTGGCGTTGGCCGCCCTCGTGTTCGTCTATCTGTTGGCACCGGAAACCAAGGGCCGCAACCTTGAGGAGATCCGGCATTTCTGGGAAAGCGGAGGCAAGTGGCCCGAGGCGTAGTAGTTGGGATAGACATCGGCGGGTCCAAGACCCGCGCACTGGCCGTCGCGGACGGCAAGGTGATCGGCGAGGCGCTGGCAGGTAGCGCCAATTTGCAGTCGGTGAGCGAGGAGCAGGCGAAAACCGTTTTCGCCGACATCTTTTCCGAGCTGAACCGGGACGATGTCTCCCGCGTGAGCGCCGGGTCGGCCGGGGTGGATACCCCCGAGGGCGCGCAGGCCCTGATTCGGCTGCTGCAACCGTATGCACCTCACGCCGACATCACCGCGGTGCACGATACGCAGCTCATCCTGGCGGCGGGCGGCCTCACGGCCGGCATCGCGGTGATATCCGGTACCGGATCGGTGGCCTGGGGAAAACGTGGCGACGGTGCCACCGCGCGAGTCGGCGGTTGGGGCTACCTACTCGGGGACGACGGCAGCGGCTACGGCGTGTCCAGATCTGCTGTGCGGCACGCTCTCTCTTTGTCCGATCGGGGCGATCCTCCCGACGCGCTCTCGCAACGGTTCACCACCGAGTGCGGTGTCACCGAGCCCGCGCAGCTGCTGGATCATTTCTATGCCCACCCCGAACGCCGGTACTGGGCCAAGATGGCAGGGCTTGTCTTCGACCTCGCCTCGGCAGGTGATGACGCCGCACAGGTGATCACCAGGCAAACAGCCATCGACTTGGCCGCCTTGATCGAGGGTGTCTGCCTACGATTGGGCCCTGGACTGCCTGTGGTACTCGGCGGGGGTCTACTGGTCAACCAACCGGGCCTCGTCGCCGATATCATCGAACGTACACGCAGCACCGGTGTTTCGGATATCGCTGTGCTGCAACGTGAACCGGTGTTTGGAGCATTGGCCCTGGCCGGGGTCGATGTCGACGGATTGGAGAAGGCATGACCGCGGGGACGCATATGGCTGACGAGATCCGCCAACAGCCTGCCGTATGGGGGCGGCTGCTTTCGGAGGGCCGATCAGGCATCGCGGAGGTAGCAGCCAAGATCGTCGAGTACCGGCCGCGCTTCGTGCTCTTCGTCGCGCGCGGCACCAGCGACCACGCCGCGCTGTACGGCAAGTACCTCACCGAGATCATCCTGCAGGTCCCGGCCGGTCTGGCCTCCCCTTCGACCATGACGACCTACGGTGCGCGGCCCGATCTTTCGGGTGTGCTGGTAATCGGAGTCAGTCAATCGGGGGGCTCCCCCGACCTGGTGCAGACGCTGTCGGTGGCACGCGAGCAGGGAGCGCTGACCGTTGCCGTGACCAACGCCCCGAAATCTGCGCTGGCCACCGCTGCCGAACACCACGTGGACGTGTTGGCCGGCCCTGAACTGGCGGTTGCGGCCACCAAGTCGTACACGGCGCAATTGCTGGCGCTGTATCTGCTGCTCACCGATGTGGCGGGCCGCGATAACACCGCGGCCGCCCTGCTCCCAGAACGCGGTGAGGAAATCCTGCACAGCGCCGTGGTCCAGCAGCTGGCTACCCGGTACCGCTTCGCCTCACGCCTGGTCACCACCGGTCGCGGCTACTCATACCCCACCGCACGCGAGGCCGCCCTCAAGCTGATGGAAACGAGTTATCTTTCTGCCCAGGCATTCTCCGGGGCAGATCTGTTGCATGGCCCGTTGGCCATGATCGATCCGCAGGTACCGGTGATCGCGATCGTGCCCGATGGGGTTGGCGGCCGGGCCATGAACGACGTGCTGCACCGGTTGGCCGGACGCGGAGCCGATGTGTGCTGCGTGGGATCGGCGGACGCGGTGGCAGCCACCGGGCTGGGCGTCACCCTGGAGCCGACGCTCGAGGAGCTTTCGCCCATGTTGGCCATCATTCCGCTGCAGCTGCTTGCCCTGCAATTGGCGATCGGCCGCGGAGAAGACCCTGATGTACCACGAGGTCTATCCAAGGTGACCGAAACACTCTGAGGACATGACGTGGGTTCTGCCGGGTTTTTTGACATGCACGTGCATGGCGGTGGCGGCGCATCATTTGGAGACGATCCGGAGGCCAATCACACTGCCGCAGAATGGCATCGGTCCCACGGCACCGATGGCATGCTGGCCAGCCTGGTGACTCTGGCGCCCGATGACCTGCTCAACGCCGTGCGCGTGCTTGCCGGCACGGCGAGCACCGGGGGTATCGCCGGCATACACCTGGAAGGCCCCTGGCTGTCGCCGCGATATGCCGGAGCTCACGATCCGCGGCTGCTGCGCGAACCGGATCTTGCCGAGCTCGAGCGGCTACTGGACGCGGGCGCCGGGCATATTCGGATGGTCACCATCGCGCCCGAGCTCCCGGGCGCGATCCCGGCGATCGAGTTGCTTGTCGCGCGCGGCGTAGTGGCGGCAGTGGGGCATACCGATGCCACGTATGAGCAGACCTTGCAGGCTATTTCGTCCGGTGCCACCGTCGCCACTCATCTGTTCAACGCCATGCGCCCGATCCACCATCGCGAGCCCGGCCCCATCCCGGCACTCCTGGAGAGCCCCGCAGTGACCATCGAGTTAATCGCCGATGGCGTACACATCCACCCCGCGATCTACCGAATGGTGCTGGCCGCAGTGGGACCAGACCGAATCGCTCTCGTCACCGACGCGATGTGCGCCGCCGGAATGCCCGATGGTGCTTATCAATTGGGCCAGCTGCCGGTCACCGTCGCAGCTGGTGAGGCGCGGCTGCCCGACGGCACCATCGCAGGCAGCACCGCGAGCATGGCGGACCTGTATCGGTTCGCGGTGGCGCAGGCAGGTCCCGAGGTGGCCGCCCTGCAGACGTCCGTCAATCCCCGTCGCGCGGTGCGTGTTCAGGCCGCTTCGTAGCGGGGCCCGATGATCCTGGTGATGCGCAAAACACGTTCGTAACGCTCGGGACCGTCCGAGCATGTCCGCATGTCAGTCACGGTGTTACGCACTCTGACCAGTAGATGCGTGCAGGCCTTACGCACTCCGTTATCGGCGATCATCACGTACGGTCCCACGATCGCGTCATCATCACGGCGCAGCGCACTGATCATGTATCGCCACTGGAAGCCGTCACGCACTGTTTGGTTCGCACACCGCTGCCACAAATCCATTTCACTGGAAGCGAAGTCGCGGGCCTCGTCGTCGGAGGGGAAGACCGCAACGCTTTGTGAGACCTGGACGGTCCACGGAGCCGCATCTTCGAGCTGCTGGTCATGCGCGGCCATGTACGGCGCGCGGTCGTAGGTGGCGATGGACGCGCGAATCACGCTGCCACAATCGGGTCTGTCCGTCGACAGATCTGGCAGCGCATTGAGCCGATTGACTGTCGGGAAGCCAACTCCCAGCACCGACGATGCCTCTTGCGGCGTCACCATCAGGTTATCGATCGCGGCGGGCGGCACGATCGAACCCGGATCCGCGTGTGCGGGTGACGCCATAAGCATCCCCGCCGTCGTGGTCGCGACTGCCCAGGCCGGAACTCTCATGACTTATGCCTCCCACACTCGCGGACCGACGATCTTCATCAATTCGAATGCCCGCTCACCATCACTCTTGGAAACCGTTGAGCACGTTCGGATATCGACGGTGACGTTGCGCTCGCCGAGAAGCACATGCTGACATGACGCATACGCCGAATCGTTCCTTGAGTAGCCGACCGCGAGCAGGTTGTCGACCTGCGTGACATCCCGAACATCCACGGTCGCCACCAGAGTCGTGCCATCGATGGCCAGCTCGGAGACACTGATGGTCTGATGCTCACATGCCCGCCAGCGATCGGCCTCGCTGTGCGCGAAATCGCGGGCCTCCGCATCGGTACCGAAGACCGCCACGCTTTGATCCACCAGGGTGAACCAGCCGGCGTGATCCCAGAGTGCCTGGGAGTGCGCAGCCACATAAGGCGACCGGTCATAGCTCGATACCGAAGCCAACACCACACTTCCACAATCCGGGCGGTCGGTATCCAATGCGAAGGTGGCACTCTGCCGCTGGACATTGGGCAGAGCCACTCCCATCACCCGTTCGGCCTCTCGCTGGGTGAGCATCAGTCGGTCGATCGCCGAAGGCGGCACCGTGGGCGATGGTTCGGCGGCCGCGACGGCCGGGTGCAAGGCGCCGAGTACCACCACCAGTGTTCCCACCACTGATCGCATGCGCCCCCCTGTCCTCGGCCCCGATTCTTGTGTATTGAACTCTAGGACCCGATGCGGCGCAGCTCCTTGGCCAGCTCAGCGGAATCGGGCGGCTGCGCTCCTGGACGGGTACAGGTGATCGCCGCCGCCACCGCCGCACGGTGCAGTGCCTCGGGCAGCTCGAGCCGCCGCTGATAGAACCCGTCAAGGAAGGCGCCGGTATACGTGTCACCGGCGCCGACGGTGTCCACGACGCTGACCTCATGGGCGGGGATGTGCAGCGGTGACAGTTCGCCCCGCCGGAAGGCCAGCGACCCTGCCGCACCGCAGGTGATCAACGCGATCTCGATGTGGGGGTAAGCATCGAACCAGTGGCTCACCACACCCTCAATCGATCCGCCCGGGTACAGGAACTGGAGATCTTCGGTACTGGCCCGCGCCACTTCCGCGATGGCCAGCCACGGGGTAATGCGCTCGACATACGTCTGGCGGTCACTGATGAGAGTTGGGCGCACATTCACATCGAAAGTGAGCGGGGTGTCCGAATAGTGCTCGACAATCCAGGCCCGTAGCGTCTCGCGCCCCGGCCAGAGGACGCTGGCGATCGAGCCCGCCCACACCGCCGCCGGGGCGAGCGCCGGAACAGGAAGCGATGGCGGAGCAACATCATTGGTGGTTCCCTGCCAATAGAACCGGTACTGAGCGACACCCAGGTCGTCGACTTCCGCGATGGCCAATGTCGTAGGGACGTCATGGCGTATCACCAACGACTCATCGACACCCGCCGCGGTCAGGTTGTCGATGCACTGGCGCCCGAAGACGTCGCGCGACACCTGCGTGAGAAGAGCGGTTCGCGTGCCAAGCCTGGCAGAGGTGATCGCGGTGTTGTACGGCCCACCGCCTGGCACCGAGCGCCACAATCCGTCGGCCGCGGGTACCACGTCGACCAGCGTCTCGCCACAGACGATGAGGCCATCTCTGCCGGGCACGCATCGAGGCTACCCGAGAGAGGTTTTGTCACAGCATCTTTGAGTGCTCTTACGCCTGAGCCACCCGCGGCAGCAGCGCCTGGATGAGGTCCAGTGCACGGTTCCCGTCTCGTTGACCACAAACCCGCACGTCGATAGCAACGTTTCGTAGCGGCGCGAGCGCGTGCTGGCAGTACATGGCTCCGCCGTAATCCGTCGGCCACGCGTAGCCGACTACCAGAACCTCTTGCACCTGGACGATCTTGCGAAGCTGCACCCATTCACGACGCGTGCTTCCGTCCGGTTGCGGCAAGAGCGAAGTGACCCGCTGGTTCTCGCAGGCCCGCCAGCGATCCGCCTCGCCGAGCGCGAAGTTCGTCGCATCCGACCACTCCGGAAAGATCACCATGCTCTG
This sequence comes from Mycobacteroides chelonae CCUG 47445, assembly GCF_001632805.1. Taxonomy (NCBI): domain Bacteria; kingdom Bacillati; phylum Actinomycetota; class Actinomycetes; order Mycobacteriales; family Mycobacteriaceae; genus Mycobacteroides; species Mycobacteroides chelonae. The sequence goes on along the minus strand of NZ_CP007220.1, from coordinate 341,836 downwards.
GTCCACCAAGCGCGTCCAGCTCGGCCCGTCCGTCAATGACCGGTACCGCCCGGACAAGTAATTGGAGGATTCATAACTGGCCGCCGACGCCAAAACCACACTGCCGCATTCGGGTCTGTCGGTCCGATCCGACACCAGCCCGGCCCAATCTCCGGACACAAACATGCCGGACCCCATGACGGGACTCACGTCCCCGGGCTCAAGCATCAGACCCGGCAGCGCGTCCACCAGCACTGGTAACTCGTCAGGATTCGCCGAGGCGGTGCTCGGCGACGCTGTCATCGCCAGCACACAAAGGAACGACGCCACCCCCAGAACAGACCTCATAACCGCAGGAGCCTAGACGAGCAGCGGGAATGACCCATCGGGTTATTGACACTCATCTTGAAATATTGTTCTATGCGAATGTATGCATTAAATGAAGGGAGTTTCATGCCTCTGGCAGCGCTTGTCTTGTATCTGGTCTTCATCGCTGCCGGACTGGGCTGGAAGAGCTACCGACAGTGGCGGGCGACCGGCTCCACCGGCGTCCGCGGATTCCACGGCAGCCCCGGTTCACGCGAATGGTTCGCGGGTGTGGGATTCATCGCCGCGATAATCGCCGCCCTGCTCGCACCCATCCTGCAGTTGGCGGGACTCATCGCCCCCCTTGCCGCACTGGATCATCGAACTCTTCACATCGCGGGAATCGCATTGGCGGTAACGGGAATCGTCGCCACGGTCGGGGCACAGCAGACCATGGGCGAATCGTGGCGAGTTGGTGTCGACACCCGTGAGACCACCACATTGGTGAGCAGCGGCGTTTTCGGCTGGGTTCGCAACCCGATCTTCACGGCAATGCTGACCTTCGCGGCCGGGTCGGCCCTCATGACCCCGAACCTGTTGGCCCTCAGCGGTTTCGTGTTACTCGCCGCCTCAATCGAACTGCAGGTACGGGTGGTAGAAGAGCCGTACCTCCTCGCGACGCACGGCAAAACCTACCGTGACTACGGATCCCGGGTCGGGCGATTCCTACCCGGGATCGGCAGGTTCAGAGCCCCGGGTTGATGAGCCCACCACCGCGGGTGGTGGCCAGCTCGTAGGCCGACTCGGCATGCTCGGCATCGTCGAGACCATCGGACTCGTGCTGTGGATGCGACCGAATTCCCATGGAATGGCGCAGACCCAGCCCGATGACCCCGGTGACCGCAACCGAGTAGGCGAGCACCGCCGCCACCCCCACCAGCTGCAACCAGAACTGATGCAACCCGCCGCCGTACAGCAGCCCATTGACACCGGCAGGGGCCGCGGCACTGCCGACAACACCGATCATCAACGTACCGACCACGCCGCCCACCAGGTGTACGCCCACCACGTCGAGCGAATCATCATATCCCAGGCGGTATTTCAGCTCGATAGCAAGAGAGCTCACCGCACCGGCCACCGCGCCGATCACCAGCGCGCCGATAGGCGTGACCGCGGCACACGAAGGTGTGATGGCCACCAAACCCGCGACGACGCCCGAGGCCGCACCGAATGAGGTCGGCTTGCCGTGCCGGACCTTCTCGACCAGCAGCCAGGCTGCCATCGACATGGCGCCCGCACCCAGGGTGTTGGCGATGACAATCGCGGCGGTGCCATCGGCAGCCAACGCCGATCCGGCGTTGAATCCGAACCAGCCGAACCACAGCAGCCCGGCACCGAGCATGACGGCGGGCAGGTTGTGGGGGCGCATCGCTTCGCGCGGCCATCCCCGCCGCTTGCCAAGAACGATGGCCAGCGCCAAACCGGCAGCACCCGAATTGATCTCCACGGCGGTACCGCCGGCGAAGTCGAGGACGCCCAGGTTCGCGAGCCATCCGCTCTTGTCGGCAGTGGTGCCCTCAACCGCGAATACCCAGTGCGCCACCGGGAAGTACACCAAGGTTGCCCACAGTGCCGTGAATGCGATCCACGGTAAGAAGCGCATCCGGTCGGCGACCGCACCGGCGATGAGCGCCACCGTCACCATGGCGAACCCCGCCTGGAACATGACGAACACCAACGCCGGAATGTTGGTCGGGCCCCACAGCGGCACCGAGGGCGCCTTGTAGTCGCCCTCGAACAGATGCTGCAATCCGGCGAACTGGAACGGATCGCCGAGTAGTCCGCCACCGATGTCGGTACCGAACGCCATCGAGTACCCAAAGGCCACCCAGAGCACCCACACCACGGCAACGGCCGAGAAGCACATCATCATCATGTTGAGGACGCTCTTGGCGCGCACCATGCCGCCGTAGAAGAAGGCCAGTGCCGGGGTCATCAAGAGCACCAGCGCGGCGCTCGTCAGAACCCAGGCGGTATTGGCCGCGTCCGGCACTCCCATATGCGGAAACATGCGCTGGCTACTCCCGGCTCGTGCGATTAGGTCAGCGTGAGTGTAGGGAAGCCGCCGGACGGGCGTGCAGGACCTGTTCTAAACTAGAACACGTTCCAGTTTTTAGACCCTCCTACTAGTCCTCTGCCGGGACCCCATCCCGCCATCCGCCTGCCCCTCTTCCCATCACCCAAGGAGAAGTCATGCACACCCCGATCTGCGACGAGCTCGGCATCGAGTTCCCGATTTTCGCCTTCACCCACTGCCGGGACGTCGTCGTCGCGGTGAGCAAGGCCGGTGGCTTCGGCGTGCTGGGCGCCGTCGGATTCACCCCCGAACAGCTCGAAATCGAGCTGAACTGGATCGACGAGCACATCGGTGACCACCCCTATGGCGTCGACATCGTCATCCCCAATAAGTACGAGGGCATGGACGCGAACATGTCGGCCGATGAGCTCACCAAGATGCTCCAGTCGATGGTTCCGCAGGAACACCTCGATTTCGGCCGCAAGCTGCTGGCCGACCACGGAGTACCCGTCGAAGAGGGCAACGACAACGCCCTGCAACTGCTGGGCTGGACCGAAGCCACCGCGACCCCCCAGGTGGAGATCGCGCTGCGCCATCCCAAGATGACGCTCATCGCCAACGCGCTCGGCACCCCTCCGCCCGACATGATCAAGCACATCCACGACGCCGGCCGTAAGGTCGCGGCGCTGTGTGGTTCACCCAAGCAGGCCCGCAAGCATGCCGACGCCGGGGTGGACATCGTCATCGCCCAGGGCGGCGAGGGCGGCGGCCATTGCGGTGAGGTCGGCTCGATCGTGCTGTGGCCGCAGGTGGTCAAGGAGATCGCACCGGTGCCCGTGCTGGCCGCCGGAGGTATCGGCAGCGGCTACCAGATCGCCGCGGCGCTGGCGATGGGTGCACAGGGCGCGTGGAGCGGCTCGCAGTGGCTCATGGTCGAGGAAGCCGAGAACACCGCGGTACAACAGGACACCTACGTCAAGGCCACCAGCCGCGATACCGTGCGGAGTCGGTCCTTCACGGGCAAGCCGTGCCGGATGCTCAAGAACGATTGGACCGAGGCCTGGCAGACCGAGGGCAATCCCGAACCGCTGGGGATGCCCTTGCAGTACATGGTTTCCGGGATGGCGGTGGCCGCCACTCACAAGTTCCCGGATCAGACCATCGACGTCGCCTTCAACCCGATCGGACAGGTCGTCGGCCAATTCACCAAGGTGGAGAAGTCGGCCGCGGTCATCGAGCGTTGGGTCCAGGAGTACCTGGAGGCCTCCAACACGCTCAACGAACTCAATGAGGCCGCGGCGACGGTGTAAAGACCGATCGAGTGTGTGGATCGTGTTGTTTTCCGAACAGATTTCGACACGATCCACACACTCGACTATCCAGCGGGCTTGTGATCGACGCAGAGCTAGCCGGCGGCATCAGATCTCGATATTTCCGGTCGGCCTGCACCATCTTGTACCCGACCACCCCCAGCACGACCAGACCCACAACACCGCCGATCCGCGTCATCGCGTAAGCAGTCTCGCTGGGCTCGTTGGCTTCAGGGTTCCGGTATTTCCAGGAAGACAGCGCCTGCCACTGGCTCTTCGGATCAAGAATCGACCACAACAAAAACGGGACGACGACTAGCCCCAGTAAAAGAAGCAATCCCCCCACGCTCCCCCTACTGGCCCAGGCCGTTTTGCATCGTGTTGGCCAGCACGTTCACCGCAAGGCTGCCATTCCCCGGCTGACAGACCTTGGCTTGCAGCAGCACATTCTCGCGTCTACGGGTCTGGTTGAAGCAGCGGCGGTCAACACCGGCTTCCTCCTTCATCCACGCGGCATCGGCGGCACCGGGCGCTGGTCCGGTGAATGTCCACACCTCGCGTCGGCCGTCGTTCAGGAGCAAGGTGGCCGTCTGACCGGAACATCCTTGAGTGCGGTCCACCACCCGATGGAATGCGCGGTCGGCGGCATCGTTGTTGGCGAACACCCCGATCGACTGCTTGACCAAATGCGTTGCATCCGTAGCCGAATCCTGCGTCGCCGCACCCCGGAACGAGGCCAGATCCGGATCCGCGTACACCTCGTCAAGCCCAATGTCCGACCAGTTGTTGCATTCGGGGATGTCCACCGAGAACCCCTGGAACGGCTGAGTGAACTCGCTGTGCGAACCGAGCTGCGCCCCCAGAACATTGCTCACCGATCGCCGCGCGAGCACCGCGTAGTTCACGACGCCCGGGTCGGACGGGCGGGCGCCCGCGACGGGGGCCAAAGCGAGCGCGACCACCGTCGCAGTAGTCACGACCGAGGTGATCTTGATGGTCATGCCCGTCCCTCCATGGCATCGGCGAGGGCCGCGGCGATCTTCTCGCCATTCTTCGGCGCACACGCCTTCACCTGCAATAACACCTCGCGCTTCGCGCGCATCTGCACGTAGCAGGTAGTCCCAGCGGCGCTGGCCATCGACCAGCTGGCGGTGGTGTCTCCCGACTTGCCCTTGGTGATGGTCCACGTTTCCCGCGCCCCCTGGCCGTCGGTCACGTCCAGAGGTACGCCGTAGCAGTTGTCCATGAACAACAGCGCGACAACCGGATCCACCGCGGCAATCGGGCGCTGAAAGACCCCCACCGCCTGCTTCACGGAATACGTTGTGTCCGAATCTGATTTCTGTGACGTCTGCCCGCGATACTCGGCCAATTCGCCGTTACCGTTGAATACCTCATCCAGCCCCACATCGACGAAACTGAGACAACTCGGTTCGCTCACCTGATAGCCGGCCGTCGGAGACTCGACAGTACGGGTGACGGGAAGTTCGGTGCCGACGATCGAATTCACCACCGTGGGCTTGAGCACGACGGCATCCGGGCCAACCGCCTGGGCCGTCGGCGCGAACACCAGGGCCAGCGCCGATACCCCCGCGACGACGTACCCCCGCATCAGACTCGCGCCTTGACCGTCACCTCGATGTTGCCGCGGGTGGCGTTGGAGTACGGGCACACCTCATGCGCCTGCTCCAAGAGGTCATCTGCGACCTCCTGGGACAACCCGGGCAGGTAACCGTCCAGCTCGGCCGACAGGTCGAATCCGCCCTCCGAGGTCTTGGAGATTCCCACCTTCGCGGTGATCGAAGTCGCGGGGTCGAGCTGCACCTTCGCGATACGCGCCACCAGATTGAGTGCACTCAAGAAACACGCCGAGTACCCGGCCGCGAACAACTGCTCAGGATTGGTGCCTTCGCCGTTGCCGCCCATCGCTTTTGGAATTCGGGTGTCTAGATCTATCCGGCCATCCGACGAGCGCACATGCCCGTCACGACCTCCCCCGGTCGACGTGGCTTCTGCGGTGTAGACGGCCTCATTGGACATATGACGAGCATACGGAAGGCGCCGGCCCCCTTGAAGAGAACCGGCGCCATCCAGGAACTCCCCTACTGCGCGTCGAGACCGGCGCGAACGCCCTCTTCGACGGCCTTGCCCAGCTCGGGGTCTACGTTCTTCCAGTATTCGAATACCCGGGACAGCACGGGTTCACTGACGCCGCCCAGCACATGGCCCACGATATTGCTCGCCAGCCGCGCGCGCTGTTCATCGTCCAGCACCTCACGCACCAGGGTTCCGGCCTGGACGAAGTCGTCGTCCTCGGCGTGTTGCACATACCCGGCACGCACGGCGGTGCCGTCGAAATCCCACACGCCGCCGTCGCCCGCTGCCTGTGGATCGGCATGCGGACCCCCAAAGGAGTTGGGGGCGTAGACCGGAACCTCGGGATCATTGAAGTGATACCGCATCGCGCCCTCCTTGGAGTAGGAGTTCACGGTCGCGGCCCGCGCCTCGTTGGGCGGCAACTGCGCATAGTTGGTGCCAATCCGGTACCGATGTGCGTCGGCGTAGGCAAACACCCGGCCCAGCAGCATCTTGTCGGGTGAGAAGCCAATTCCCGGAACGATATTCGATGGTTCGAAGGCAGCCTGCTCGATGTCGACGAAGTAGTTCCCCGGGTTGCGATTGAGCGTCCACTTGCCGACCTCGATCAAGGGGTAGTCCTTCTTGGACCAGACCTTGGTCAGGTCGAACGGATTGAACCGATACCCCTGCGCCTCGGCCACCGGCATGATCTGCACGTGGAGAGTCCAGCTCGGAAAATTGCCTTGCTCGATCGCATCCCACAGATCGCGACGATGCGCGTCGCCGTCGGATCCGGCGAGTGCATCCGCCTCCTGCTGAGTCAGGAAGTCCTGCCCCTGATCGGTCCGGAAGTGGTACTTCACCCAGAAACGCTCACCCTCTGCATTGACCCACTGATAGGTGTGCGAGCCGTATCCATTCATGTGGCGGTAGTTCTTCGGGATCCCGCGATCACCCATCAACCAGGTGACCTGGTGTGCCGTCTCGGGACGCAGCGTCCAAAAGTCCCACTGCATGTTGTGGTCCCGCAATCCTGATCCCGGCAACCGCTTCTGCGAGCGGATGAAGTCCGGGAATTTGATGGCGTCGCGAATGAAGAAGACGGGGGTGTTGTTGCCGACCAGGTCGTAATTGCCGTCCTCGGTGTAGAACTTGATGGCGAAACCACGCGGGTCACGCCAGGTATCGGGACTGCCCTGTTCGCCTGCCACCGTCGAAAAGCGCACCAGCGACTCTGTTTTCGCACCTGGCTGAAACAGCTTGGCCTTGGTGTACTTCGAGACGTCCGCGGTGACGACAAGCTCTCCGTAGGCGCCGGCGCCCTTGGCATGCACGATGCGCTCGGGAACACGTTCCCGGTTGAACTGCGCAAGCTTTTCGATCAGATAGTGGTCATGCAACAGAACCGGGCCCTGGATGCCCGCGGTCAACGACTCGTCGTCGCTCTCCACTGCGATTCCGGTGTTCGTGGTTGTACGGATGGACATGAAAACCTCCTCGAAACCTGACTAATTGGGCTGACATTCGGGGCACAGGCCCCAGAACACGATTTCGGCCTCGTCGACCACGAACCCCGCGGTATGTGACGGCTCCAGGCACGGCGCGTGCCCGACGGTGCAGTCCACATCGGTGACGGCACCACAACGGCGACAAACCAGGTGGTGATGGTTGTCGCCGATACGCGTCTCAAAGAGCGCCGCGGAACCAGCTGGTTCGATACGTCGCACCAGCCCGGCGCTCACACAGGCCTTGAGCACATCATAGACGGCCTGTGTGGACACCTTCCCAAGATCGGCACGCACCACCATCGCGATGACATCTGCGGTTGAATGTGGATGCGCCGCAATCGCGTTCAGAACCGCGACGCGCGGAGCCGTGACACGCAGTCCCGCCCTGCGCAATGCAGCGGCTGGGACGGGGGGCTGTACTGCGGTCACCTCACCAGTATGCGCCTTTTCTGGAATGAGTCAAGAAATGGTATCCCTATCCGAACGGGCCGTTGAATACGAAGTAGGCCCCGGCGGCGATCAATACGAACCCCACCAGGTGATTCAGGGTGAGCTTCTCCCCCAGGTACCACACCGCGAAACCGAGAAACACCGTCAGCGTGATGACCTCTTGCATCGCCTTGAGCTCGGCGCCTGAATACACCTCACTACCAAGACGATTCGCGGGAACCGCCAGGCAGTACTCGAAGAACGCGATAAACCAGCTGACGAGCACCACCACCCACAGCGGGTGATCCTTGAATTTCAGATGCCCATACCAGGCAAAGGTCATGAAGATGTTCGAGCAGATGAGCAGCACTGGCGGCAGGAACCGGGCAGCAATCATGTCCACATTCTGCAGATCTTCCCTGTTAACCGCCCACAACCGCTAGCCTGCTGCGCATGAGCGGCGCCGCATTGCAGGACCGGTACGTCCAGAGCTGCCTCGGCGGACTGCATGTGCGGGTCGGCGGTAACGGGCCCGCCATCCTCTTCTGGCCCAGCCTGCTGATGACCGGGTCGATGTGGGCCGAACAGGCACGATACTTCGCCGACCGATACACCGTGATCCTCGTCGACCCGCCCGGCCATGGTGACAGCCAGGCCCTGCACCGCATGTTCCGATTCGATGACTGCGCACACAGCATCGAACAAGTCCTCGACACCCTCGGCATCGAGCGCGCACACCTCGTGGGCAATTCCTGGGGCGGAATGATCGGGGGAACCTTCGCGGCACTGCATCCCGACCGTGCCGGAGCGTCCGTCTTGATGAACGCCACCGCCTCGCGCGCGAACATGCGTCAGACCGTCGAATTTCGGCTGCTCACCGAGATAGTCCGACTGCTGGGAAAATTCCGCGAACCACTCACCACCCGTGCGGTGAAGGCCTTTGTCGGCCCCACCATCATGCGCGAGCGCCCCCAGGTAGAACAGGCGATCCGCGCCGAACTGCGCGATCTCAACGTCGATTCGGTCTATTGGGCGGTCAACAGCGTGGTTCCGGCACGGCCCGACCAACGCGAGCTGTTCGGGCGCATCCGCACACCGATCCTGGTTGTCGCCGGGCGTGAGGATCCCACCTTTCCCGTCGCCGAGACCGAGCTGATGGCCGAGGCGATCCCCGGGGCCGAGTTCGTGATCATGGAGAACACCGGACATCTGGCCGCGTTGGAACGCCCCGACGAGGTCAACGCACTGATCGACGAGTTCCTCAAGCGGCACCCGCTGGAGGGCTAGAGCGCCCGTGCCCTGCGCATGTCCTCGATGGCCCCGGCCCGATCGCCCAGCTCGTTTCGGATCACCGCGCGCAGCGCGAGCGCATCGGCGAATCCAGACTCGATATCGAGGGCCTCGTCGACCGCCGAGAGGGCTTCATTCGGTTTGCTGGCGCCCTTGAGCGCCCACGCGTGGGTGTAGTGGTTGATGGCGTCATGGCCGCCGTATCGCACGGCAGAGAGCGCGCAATCAATCGCGTCGAAATGCCGCCCCATGCTGCCGAGGCAGTACGCCAGAATGCGCCAGGCCCGGGAATTCTTGTGCTCCAGCTCCAGCGCATCATTGGCGAGACGCAACGCCTCGCTGTCGTCTCCAGACGCCAGGGCCTCGCTTGCGCGGGTTGCCAGCTCCTCAGCGTCCACAGATTCGAAGGTACGCGAACCCTGCCCGTCGGTTATCCACTCCTCGGCGGCGATGTCGATCAAGGTTCCGCTAGCAATCATTGACGACCATCCTAACCAGCCGTCATAGACGCGTCGATAACTCTGGTAACGAGCAGATGTTAGTTAGCCCACACCGGCCCGCAACGGGTTCACCGCGAATTCGATCACCCGATAGGGAGCATGGTCGCGCGAATCGGTGTTCCACTGGCTGACGTAAATGCTGAGCCGATCAAGCGTGGAGTCCGGCCCGATGTACCCGCCGTACGGCTGAGCCAAGGTGTTGTCCCACGACTCGGGTAGCTCATCGGCGACCTCGGGCCAGGCCCCGGCGTTCACCACCGTGGTCGCCGGTACCGCGCCGAGCCGCGTGGGGTTGTCGGCAACCCGCACCTCGACGTTGCCCGTGGTCTGATTGAAGTAGGACAGCACCGCTTGTCCGTCGACCATTTTCATGCTCAGCTCGCCCAGGTGGTCACCCCACAACGGCGTCACGGCGGTACCCCAGGCCCACCTGCCGCGAGCATCGGCACCCCACCCCTGCCACGTCGCACGGTCGGTGAACGTGTCCGGCTTGGCCCGGTACAGAACCGCGGGCCGCGAGCGATCGAATCCATCGCTGACGATGTAGACCCACCCCTTCGGCGACTCAGGGGTCCATAGCGGGTCGTAATAGCCACTGATCTGGGTCTGCTGGCCATTCGCGTAATCACCGGGTCGTACCGATCCCGGCACGGTCGGCCATCCGGCACGGAACGGATCCGGCTTCACCAGCCGTGTCGACTGCGGAACCAAGTTCTTGGTGACGGCGATGAACAGCCAGTTAGTCCCGTTGATGTCGATGACGCCCGAGGGAAGTTGCGAGAATCCCGGCGGAGTCGGGTCTTCCAAGAGTGGGCGGTCGGTGCCCAGCACGCCGGAGTGACGCACTCCGGATGCGTTCGGCACTGTTTCCGTGTCGACGCGTAGCGCCACCGGCGAGTACCAGCCGCCGTATCCCACGCCCTGCCCTGCGAAGCTGTCACCACAGATCTGCAGCATGCCGCCGGTGAAGACCATGAACTCGCACAGATCGGTGGCACCCAGGTTGTAGTCGGAGGTCGCGGTGCCCGTTCCCGCGACCGGTCCAACACGCACCACCTCACCGGGGTCCAGCGGAGGCAGCGACGCGGGTTGCGGCGGGTCCGCGAATGCGGCTGGGAAGCAGGGCAATTGGAGACTGGTGAACGTCAGGAGCGCCGTCAGCAGGATCGTGCTGCCTCTGATGCGCCGCACGCCCCATCTCCCATCCGACGCCCAGGCGCCACTAACCGTCCCAGGACAGGGTAGCCAGTGGCGCCGGGCGGCCGGATCGCGATGGACCGGGGTCAGGGGCGCGGCGCGGCGGGCGTGGAGGGCGCGGGCGGCGGCGGCTGGTCGCGCCGGTCCTGGCGCTCGGGCGGCTGCGGCGGGATGAAGGCAGGACCGCGCTCGATGATGACCGGCCCACCCGGGGGAAGCATCGGAGGCTGGCCGTCCCGCTGGAACATCATGTGCCGGCCGTGCTCGCCGGGGCCACCAGGACCGCCGTGGCCGCATTGCGAGCCGGCCAGCACGCCGAGACCGAAGGTGACGCCAAGGATCACGAAGGCGCCGGCGACGATGCCGACAACGGCGGCGATCTTCACCAGCAAGGTGTTACTCGCCGAACGCGGCGCGGGCGCCGGTGCCTGCGGAACAGACACCGGATTCGTTGGTGTATCGGGATTGTCTGGAGTTGTCATGCCCCGAGCATGGCCGAACCGACTGACCATTGCCCAGGGAAAACCCGTGAAGTTCCTGTGAGTCAGCTCGCGACGAGCAGTTCGGCGATCTGAATCGTATTGAGCGCCGCACCCTTCCGAAGATTGTCTCCAGAAATGAACAGCGCCAGACCGCGATTACCGGGAACGCCCGGATCCTGACGGATCCGGCCCACCAGCGATTCGTCGGCACCCGCTGCGGCCAGCGGCGTGGGCACGTCGGACAAAGTGACACCCGCCGCCGCGCCAAGCAGCTCAGTGGCATGCGCGGGCGTCAGCTCACGCTCGAACTCGGCATTGATCGAGAGGGAGTGTCCGGTGAAAACCGGAACCCGCACACACGTACCGCTCACCAAAAGTTCTGGGATGCCAAGAATCTTGCGGCTCTCATGACGTAGCTTCTGGTCTTCATCGGTCTCACCGGAGCCGTCATCGACCAGCGCGCCGGCCAGCGGGATCACGTTGAAAGCAATGGGTGCAACGTATTTCACCGGCGCAGGGAAGCTAACGGCAGATCCGTCGTGCACCAGCTGCTCACCGTCGGCGATACCGGCGCGCACCTGAGCGGCCAACTCTTCCACGCCGGCCAGGCCACTGCCCGACACCGCCTGGTAGGTCGACACGATCAGCCGCTGCAGACCGGCGGCACGGTGCAGAACGCTGAGTACCGGCATCGCAGCCATGGTGGTGCAGTTCGGGTTGGCGATAATGCCTTTCGGCAGTTTCACGCCACGCACGTCGCGATCGAAGTTCACCTCCGAAACCACCAACGGAACGTCCGGGTCCTTGCGCCAGGCCGACGAATTGTCGATGACGGTGACGCCCGCCTCGGCGAACCGTGGCGCCTGCACCCGGGACATGGTGGCCCCGGCGGAGAACAGCGCGATGTCCAATCCGGACGGATCCGCGGTCTCGGTGTTCTCGACCTCGATCTCCTGGCCACGGAACGGCAGCTTCTTGCCCTCGGAGCGGGCAGACGCGAAGAACCGCACCGATGACGCCGGAAAGTCACGCTCTTCTAACAGCTTTCGCATGACGGCCCCGACCTGGCCAGTCGCGCCGACAACACCAATGGAAGTCATCGCCCGGTACCTCCGTACACGGTGGCTTCCTCTTCGCCACCGAGTTCGAAGGCGTCGTGGATGGCCTTGACCGCAGTGTCGAGCTCGTCATCCTTGACCAGGACCGAGATCCGGATCTCCGACGTCGAGATCAGCTCGATGTTGACGCCGGCCTTGGCCAGCGCCTCACAGAAGCCGGCAGTGACACCCGGGTGGCTGCGCATACCCGCGCCCACCAGGGACACCTTGCCGATGTGATCGTCGTAGAGCACCTGCGAGAACCCGATCTCGTTCTTCAGCGAGTCCAGCTTCTCGACCGCGGTGGGCCCATTCTCCTTGGGGCAGGTGAAGGTGATGTCGGTCTTGCCGTCCTCGACCTTGGAGATGTTCTGCAGCACCATGTCGATGTTGATCTCGGCATCGGCCACGGCACGAAAGACCTTGGCGGCGTAGCCGGGTACGTCGGGAATCCCGACGACAGTGACCTTGGCCTCGCCACGATCGTGTGCGACACCGGTGAGAATCGCTTCTTCCACAGGAATGTCCTCCATTGATCCGCTGACGATCGTGCCTGGCTTGTCGGTGTACGACGAGCGCACGTGAACCGGAACGTTGTATCGCCGGGCGTATTCCACGCAGCGCAGCATGAGCACCTTTGCTCCAGCTGCCGCCATCTCCAGCATTTCCTCGAAACTGACCTTGTCGAGCCGGGCCGCATTCGGCACGATCCGCGGATCGGCGGTGAAGACCCCGTCGACGTCGGTGTAGATCTCGCAGACGTCGGCCTTCAGTGCGGCGGCCAGCGCGACGGCGGTGGTATCAGAGCCACCGCGCCCCAGTGTGGTGACGTCCTTGCTGTCCTGACTCACACCCTGGAATCCGGCGACCAGCACCACTTGGCCCTCGTCCAGGGCGGAGCGCAACCGGCCGGGGGTGACGTCGATGATCTTGGCGCTGCCGTGCCGACCGGTGGTGATGACACCGGCCTGCGATCCCGTGAACGAGCGCGCCGAGGCCCCGAGCGAGTGAATGGCCATCGCGACCAGGGCGTTGGACATCCGCTCACCGGCCGTCAGGAGCATGTCCAGCTCACGGGGCGGCGGTGCCGGGCAGACCTGTTGAGCCAGGTCAAGCAGCTCGTCGGTGGTGTCACCCATGGCCGAGACCACAACGACGACGTCGTTGCCGTTCTTCTTCGTCTCGACGATGCGTTCGGCCACCCTGCGGATGCGTTCGGCCGTTGCGACCGACGATCCGCCGTACTTTTGGACGACGAGCGCCACGGCATACCTTCCTGCTGTTCGGCCAGGGTCGGGAGAGATCCAGTCATCAGGATAAGGGGTTACGACAACTCGATAACCTGGACCGTATGGGCAACCCGACCGAACGTACCGCCATCACCTCGGTTCCGATCCAGCCGCTGATCGCCTCGCGCTGGAGTCCGCGGCATTTCGATCCGGGTGCAAACCTGGCTCCCGAGACCCTGACGGCCCTGCTCGAAGCGGGTCGCTGGGCCGCCAGTTGGGGTAAGCGCTTCCCTGTCCGATACATCGTGGGTCTGCGCGGTGATGCCACTTACGAGGCACTGGTCGCGCTGCTCAATCGGGGAAACTCTTACGCAAAAGTTGCGGCAGCGCTCGTACTGGTGAGCACTGACCTCGGTGATGATGACAACACCGCCGTCTACGCGGCGGTCGACGCCGGACTCGCGATCGCCCAGCTGGGCGTGGAGGCACGCTCGCATGGTCTGCACACCCATCCGATGGCCGGGTTCCGGGTGGACGACGCACCCGGTGTCTTCGGTATCCCCGAGAACGTGCGGCCCATCGCCGTCGTCGCGATCGGACCTGTTCTCGAGGACTACGCCGATGCCGAGGAATCGACCGTCGAGCGCGATCACGCCCCCCGGCAACGCCCCGCACTGAGCGATATCGCCTTCACCGAGCGCTGGGGCGAAAGTTTCGGTGGCTAGCGCGCCTCACCCGGCGGCCAGCACCTCTTGGGCTGCGTGCCGGCCGGACCGGACGGCTCCGTCCATGTAGCCGCTCCAAACCTGCGCCAGCTCCGCACCTGCCCAGTGGATACGCCCGACGGGCGCGGCCAGCGCCTTACCGTACTGCGTCCACACGCCCGCACCAAGACGTCCTCCGTAGCATCCACGGGTGAATTCCTCTGCAGTCCAGTCCTGTTCGAGGATGTCGAATGGTTCCGCGGCGTTGGGCCCGAAGTACCTGACCAGGGCGTCGACAACGACCTGACGCCGTTGCGCAACAGATAGCTCGGCGGCGGCGCGCGCATGGGCTCCTTCGAGGAATCCGACCAGCACCCCACACGACCCGTCGGGCGGCGAGTTGTCCATGACCGGACCGAACCCGTCGTCGAGGCTGGCGACGAATCCGCTCAGGCCATCTTCACGCCAGAACGGCGTGGGATAGCCCACCTGAAACTTGATGACCGCGCCTGCGGGAATCTGCTGAGTGAGGCCGTCGCGGGCGGCCGGCAACGCCGGTAGGTAGCGGATCCGGCCGGCCAGCGTGGGCGGGATCGCGACGATCACCTGCCGGGCCGTGACCACTCCGATGCTCGATGCGGCGGCATCCTCAGACGACACCGAGACGCCCTCGTCGTCCTGGGAGATGGTGCGGACAACGGCCCCACACTGCACGCGGTCCCCGAGTTCGGCGGCCAGTCTCTCCGAAATCTGGTGCGTGCCGCCAACCACCCGCCGCTCCTGAGCGCCACCTCCAACCGCGAGCAAGGTCTGCAAGCTGTTTCCCGAGCATTTGAGGTAGGTCACAAAATGCAGCAGCGACATCTCGGAAGACTCGGCGGAGAACACCGCCGGCACGACAAAGCGGAAGAACCGAAGCGCAACGGTGTCGGCGGTGTTCTCGGTCAGCCACGAATCGAATGTCTGCCGGTCCAGGTTATGCGCGTCGGGCGCCTGCCACGGCGCCTCCGGCGGAACCGCGGCACCCAGCGCCTCAACCTTGGCCCATAACCGGCCGACCTCGGCAAGGTGCTCGGCAGGGATCCCGAAGTAGCCGTCGCTGTGGCGAATCCGCTGACCGTCGAGCATGGTGAGCGAGTCGCCCGAGTCGTAGCTGGGAAAGGTCTCCAAACCGAGCTCATCGATCAATTCCAGGACCGCATGCTGGGTGGGGCCGACCCACTGGCCACCCAGCTCGACGGGAACACCGTTGCTCAGGAAACCGCCCAGGTTGCGACCGGCGACCCGGTCACGGGCCTCCAACACACGGACGGACCTGCCCGCCGCCACGAGCGTGCGCGCCGCGGATAGCCCGGCAAGACCAGCACCCACGACGACAACATCCACCTCTGCCATGACATCTCCTTTCAAGTCAGTCGTATGACTTACTTGAAAGGTATGCCGATGACGAACTCGGGGCAAGACCACAGCTAGGCGGGCTCTACCGCCGCCAGGGCAATCAACATCGTCGTGAGCAACTCAAGATCCCCGGCAGAACGGACGGGGTCAGGATTGACGACATGCTGCAGGATCAGTCCATCGATCCCGGCCACGAGCACCCGGGCCAACTGTTCGAAGGGCACAGCGCAGCGCTCACCGGCACGGTTCGCGGCCTCGCGACACCATTGGGCGGCAACTTCGGTGTATCTCTCGTACTGCCAGGCCGGCAGGTCCTCCAAACCGGGTGTCCGCAGCGCATGGGTCACCAACTCGTACTGGACCAGCTGCAGATTGCGGTGCTCGTCCACGAGCTGCGACCAGAAGTTCTGGATGCTGCGGCGGATCGCGTCGTTCAGGCCTGTTTCGGTCTCGGCGGCACCGCGCAGAACTCCTGAGATCTCCTCCACGACATCCTCGATCACCGCCTTGAGTAGGCCCTGCTTACTGGGAAAGACGTATTGGAGTGTCCCCAACGGAATACCCGCCTCTGACGCGACAGCGCGCATGGTGGTGCGGCCCACCCCTTCACGCATCAGCACCACACGCGCGGCCGCGACCGCTTCCCTGGTCCGCTGCGCCGATTCGACGTAGGGCATCTGAAAATCCTCTCAGTCGAATGAACCGCGGAAGATCCCTACCGCCTTGTCGATCATCGCGCGGGTAGATCCACAGTCGCCCGCCTTCAGAGAGAAGCTCAGCACCTCGATGAAGATCCGCTCCGGGGCGCTGCTCTCCTGCATGGCACCACCGGGGACGTCGCGGGCGTACAACGGCTTACCCAGACGCACCATACTGGTGCACATGCTGCCGTCTTGACCGTGGAAATACTCGACACCGTCCCGGATTTCCTCGTGCAGCCTCGACGGCGGATCGACACCCGTTCTGATGGTGAATTCAAACTGAGTATCGCTGTCTTTCAACGAGAATCGGCATGAGAACGGATCGCCGAACAGGGCCGGCCGCAGATCATCTACCCGGCCCGGATACTCACCGAGAATCTCGCACGGATCACGCTCGGCGATTTTGATCGGGTACGCACTCAAAGCCTCACGCACGGGCATATCTGCCGGGTTCAGGGTGGCCAGCACACCGATAACCGGCTGCGCCATCTTGCAATTCGGTGCGGGCACGCCCCTGGCGCCGTCGACGACCACGACGCGCAGCGCCGGCACCCGCGCTCCCTTCAACGCGGGCGCATTCGGAAGCTTGTTCAACGCGATGGGAAATTCGTACAGACATGTGCCCGCGGTGTGAAACACCGGTGCGCCACCGATCCTGAATTCGGGCTGCTCCCGCGAGTAGTCACCCAATACCAGTGACAGACCCACACTCGATGGGGACGCCGTGCCGGCCACCTTGATGGAACCGAAACAACCACCCACATCTCCCGAGATATAGGTCGGAGCGCCAATGTCTTTGAGCATCAACAAAAGGCCACACGGATCGATCCGTCGCAACGCCCGCAGATAGGCCAACAGGGTCATCTGCGGTTCAGTGAAGGTTTGACCGTATGTGGCTACTGCGCCGACGAACAGACTCGCACCCGTGAGCGCGGGCGATCCTCCCTTAGCCGAACCGGATACCACGTTCGCGCACCCCGCGATCGCCAGTGTGGCGACGAAGCCCAGCGCTATCGAGCGGAGTTTGCGAATAGTCGCACCGCCTTGTCCAGAATCTCCCGCATCTGCCCGCAATCGGTCCGTCCTTCTTCGGTGAAGGCGCTCGCGACCACAGCCGGAAAATAGGCGTCAGCATCGGTGTTCGCCGCACCACCGCCGACATCCTTGGGGTACAACGGATCTCCCACCAACGCCAGCGCGTGACACCCCGTCAGCTGATTCGGATCCTCGTTATGGAAGTACGTCACGCCGCCGCGGGTCGATTTCGTGTATTCCTCCGGGAAGTCATCGACGCTGCTCGTCAGCTGCACGGTGTACTCGATATCGGTTTCCGATAGCGAGAAATCACACCCGAAGGGATCGCCCAGCAGGTCCACGGAGACCTTCTGCGCCTTTCCCGGGTACTCCCCGAGGATCTCGCACGGATCGCGTTCGGCAAGTTTGATCGGATATGCGCTGAGCGCAGAACGCGGCGGCAATCCCGACGGCAGCTCCTTGGCGACCGCGGTCATCACCTGCTTGGCAAGCCGGCAGTCCGGGTCCGAATATTCGTCCGACCCATACAGGTACGCACTGACCGACAACATGGCCTGCATCGTGGGGTTCGAGGGCGCACCCGGCAGCCGCTCCAGGCCCAGCGGTACCTCGTACTCACAATCTGCCCCGGTCTCGTAGACCGGGACAGACCCCACCACGAAGGCCGCGGGGACGTCTCGCTTGTCCTGCATGGAGTACGCATACGAGACCTCGGTGAGACCAGGATCACCTGTGACCTTCACGCTGGCATAACACATCGGAAAATCGCCAACGACCTGTCCCGGGTCTCCGAAGTCCTTGAGACTTGCGGCGAAACCGCAGGGATCCACGCGCCGTAGTGCCCGCGCGTAGGCCAGCGTCACCTTCTCGGTGGCATTGAGGTTCTGTCCATAGTCGGACTGATCGCCATGAAAGAAGGAGTCGGCGCCGGGTGCGGGTTCGCCTCCCCGCGGCTGCCCGCTGACAGTGCGCGCACAACCGGTGACCACCAGCAGAACCAGCAGCGTCACCATCCCCCGCCGTACCCACATGCTCTGCGAGCTTGCCAGATGATCGGGCTTCTTGCGGCTGGTAGAGTCCCGTCTATGCAGCGGGCGCTCCTCCTCCGACGCCGCGACAGGGTCTAATCCAGACCGGCTTCCTGTCGCGGGTTGTTGGCGTGCCGGTCGAGATACCCCTCAAACTCCCGGAGCCTTCCCATGACTAGCTTCTCTTCAGACGAGTTCAACTACACCCCCCGCAGCATCATCACCCCGAATGGGCCCATTCCGGCCGACCAGCCGGCGTGGAACACCCAGAAGAACAGCTCGATGCCGGTACATCGGTACCGATCGTTCGCCCTGGAAGTTCCAGGGGGCGAACCGACTGCATCCTTCAACCGCACCTGGCCCGACAAGGTGATCACCCGTGCACCACAGTGGGCGGCGGTCGACCTGCGTGACGGCAACCAGGCCCTGATCGACCCGATGAGTCCCGCGCGTAAGCGCCGGATGTTCGATATGCAGATCCGGATGGGCTTCAAGGAAATCGAGGTCGGGTTTCCCTCGGCCAGCCAGACCGATTTCGATTTCATCCGCGAGCTGATCAGCGAGAACGCCATCCCCGATGACGTGACCGTCCAGGTGCTGACCCAGTGCCGACCGGAGCTGATCGAACGCACGTTCCTGGCCTGCGAGGGCGCCGCGAGGGTGATCGTGCACTTCTACAACTCGACGTCGATCCTGCAGCGGCGCGTGGTTTTTCGGGGCGAGAAGGACGCGATCCAGAAGATCGCCACCGATGGTGCCCGCAAGTGTGTTGAGGAAGCGGCCAAATACCCCGATACGCATTGGCGTTTCCAGTACTCCCCGGAGTCGTACACCGGCACCGAGCTGCAGTACGCGCTGGAGGTGTGCAACGCCGTCGGCGACATCATCGAGCCCACACCGGACAACCCGATCATCTTCAATCTGCCGTCGACGGTGGAGATGACAACCCCCAATGTGTACGCCGATTCCATCGAGTGGATGAGCCGCAACCTGGCTCGTCGCGACTCGGTGATCCTGAGCCTGCACCCACACAACGATCGCGGAACCGCCGTCGCCGCAGCAGAGTTGGGTTACCAGGCAGGCGCCGACCGTATCGAGGGATGTCTGTTCGGCAACGGCGAGCGCACCGGGAACGTGTGCCTGGTGACGCTGGGGCTGAACCTGTTCAGCCGAGGGGTGGACCCACAGATCGATTTCTCCAACATCGACGAGATCCGGCATACGGTCGAGTACTGCAACCAGCTGAAGGTTCCCGAGCGGCACCCGTACGGTGGCGATCTGGTCTACACCGCCTTCTCCGGCAGCCACCAGGACGCCATCAACAAGGGCCTGGATCAAATGAAACGCGATGCGGACGAGGCAGATTCCGACGTCGACGACATCCTGTGGCAGGTGCCGTACCTGCCCATCGACCCCAAGGACGTCGGCCGCAACTACGAGGCCGTGATCCGGGTGAACTCGCAATCCGGCAAGGGCGGCGTCGCCTACATCATGAAGTCCGATCACGGATTGGTGCTGCCGCGCCGTCTGCAGATCGAATTCGCGCAGTCGATCCAGCGGATCACCGACGGCGAGGGTGGTGAGGTGAACCCGAAGGAGATCTGGGACGTCTTCGCCGAGGAGTACCTGGCGCCGATCACTCCGCTGGAGCGGATTCGCCAGAAGGTGACCGCATCCGAGGAGGATGGCGGCACGGATTCCATTGCCGCCGTGGTGAAGATCGACGGTAAGGAAACCGAAGTCCACGGTACGGGTAACGGGCCGTTGGCCGCCTTCGTCGATGCGCTGTCGAGCGTGGGCTACACCGTCAACGTCCTGGACTACTCCGAGCACGCCATGAGCGCCGGTGACGATGCGCAGGCCGCCGCCTACGTGGAAGCCATGGTCGTCGGCCCCCACGGCGGCGAGGCGCAGACCGTGTGGGGTGTCGGTATCGCACCGTCGATTACCACCGCCTCACTGCGGGCAGTGGTATCGGCCGTCAACCGCGCCGCGCGCGCCTAGCCCTCACACCGAGAGCGAGCCTGGCGCGGATACTTAGCCAATTTTCCGCGCCAGGCTCGCACTCGATTCGGTTAACGAGTGCCGTAACGCCTGCGGAACTTCTCGACCTGGCCGGCGGTATCCATGATCCGGCGATCGCCCGTCCAGAACGGGTGCGAGTCCGCCGTCACTTCGACGGTGATGAGCGGGTACTGCTGGCCCTCGAACTCCACGGTGCGGGTGCTCGTCGCGGTCGAGCGGGTCAAGAACATTTTTCCGGTGGTGGTGTCCTGGAAGACGACCGGGTGGTAGTCGGGGTGGATACCGGGCTTCATCAGTGGTTCCCTTCTGTGTTGTTCTCGCCGTAGGACAGGAAGGCCTCAAGCTCGGACACGTGTTCGCACGGATCCTCATGCCAATCGCCGAACGGATCATCGAGCTCATGCCACCTTGCGGGGCTTGCCATTTCGGCGTCGGTGAGCAGCGCTCCGCGCAACGCATCCAGCACCTCGGCGCTGTCGGCTCCGCAGACTAATACCGTCATCGCGGTGTGACGGTCGCCGAAACGGTAGTCCCACATGAGATCGGCAAATGCCCGACGTTCCGGATCGGATCGCAGCACTTCATCGGAATCCATTGCTGCCAGCCATTTCCCGGCCGCCGAAACTCTGAGGCCACCGCCCGCCGACTCCAGCCACATCGCCTGTTCATCCTGCGTGGCCAACCACAACCGGCCCCGGGTACGGATCACTCCGTCGAGCAACAGATCAATCGCGGCATGCAACCGTTCCGGATGGAAGGGCCTGCGCGCGTTGAATTCCACCAGTGCGATGCGACCGTCAACGGCCAGCGAGGGCTGCCCGCCGAGTAGAGCGCCATGCGGATTGTCGGACCGGCCGCGCCGTGCATCCTCTTCCAGATGATCGAGGGCCTGCTCGACGCGACCGATGCGGGCAGTGATACGGGCCCGTGGTGACAAGCGCCGCAGTACCGACAGCACTTCGGGCTCTGGATTACGAACCACCAGGACGTCGGCGAACTCGGCCTGTCCGATCACCACCTGTGCGACAGTTCGGCCATCTTCGAGTTCGTCGTCACCGAGCGCCTGCTGCAACCAGTTCACGCTGTCCACACAACTGACCACCCCGGCGATCTCCACATCGCGGGCGGCCGGTCCGTCGACAAACCCCGGCCCGACGCGAACGGGCACGGTGTTGATCGCCCAGCAGATCGGATCGGCCTCCAGCCACGGCTCCAGGTGCAGGACGATCCGCCCGACGTCGTCCCGGCGATGGAGCTTGCGCAGCAGTACGAGCAGGTCGTCACGGACCGTGCAGGACACGCAGCCGTGAGCCAGTTCCAGAACGGACTCCGCAGTTCCCCGGATCCCCGCGACGGTCCGCTTGACGATGTGCCCGTCGAATCGGTGCGTGACGATGACAGTCCCCGGGTCGCGTGCCAACACGTCCACCACCGCGTCGGTATCGGCCTGTCCGGACACGAGTAGCACCGGCGTACGCATGACTCTCCCTTTTCCAGCCCTTTTGCATCTAAATGCAAACGATTTTCATTACTAACAGCTTCACGGTACAGTCCCGAGCAACACTTGTCGAAAACGATTCCCATTACCAAATGGGTATGAATGGAGGTCCGTTGTCTGCGCATTGCGAGGTGACCGGACGGTCGCCGGGCTTCGGTAACGCGGTGTCGCATTCGCACCGCCGCACCCGTCGCCGCTGGTCACCCAATATCCAGCTCAAGACGTACTACCTACCCTCGGAGGACCGGCGCATCAAGCTCCGGGTGAGCGCCAAGGGCATCAAGGTCATCGACCGAGACGGTATCGAGGCCGTGGTGGCACGGTTGCGCGCGCAGGGACGGAAGTTCTGATGGCGCGCAACGAGATCCGCCCCATCGTGAAACTGCGGTCGACCGCGGGCACCGGATACACGTACGTCACCCGCAAGAACCGGCGCAACGATCCGGACCGGATGGTGCTGCGCAAGTACGACCCCGTAGTGCGGAAGCACGTGGAATTCAGAGAGGAGCGCTGAGATGGCCAAGAAGTCCAAGATCGCCAAGAACGAGCAGCGCCGCGCCATCGTCGAGCGCTATGCCGAGCGGCGTGCAGAGCTCAAGGAGATCATCCGACAGCCCTTGAGCACCCAGGAGCAGCGCATAGCGGCACAGGCCGAGCTGGCCCGCCAGCCGCGGGATGCCAGCGCGGTACGGCTGCGCAACCGCGATGCGGTGGACGGTCGGCCGCGAGGTTATCTGCGCAAGTTCGGACTGTCCCGCGTACGAGTCCGTGAACTGGTGCACGACGGGTCGCTGCCCGGCGTCCGGAAAGCGAGCTGGTGATGGCCGCCAAGACACCCCGCAATCGTCGCGTCAAGGTCGCCGATACCAAGCCCAAGCCCAATCTCTTCGCCAAATTGGGTCTTTCATCGGTCGATTACAAGGACACCAACACTCTGCGCCTGTTCATATCCGAGCGCGGCAAGATCCGGGCCCGCCGGGTAACGGGCCTGACCGTACAACAGCAGCGCCAGGTCGCGACCGCGATCAAAAACGCGCGCGAGATGGCGCTACTGCCCTACGCCTGACACCCGATCAGCGCGGCTGCGGAATCGCGTTTTCCAACAGGAAAACGTGATTCGGACTGATCACCTTGGTGATAGCGGTACCGAACAAGGTGCTGGGCTGCGCGGGTTGCTTGGCCACGTCGGTGTTGAGTAGCGCCACCACGGTGGTCTGTTCGGCGGGCGAGTAGATGGCGAGCGTCTGATAACCGGGGATGCTGCCGTTGTGGCCGATCCACCCGTGCGCATCGAAAATCCCTAGGCCATAACGGATATCGTCGGGAACCGGCGGCATCGCCACGGTCTGCAACCGCTGCTGCTGGGTGGCCGGTGTCAGAAGCTTGCCGGTCGCCAGCGCGGGCACCCAGATCCGTAGGTCCTCGAGCGTCGAGATCATCGCGCCCGCCCAGGACGCCCACGACGGACTCCAATCCGTGCTGTCGATGAGCGGCCCGGTCGGCGTCAGCTGCGTGTAGCCCTGCGCATGCGGATCGGGGATGGTATTGGTGTCGGGAAAGCTGGTGTGCTTCAAGCCGAGTGGCTCGGTGATGTGCTCGCGCACGAATGCCGGCAGACTCTGTCCACTGACCTTCTCGACCACCTGTCCTAACAGCACGGCGTTGGTGTTGCTGTACTCGTAACCCTGGCCCGCCGGGAAATTGGGCGGTTGCGCGAAGGCGTAATCAAGCAGCTGTTGGGTGCTGTAACGGCGTCGTGGATCGGCCTCCAGGTCGCGGTTGAAGACCAGGGACATCGAATAGTTGAACAATCCGCTCTGCATCCGGGCGAGCTGACGCAGGGTGATCTTGTCGCCGCCCGGAACCTTGTCGACATACTTGGCAACCGGATCATCGAGCCCCAGCTTGCCCTCATCCACAAGTTGCAACACCGCGGTGACCGTGAAAGTCTTTGTCACACTTCCAATTCGATGATAGAAATCGGTACGCATCGGTGCACGGTTTGCCGTGTTCGCGACCCCGAATGCCCGCACATACTGCCCCTTGGGTCCCCACACGCCGACGATCGCGCCAGGCACCGCTGCGCTCGAGAGCACCTCGTTGATGGCGGTGTCGAGCTTGGCCGACGTCTGCGCGTCCAGGTCTGCGGCGGCAATGCCCGAGTGTGTCCCACACCCGCTGACGAGCAGCGCAAGCGCGAGTACCGCACAGAGAATTCGGCGCATCAGAACAGCGAGTACTGCGCTCCGGCGCGGCTGGGAACCGTGAACTGCTCGACATCGGTACCGCCGACGACGCGCCGGACCTGGGTCATGAACGTCTCGTCGTCCAGCAGCGGTACACCCAGTGACCGAGCATGAAATCCCTTACCTTGCTCGGGGTTTGACTGATTACAGATCACCACCGAGGTGTCTTCGTCGACCGTGTCGGCATAGGCGAGGCCGGCCTGCATGATCTGCTCCACCAGCTCCTCATGTGTACGAGCGACCTCGGAACTCAACGCCACCCGCATGCCCTGCACCAGCGGCTGACCGGCGACGAACGGACCGGGATTGAGCCAGTGACACGGCTGACGAGACGCCACGGTCTTGAGCGAGCGCAGTTCGTCGTGTGTCACACGGCCATTGGGCCAGCGCTTACGGGTGGTCTCGCGGATAGGGAGCCACGTTCCCCGTTCCCGCGCACGGTCAAGCACCTTCGGCAGCACCTCGGCCAGCACTCGAGCGTCGTCATAGGCGTCATGGGCCTTGAGCTGCTCGACGCCCCAATGCGCGGCGAGGGTTTCCAGCCGCAGATTGGGCGTATCCAGGTCGAGACGCCGGGTCAGCTCAACCGTGCACATCACCGCCTCGGTGGGCAGCTCGGCGCCGGCCAGTTCGGCCTCCGCCGCCAGGAACGAGTAGTCGAACCCGACGTTATGGGCGACCAGTGTCCGGCCTCGCAGCAACGCGATGAGGTCGGGGACGATATCGGCGAACTCGGGCTGTCCCTCCAGCATCTCCGGAGTCAGGCCGTGCACGTGGGTGGGGCCCGGATCAACACCCGGATTCAGCAGACTCACCACACTGTCGGTGATGCTTCCGTCGGCATCCAGCGCCAACGCCGCGACACTAATGACACGCGCCCGACCTGGCTGAAAGCCGGAAGTCTCCAGGTCAACCACTACCCACTTGGGGCTGTGGTCGGGCGTCTGCCCCCAGATCGGCATGACTCAGGATGGCATGCGGGACCGACAAGCCGCTCTAGGCGCGCGGGGTACGCAACACCTGACGGCCGATGGCGTACTTGTGCACCTCGGTGGGGCCGTCGTACAGACGGAAGGCGCGCATATCGCGGAAGATCATCTCCACCGGCGTCTCGTCACTGATGCCGATACCGCCGAGCACCTGCACACACCGGTCGGTGACCTTGAACAGCTCCTCGGACACGAATGACTTGGCCATCGAGCTCTCGTGCCGCCCCTTGGCGCCGTTGTCCATCATCCAGCACGCGTGCCAGATAGTGAGACGACATTGGTGCAGCGCGATCTCATTGTCGGCAAGCATGAAGGAGACTCCTTGATGCTCTCCGATGGTCTTGCCGAACGAGGTCCGGGTGCGCGCGTAGTCGACGGCGATGTCCTGAGCGCGGGCGGCGGCCCCGAGCCAACGCATACAGTGCGTCAACCGCGCCGGTGCCAGCCGCAGCTGCGCGTACCGGAAGGCCTGGCCGGTCTCGCCGAGCAGCGCCTCCCGCGGCAGAGTCAGATTGTCGAACCGCACGACCGCATGCCCCTCGGCATAGTTGCGGTCCATCGTGTTCATGATCCGTTCGATCACAATGCCTTCGGTGTCACCGTCACACAGGAACAGCGTGGGCCCCTCGGGCAGATGATCATTGGCTTCCAGGTTGGCCATGATGATCCACGTCTTGGCGCCGCGCGCGCCGGTGATGAGCCACTTGCGTCCGTTGATGACGAAGTTCTGGCCATCGAAGGTGGCAGAGGTCTTGAGCTGTGACGGATCCGATCCGGCGCCATCGGGTTCGGTCATGGCGAACGCCGAGCGCTGATACCCCTCGATGACGGGGCGCAGGAATTTCTCCGACTGTTCCTCGTTGGTGATCTTGCCGAGCAGGAACATGTTGCCTTCATCGGGCGCAGCGCAGTTCATCGCGATGGGGCCCAGGGTGGACCAGCCCGCCGCCTCGAAGATCACTGCCTGACCGATATGCGAAAGGCCCCAACCACCATAGGATTCCGGCGCCTGCACGGTCAGCAGCCCGGCATCTCGGGCCTTGCCGACAAGCTCGGCACGCAGTTCATCAGTGGGTCCGTGCGCTGTCAGCCGAGGATCGCGCTCGTAGGGA
This sequence comes from Mycobacteroides chelonae CCUG 47445, assembly GCF_001632805.1. Lineage (NCBI taxonomy): Bacteria > Bacillati > Actinomycetota > Actinomycetes > Mycobacteriales > Mycobacteriaceae > Mycobacteroides > Mycobacteroides chelonae. The sequence goes on along the minus strand of NZ_CP007220.1, from coordinate 315,617 downwards.
ATCACAATGTCGGTGACGAACTCACGCACCCGCTGCGCCTTCGCGGCCAGCTCTTCCGGAACGCTGAAATCGATCATATCTCTCCCTCGGTGAATTGTGTTGCCGCCCAACCAAGGACAGCCATGGCGATATCTTCGAAATCTGCGTATCCGGCACCGACGAGGTCGCCGGACTGCCACTTGCGGTACAGCTGCATCCACGCGACACCCAAGCGGAGCCGCGCGCACGCCACCTGCCAGTGCATCGGGCGCGGCCGCATTCCAGCCACCGTAAAGTAGGAATCAATAACGTCGCGACGACTCGCGAACCCCGTTGTCGTGGTCGGCATCTGGTTGACGGCCCGCACCGTGGCCGGGTCCCCCGGCTCCATCCAGTACGACGTCAGAATCGCCAGATCGAAGAGCGGACAACCCCGGGTGGCCATATCCCAATCGATCACAGCGTTGGGCGACAACGTTTCCCGGTCGACGAGCATGTTGTCGAGTTTGAGGTCCATATGCAGTAGCGAGACCCCCGACGGCTCGGGGATCCGCTGTTCCAGCTGCGAAGTCAGGTTCGTGACGACAGCGGGCAGTCCCTCGGGCCACACCGCGTGTGCCCGGCGCGTCCAGCCGGCGAGCTGACGTTCAAGGAAACCCTCGGGCTTGCCGAGATCGCCTAATCCCACCGTCTCCGGCGTCACCGCGTGCAGGGAGGTCATCGCCTCGATCAGGGTGGCGGTGATGCGCTCCGGGGCGTCGCCCGGAAGACCTGTCGGCAGTTCTCCACCGATCACCAACCCCTCGCGATACTCCAGAAACTGGAAGGGGGCGCCGAGGACGTCAAGATCATCGCAATACGACAAGCCTCGCGGCGCCAGGGCGAATCCTGCATTGAGCCGCGAAAGCACCCACCATTCGCGCGCCATATCGTTGGCGCCCTCGGCGATCGGGCCACCGGGTGGGCGGCGGAACACTGCCGGCCGGCCGTCGAGGGCCACCAGATAGTTCAGATTGGCCTTACCGCCCGCGAACTGTCGCACCGCCGAGACGTCGAGGACGTGCCCCTGCCGCGCCACCCAGGACGACAGCGCAGCCCAGTCTTGCGGCGTCGTCTCGGCTGTGGCGCGGAACACACGCGTTACCCTAGCCGCGTACCCCAACCGGCTGGTTGGTTGGGTGGACGCTCACTCGTTTTCGCCGGTAGCGTCGATCAGTCGCCCCAGTATCCGTCTGAGTTCGCTCTGATCATCGGCGCTCAAGCGGCCGAACATCTCATCCTCCGCGGCCCGGATTGCCGACTCCACGCGTTTGAGCAACGCCTTGCCCTTGGCGGTGACCCGGGCCGGTAACGCTCGCCCCGAGGCCGGCACCGTCGGCCGGGACACCAGCGCCACGCTCTGCAATCCGTTGAGAACCTGATTCATCGCCTGCGCCGAGACATTGTGTTCGCGTGCCAGCTCAGCGCTGGTCCGCCCAGGGCTTTCGTTGAGCATCCGCAGGCACATGAACTCCGGCATCCCGAGCCCTAGCGGCCGCAACGCAGCAAGGACCTGCGGACGCATCACGGCACCAGCCCGGAACATCAGGTACCCCAGTGGCTCGACCTCATCGGATTCAGTCATCGCAAGCATCCTGGCATGAACCTGCCAGGACGCACGCAGACTCAGGCCCTTTGGCTAGTCACACTCGGACAGTAAGTCCAGGCGGCTTGGCCTTTCGGCCGACGATATCCGAGGCGCGATATGGGCGGCGTGCACAAGCTGTTGCCGTGCAATGGATTACCGCTCAACACAAAATTCTCAGCCAACTCATATCAAGATTCTTGACATACCGGATTCGACGCAGGTATCAAGGAAGTTGATACAGGTTCAGCGGGCAACGAGTCAGCTGCCTGATCTTCAGAGAAGGAGAATTAGATGTCTGATTCATTCGCAGGCTTCGAAGGTCACGGTCCTGCCTTCGGCGGACCCGGCTTCGGCGGACCTGGATTCGGTGGCCCGGGTTTCGGCCCCGGTGGCCCTGGCGGTTTCGGATTCCGCATCAAGCGCGCCGTCACCGCTTCACTGCTGCTCGACGGGCCCGCCAGCGCCGCACAGATCGTGCAGCGTGTCTCGGACGCAACCGAGGGTGAGATCACCCTTCCCGAGCCCGTGGTCGAGCGAGTCCTCGAACGGCTGGCTCATCGTGGCGTGGTGAAGACCGACGACGGCGTGGCCACCCTGACCGACTTCGGCCGGAAGGTGCTCGCGAAGCGAGGCATCACCAGCCAGACCGCGCAAGCGCTCCGGACCAAGCTGTTCCCCAAACTCGTCAATGTCCTCAAGCTCCGCTCGGGGCTGGCCGAGATTGCCGGACTGGCGCGCGTGATCGCCCTGACCGGTACTGCCGAGCAGAAGGAGCAGCTGGCAGAGGCCAGCGCCACCCTTCTGGCCACGGTCAACGACGTCAAGCAGTCGCTACAGCGCGCCGTCGCCTAGAGGCTGGACCTGCACTGCCCGTGCGGCCATCGCCTCCGGTCGCACGGGCCGTGCACTCCTACTCCACGACGGCGACATCATCACCTCGCAAGGGTCTCCAATAAACTGCGCGGATGCCCATCGAGCACCTATCGCTGCGCGGCCGAATCGCGCTTGCCGCGGGCTCCGCCGCGCGCTGGGCCTCGCGCGTCAGTGGTCGCGGCGCGGGGTCAATGATCGGCGGGCTGGTTGCCCTCAAACTCGACGGCGGCATCCTGGCCGAACTGGGCGTCGGCCGGCGCACAGCCATAGTCACCGGCACCAACGGCAAGTCCACCACTACCCGCATGCTGGCCGCGGCGCTGGCGACCACCGGGCCAGTGGCCACCAACACCGAGGGTTCGAACATGGACGCGGGCCTGGTGGCCGCACTGGCCGGCACCCGCGATGCCGAGCTGGCGGTGCTCGAGGTCGACGAAATGCATGTGCCACATGTCGCCGACGCGATCCGCCCCGCAGTCATCGTGCTGCTCAATCTCAGCCGCGATCAGCTGGACCGCGTCGGCGAGATCAACAACATCGAGCGCACTCTGCGCAAGGGGCTGTCCCAGCACCGTGACGCGGTGATCGTCGCGAACTGCGATGACGTCCTCATGACATCGGCGGCCTACGACAACCCCAACGTCGTCTGGGTGGCCGCCGGCGGCGGCTGGGCCGGTGATTCGGTGAGCTGTCCACGCAGCGGCGAGCTCATCGTCCGCGACGGAAATCATTGGCGCAGTACCGGAACCGACTTCTCCCGACCGGATCCGGACTGGTGGTTCGACGACGACCGCATCTACGGGCCCAGCGGAATCAGCCTGCCGATGTCGCTGACGCTGCCCGGCACCGCCAACCGCGGAAACGCAACGCTCGCCGTTGCCGGGGCGGTTGAACTCGGCGCCCGCCCCGGTCCTGCCGTCGATGCCGTATCGGCGGTCGATCAGGTGGCGGGCCGCTACCGGAGCATCGATCTCGGAGATCACACGGTGCGACTGCTACTGGCCAAGAATCCGGCCGGCTGGCAAGAGGCGCTATCGATGGTGGACACCGACGCCGACGGACTCGTCATCGCGGTCAACGGGCAGGTGCCCGACGGCGAAGACCTGTCCTGGCTATGGGATGTCAACTTTGAACATTTCGCGTGCGATAACCCGCAGACCACCGTGCCTCCCGTCGTCGCCTCGGGGGAACGCGGCACCGATCTCGCGGTGCGGCTGACCTATGCCAGCGTCACACACACCTTGCACCACGACCCTGTTCAGGCCATCAGGGCCTGTCCGTCCGGCAAGGTCGACGTGATCGCCAACTACACGGCGTTCCTCAACCTCAACCGCGCGCTGGCCAAAGGTGGTGCGGCATGAGCGAATCCACCGTTCGAGTCGGCCTGGTACTCCCCGACGTCATGGGTACCTACGGCGATTCGGGAAATGCCGTGGTGCTGCGGCAACGGCTGCGGATGCGCGGAATCGACGCCGAGATCGTGGAGATCACCCTGGCCGATCCCGTCCCCGACTCCCTGGACGTGTACACGCTGGGCGGGGCCGAAGACTACGCACAACGGCTTGCCACCCGCCATCTCATCGCGCATCCGGGACTGCAGCGCGCCGCCGAACGCGGTGCACCGGTGCTGGCGATCTGCGCGGCCATCCAGGTGCTCGGGCATTGGTACGAAACGTCATCCGGGGAGCGCGTCGAAGGCGTCGGCCTGCTCGATGTCACCACCAGCCCGCAGGACAAGCGCACCATCGGCGAATTGGCCGGCGTGCCCATCATGGACGAGCTCGAGGACACCCTGACCGGGTTCGAGAACCACCGCGGTGGAACAGTTTTGGGGCCCGCAGCGGCCCCGTTGTCCAAGGTCGGCCGAGGCGCCGGGAATCGCGCCGGTGACGGTACCGACGGTGTCGTACAGGGCAGCGTGATCGCTACCTACATGCACGGCCCGTGCCTGGCACGCAATCCCGAGCTCGCCGACCTGTTACTTGCCCGCGCCATGAATGTGCCGCAACTGACCCCGCTGGACCTGGACGAGGTGGCGCGGCTGCGCCGAGAGCGCGTGTCCGCCCGCTAGCCTTCCTCTGCCCCCTGATGGGCCGCGCCGGTACCGAATTCGAGTAGTCGATTACTCACGCAGGCCCGGCCGTACGCGCAATACGTTCCGTTGGCATTCAAGTTCCATGCCGAACGCCCAAAGGAGCGATTGTGACCAGTGATTCTGTAGCGCGGTTCTTAAAGGCCGAGCGGCGCAGTCTGTCTGTGCCAGAAGAGAAGTCGGTGATCGTTGATCCCAGCGATCGCGAATGGGCGGAGGTGACACATCGCCTGGACATCGCCGGATTCGACGATCTTCAGACCCTGCGCCTGGTCCCCGAGCGTTTGGAGGAACGCGTTGCACGCCAAGCCATAGCGGAGGACGACCTCGCAGTGCGTGAGATCGCCCGCCGCATGGCCGAAAGTATCGCCGAACACCCCGACGCAGAGGATTCGTGCTGCACGCCATGCGCGAGCAAGAGCGAGCGGCGAGTCGGTTACCCGGGGCGGCTCAGCCGGCTCTACCGCGAGATACGCCCGGCCATGCACACGAATCTTTCACGCGCAGTGAGTGATGCACTAGGAGTACCACTGGAGGCCGACAGCCTCGAAGTGAAGATCACCCATTCGTTCACCCAGCGGTATGCCGCACATGTCACCCGAATACCCCTGGTTCTCGTGCTGTTCAAAGATATCGAGATCGGCAGGAACGCCACGTTGACCCTGGGGTCGAAAGCGAAGAGTTTGTGGGCCAACGACATCCGCATTCATACCGGGGGGCGACTCGTTATCACCTCCAGTTACATCAAGATTCGCGCGACATCCGTCCGCGGCAACCTGGCATAAACGGCGATCTGGCATAAGAAGGAGTAAGCACCATGGCGAACATCATCAGCAATGGTCCGAACGGCGACGCCGGAGCGACGGGTGCACCGGGCACCCAAGGTCCCACCGGCGCGGCGGGGACCATGGCGAACTGCAATTGGATCGACGACGACTGCGCCACCCGGGGCGGGACCGGAGGAACCGGAGGCAACGGTGGAGCCGGCGGTCCTGGTGGTCCGGGCGGTCACGGCGGCGTCATCGACTTTGAGGTAGAGACCTTCATGGACGGAGTCTCGCTTCAAGCCAAGGGTGGCCGCGGCGGGAACGGCGGGCAGGGTGGAGTCGGCGGAACCGGTGGCACCGGAGGCAAAGGCGGCGATGGAGACGACTGCGAGTTCGGTAGAACGGGCGGCAATGGCGGTACCGGGGGTCGCGGCGGAGACGGAAACTTCGCCGGTCCCGGCGGCAACGGCGGCGTCATTCTCGTCAAATGCCAACACGACCTGTCCTTGGGCACGCATCCGATGGACGTGTCGGCGGGCACTGGTGGCAACGGCGGGATCGGCGGCGGTAACGGTCCGGGCGGATCGGTGGGCGCTAACGGCGCGACCACCGGTGTGTTTTCGTCCTCATCGGACTGCAGCGGGCCGGGGCCTCAACCGAACCCGGGCGCACCCGGCGATCCGGGAACGTCGGTGACGGTGTCGGGAGCACAAGGCAACCCCGGTCAAGCACAATTCCTCATCGTCCCCTGAAGGTAAGCAGGGAAATTCAGAGGGGGCGGCGGCCGGAGAGGGCGCGTCCGAGGGTCAGCTCGTCCGCGAACTCCAGGTCCCCGCCCATCGGCAGGCCGGACGCCAAACGGGTGACGGTCAGTCCGGGGAAATCGCGCAGCATTCGGACCAGGTAGGTGGCCGTCGCCTCACCTTCGGTGTTCGGGTCGGTGGCGATGATGACCTCGGAAATGGAGACGCCGTCCTCGTCGGTTCCAATGCGCGTCAACAGCTCCCGAATCCGCAGCTGGTCAGGACCGACACCCGAAAGCGGATCCAGTGCGCCACCGAGCACGTGATAGCGACCGCGGAACTCTCGGGTGCGCTCGACCGCCTGCACATCCTTGGGTTCCTCGACAACGCAGACCAATGCGAGATCGCGTCGTGGGTCCGAGCAGATCCGGCAGCGCTCCTTATCGGAGACGTTCCCGCAGACCTCGCAGAACTGAACGCCATCGCGCACCCGCGTCAAGGCTGCGGTCAGCCGATCGATATCGGGAGCCTCGACGCCCAGAAGATGGAAGGCGATGCGCTGTGCGCTCTTGGGTCCAACCCCGGGCAGTTTGCCCAGCTCGTCAATGAGGTCCTGGACCGGGCCCTCAAACACCGGGCAATCCCAGCCCTCCACCAAGATCGCCGAGGCCACCGGCAAGCGGGCCCAGCCGCTGGCTTGCCAGTTCCTGTGTCTTCGAGGTCAGATCGGCCAACGCACCGATAATCAGGTCCTGCAGTGTCTCGACATCTTCGGGATCGACGATCTTCGGGTCGATCTGCACGTTGATCACTTCGCCACTGCCCTTGCCGGTAATCCGCACCAGGCCACCACCGGACTCACCGGTGACCTCGGCCGCCGCGATCTGCGCCTGAGCGGCCATCAGCTGCTGCTGCATCTGCTGTGCCTGCGCGAGCAGGGCTGACATATCCGGGGCGCCTCCGGGTTGCATGAAATCTCCTTCTCGCCTCAAACGACCGGGTATCAACTTGGTCACGCTCGCCGGGCCTCGGCGGGTCGTCAACAAGGGTAGCCGCCGTCCGGGCTACCGTGGCCAGGTGCGAGTGAGTTTCGGACACCAGATGTCGCGTGCCGTGCCGCTCCGTCGGGCCATGGGCCTGGCGGGAACGGCCCTGTTGACGGCGGCATCGGTCACGGTGCTGCCGATCCTCACGCCGGCGGCCCCCACCGCCGCGGCCGCACCCGGCATCGCCGGACGCATCGTCGTGCTGGACCCCGGGCACAACGGGGCCAATGACGGCTCGATCAACAACCAGGTGCCCGACGGTCGGGGCGGCACGAAGAGCTGTCAGACCAGCGGCACCGTGAGCGATGGCGGGTACCCGGAGCACACCTTCGCGTGGAACACCGTGTTGCTCATCCGTCAGCAGCTGACCCAACTCGGCGTGCGCACCGCGATGACCCGTGGCGACGACGACAAACTCGGTCCGTGCATCGACAAACGCGCGGAGATCGAGAACAGCTTCAACCCCGATGCCGTCGTGAGTATCCACGCCGACGGCGGTCCGGCCGGCGGTCACGGCTTCCATGTCAACTACTCGAACCCGCCGGTAAACGCGGTGCAGGGTGAGCCGACGCTGCGCTTCGCCAAGACCATGCGCGACAGCCTGCAAGCCGCCGGCCTGACACCGGCGACCTACATCGGCACCGGCGGGCTCTATGGCCGCTCCGACCTGGCGGGCCTCAACCTTGCCCAGCACCCGAAGGTTCTCGTCGAGCTCGGCAATATGAAGAACGCCCAGGACTCGGCGATGATGACCAGCCCGGAGGGCCGCGCCAAATACGCGCAGGCCGTCGTTCAGGGCATCGTGGCCTATCTCAGCGGCACCGCACCGGCGCCGGGGGTAGACCCGGCTGCGGCGCCTGCGCCCGGCGGTTAAGCCGCCCGGCCGTTACGACTTGGCTTCCACAACCTTCTTCAGGTTGTCCAGCACCTCGGCCTGAATCTTCTTGAGGCCCAGGGGCGCAAAGGTCTTCTCGAAGAATCCCTTGATACCGCCGCCGCCCGTCCACGCCGTCTTGGTGGTGACCGTCGATCCGGTTCCCGCAGGTGCGACGGTCCAGCTGGTCACCAGCGTGGAGTTGGCATCCTTCTCGATGACGGTGTGCCCGGCGACACTCACGCTGGACTTGATATCCCGCACGCGCGACTCGGTGGCCTGAAGCTTCCAGGACGCGACGGTGCCTTCACCCTGACCGCCCTCGAGCACCTGGTAGTCGCGGTAGTGACTGGACAGGATCTGCGGGCGCACATTCTGGTAGTCGGCAACAGCGGCGAGCACTGCCTCGGGCGTCGCGTTGATCAACACCGAACTGGACGCACTGACCTGACCCATGAGTTCTCCCTCGCTACGACTTGGTTCTACTACTGGTTGTAGTCGCAGTCTAAGGGTCGCCCACGAGATCGCCGAGGCGACGTTCGCCGTCCACCGTCTGGCCTCCCCGTTGCAGAAAGCGCGCGATTCTCTGGGTGCTGTGCACGTCAGCGAACGCGGCAACGATGGCTGCCCGCTCGGCGGCCAACCCCGGCTCCAGGTCGGTGACCAGCGCATCGACCGTGCTCTTGGCACCGGCGATCAGTTCGAGCGGATTGACGGCGATACGCCGGGCGAGCCGATTCACGAACCGCCACCCCTCATCGGGGTCCAGGGCACGGTTGACCCAGCCGTATCGCTCCGCCAGGTCAGCATCGAAATCCTCATGACCCAAAATCACCTCGAGCGCGCGTGCCCGCCCCATGCCCTGGACCAGGTGCTGGGGGCCCGAACCCGCCGGCACGATGCCCAGACCCGTCTCCACCTGATTGAAGACGGCGCGGCCACGGACGGCGAAACGCATGTCCAGGTTGAGGAGAAACTCGCTTCCTCCGCCGGCAACCCGGCCCTCAACAAGTGCGATGGTGGCCTGGCGCAGCGCGCGAAACCTGCCGACCAACCGCTGGAAGGATTCGACGGACTCCGCAGTACGCGCCGAATCCGTCTGCAGGATTTCGACATTCAGGTGGGCGATGAAGAAGTCGGGATTGGCGCTACCGAACAGCACCACCGTCACGTCGTCCCGATCGGCGAGCCAACGAGCCAGCCGTGACAAGCTTGACATGAGTGGCCCGTCCAGCAGATTGAGCGGACCGTGATCGACCAGGACAGTCAGGACACGATCGTCGCGCGTACACCGCAACCCGTTGAGCTCGGGCGTCTCGGTATTCACGAGCCAGTGCTCATCAGAACGCGACGGATCCCGGCGGCAGCCCCAATTCCACCCGGCCGAACAGTTCGTAGGCCGAATCCGTGTCGTAGACAACGTGTGTGGACAAGGTGTTCACATCGCGTAGATGGCGCTGCAACGGCGAGTCCTCGTATTGCGCGGAGGCGCCGCATGCCTCGACTGCCTCGGCGATGGCCTGTTTGCAGACTTCCACGACATAGGCACAGTTGCGGCGCACCGCCACCCGATCCTCGGTTGCTAGCCCCTCGCCGGAGCGCAGCTTGTCCTCCACATCACGCACCGTCTGCAACAGCAGGGTACGTGCCGACTCGGCCTGCGCGGCAACATGTCCCATGCGCCGGTGCGCGGTGGCCAGCTTGGACTGCTCCTGCATCGAGTACCGCATCACCCGGGTCTTGATCTTCTGGGTGAACAGCTCCACCGTCCCCAGCGCCATCCCTACCGCCGGCGCGGCCGCGACATTGGAAAGGGCGCAGAACAGGGGTATCCGATAGATGGCCGACCCGTGTAGTTCCGCCGACGGTGACTGCCCGCGCGCCAGCGGACCGAACTCCTGCACCCGATGCTCGGGGACGAAAACGTCATTGACGGCGATGTCCATGCTCCCGGTACCCCGCAGACCGGAGGTGTACCAGGTGTCGATGACCTCGAGGTCGTTCCTGGGAATCATGAAGGTGCGCAGATCCGGATACTTCGGCGGCTCATCATGCTGCACCACCGCGGCAACCGATGCCCACGACGAGTGCCAGACACCACTGCCGAATTGCCAACGCCCACTTATCTTGTAGCCGCCCTCAACGGGAGTGGCGATACCCGATGGCGACCAGCTGCCCGGAAACAGCAAGGGAGATCCCGGCGAGACCGAGCCGAACATCTCGTCCTGCAGCTCCTCGGGGAACAACCCGGCGAGCCAGTTGTGGATTCCGTAGATACAGAAGGTCCAGGCGGTCGATCCACAGACCTTGCCCACCTCGATGACCGCGCTGACCAAGGTTTCCAGGCTGGCCTCGTCGCCCCCGTAGCGGCGCGGCGCCATCAGGCTGAACAGACCCGACTGGGACAGTTCGGCAATGGTCTCGTCGGGCATCCGGCGCAGGCGCTCCGCCTCGAGCGCCCGTGCGGCGATGGCGGGTGCGAGGTCACGCGCTCGCTGAACGGCATCGGCCTGCACTGCTGTCGAACTCGTCATCAAAACCTCGCAACCTGCGCAATCATTAGGGAATGACACGCGATCGGACTGAAACTGAATCTCGATTCAGGTTTAATGTAGCCTTGGCGGGTGGTGATGTCTAGCGATTCAGCGATCCGGCCCGTGGCTGCCGAGCAGCCCTCGACACAACGTGGCCGCAGCACGCGCCGTGCCCTGATGGATGCGGCGCGTGAGGTCATCTCCCGGGTCGGGTACTCCGAGGCTCGTGTCGTCGACATCACCACCGAGGCCGGGAAATCCGTCGGCGTTTTCTACAACTACTTCACCGACAAGGCCGAGCTACTCCGCACCATGGTCGATGAGTTCCGCGATGAGGCCTACACCCGCGGTGACACCGTCGAGACGGGCGATCGCGCGCCGTATGACGTGATCCGGGACATCGTCACCGTGTACTGGACCACCTATCGAGACCATGCCCCCGTACTCTCCGGGGTATTCCAGGCCGCACAGATAGACCCGACATTCGTCGAGTACTGGCGAGATCTGCGCGCCCCGGCACGCACGATGATCGCCAACAACATTCGGCGACTACAGAAACACGAGTACTCCCCCGGGATGGATCCTGATATCACCGCGTCGGCGATCGGGGCGATGATGGACTACTTCTGTTATGTCTGGCTGGTCGAGGGTGGGGAGAGCGGACGCGGCTCGGTCACCGACGAGGAGGCCATCGACACGCTCGCTCGCATCTGGTTCAACGCGCTGTGGTGGAAATCCGAAGGTGCACATGGCACCACCTGATTGGGTGGTCGAACTTCTCTCCCACGCCGAACTCGTGCCGGTGGAGGCACAACCGTTGACCGGAGGGGTGTCCTCCGACGTGTGGCGTGTTCGGCTGAGTTCGGGCGAATCGGTGGTGGTCAAGCGGGCCATCGAGCGGCTTCGCGTGCAGGCACACTGGGTAGCTCCCTTGGAGCGCAACACCTTTGAGGCACGCTATCTCATGCGTGCGGCGGCGATCGTTCCGTCTTTCACGCCTCGGGTTGTTATGGCCGTTGACAATCTGCACGCGTTCGCGATGACCGATCTGGGGCCCATTCCGTCCTGGCGCGAAGATCTGGCGAACGGGCGCATCGATCCGGAGGTGGGCGGGGAACTCGGCGCACACCTGGTTGCCGTGCATGCGCATACGGCCGGGGATGACACGGCGGCACGCGAATTCGCATCCAATGAGTTGTTCGAGGCATTGCGAATCGAACCGTATCTGCGCTATCCGGCAGAGCACCTCCCGGAACACGCCGACGCCTTGTCCCAACTGGCCGATGACCTCGCTGGCACGCACATCGCATTGGTGCACGGGGATGTGAGTCCGAAGAACGTGATCGTCACCGCGGACGGACCGGTGCTGACCGATGCCGAATGCGCCTGGTACGGAGACCCCGCCTTCGATCTCGCGTTCTGCCTTAATCACCTTCTGCTCAAGCGGATATGGAAACCCGAGTACCGCGAACTGTTGTGGGAGACGAGCCGCCGACTCTGCACCGCGTACTTGGCGGGCGTGTCCTGGGAGCCACCGGATGCGGTGGCCGCCCGGACCGCGCGCCTCCTACCCGCGTTGGCTCTCGCCCGCGTCGACGGACGTTCGCCCGTGGACTATTTGTCTGCTTCTCAACGCGATTCACTGCGCACCCGCGCAGGGCAGGCCTTGCATGAATCGGCCACCGATCCGCTGGCCGTCGCACAACAGTTAGAGGGACCATGACCGGAACACACATCAGTGGTGTGCACGCTCGACGCGTATGGGATTCACGCGGGCGGCCGACCGTCGAGGCGGAGCTGCTGCTGGGCGATGGCAGCATCGGGCGGGCGATCGCTCCCGCAGGTGCGTCCCGGGGCAGCGGCGAGGCCGCCGATCTGCGGGACGGCGGCAGCCCGTTCGCCGGTTACGACGTGACCGCTGCGGTGGCAGCCGCCCGTGACCTGACCGAGCATCTGGTCGGCATCGATGCCACCGACCAACAGGCCGTTGACACGGCGCTCACGGCGGCTGACGGGTCGGACGCGTTCGCGATCATCGGCGGTAACACGTCGGTGGCCATGTCGATGGCGGCCGCACACGCCGCCGCCACATCGCACGGTATTCCGTTGTGGCGGTATTTGATCGGTGATCGAACGGCCGCTATGCCGCTGCCTGAGATTCAGGTGATCGGCGGGGGCGCCCATGCCGCGCGCCGCACCGATGTTCAAGATTTCATGGTGGTGCCCGCGGCGGCCGACAGCATCGAACAGGGCCTCAACTGGGTGGCTGAAATTCATCGCGCTTGCGGGGCTTTACTTTCCGAGCGAGGCCGGCTCGCCGGAGTGGCAGATGAGGGTGGATGGTGGCCGGTGGTGGACTCCAACGAGGACGCACTGGAACTGCTGGTCGCCTCCATCGAGCGGGCCGGGTTGCAGCCGGGAGCCCAGGTCACGATCGCCTTGGACATCGCGTCCAGCGAATTCGGCAGCGGCGGCCGCTACCGTCTCGGGCTCGACAGCACCGAGCTCGACTCCGATGCGTGGGCCGAGGTTCTGATCGGGTGGATCGATAAGTATCCGATCGCTTCCATCGAGGATCCGCTCGCCGAAGACGATCCCGCTGCCCTGGCGGAATTCACCCAGGCAGTGGGACACCGCGTCCTGGTCGTCGGTGACGATTTCACCGTCACCAATGCCGAGCGCGTGCGCCGAGCAACCGAAGCCGGAGCGTGTAACGGGTTATTGGTGAAGCCCAACCAGGCCGGCACACTCAGCGCCGCCAAGTCGGCACACGATGCCGCTCACGACTGCGGATGGGACACCATCGTGTCTGCGCGATCAGGTGAGAGCGAGGATGTCACCATCGCGCACCTGGCGGTCGGCTGGGGTGCCGAGCAACTCAAGGTCGGCTCCATCACCAGATCCGAACGCACCGCGAAATGGAATGAGCTGCTCCGCATCAACGAACAGCTTGGCGGAGCAGCGATTCGGCTAGGACGATTGACCCGGGGTTAGTTTCCGATAGTCGCGCTTGGCATCTGAATCGCGTTCTCGGGTGCGCCACGCGCAGAACCGGGCTAGCGTAGGAATTGTGCCTATCTCGTCAGGATCGGCGCACGCCGAGGGAGTGAACCGGCTACTACGGAGTTACCGGGCCATTCCCACGACGGCGACCGTGCGTTTGGCTAAGCCCACCTCAAATCTGTTCCGCGCAAGGGCAAAGTCGACTACACCGGGCCTGGATACCTCGGGCCTCACCGGTGTCATCAGCGTGGACACCGTCAACCGCACGGCCGACGTGGCCGGCATGTGTACCTACGAGGACTTGGTCGCGGCCACCCTTCCCCACGGGCTCGCACCGCTCGTGGTGCCACAGCTCAAGACCATCACACTGGGTGGCGCGGTGACCGGGCTCGGAATCGAATCCGCGTCCTTCCGCAACGGGCTTCCGCATGAGTCGGTTCTCGACATGGACATCCTCACCGGCGCGGGCGAGATCGTCACAGCATCGGCCCATGACCACGCAGATCTGTATCGGGGCTTCCCCAACTCGTACGGCACACTGGGCTACTCGGTGCGGCTGCGCATCGAGCTCGAGCCCGTCGAACGGTTCGTTGCCCTGCGGCACATCCGATTCCATAGCCTCGCTGAACTTGTGGCAGCGATGGAGTCGATCGTGGACTCGGCGACGTTCCAGGGTGAGCGAGTGGACTATCTGGACGGGGTGGTGTTCACCGACGAGGAGTCTTACCTGTGCCTGGGCGCCCGGACGGATGCGCCCGGCCCGGTGAGCGACTACACAGGACAACAGATCTACTACCGCTCGATCCAGCATGCGGACGGCACCGGCCACGATCGGCTGAGCATTCACGACTACCTGTGGCGCTGGGACACTGACTGGTTCTGGTGTTCCCGCGCGTTCGGCGCGCAAAATCCGCGCATCCGCAGGCTGTGGCCGCGAAAGTACCGGCGCAGCAGCGTCTACTGGAAGATGATCGGCCTCGACCAGCGTTACAACATTGCCGACCGTATCGAGAGGTTCAACGGGCGCCCGGCCCGGGAACGCGTCGTCCAGGACGTAGAGGTCCCGATCGGTCACACCGCAGACTTTCTGCGGTGGTTCCTCGACGAGGTACCCATTGAACCGGTATGGCTGTGTCCGTTGCGGTTACGCGACAAGGAAGGCTGGCCGCTGTATCCGATACGGTCGGGCCAGACGTACGTCAACATCGGCTTTTGGTCCTCTGTGCCGGCCGGCGCCGGCGATGGAGCCACCAACCGGCGGATCGAGCACAAGGTCAGCGAGCTGGGCGGACACAAGTCGCTGTACTCCGAATCCTTTTATCCGCGTGAAGAGTTCGAGGCTCTCTACGGCGGCGAGCACTATCGGACGTTGAAGAAGACGTACGACCCGGATAACCGATTGCTGGATCTCTATGCGAAGGCGGTACGGCGACAATGACGACAACTCAGGCCAAGAACGACCGGGGCGAGAACGGCAAGCTCTCGCTGGCCGAGATTCTCGAAATCATGGCGGCCGGAGATCTGCCGCTGCGCTTCAGCGCCTACGACGGCAGCAAGGCCGGACCGGAGAACGCCGAGCTGGGGCTCGATCTACTGACGCCGCGCGGCACAACGTATTTGGCGACGGCACCGGGTGACCTGGGGCTGGCACGGGCGTATGTTTCCGGCGATATCGAAATGCAGGGCGTGCACCCGGGCGACCCTTACGAACTGTTGAAGGCCATGGCCGACAGGCTGGATTTCAAGCGACCGCCGGCGCGCGTGCTGGCGAACATCGTCAGGTCGATCGGTTTCGAACATCTACGGCCCATCGCACCACCGCCACAGGAGGCACTGCCCCGCTGGCGGCGGGTCGTCGAGGGATTCCGGCACAGTAAGACCCGCGATTCCGAGGCCATCCATCATCACTATGACGTCTCGAACGCGTTCTACGAGTGGGTACTCGGCCCGTCCATGACCTACACGTGCGCGTGCTATCCGAACGCCGAAGCCACGCTGGAAGAGGCGCAGGAGAACAAGTACCGGCTGGTTTTCGAGAAACTGGCACTCAAGCCCGGAGACCGGCTGCTCGACGTGGGTTGCGGCTGGGGATCGATGGTCAGGTACGCCGCACGGCGTGGCGTACACGCCACCGGTGTCACATTGTCGGCCGAGCAGGCCGCCTGGGCGCAGAAGGCCCTTGCCGACGAAGGTCTTTCGGATCTCGCGGAGGTCCGTCATGCGGATTATCGCGATACCACGGAAAGAGAGTTCGATGCGGTCTCCTCGATCGGACTGACCGAGCACATCGGCATCGCGAACTATCCCGCTTACTTCCGGTTCCTCCAGTCGCGGCTGAAGACCGGTGGCCTGCTGCTCAACCACTGCATTACCCGGCCAGACAATCGAACTTCGGCCGTCGCGGGGTATTTCATCGACCGCTACGTCTTCCCCGACGGGGAGTTGACCGGATCGGGGAAGATCATCACCGAGATCCAGAACGTTGGCCTCGAGGTGCTGCACGAGGAGAATCTGCGTCACCATTACGCACTTACCCTCAAGGAATGGTGCGCCAACCTCGTCGAACACTGGGATGAGGCAGTCGACGAGGTAGGCGAGGCCACCGCGAAGGTGTGGGGCCTGTACATGGCTGGTTCACGACTGGGCTTCGAGCGCAACGTCGTTCAGCTGCACCAGGTGCTGGCCACGAAACTTGACGCGCGGGGCGGGTCCGCGCTGCCGCTACGCCCGTGGTGGCGGCCCTAGCTGGGGTCGATCTTGCGAGCGCCCAGCTCGTTCTGAAGTAGTTCCAGCGCAACCTCTTCGGGATCGCGTCGCGGACCGGCCTCGCCCTGCCCGGCCTCGGCGAGCATCTGCTCCTCCTCGTCCTCCGGGGACGTGGGTTCCGGTTCAGGCTCGGGTGCCGGCTCGGGCTCGGGTGTCGGGCGGCTGGGCCGGGTCACGACCCGCGGCGCGGCCTTGGTGACTTTCTGTGCCTGGGCCGGGGCGCCGGCGTCTGCACTGCCCACCTCGCAACGGATCTCCCAGTCCACACCGAGCGCATCCTTCAACGCTTCCCGGATGACCTCGGCGTTACGCGACTCGGTGATGCGCTTGGCCAACGGTGGCGAATCATGGGACAACACCAGGGTCTTGCCCTCGATGGCGCGCACCGTGGCACCAGAAAGCATGACCTCGGTGGTCCGGCTGCGGTCCCGGACCTTGGATCGGATCTCGGCCCAGGCGTTGCGCACGGCAGTAGTGTCAAGGGCCCCGGGCTGGCGAGGCTCGGGGGCAGGTTCTGGTTCTGGTTCTGGAACCGGTGGTGGGGGCGGCTCCGGGGCAGGCTCGGGCTCGGGCTCGGGGGTAGGAGCAGGTGTCGGGGTTGGCTCAGGCTCTGGTGCTGGAGCTGGCTCCGGTTCCGGGGTGGGAGCCGGAGCCGGAGCGGGTGCTGGAGGCGGAGTCGGCGCGGGGGGCTCGGGCGCCGGAGCCGGCGGCGCGGTTGTTTCGGCAGCCGGAGCAGCGGGGGCCTGGGACTTGCGGACAAAGCGCGGCGACGCGCTTGCCCCACCGGACTCGGGCACCGACATGTCCAGACGCTTCTCGATGCGCTCGACGCGTTGCAGCACAGCAGATTCCGCGTCAGTGGCCGAGGGCAGCAGCAGCCGCGCGCACACCACCTCCAGCAGCAGCCGTGGTGCCGTCGCGCCCCGCATCTCCCCCAGCCCGGCGTGCAGCACCTCGGCATATCGGGTCAACGTCGCGGGGCCGATGCGCTCGGCCTGCTCGCGCATCCGCTCCAACACATCCTGTGGCGCATCGACCACACCGCGCTCCACTGCATCCGGAACCGCTTGCAGGACAATAAGATCGCGGAAACGCTCAAGCAGGTCGGTGCCGAATCGACGCGGGTCGTGTCCGGCATCCATCACGCCTTCGATGGCTCCGAACACCGCCGCGCCGTCACCGGCCGCGAGCGCGTCCACCGCATCGTCGATCAGCGCGATATCGGTAACGCCCAGCAGCGCGAGAGCCCGCTGGTAGGTCACGCGTTCCTCGTCCGCACCGGCGAGCAACTGGTCCAGTACCGACAGGGTGTCTCGAGGCGATCCGGCACCGGCGCGGATCACCAGCGGGTAAACCGGGTCGTCGACGGCGACGTTCTCCTGCGCACAGATGCCCTCGACGAGCGTCCGCATCGTCTTGGGTGCCAGCAGGCGGAACGGATAGTGATGGGTGCGCGACCGGATGGTCGGCAGCACTTTCTCCGGTTCGGTAGTGGCGAAGACGAAGATCAGGTGCTCGGGTGGCTCCTCGACGATCTTGAGCAGCGCGTTGAAACCTGCGGTGGTGACCATGTGCGCTTCATCGATGATGAAGATGCGGTAGCGCGACTGCGCGGGTGCGTAGAAGGCGCGATCGCGCAGTTCACGGGTGTCGTCCACACCACCGTGGCTGGCGGCGTCCAGTTCGATGACATCGACGTTGCCCGATCCGTTGGGCGCCAGCGCGACACACGAATCACAGATCCCGCACGGCGTCGAGGTGGGCCCCTGCACGCAGTTCAGCGAGCGGGCCAGGATACGGGCGGAGGACGTCTTACCGCAGCCACGGGGCCCCGAGAACAGATAGGCGTGGTTGATGCGGCCCGCGTCCAGCGCGGTGGTCAACGGTCCGGTGACGTGCTCCTGGCCGATGACTTCGGCGAAAGTCGCCGGGCGATACTTGCGGTACAGGGCCACGGAGAGCAAGGGTACCGGCGACCGCAGACGACCTTGGCGGGCCACCTGACGAACAAACCGCCACATTGGGTGATCTTGTTCGCTAAAGTCCGCGCATGAAGACACGTCGCGTTGATATGAACACTGTGTTGGCGGTTGGCGCGAGTGTCATCGCACTCGCGTTCACCTCCGCTTGTTCCAAGGAATCGCCGAGTGAGTCACCGGCGCCGTCATCGAGTACCCAGAAGGCCGACGAGCCGGCCGCGAAGTTGCCCGAAGGTCCGGCAACCGCACTTTTGCTGACCCGGGAGGACTTCCCCGCCGGCAATGGGACGTTCACCATCGAAGACAAGCTCAAACTCGACAAGGACAAGGCGGACAAGTCCAAGCCGGAGAAGGTCAACCCGCCCGGGTGCTACGAGTTCATCTCCGAGGGAGACGGCGACTACGACAGGGCGCGCGCCAAGTACGACTCGGACACCGTGATGGCGGAGAGCAGTGTCGGGCTCGGCGTCAAGCAATCATTCGACGACCTCGCCAAGCGCGCCCAGGAATGCGCGTCCGTCCAAATGGAGGGTGACGGGGTGGCGATGAAGGCGCACGTCTCCATCGCCGATTTGCCCGGTGCCTCCGAGGAGACCAAGTTGGTGAAGGTCGGCGGCCTTCTCGGACCCGAGGGCGATCAGATCGGCGTCGAGTCGCATATCGCGATTGCGCATCCCCGGGGCACGACCGTCCGGATCGAGGTCGACCGATTCATCGAGCCGTGGACTCCCGAGCAGGACGCACTGGTGTTGGATCTACTCAACAAGCAGATCGCCAAGGTGAACAAGGCGCCGTAGGCGAATCCGCACAAGACGGATGGGGGAACTCCCGTGGCTCGCACGCTGTCCATCGGCGCAATATCCGCTGCGCTGATCCTCGTATCGGCGTGCACCAGCGTCGTCTCGGGTGAACCGAAGTCGGACGGTTCACCCGGGCTGCCCAAGGGCGATCCCGCCAAACTGCTGCTGCCCCGCCAGGACTTCCCTGAGGGCTCGGGCACCTATGAGGTACTCGAACGCCCGGGCGACGACGGCCCGACGGTCAGCCCGTCCGAGTGCAACATGTTCGTCAACCACGACACGGTCACCTTCGATCAAGCCGCCGCACAGTACGAGGACGGGTCTCTTCGTGTGGACATCGTGGTTGGCAAGGGGATTGCCGACTCGTTCCAGGCCATCGAGGAGAAGGCTGGGCGGTGTGGATCCGTCACGCTTGACCTCGACGGGATCGGCGGGACCGGCAGCGTCAAGACGGAGAAAGTATCGGGAGCGAGCGTGGACGCGACCGCGGCCATCTTCACCGGCGGCCTGGGAATGGACGGTGAACAGACCGTTGAGATCACCGTCAAGACGCTCACCGCACATCCACGCGGCACCACAGTGACCGTCAAGGTCCTTCATGCCATGGAGCCTTGGACCAGCGATAACGACAAGCTGGCGCTGACACTGCTCAACAAACAGATCGATAAGGTGCAGAAGGCTCCCTAATCGGCGCGCTCCAGCAGCTTCTCGGTTGCCGCCAGCAGCGCGCACGTCGCCAAACCATCGACGGCGGCGCCGACGGTCTCCAGCGGTGGGAACGACGGCGCCAGACGAATGTTCCTGTCATTCGGGTCATTTCGGTACGGGAACGTGGCGCCCGCCTCGGTGAGCGCGATCCCGGCCTCCTTGGCCAGGGCGACCGTACGTTTGGCGGTGCCGTCCAGCACGTCAAGACTGATGAAGTATCCGCCCTTGGGCTCACTCCACGATGCGATCTTGCTCTCGCTCAATCGGTCGTCCAGGACCTCAAGCGCAAGCTCGAATTTGGGCGCGAGGATCTGCTGATGCTTCTGCATGTGCAGCTTGACGCCCTCGGCATCGCCGAAGAAGCGCAGGTGCCGCAGCTGATTCACCTTGTCGGGCCCGATGCTGCGCTTACCGGCGTGTTGCAGGTACCACGCGATATTGGCCAGTGATCCGCCCATGAAACTGACACCGGCACCGGCGAAGGTGATCTTCGAGGTGGACGCAAAGATCAACGGGCGGTTGGGATGTCCGGCGGTCTCGGCGAGCCCCAGCAAGTCCACATTCCGGACGAAATCATGCGTCAGAGTGTGTACCGCGTAGGCGTTATCCCAGAACAGCCGGAAATCCGGTGCCGCCGTGTTCATCTGGGCCAGCCGACGAACGACCTCCCACGAGTAGACGGTTCCGGTCGGGTTGGAGAAGACGGGAACGCTCCACATGCCCTTGATGGTCGGGTCGGATGCGACGAGTTCCTCGATGAGGTCCACGTCGGGGCCGTCCTCGCGCAGCGGTACCGGGATCATCTCGATGCCGAAGGATTCGGTGATCGCGAAATGACGGTCGTATCCGGGCGCCGGGCACAGGAACTTCAGTGACGGCTCCTCAACCCAGGGCCGGGGCGAGTCGACGGTTCCGTGGAGCAGCGAATACACGATCACGTCGTGCATGAGGGAGAGGCTGGCGTTGTTGGCCGCGATCAGGTTGGGCGCGGGGACGCCGAGCAGCTCACCGAAGATTGCGCGCAGCTCCGGAAGACCGTTACCGCCGCCGTAGTTGCGCGTATCGGTGCCATTGCCATCGAGGTAGTCGCCGTCACCGGGCAGCGCCAGCAGGCCGTTCGACAGATCCAGCTGCTCGGGCGCCGGCTTGCCACGAGTGAGGTCCAGCGAGAGCCCCTTGGCCTTGAGCTGGCTGTAGTTCTCCTGCTGCAACCGATGCTGAGCTGCGAGTTCGTCGAGTCCGAGCGACAGGAATGACACGGCTTTCCCCTATTCGCCCTGCGGGGCATCTGGAGGTCGCGATCTTCGGAAAGGGGACCCCGCGCACCCGACAGAGCCCGTTGACCCTTGCTGCCTTCCAGCCCTGGGGGAGTTCACAGGATAGACGCCGCGCGGGGTCCAGCGATCAGTCTAGTGGGTGGGCCATCCCGCCTCGAACCGTGGTGGGTGTTACCTTCCGATATCGTGAAATCGGATTGAGGCAATACCCTCCGTACCCTCGAATTCGCACAGGAAAGGAACAGCGGGAATGGCTGAAATTCCAACTCTTGCAGAGTTTCCGCTGCATTCACACGATAAGCTGCGTTATGCCGATACAGACCGGCAAGGGCACGTCAACAATTCCGTCTTCTCCACCTTGCTGGAAACCGGGCGAGTGGAGTTTCTACACGACAGCACCAGACAAATTCTGGAGCCAAACAGGGCGTTTGTCATCGCACGTTTGGAGATCGACTTCCTGGGCGAGATGCTGTGGCCCGGCCAAGTAACTATCGGCACAGCGGTGGATTCCGTCGGGCGCAGTTCACTCAAACTTCGCCAAGCCATCTTTCAGGAAAATTGTTGTGTCGCGCGAGCCCTCTCCGTGATTGTTTTGATGGATGAAAGCTCGCGCCTCTCGACACCATTCTCCGAGGGCGTTCGCTCCCGCCTTTCCGAGTCGGCATCGAATAGCGCAACGCAACCGCATTCCGATACAAACGCCTAATCGCCGTCCAACCCCAGCAGCTCGGCCCCATTGCGGTCCAGGATCAACGAAGCGTCGTCGGATGACAGCCCCTCCTGGATGTACGTCGCAGAACTGACGTACCTGGCACCTCCCTGGTACGGGAAGTCCGAGCCGAACACCAACCGATCGGCACCGAGCGATGCGACAGCTGCCTGCAGTGCCGGAGTGTGGTCATGCCCCACCGTGTCGAACCACAGCCGCCGGGCAGCATCCTTGGGCGCCTCCGGACAATGGGTCGCTTCCCATTCAGTCACCTGACGGTTCGCGCGCTCCAGCACCATCGGTAAGGCCCCGCCCAGATGACACGTCACGATCTTCATATCCGGATAACGCGATGGGATACCCGCGACAATGAGGTGCATGATGGCGATCGTGTCCTCGATCGGCGCTCCGATCGACCAGGTGAGCGAGTGATCGGTGATCAAGGACGAATCCGCGCCGCATCCTGCCGGATGAACGAAAAGTATTGCGCCCCTGCTATTCAATTCCTCGTAGAGCGGATCGAATATCGGATCGGCTATCGACCGGCCAAGTACGGAGGTCGTGATCGACGCGCCGTACATGCCCAGATCGTCGATCGCACGGTTCAGCTCCTCCAACGCGGCCGGGATGTGCGGCAGCGGCAGTGACGCCAGCGCGCGGAACCTCCCCGGATACTCACTGGCGAGCTTCGCGTACTCGTCGTTGATGAACCGGGCGCTCTCGACGGCGGCGGTCTCGTCCTCGAAATGAGGTGATGCCGGTGTAGCCGAGAGGATCTGCAGGTCGACACCCGCCTCATCCATCAGCGCGAAACGCCCATCCAAATCGGTACGCGTCGCCCCGGCACCGAGGCCACGATGGACATCGGTACCGGCCCTCCCATACTCGTCGAGTAACGACAGGTAGTCGTCAGACCACAGGTGAGCGTGAATGTCTATGCGCACACTTGTCATGCTAGTACCGGAACACCCGTCGCCAGCGGCGTGAGCAGCTCACCGAAGATCCCCACGCCATCGCGGGTGAGGATGGACTCTGCGTGGAATTGGATGGATGCAAACCGCTTGGCGCGCACCGCATGAACCTCACCCGTCACGGCATCGGCACTGATCTGCACCCGCCCTGCGGGCGTATCGACCCACTCCCCGCTCGTCACCGCGGCGAAGGTGTTGTAGAACCCGACATGCCGCTCGGTTCCGAACAAATCGATCTGCCGCTGCACGCCCTGATTGGGCTGCTCCCGACGACGAACCGGCAGGCCCAACTGCCGGCACAGCACCTGATGGCTCAGGCAGATCGATAGAAACGGAATGCGCTGAGTCAGTGCGGTCTTCGTCAAAGCGGTCAGTGTCGCAATCTTCGGAACATCGATGGCCGTCGGATCGCCCGGGCCGGGGCCAAGTACCAGGATGTCATGCGCGCCGGGTTGGATATCCTCGTCGAATCGGCGGATGTCTACGCGTAAACCCAAGGCCCGCAATTGCAATCCGATCATCGAGGTGAACGTGTCCTCGGCGTCGACTACCAGCGCGGTGCGGCCCACCAGATTCGCGGCGTTCTCTCCCGATCCGTGTCCCAGCCAGAAGGTCCCGATGCCGGTGTTGCGACTGGCCAGAGCCTCCGTCACCCGGGGATGACTGCGAAGCTCCCGACGTGTCGTCAAGGCAGAGAGTAATCCGGCAGCCTTGCTACGGGTTTCGGCGGCCTCGCTCGCGGGGTTGGAATGCCGAACGATGGTGGCGCCAGTGCCCGCGGTGAGTGCGCCACCTGGTGCGATCTCCGCGGTGCGGATCAAGATGGCCGAATCCAATTGCCGCACACCGGCCGTGTCTGTGCTGATCAATGCGGCAACGCCGCTGTAGTACCGGCGGCCCTTGGGTTCATACCGTTGAATGACACGGCACGCGTTCTCCAGCGGGCTTCCCGTCACCGTCGGCGCGAACATCGTCTCGGCCAAGATCTCACGCGGATCCCGATCAGTAACACCGGAAATCAGATACTCGGTGTGCGCGAGCCGCGCCATTTCCTTCAAGTACGGTCCCTGCACCTGCCCGCCATCGGGGCAGATTCGGGCCATCATCTTCAGCTCTTCATCGACCACCATGTAGAGCTCGTCGGATTCCTTGGTGTCGGCGAGGAACTCCATCACCGCATCCAGGTTCGGGCCGTTGGCACCGTATCGATACGTCCCGCTGATCGGATTCATCACCGCCAACGAATCCTGCACGCTGATATGGCGTTCGGGGGTCGCGCCGATGAATACCTGCTCGCCGGTGCTCACCAGGAACGTCCAGTACGCGCCCTTCTCCCGCTCCAGCAGTCTCCGAAAGAGCGTTAGCGCGGTGTTGATCGAATAGTCATGCAGCTGGACCAACAGGTTCCGCTTGAGCACGAAGTTGGCTCCGGCCCCCTGTCCGATCTCCTCGGAGATAATTCCCGAGGCCAGACGCGCGTACTCCGCATCGTCGATGTCGAAATCGCTGTGGCCCACCACCACCGGATACTCGGGAATTCGGTCCAACACCTCCGACAAC
Organism: Mycobacteroides chelonae CCUG 47445; assembly: GCF_001632805.1. NCBI lineage: Bacteria > Bacillati > Actinomycetota > Actinomycetes > Mycobacteriales > Mycobacteriaceae > Mycobacteroides > Mycobacteroides chelonae. The sequence continues at coordinate 291,309 of NZ_CP007220.1, read as the reverse complement.
GGCGCCGACTCCTGCTGCTCGACGGCAAGCGCCAGTAGCGGAGCACCGTCATCGGGCGCTACAAATCCGCGCTCGGCGATCTGCCGGTACGGCACCAACGCCAGCAGGTCATGCCCACTATGCCCGTCACGCAGCGGAAGGTCGGCGATCCGCTCGACAGATGTCACCGTGCCGGTGACGACGTCGACGGCATCGGGTGCGCCGGATTCCGGGCGGTACAGCAGGGCAAATGGCCCGGTTGCTCCCGCCAATACACGTCCCAGTAGATCGCTCATGTCAGCACCTCGTCCGTGACGGTCAGCACGGCGCACCGCCGTGCCGCGTATTCCAAAGCCATCCAGTGTGATTCGTCGTCGAAATCGGCGATCGCATCGGCAACCAGGAAGGTCTCGATATCGTGGGTGAACGCGTCCACCGCGGTCATCAACACGCCCACATGTGCGTACACGCCGCAGATCACCAACTGGTCGCGTCCCGCTGCGTGCATCCGTTCCAACAACGCAGAACGATGAAAGGCGCTGTACCGCCATTTGGTGAAGACCCAGTCACCCGCGTCGGGTGCGATCGGATCGACGATCTGACGGTGCTCCTCGTCCACCCGCATCCCGGGGCCCCAGAAGTCCTTGAGCAGGCCACGCTGCTCCTGGGTCATGCTGCCGGGCTGAGCGGTGTAGGCGATCGGGATACCCGCGGCCACCGACCTGTCGCGGATGGCCGCGACATTGCTCACCAGTTGATCACGCAACGACACCGGCAGCGGTGCGAGGAAATAGCGCTGCATGTCGTGAATGAGCAATACGGCGCGTGCGGGATCGATCTGCCATGTCGCCGTGTTGGCGGGCAGTAGATCCACGGTCGGCAGGTCGTACTCGGCGATGATCGGGATGCCGCGGGTGGCAGTGGTCATTGGTCAAACCCCTAACGTCGCGCCGCCATCGACCACCAGCGTGTGCATGGTGATGTGGGCAGCTTGGTCGGAAGAAAGAAAAGCCACAGCGTCGGCGATGTGTTGTGGTTGTGCGATGCGCCCCAGGGGAATCCCCGGCTTGAAGTCGTCCAGGCTGCCGGCCACCAATCCGGAGTCCGAGGAATCGCCCAGCATGGCGCGCAGCATGGGAGTGTCCGTCGAGCCGGGCGCCACGACGTTGCATCGGATTCCATGCTCGGCGAGCTCGAGCCCCAGACTCTTGGTGAACGCGTTGGCGGCCGCCTTGGATGCGGCGTACGCCGTCATCCCCTTGCGAGCCACCAGAGCGGCATTAGAGGCGATCGTCACGATCGACCCTGCGCGGCGGGGAATCATGTATCGAGCCACCTCGCGGCTCAGAACAAAGGGAGCGCGCACGTTGACGTCGAAGGTCCGCGCCCAGTCGGCATCCGAGAACTCCACCGCTGCACCTGTTCTCAGCACTCCCGCACCATTCACCAATGAGGTGATCGGTCCGATCCGAGACTCGATGTCCGATACCCCGACCGCCACCGCGGTGTCGTCGGTGATGTCGAGCACCTGCCCGATGATGTCCAGCCCCTCGTCGGCGGCGTACTCGACGAGCTGTTTGATGGCGACCTCATCGACGTCCACCGCAACAACCCGCTCGTCCCGACGAGCCAACGTGGTCACCACACGAGATCCGACTCCCCCGCCGGCGCCGGTGACCACCGCTACCATGCCGACACCACTTCGGTGGCCTGCGCCGTATTGAGGCGCGGATCGCACAGCGTCGAATACCGCTGACCTACCTCGTGGTTCTGTGAGCCGTCGAGGACGCACTCGACGACGTCGTCGGGCGTGGCTTCCAGGTGCAATCCACCCGCGTGCACACCCGCCTCGGCAAGTACCTCACGGAAGCCGCGGACCTCATCGATGGCCGTCTGGACGTGCCTCGTCTTGTACCCGGACTCGGTGGACACGGTATTGGCGTGCAGCGGATCGCACAGCCAGATCACGGGGTGTCCGGATTCACGCACTGCGGCAACCAATTCCGGCAGCTTGTCGCGTACAGCCGACGCACCCAACCGCGCGATCAGCGTCAACCGCCCACTCTCGTGCTCCGGATCCAGCTTGTCGCACAGCGCGAGGAGATCCTCGGTCGTCATCGACGGGCCCACCTTGCATGCCACAGGATTGGCGATGCGCGAGAACAATTCGACATGCGGCCCGTCCAGATGGCGGGTCCGGTCACCGATCCAGGGCCAGTGCGTGGACGTGAGCACCATGCGGTTCTCGCCGTCGCGACGCAGCTGCGGCGCCTCGTAGTCCAGCAGCAGCGCCTCGTGGGACGTCCACACCGGCGGCTCGATGACCGAGAGCGAGGACGGCACCCGCCAACCCAGATGACCCATCACCCGGTTCGCGGCCCAATAACCGGCGAGCATCCGATCCGGATTGGCACGCCGATGCACCGGATGAGGCTGCGGACCATTGACGAGATGCCCACGGAAAGAGGGAAGTTCGACGCCATCGATCGTCTCGGTGGGCTTAGACCTCGGCTTCGCGTATTGGCCGCCGATGCGTCCGACCCGCAGCACCGGCCGGTGAGTCTTCATCCGCATCGTGCCGGCGAGTACGTTGAGCAGCGCTACCTTGCGGGCCACGTGCGCGTTGGTCGACTCCTGCGGATCCTCCGCGCAGTCGCCCGCCTGAATGATGGTGGCGCGGCCCTGAGCGACGGTGCTCAGCAGCGTGCGCAGAGTCCTGATCTCGTCGGCCCCGATCAATGCGGGCAGCTCGCTGAGTTCGGCACGCACACGTTCCAGATGTGCGTGGTTCTCCCAGACCGGCTGTTGTACCGCACGTCCGGTGTCGAGCAGCAGTGATGGCGCAGTCATTCTCGTGATCTCCATTCGATTGATTTCTGATTCACTTGCCCCACTGGACTGCGTCAAGAACGCCCAGCTGTGTGGTCTTGGTAGGGGTGGCGATTGTTCCGGCACCGTCGCGAAGCACGAGCTGCCGCAAGTCCTGGCCAACCGGATCCCATTGCGGAAGCCGCGGACTTGCCGGTGCGCGGCCATGTGCGAACTCCGCTACCAGATCCATGAAAGCGGCGGAGGTTTCACGCTCCTTCGGCCCGTCTCCGAACTTGGCCACATTGGAAGGATGCGCGTAGGTGCCGAAGAGGAAAGGTGATGTCGATTCGTGCGGTACGCCGAAATACGGAGGCTGTACCGGGTGTGCGTACTCCATCAGATACAGCGGCGCGCGCCGCTCGACCGTCGCGCGGCGGGTGAAGGCAAGGATGTCGTGCCGGATCAGCGCATCGCCCCACAGTTCGGTCCACAACGACAGCGGATCGGTTGGGCGGCCATCCTGTCGTGCCGAATCCGTATAGACGGCAACAGCATCGGCAACGGTCGCGTCGGATAACGGCGATACGCCCTGCTCGAGGATGTCGCGGAAGGCAGCGTGCAGTGACGCCGCATCGGTCGGCTGCGGTTGCGGGTCAGGCGCGTTGGGTCCGGTGAAGAACGAACCCTCCGTGCTGGTGTAGATGGAGATGGTGGGGATATCCGGTATCGGTTGATTGACGTCGAAGGCCGGGAGCAACACCGGATCCAGAACCGGTCCGCGATACTGCCGACCGCTCTTGGCCACACGCTGCGACCTCGGCAGGGCGAACTGCGCCACCCACCAGTCGCGGATCCGATCGGCGGGGACCTCTTTCAGGTTCTTGACCGAAACCCCCTGCGCGGCGGCCAGTGCGTCGAACACCGCCGTGGCATCGTCGGGCGTCAAGCTCAGATACGGACTCCAGACATGGGCCTGGCTGATGCTGATGATTCGGCGCAGCAGCGGCCTGGTCTGCGGGTGCAGGGCCAATTGCCAGGTGCTGGCGCCGCCCGCCGAGGTGCCGACGAGCGTGATGTTGCCCGGGTCACCACCAAAAGCCTTGGCATTCTCACTAACCCACCGCAACAGTGCGATCTGGTCCTGCAGACCCCAGTTGGTGTGCAGTCCGGTGTCGGGATCTTCGAGCGCGGGATGACCGCAGAAGCCGAAGGCACCCAGCCGGTAATTGAAGTTGACGACGACTGCTCCGACGCGCTCGGCGAGCGCCGCCCCGTCGTACACCGGGAGACTGCCCGCTCCCCGGGACCAGCCGCCACCATGGATGTAGACGATGACGGGCAGCTTGGCTCCCGCGTCCACCGTGGGCGTCCAGACGTTGGCATACAACGCGTCTTCCTGGCGCACCGGGTCACCACCGGCCGGTTGGATGAAGTCAGGTCCGAACCGTGTGGTGTTCAAAGTATTTCGCCACGGAACCGCCGGACGGGGGGAACGAAAACGGTTCTCCCCGGTCGGCGGCTGTGCGTAGGGAATGCCGCGGAAGACGTGGACCTTTCCCGCCGTTCCCCCGCGGATCGCGCCACCGGTGACCGAAACTTGCGGATCCGCCGCACTGGCCTGCGAGCCACAGCCCGCTAGTGCGGCCGCCCCAGCCAACGCAAATGTCGTGCCTAGCAACGCCCGCCGGGTAATCACCTCTCTATCTTCGAGATGGGGCGTCGCGCACCAAACAATCGCGAATTCAATTCGTCAGTTCGGAGACAATCCGTCAAGTTGACCCCCCAGGCGCCCCATTGCGCCACCTAGCGACTCAGGATGCGGCTAACCATTCGCTGGTCACGGGGTTGTTCACATATCTGTCATCACCTATTCGTCCACCGCGATGGGTGTAGCGGGCCACACGCATAGTCCGTCACTTTGTGTGGTGCCAATACCTGTTCCCCAGGACGCATCTCGCCCATTCTGAGGTCGACATCGATCACCCGCTAATTCATTGAGGTGCTCCAGACATGACATCTGCGACCAAGGTGCAGGCCGCACCCGAACTATTCGACACGCGTCCTCGTGTTTCTCCGGTCGACGCCATGGCGTCGGTGGCGGCGCACGTGTGCCCCGACGTGCTGCGATCACTGCCACGGTGCGACCAGCGGGCCAAGGGTGAGGACTATGTCACCGGCCTGCTGAAGGTCCGCGGCCGCAAGTCCGCTCGGAACATGGCAGCCACCATGGGGCAGTCCATGGGGCGCGAGGTGAGTGAGCAGAACCTGCATCACTTCGTCAATAGCTCCACGTGGGATTGGTGGTCGGTCCGTCGAGATCTGACGAGCTACCTCACCAGCGCCTATCACCCCGCCGCCTGGGTGGTCACGCCGATGCTGATTCCCAAGGCCGGAGTGCACTCGGTGGGAGTGGACCGCCGCTACTGCCCCCGCGCCGGGCGTGCTGTCAATGGTCAGCTGGCGCTCAGTGTGTGGCTGGCGGCCGACGGATTCGCGGTGCCCGTCAGCTGGCGTCTGCATCTCTCGCAGCCCTGGCTGGAATCGGCCACCAAGAAATCCAAGACCTCGATCCCCGAGGACTACCCCTTGGAATCTGTCAGCGGATGCGCACTCTCGGCTTTCCAGGAGTTTCTCAAGGTGGCCCGACCGTCGAATGCCCCGGTGGTCTTCGACCTGCTGGGCGCCAACGGCGCGGATCTGACCCAGCTGTTCGGCAGCTTGACCCACCAGGTCGCGACCTCACGAGTATCGGGCGACCTGCAACTGCAGATTGTCGACCCGGCGTTCGTGGGCTATCAGGGCCGCGTACTTCCGGCAGCACAAATCGTGCAGGCCACGAAGGGCTCGCGACGCACCGAACAGTACGTCTACCAGGGGCGTCGCCACCTGATCAGCATCGCGAAGGTGCAGCTGGCCGACCCGTCCGCGGCTCGTTCACGGACACCGTTGACCCTCGTCGGCATGACGCCACTGGATCATTCGCGGGCTCGTACCGAACTCTGGCTGACCAACGACCCCGAGTTCTCCACCTCGTCTCAGGCACACCAGGTGGCACTGGCCGATCACGTGCAGCAGGGATACCTGCACCTGGCGAACCGCATGGGCATGCAGGACTTCGCGGGGCGCTCGTTCACCGGATGGCACCGCCACGCAACCCTGGTGTCGATCGCCGCTACGGTCGGATGCCTGGTGTCACCCGGTCTGGCGAGTGAGCAGCGAACCACGAACTTTCCACAGCTTGATGGCGAGCTGCGTGTCCAGGAGGCGCTCGGCATCCTGCCAACCGTCACCCAGTAGTTCGTTCACCCGGTCCAGCCGGCGCACCACCGTGTTGGGATGTGTGTGCAGGATCTTGGCGGCGCGGGTGGGGCTGGCGCCGACCGTGAAGTACACATCGAGCGTCTGGAGCAGGTCGGTGTCACGTTCGTCGTCATAGTCGATGACGGGACCGACCATGGACCTGACGAATCCCTCCACGTCCTGGTGGCGCGACAACAGCACCCCCAGGAACCCGAGTTCGTTTGCGGCGGCCGCCGTTCCGAGCGCCCCCAGGGCGCTCATGGCGTCCATACAGCGCAATGCGTCCTGATAGGTCTCCTCGATGGACTCGACGCGGTCCGAGGGCCCTGCGGAGGACACCGTGACCGGCATGCGCAGGTGCGTGGTGGTCTCGTCCCATACCGCCTGTGCGGTGCGGCCCGGATCAGATCCCGGAACAAGCAGCACTACCACCTCGTCCTGGGTGGCTCGTAATCCACCCACCCGAGAGGCGAATGACGCCGACCACAGTGCTGCGCGGTCCAGTCCACCACGTTCGGGTCGAACGATCACCACGATATGCGGCTGGTTGAGGTCCAAAGACAAACGGCGGGCGTAGGTTTGAACCAATCGATTGTCGCGCTGACGTGAATCCAATACGTCATGGAGCAGGTCGTCACGCAACTGGGCCACCGACAACGACATCCGATTATCGCCGGACATGACCACTGCGGCCGTGGTGGCGAGATCTTGTAGCTTCAGCGGATACACCGAGACGGGCGCGTCGTCCAGGCTGGCCACCGACAGCTCGCCGTGGTAGTCATCGCCCACCGTGAGCGCGGTCGTCACATAGTCTTCGGGGTCGGATTCCCATTTGTACGAGGCGATCTCCGCGCCGTCATGCCCGGTCACCCGTATCGCGACTCCTAGGCGTTCCGATGCCGCAAGGACAAAGCTGTCCATGCCACCGGGGCCGGCTCCGGCATCCAGAAGCTTGGTCCGCAGCTCGATCCGCTGCTCCAATTCACTGATTTGCGCTGTATTGCTGGAGAATTCGTCGGCGCGCGCCAGCGCGATACCCGCGAACGAGCAGAGACTCACGAAGAGGGACCGCTCGGCGGCGGTGAAGCTGCGCACCGTCCGTGAACCGACATAGAGGTTGCCGAAGTGCTGACCCTCGTGCTCCATCGGCATGATCATCAGACTGTGCACACCTTCGGAGCGCATAGCGGCGTCACCGTCGCTGGCCCGGCTGAATCGGGTGTCGGACGGGTAATCGGCGGTCCACACCGGACCGTGGCCGGGCCGATACTGACTCACCAATCCGATGTCGTCACCGATCGGGAAGTACAGGCTTCGATTGATCGCGGTGGTAGATCCATCGACATAACGGACATGGTGTCGTACCTCGGGTCCGGAGTCATCGCGCACCGAGATGAACGCGAAGTCGGCGTCGAGCATGATCCGTGCCCGCTTCACCAGGGTGGTCGAGGCCTCGTCGATATCGTGGCATCCGAGCAATTCGATGGCCACGCCGACCAGGTTGGACAGCCGGGCCTCACGTTGATTCTGTGTCTCGATGAGCCCGTAGATGCGTTCGGCGTATCCACGGGCGCGGTGCAAATCCGCAGCACTCCACGGCGGCGAGGATTCCCGGGCGATCTCCTTGAGCCGTGCTTCGAAGACATCGGGCGCGGTTCCCGATGCCAACAACCGCAGCACGGCTAACGCGGTGGGGCCCCCTTCGCGCGCCCCACTCACCTGTATGTCAGTCAATACCAACTACCCGTCTGCCGTGTGTGCGTGGCAACGGTAAGGGCGGGCTATGGCACCGTCAAGACTCTTGCGCGCGAACAGTTCGCAAAGAATCGACGTGAGGGAAAATTCCCGCAGGTGGCTACCTCAGAATTGGCGCTCGATGACCCCCTCAACCAATTGACCTGCAGCTCCGACATAGGTGACCGGGTCCAACAGTTCATCGATCTCGGTCTCGCTCAACCACGCGGTGATCTCGGGCTGGGCAACAGCCACCTCACGCAAACTCACGCCGCGCGCGACTGCCGCGTCGACCACAGCGGAGACGGCGGCCTTCGCACCGCCCTTGCCCAGTCTCGGGGATAGCGCCGCCGACAGCCGCTCGGCCGAGGGCTGTCCACCGAGCAACGCAAGGTTGTCCGACATCCGCTGCGCACGTACCTGCAGTCCGCGGCTCAGATCGACAGCCGTCTGTGCCGCGCCTCCGGTGAGACGCAGACATTCACGCAAAGCCAGCCACTCCGCATGCCACCCCCCTGCGGACCGTTCGTCCTCACTGAGCAACGAGTTCGTGAGAATGATGCTCAGCGCCGGAACCTGTAGTGCGGCCGATCGGATCATCGTGGCCAACACCGGGTTCCGCTTATGCGGCATGGCTGAGGAAACCCCGCGCCCCGGTGGTGCCGGCTCGGCGACTTCGGCGATCTCGGTGCGACTCAACGTCAGAACGTCGATGGCGAACTTGCCGAGAGCACCCGCCACAAACGCCGTGGTGCTACCGATATCGGCTATCGGACTGCGTAACGCGTGCCACGGCAACCCAGACGGGGCCAGTCCGGTCCGGGTTGCGAAGGCGGCGTTCAGCTTTTCGACGAACGCCCCGGGTTCGGCGCCCTGCGGTCCAGCGTATTCGAGGTACCCCGCCAGGGTGCCCGCCGCGCCCCCGAGCGATACCGGAAGGGCACCGGCCACCGCGAGCACACGTGTACGTGCCTCGAGAACGAGCTCACGCCAGCCAGATGCCTTGAGCCCGAATGTCGTCGGCACTGCCTGCACCGCCAGTGTGCGAGCGGCCATGACGGTGTCCCTGTGCTCGACCGCCAGGACGGCGAGTGCCTCGGCCACATATCCCAGGTCCGTGGCAACGAGTCCCAGTAGGCGCTTGGTCAGGATCATGGCACCGGTATCGAGGATGTCCTGGCTGGTCGACCCGCGGTGTACGTAATCGGTTGCACTCGGATCGATTTCACCCACCACTCGGGTCAGTTCCTTGATCAGACCCACAACGGGATTAGCCGTCTCCCTCGCGGACAGTGCCACGGCGCGGACGTCGATATCGTGGGTGGCCACGGCCTTGGCGATGACATCCGCTGCGCTCCTGGGCAGAACTCCGATATCGGCCTGCGCGGCAGCCAGCGCGGCTTCCGCGTCGAGCATCGCCTGCAGCCACGCGGCATCCGTCAGTTCAGCCTCGGCGACGGTGCCGGCACTGACGGGTGAGAGCAGCCCGGTCTCCAGGAAACCGCTCACACCAACACTCCGTGATCACCCACATCCGCGACTGGGCTGGGTGCGCTGGCCAAGGCGGCGCGCGCAATGGCATCGGCGTCGCCCAGGGTCACCGAATCCACTCCCGGCCTGATACCCGCCGCGGTGACCCAGTGCACCGACTCGGTGGGAACTCCGTAGGCGAACCGGCGCGGGTGAACTCTTCCGTCGGCGCCGATCAAACGATAAGGACGCTCGGTCACCGCCAGTCCCTTTGTCTGGTAGGCCTTGTGATCATCGGTGGGAATCTCGTAAGGGCGGCATTGCCCGGTCTCCTGCAGGAACATCAGCAAGGGGTCACTGCTGCGGCGCAGATCCGGCTCATGCAATCGCGCCTCGATGAGACTGCGCGTCCTGACGGCCGACCCCGGCACCAGGGGTGACTCGATGACCACAGCCGGATCATGAGTGTCGAAGCGCACCTGCATCTGTGGTCCCACCAGATGCATGACCCCGGCCTCCACCAGCGCGATGATCTCTTCAATCCGCTGGGCCGGAGGGCCGATAGACAGGAAGGCATTCAACGGGGTGTACCAGCTCTCCAACTCATCCCGGTACGACTTACCGTCGAGCCCACCGTGGTCCACCGCGAGCCGAATCTCATTGCGCAGGTCCCGCAACACATCCAGTGCGGCCTTCACCGGACCGTCGACATTGCCCTCGCGGGCCATCACCACATCGGCACGCAGGTGCTCGAGAATCCATGCGGTGAATTCGTCCGGGCCGCTGAACGTGCGCTTCCCCCACGGGCGATCGAGGTCGTCCCATTCCCACGCGATCTCGAGCAGGTCATGATCGGACAAGATTGCGTGTAGTTCGCTCTCGTCAGCGTTCAGGTACCGCTCGGAAAAGGCTTGCACCGGCAGCCCCCGCTGCGTCAGATGCCCTTCGTAGTAGACGCATTCCACCTCTCGCGCGATGAGCGGCCACAGGTCACGGCGGAACTGTAGGAGACCGCCGAGATTCTCGCGAAGCTGAGCGATGCGCTCCACCGTGAGCAACCGCGGGAAATAACGACCCGAGGATCCCTTCTGATTCTCACCGCGTGCGTGATAGGGGATCCCCCGGCGCGAGCTGGCGTACAGAATCGGTTCCTGCCCCGACGGGCGATACACCAGTCGCCCTCCTTCATCGCCGTTGTCCCGGAGAAACTTTCCGCCCCGACCTACCGTCAACAACGCCATATAGTCGAAGAAGTTCAGACCCAGACCCCGAACCGCCACGGGCTCACCGGCTTTGATGGAGGACAGATCGATATCGGCTGGGTTCGCCGGTGTGACGTAGGTCAGCCCGTGGATACGGGCTAGGGAAGCTGCTCGCGCCTCGCCGGGACGCAGACCCGCGGGCACATGACCGACGGCGAGAATAACGGCACTGAGGTCATGCAACCTGGTCCCATCCTCCAGCCGAACCCCCTGCGGCCCATCGATATCACCGTGGGTGTCTGCCAACGCCACCGCACGGGATCGATGCACCCGCACCGTCAGATGCTCGGGCGCCCACCCGACGACACGGGCGAAACTGTCGCTGAGGTAATGCCCGTAGAGGGCGCGCGTGGGATAGGAGTTGGATCGCAGCGTGCGTGCCTCCGCGATGGCCTTCTCACCGCTGCGGGACGGATCACCCAGCAGGGCAAGGCTCTGTGCCCACTCGTAGAGCGTTGGCCCCGGTTCGATGGGCCCCTCGATGGCCACGCTGTCGTCGGTGAACACGGTGATTTGTGATGCCACGGTGTTCATCAACAGATGCCAGGACTGATCGGTGCGCCAGACGGATCCGGCGCCCGGGGAGTAGGGATCGACAACGTGCACGACGATTCGGTCCGCGCTGGGCGCTTGACGCTCGTTGGCGCACAGACGCTCCAGCACCGCCAGACCGCGCGGTCCCGCACCGATGATGCATATCTGTTGGTTCGACATTTATCGCGCCCCTACCGCCGAGGTGACTGCCGCTAGCCCGAAATCGGTGTCACCATGCATCCAGGCCAACTCGTCATGCAGATCGGAATCACGCATGGCACCCAATTTCTCGTTACGTTCGACGGCGGCGTCGCCCGCCGCATGCCAGATGCCGATGCTGTCCCGCGCCGCGAGTGTCACATCGGCGGTGCGGTCACGCCGCGCCTCGACGTACCTGGTGAATCTGCCGGGCAGCCTGTCTGGGTCCGCGCCGATGAGCGCGCCGAGAACCACCGCGTCCTCCAGTGCCTGGCTGGCACCCTGCGCCGCGTAGTGCAGCATGGGATGCGCCGCATCGCCCAGCAACACGACGCGGCCATCCGACCACTGCCGCACCGGGTCGCGGTCCACGAGCGCCCAGGATCTCCATTCCCGCCCCAGTTCGAGCAGGCTGCGGGCCGTTCCACGCAACGGCGCCAGCTCCCGCAACACACGCGCCTCACTGACTTCGACGCCTGAAAACGCCTGTGTGACGCCATCGGTACGGCTTGCCGCCAGATTCAGCAGTGAGCCCCCCGCGATGGGATAGGTCACCAGATGGCACCCGGGCCCGGTCCACCAGGTGACCGAGTTGGATTGCAGGCTCTCGTCAACCTGGTCGATGGGCACCGTGGTGCGGTACACCGTGATACCGGCGACTCGCGGTTCACCGTCGTCGAGCAGTGCCCGCCGGATTGACGAGTTGATGCCGTCGGCGCCGATGAGACCATCGCCGTCCACGCTGGTGCCGTCGGCGAGCAGTGCGCGCACTCCCCCGGCATCCTGTTGGTATCCGAATACCTCACTACGGCTGCGTAGTTCGATACGTGGATCCGAGGCGCACGCCTCCACCAGGATGCGGTGCAGCTCGGCGCGGTGCACGACCAGGTAGGGGCTGTCGAAGCGATGCTGGTAGTCCGCACCCAGGCTCATCGTGTTGATCAACCGATCGACGGTGGCGTCGAAGAGCCGCAACGAATCGACCTGGACTCCGATGCGCTCAATCTTGTCACCTACACCGAGCAGGCTGAGAGCGCGTAATCCATTGGGTGCAAGCTGGATACCAGCACCGATCTCGGCGAACTCGCGCGCCCTCTCCAACACGACCACGTCGTTACCGGAGGCTGCGGCACTCAAGGCAATGGCAAGGCCGCCGATACCGCCGCCGACCACAACGAGCCGCGACATCAGATGGCCCCCGCGCCGATCCGCGCCGACAATTCCAGTCTCTTGATTTTGGTGGTCGCTGTTTGCGGCAGCTCGTCAAGACGCAGATGCAACGGCGGAGCCATCGGCGGTAACTGAGCCGCTGCCGCGTCCCATGCATTAAGGTTAAGTGGCACATCGTTTTTCGTGCACACGACCGGTTGCGCGAGCCCGCCGGGGCCGGCGACGATGATTACCTCGGTGAGTTCATCCACCGCCAGGAACAGGCGATCCTCGGCGGCCAGGGTGCTGCCGAAGCCGTCGATGAGGTCGACCTCACGGTCCAGTAGGTGGATGCAGCCCCAACGGGTGCGGTAGCCGACATCGCCCATCCGCCACCAACCGTCGTCGAGTTGCTTGTCGTAACGATCTTGCTCGCCGAGGTAAGTACGGATTCGCCCATCGGTGCGCACCTCGATGTAACCGGGGTTCTCCGCTGAAGGCGGCTGCCCATTGCGCGACACGATCCGCACATCGGTCATGCCCGGGAACGGGTAGCCAACGCACCGTCCATCGGAATCGGCAGAGCGCAGGCGACTGAAGCCACGTGCGACGATCGGCCCCACCTCACTTTGACCGTAGAGCTGCCCGAAGAGCGGGCGCCGGCGCTGCGTAGCCGCCAGCAGGGTACGCACGGTGCGCGGGTGAATGGCATCGAAGGTGCTGCTGAAGTACTTGACCGAGGCCAGCGGCCGCCGCGGATCGTCGGCCAGCACTTCCCAGTTGATAAATGTGTTCGGGTGGGCCTCAAGGATTCCCGGCTTTACCCGCAGGAAGATCTCCGCGGCGTGCTCGGGTTCGTCGTCGACCAGCACCACCACGGGGAAGCCGCGAAGAATCGCGATGGCCAGCGCCGTCACCAGGCGTGAATGTACGAAGGAAACATGAATGACCAGGGGTTCGCGGCGGCGTACCAGGGCCGCCACGGCGGCCTGTGGCCGATACCGCGCCTCGAAGGTGAAGTTGGTGTGCACGGCAAGCTTTGGCACCCCGGTGGTGCCGGAGGTGTGGGTGATGAGTGCGGGGTCGTGCGGGCTGGGTACGACGGCGGGTGCGGCCGCGGCGGGTGTGAGTCCCGACAGCGTCACAGCCTGGGGATGCTCGCCTTCGGCGAGCAGCACGCGGGAGGTGAGCTCGGCGATGGGCTGCCCCGCCAAGTCGCCATCCAGTTTGGCGGCATCGGTAAGCAGGGTGGGATTGCCGACGCGGCCAATGAGGGTCGCTACCGTCGGGCCATCGAGTTTGGGGGACAACAGAACCGGCACCGCACCGATGCGGGCCGCGGCACAGGCCGCCAGTGTGATGTCGAAACCGTCGGACTTATGGATAACCAGCTTGTCTCCCGGCGCGACACCGGCGGCACGTAGCCGCCGGCCGATGTCGTCAACAGCCGCCGCCACCTGAGCGATGGTCGACGTGCCTTCCAGTTGCGGGGCCAGCGAAGGTCGATGGTCCAGGGTCAGCGTGTTGGAGGGATGCTTACGTGCCGCGCGCTCGAAGAGCGCACCGAGCTTGATACCGCGGTTTCCGATGCGCTGCAGAATCATTGGGATACTCCGGCTTTCTGGGTAATACTGGCTTCCTCGGTGATACGCGAGATGGCGTCCACGGTGGCCTGCATATCGACACGGAGTTTGTCGCCCCATTCGCGGACAAAGCGTTCCTTACCCTCTTCGTCGAGGTGCGACATGATTTCGGTGATGCCCTCGGTGGGCCTGCCCATCCGGTAGTGGTGCCGCAGGATCGATCCGCCCTCGGCAGCGTCGACGAAGTAGCTCCAGACGCTCTCCTGTAGCTCACCGGAACGGTTCAGGATCGACCAGCTGAATTGCTTCGGCGCTTCGGCCGCCACAATCTCGCTTTCGGTCTGCCAACCGCCGCGCACTACGGGCGCCCAGGCGACGACGTCGGTCGCACGGTTGTTGTTTCCACGGAAGCGGGCGCCAACCTGGCCCGGCTCGCCTGATATCCATTGTCCACCAATGCATTCAGGGCTCCAGCGACCACTCTCGGGGAGGTCACTGACCAATGCGTACAGCTCGTCGGGGGAGGCGGTGCAGAAGGCGCTGGTTTCGATTTCGAAGAGGCTCACGCATCAAAGGCTGGCACCGGCGGTAGGGGGCAGCGATGTATCCACGGAAGGTCCGTCAAGTTGGTTTTCGGGTCCGTCAAGTCCAGGAGCCGGATAGAAGCAAACGCCTGGTCGTGGCCGGGAATCAGGCAGGAAGCAAAACGAGGCGGGTGCCGCCCATGACTTCGGTCTCGATACGCCGATGAGCCCTCGCGGCCTCCGAAAATTGCATCAAGTCAATGGCATTCGGAACAAGCTCGCCCTCGGTGAGCAAGTCGGCCATGCGTTGGGCCGCGGTGGCGAGTTGGTGGGTCGAGGCCCTGGACATGACAAACCCGCGAATGGACCCACTCTTGCGGTACAGCGGCCCGAGTGGGACTGGCCGCTGTGTCTGCGGAGTTCCATCACCCGATATCAGGACGATTCGACCATGCGGTGCAAGCAGATCCACCGCCGCGACAACGTCGTTGACACCCGAGGTGTCAACGTAGATGTCGATCGCGCCGTGATGGGTCTTGCTGACCAGCGGTACCCAGTCGGCGGCGTAGTCATGCACCTCGTGTGCGCCCAGTTGCAGGCATCTGTCCCGGCTCCGCGACGATGCCACCGCGATCACTGTGGCGCCGGATCGCGCCGCCAGGGCGACGGCCGCGGACCCCACGTTTCCCCCGGCGCCGACGATAAGCACCGTCTCCCCTGCCTTGATCTCGCCGTACTCGGCGGTCGCCAGGTAGGCGGTAGAGGCGGGGTGTGCCACCGCGACGGCCGCCAGCGGGTCTACATCCGCGGGTAACCCGTACAACCTGTCCACTGGAACTGCGGCGAATTCCGCTGTGGCACCTTGCCGTCCGTCATATCCGAGGCTTGTGCACCACACCCGATCACCGGCCCGAAATCCCCCGGACGGCTGCGCGACCGTACCCACCAGGTCGCGTCCCACCACAAACGGCAGTGGAATCACGGTGGGGTACGAGCCCGAACGCACAAAGGTATCTACTGGGTTGACCGCAACCGCGTCGACCTTGACGAGCACTTCATCGGGCGAGATGACGGGTTCGGGAAGCGTGCCGTACCGGATGTTCTCGGCTGGTCCCCGCTGCTCGATGTAGGCGGCGCGCATGCACACATCTTGCGGTATGTCTCGCGCGCCCACAATGTGACGGATTACGTTGCCAATGCTTGCTATTCACATGTTAGGTGCGGGCAGCGGGGCCCGTGGCACCCCGGGAGTTCCGAGCCTACCGGCGATCCATGGAAACGCCTCGGCAAACGCCTCCTGCGCATACGCCCAATCGTGGTTGCCGGTGCGCCTCACCACCGCGCAGTCGATCCCCGCGGGCGCCGCCGCGTCGCACAGCCGGGCCGCCGCGATCGGGCCGGTGAGCTGCTCCTGCCCCGCCCAGATCTTCGCGGTTGTCGAGACGTCCAGCCACCCCGCCACGTCCTGGTATCGACGGTGACTGTGTAAGGCCGTGAGCGTGTCGAACAGTGCCCATTGCCTTTCGTCGCCGCCGTAGAGCCGCTCCACGGTCTGCTCCTTGGTGCCCGCATTCGGGGTGAGGTCACCGGCCATATCGATGAAGGAGTGAAACAGCTCCGGGTGGGTGATGACCAGATCGGCCGCGCACGTGCCGCCCATCGACCACCCGGCGACGCCCCAGTTCTCAGGGTTTGAACTCGTCTCGAATTCCGAATTCACGTATGGAATAACTTCTTTGGTGACGTGAGCGGCCACGTTTCCACGCGGACCGTCCACACATTCGGTGTCATTGTTGAAGGTTCCACCGGTATCAACGAAGACCAGTACCGGGCTGACTCCGTCATGAGACTGCGCGAAGCGGTCCATGGCTCCGGCGGCGTTCCCCTGACGTACCCAGTCGGCCGGTGTCGACCACGCCCCGGAAATCATGACCAGCACGGGAAGTTTCGGCGGCGCGGGACTCGCGAACCAGGCGGGCGGCAGATAGACGTACTCGGTTCGGTGTTGGAAGCCCGCAACATCCTCCGGGATGTCGACCGGAACCACCCGCCCCGTTGCCGTGAGGCCCTTACCCTTCAGATCCTGTACCGCAGCCATATCGGTCTCACCGGGCAATGGACCGGCGGTCACCGCGGCCCACGCAAGACGCAACGTGTCGTAGTAGTCGATCCACTGATTCAGTACGGTCAACGCGGCCAGCAGGCACAGTGGAGCGGCCAGCACCATCACTCCGCGGCGCAGCCATCGCGCGCCCACCCAGCCGACGAACGTGACGACCAAAGCCGCTGCGGCAAAACCGATCCAGATCCACAACATGAGCGGAGGCGGGTTATCCGCCATCCCCTGCGAGGTGATGTACCAGTACGCCAGCGCGCCTGTGCCCGCACCGCATAGGGCGGCGCCCGGAACCCACACCCGCAGCCAACTGCGCGGTCGGCGATAGAGCCCCACCACCAAGGCCAGCGCCGCCACGACCTGAATCGCCGCCGGAAACCAGCCATGGATCAGAGAGGGGCCCGCGTACAGCGGATTGTTCCGCGCGTAATCAGGCAACTCGGCCAGTACCCATGTCCCCGACGGCGGCACGCCATGATTGTCGGTGCCCTTCCTGTAAGAAGGTTCCGCGCATTCTGGAGAATTGCTGGGAATCGCCGAATCCTGGACGTGACGGACAATGCCGATGGTGGTTGCCGGTGAACCCCCGCCCGACAAATAGTGCAGAAATGACGCGGGTTGTCCTGATCGTGCTGTGCGCGCTACAGGTCACCATGCAGCTCTACGTGTGGATTCCGATCCACGATGCCGTATCGGCGTCCTACGGCGGGCACGACATGACGCCCGCCCTGTCCTCGGCTCTCTTCGGTTACGCGGCCGGATTCCTGCTGTTTGGTCCCGTCACCGATCGGTTCGGACGTCGACGTGTGCTGATCGCCGGGGTGCCGGTGATGGCCTTGCTCACCCTTCTGGTGCCGTGGGCCCCCACACCTGTGCTGCTCGGATTGATCCGCGTGCTGCAGGGTTTTGCGGGTGGCGCGTTTTCTCCGTCCGCGCTGAGCTACCTCGGAGAGGCGCTGCCCCGCCGAACGGCAACGACCGCGATCGGTGCGGTATCTACCGCGTATCTGATGGCCGGGGTGCTCGGGCAGGTGATGGCATCCCTTATCACCCACACGTGGGGCTGGCAATGGGTCTTCTGGGTCGGTGCGGCCGGACTCGCGCTGAATGTCCTACCGCTGGCGTTCGTCATGCGGGAGCAGAGCAGCGGCGATCCCTCGGCACGGGTGGTATCCGGTTTCGCCGCGCAAGCCCGTCTACTCACCCGCCGAGACATCGCGGTACCGCTGGCCGCGGTGTTCGTGCTGATGTTGTCGTTCGTGGCGATGTACACCAGCCTGGCGACCCAGTTGGTGGATGCGTTGCACTTGCCTGAATCCATGGGCACCACCATTCGACTGGCAGGCATTCCCGGGATGCTGGTCGCCCCGTTCGTCGGCTCGTGGGTGGGCAAGGTCGGCACCGAAACCGGTGCGTTGGTCGGGTACTCGCTGGCCGCCGTCGGCCTTGCGGTGGAAGCCCTGGGGGCCGACTCCGTTCCCGTCATCATCGTGGGCAGCAATATCTTCGTCGCCGGTATCGCCATCGCATCGACGGCGATGGTCACCATGTTCGGCGATCGGGCGGCGCCCCGGCGCGGTGCCGGTACCGCCCTGTACGGCTTCACGGTTTTTCTCGGCGCCAGCGCTGCGCCCTACCTCGCCCATGCCCTCGGATTCCGGCCCCTGCTCGGGGTGCTGGTGGCGGCGCTGATCGGCGGAGCAGTGCTCGTCGCGAGCTCACGACGGAATGCATCGGGGCCGGTCAAGACGACGGTGGACATAGGCACCCAGCGCAGTCCGCTACCATGACCGACGGAGGATTCGCCTAGTGGCCTATGGCGCTCGCCTGGAACGCGGGTTGGGTTAATAGCCCTCAGGGGTTCAAATCCCCTATCCTCCGCCACTGCAGGACCGCATCAAGGAGGGCAATGGCTGCCGGACGCCGGACGGCGACCATCGTTCTGACCAGCAGCCATGCCGCTCTCTCCTTGATCGCGGGACTGCTTTTTTTCTTTTTCGTGCTGCCCCGCTGGCCCGAACTGAACGGGGCCACCAGTCACGCCTTAGGTACCGGGCTGCGCATCCTCGCCGGGGTACTGCTGGCGGCCGCCGGTGTCCCCGCCCTGATCCGGTGGCGACAGACCCGCCGGCCCGAGTTCGCGACACCGCAGCTCGCGCTCACACTGCGCGCGGCGGCCTTCATCGGCCATTTCCTGGCCGGGGCGCTGATCATCGGTACGGCGACCGCCGAGATCTGGTTGAGCCTGGATCGGTTCGGCATCTGGGAGTTCGGTGCGTACGGCGCGGCCGGGGCGATCGGAATCCTGGCCTTCGCGGCCTATCACCTGGCATTCGTGGCCGAAAGCCCGGAAAAGGAACGCAAGCCCCGTCCGGCCAAGAAGAAGCCCACCGA
The DNA here is from genome assembly GCF_001632805.1 of Mycobacteroides chelonae CCUG 47445. Lineage (NCBI taxonomy): Bacteria > Bacillati > Actinomycetota > Actinomycetes > Mycobacteriales > Mycobacteriaceae > Mycobacteroides > Mycobacteroides chelonae. Next base: position 272,255 of record NZ_CP007220.1, on the reverse strand, counting down.
GGTCACCGAGCCCACACTGGACACGGACGAGACCGCCAACGCCGACGAACCCCCTGCCGAGGAGTCTGCGGTTGACGAGGCAGCCGACGCTGCCACTCAGGACACCGAGACCACCGAGGACACCGAAGCCACCCCGGACATCGAGGACGGGGAAGCGCTCGAACCGGCACGCGGTCTACGGAACCGTCGCACCCGCAGGTCCTAGATCGCGTCCTTCCCTTGGGCGGACAAGACGAGCACCGAACCGTCCCTAGGCGCGAACGCTTTGACCTCCCATCCGCCCTTCGCGGTGTTGGTGGACAACATTCGATCAAGCTCATCGCTGCGTTCGAACTGCGCGGAGGACGGCACACCCGCATCGAGTGTCTTCCACAGACGTGGCCTGGTGGCCAGGACCATGCTGGAGCGGAAGGGTGCCACGTACGCGGCCAACTGCTGGGGCGGCATTTCGATGATGGCGTCCACCCAATACGTGGTGTTCGGACCGGGCAGGGGCTCGTCGCCGAAGAAGCCCTGGACCCACTCACCGGTCACCGGCTGCGGCAATTTCGAGAAACGCTGCTCCAAGGGTTCGGAGTCGTAGCGGATCGGCGACGCTCCAGTCTTTTGCGGCGTGTACGAGGTCTGGGTGGACTTGGGCTCGTCCCAGGCCGAGCAGCCGCCCACCGCGAAAAGCGCTACGGCACAGGCCACGGCCCAACGTTTCATTACTGCACGGTACCGGCAGGACGAGATCGCGTTGCCAGTATCCAAATGGCCACCGCAAGGAACAGCAACGGAAAGAAGGCCGAGTCGAAAACTCTTTCACCACGCGACATCTGTGCGATCACGGCGTCCCACGCGGTGATATAGGACCCGAAATCGGGGTTTATCCGCATCGCGCGGACGTACAGCACCAGGTACCACCACATAGACACGATCGCCGCGATCACACCCGTCACCGCCGCCCACCGCCACCGCTGGGCACCACGAGTGATCAGGATCTGGTTCACCAACAACACCATCAACGGCACCGTCCACACCCAGTGATGGCCCCATGCCAACGGAGACACCACACAGCCGACCATGCCGACGACCGTGACGGCCAGTAGCTCCCGCCCGTCTCCGTGTGCTCTGCGGGCGGCGGCCATTCCCAGCAGCGCGGCTCCGCCCGCGAGCAGCACCCACAACCACGTCGGCATCGATTGCGGTGCATAGATATTCGACAGTGCACCACCTATCGATGCATTGGCAGGATGGTCCAGGGAGCCGATGTGGCCGGTGGTACGCACCGCACCCAGCCAGTAATCGGACGAATCCGAAGGCAGCACAATCCATCCCAGCACCACGGTACCCACCGCCGTGACCATGGCCGTCACCGCCGCCCGCCACTGCCGGGAGATCAGCAGGTAAGGAACGAAAATGATAGCCGTGAGTTTGACCCCCGAGGCCACACCCACCGACCAACCACGCCACCGCGCACCCGCCGGCCTCGTGAGATCCCAGATGATGAGCGCGGCCAGCACGAGATTGACCTGCCCCTGCCACAAGGTTCCATGGACTGGCTGAATATCCCAGGCCACCAAGTTCATTCCCACACATGCGACAGCCAACGGACCATCGGCCGAGAATCCAAGAACCCGCCAGCACCGCCAGATGATGGCGAACAGCGCCCCCAGATTCACCAGGAACCAGATAACCTTCGCCGTCCCCAACGGCACGAAACCCAGAGGGGCGAAGAGTAATCCTGCGAACGGGGTGTACGTGAACCATCCGGCATCCGGAATCTCTGTGGCATACAACGGCTCACCGTGCAGAACCCGCAGACCCCCGAACCGGTAGGTCATCAGATCGCCACCATTGCTGAACAGTCCGAAGCTGTTCGGGGCGTTCAGCGGTATCAGCCAATGCTGTAGCAGCACCGCCACCACGCCGACCGCCAGCCACAGGCCAGCCGCCCGCCACAACATCCTGCGGACCGTCACTACTGCTTCCTATCGGTATCCCGGGACGGCTGAACGCGTTTCGGTTCTCCCGGCATCTTCGGGTAGTTCGGCGGGTAGGGCATATCGCCCAGTCCGTTTGCCTCGTCCCGTTCTACCATCTCAAGCAGCGGCTCGATGGACTGCGGCGCATCATCCATATCCGACATGGGGTCCGGACGTTTCCGGAGCAGGTCGGGCACGGTCGCGATGGTGAAGTCGTCGGGCTCGGCGTCGGCGAGTTCTTCCCACGTCAACGGCGTGGAAACGGTGGCGATCGGCGTGCGCCGCACCGAGTAGGCCGATGCCATGGTGCGATCACGCGCGTTCTGATTGAAGTCGATGAAGATGCGCTCGCCGCGTTCTTCCTTCCACCACGAGGTTGTCACCTGCCGGGGTGCGCGCCGTTCCACCTCACGGGCCAGCGCGATTCCGGCACGGCGCACCTCGATGAAATCCCAGCGGGTCTCGATGCGCAGATAGATATGGATGCCGCGGCCGCCGGAAGTTTTCGGATAGGCGACAAACCCCAGCTCATCCAGTAGTGGACGCAGCACATCAAGCGCCACCGACTTGGCTTCGTCGAATCCGGTACCCGGCTGCGGGTCCAAATCGATACGCAGCTCGTCCGGGTGGTCAAGATCGGGATATCGCACCTGCCACGGATGCAACGTCACCGTGCCCATCTGCGCCGCCCACACGATCGCGGCGGGCGTGGTCACCCGCAGGACCTCGGCGGTGCGGCCGGACGGAAACGTCACCTCACAGCTGTCCAGGTAATCCGGATAGTGCTTGGGCAGGCGCTTTTGGTAGATCTCCTCGCCATCGATGCCGTCGGGGAAGCGCTGCAGATGCGTGGGACGCTCCCGCACCGCGTTCATCATCGGGCCGAGCGCGACCGTGCGGTAGTACTCGGCGAGATGCCGCTTGGTGCCGCCATCAGCCCCCAACTGAGGGAAGTACACCTTGTCAGGGTTGCTCAGCCGGACGGCGATGCCGTCGACATCCAGTTCCTCGGCGGGCGTGGGCATTACCGTCATCATATGGGAATGGACCTGCCCGTCATTCCTCCTATCGCGCCAATGCTTGCGAAACCTGTCGCGAAAATCCCGGCCGACGCGTCATACGAGCCCAAGTGGGATGGGTTCAGGTCGATCGTCTTTCGCGACGGCAACGAGGTGGAGCTGGGCAGTCGCAACGAAAAGCCGCTAACCCGGTACTTCCCGGAGCTGGTGGCAGCCGTGCTGGCCGAGCTGCCGCCGCGGTGCGTTGTCGACGGGGAGATCGTGATCGCCACCGAATCCGGGCTGGACTTCGAGGCGCTGCAGCAGCGGATTCATCCGGCCGATTCCCGGGTGCGGCTGCTGGCTGAGCAGACGCCCGCCTCATTCATCGCTTTCGACCTGCTCGCGCTGGGTGACGAGGACTTCACCGGACGACCGTTCAGCGAGCGCCGTGCCGCCCTGACGGATGCGCTGTCCGGGGCCGGCACCTCGATTCATCTCACCCCCGCCACCACCGATCCCGACACGGCACAGCGCTGGTTCGAGGAGTTCGAGGGTGCCGGAACCGACGGCCTCATCGCGAAACCACTGGCGATCGCCTACCAGCCCGACAAACGGGTGATGTTCAAGATCAAACCCGAGCGCACCGCCGATTGCGTGGTGGCCGGATATCGGGTGCACAAGTCCGGTGATGACGCCATCGGATCGCTGCTGCTCGGCCTGTACCAGGACGACGGTGTGTTGGCCTCGGTCGGTGTGATCGGCGCGTTTCCGATGGCCGAACGCAAGCGGCTCTTCCACGAGCTGCAACCGCTCGTCACTGCCCTGGAGGATCACCCCTGGAACTGGGCGGCTCATCAGGCCGGTGAACGCACTCCGCAGAAGAACGCCGGCTCACGCTGGAATGCCGGCAAGGACCTCTCGTTTGTCGCGCTGCGCCCCGAACGGGTGGTGGAGGTCCGCTATGACCACATGGAGGGCGTGCGGTTTCGCCACACCGCCCAATTCAACCGCTGGCGCCCGGATCGCGATCCGTCTTCCTGCACCTATGAACAGCTCGAACGGCCAGTTGCGTTTAGTCTCAACGAGATTGTTCCGGGCCTGGTGTGATCGGCGCCGGACGATTCGCGCCGAGCCCTTCCGGTGACCTACACATAGGCAACCTGCGCACGGCATTGTTGGCGTGGTTACTGGCACGCTCGACCGGCCGCAGGTTCCTCATGCGGGTGGAAGACCTGGACACCCGTACCAGCTCCACCGTGGCGCAGCGCCAACTGGCCGACCTCGCCGCGATCGGTCTGGAGTGGGATGTACCCGTGGTCTGGCAGTCGGATCGAAACACCGCCTACGACGCGGTGTTGGCGGAACTGCAATCTCGCGGTCAACTATACGAATGTTATTGCAGCAGAAAAGATATCGCCCAGGCGCCCACGGCACCACACTCGCCACCCGGCGCATACCCGGGCACCTGCCGAAACCTCTCGGAATCTCAGCGCGCACAGCGCCGCGTGGCCCGCTCCGAACGCCCACCCGCACTTCGACTACGCGCGGAGAGCTCTGCCGTCACCGTGCAGGATGCGCTACATGGTGAATACACCGGCCTGGTAGACGATTTCGTGGTACGCCGCGGCGACGGTGTGATCGCCTACAACGTCGCGGTGGTGATCGACGACCACGCCCAGGGCATCGATCAGGTGGTGCGCGGCGATGATCTGCTGACCTCCGCGCCCCGCCAGGCCTACCTTGCTGCGCTGCTGGGCTACCCGGTGCCGGCGTACGCCCATGTTCCGCTGGTTTTGAACACCAGGGGCGCGCGGCTGGCCAAACGCGATGGCGCGGTGACCGTCGCCGATCTGGGTGCGCAGCGGACCTTCGATTTGATATGCGACTCACTCGGATACCAGGCCGCCAGTGCCGCGGAACTACTGGGACAGTTCGACGCGCGGCGCATCCCACACGACCCGTGGATATACCCGGGCTGATCCGAAGCAGCCTCCCTACACCGGAACTGTGTTAGCCTCCCGCGGTGTTTCGTGCCCTCGCGCTCGCACTTCTAACACTGCTGGCAGTAGCCGGGTGCGGAGGCCAGGCACAGGAATCGCTGCGGGTCGGCACCGAGGGCGTCTACGCGCCATTCAGTTTCCACGATGAGCGCACCGGGGAGCTGACCGGATACGACGTGGATGTCGCTCGCGCCGTCGGCGAGAAACTTGGCCGACCCGTGGAGTTCGTCGAGATACCGTGGGACGCGATCTTCGCCGGGTTGGACGCCGAGCGGTTCGACGTGGTGGCCAATCAGGTGACCATCACCCCGGAACGTAAGGCCAAGTACGACCTGTCCACGCCGTATGCGGTGGGCGAAGGGGTGATCGTCACCCGGGCCAACGACAACACCATTCACAGCCTCGCCGATATCCGCGGCAAGGTGGCAGCCGAGAATGCCACGAGCAACTGGTCCCAGATCGCCCGCGACGCCGGCGCCCGGGTGGAGGCCGTCGAGGGCTTCACCCAATCCATCACGCTGTTGAGCCAGGGCCGGGTCGATGTCGTGGTCAACGACAGCATCGCGGTCTACGCCTACCTGGCCAGCACCGGTGACCCCGCGGTGAAGATCGCCGGGAGCACCGGTGAACGCAGCGAGCAGGGGTTCGCGGCCCGCAAGAACAGCGGTCTACTGCCCGAGCTGAACAAGGCGCTGGATCAATTGTCAGCCGACGGCACACTGACCCGCATCTCCGAGAAGTATCTCAAGGCCAACGTAAGCGGGACGGCCAGCGGCACGAAATCACAAGCAGCCCAGGGTGACCCTGGCGAAGGAAGATCCAACACCCAACTGGTCCTGCACAACCTGTGGCCGATGGCGCGGGCCATGCTCACGGTCACCCTTCCGCTGACCGCCATCAGCTTTACGATCGGGCTGGTCATCGCCCTCGGGGTGGCGCTGGCCCGCATGTCCGATCGCCGGGTGCTCTCCGGTCTTGCCCGCATCTACATCTCGATCATCCGGGGGACCCCGCTGCTGCTTCAGTTGTTTCTGATCTTCTTCGCGCTGCCCGAATTCGGGGTGAAGATCAGTCCGTTTCCCGCCGCGGTCATCGCTTTCAGCCTCAACGTGGGCGGCTACGCCGCCGAGATCATCCGGTCGTCCATCCTGAGCATCCCCCGCGGGCAATGGGAGGCTGCCTCAAGCCTGGGCATGAGTTACCGCACCACGTTATGGCGCATCGTCATTCCGCAGGCCAGTCGGGTCGCGGTGCCCCCGTTGTCCAACACGCTGATCTCTCTGGTGAAGGACACCTCGCTGGCATCGGCAATCCTGGTGACCGATGTGATGCGCACGGCGCAGGTTGCCGCAGCCCCCACCTTCCAGTTCTTCACGCTCTATCTGACCGCAGGCATCTATTACTGGGTGGTCTGCATGGTGATGTCCGTGGTGCAGGATCGCGTCGAGGAACGTCTAGCCAGGTCTGTTGCCCACTAGATGATGCGTACCGGAAGGTCGGCCAGCCCGCGGAGCGTGACGTTCGGCTTGTAGCTGGGCTCACCGGTCAACCGCACATCAGGGAACCGTGCGGTGATCGAGCTCAACGCCAGCTTGGCCTCCAACCGCGCCAGCGGAGCGCCCAGGCAGAAGTGCGGGCCGTGCCCGAAGGCCAGGTGTTTGATCTCGGCGCGATCCGGATCGAAGACGTCCAAATCCGGGCCGATCTCCGGATCACGTTGCGCGGCAGCAAGCATCAACAGCACCCACTCTCCGCTGGGGAAGGTGGAGCCACCAACAGTCATATCACCGTCCGCGACGCGGGCCACCATATGCACGGGCGGGTCATAGCGCAGCGTCTCCTCGATGACTGCCGCCGCGCGATCAGCGTTCTGCCCCAACAGTTTCCACTGCTCCGGGGTCTGCAGCATAGCGAGCGACGCGTTGGCGATCAGGTTGACGGTGGTCTCGTGTCCGGCGATGAGCAGCAGCGTGCAGGTGGAGATGATCTCTTCCTCGGTGAGCTGGTCACCGGCCTCCTCGACCTGGATCAGGGCCGACAACAGATCATCGCCGAGGTTGCGCCGGCGGGCCGCGATGAGATTGGCGAAGTAATCCCACATCCAATGGGCCGCCTGGAATCGTTCGTTCACGTTGGCGGGCGCCTGACCGGTCAATGCGAAAACCGGATCCAGCCCTTGACCCAGCAGCGCTGAGGCCCTGCCGAATTCGGGCTCGTCTTCGATCGGTACCCCCAGCATCCGGCAGATCACCGCGACAGGCAGCGGATAGGCGAAATCCGTGACGAGGTTGACGGTGCCGCGCCGCGCGATGTCGTCCAGAAGCTGATCGACGAGGCCCTGCACGTCTTCGGCCATCGCGTTGATCACCTTGGGTGCGAACGCTTTCGCAGCCAGCTTGCGCAGCCGGGTGTGATCGGGGGCGTCCAGCCCCAAGAATGAGGGCCTGGCGATCAGGTTGGGATTCTGTGCAAGCTGCCGCTGGACGATCTTCGACTTACGGCGATCCGAAGACGCCTGCGGGTGGCGCAGCACGGCGTTGCAGTCGGCGAAGGTCGCCAGCACGCTCACGTCCATGCCCGGCGGGTGCACCGGGCCGGCCTGCGTCTGCTCGACCAGCTGGCGGTACACCGGGTATGGATTGGCACGATTGGCCGGGTCGAGCACCTGAAGTAGCAGGGTGCCCGGGTCAGTCGTAGTAGGCATGTGTCCAGTGTGCGCCTGGATCTGGAGATGCGCCCGAACCGCAGGCGCTCCGGCCGTCGGGATTCAGCGGTAGTAGCGCCCCAGGGTCTCTTCGCGCAGCTCCTCGAAGCGACCGTCCACGATGCTGGCGCGAATGCGGTCTACCAGCCCGATGGTGAAACGTTCGTTGTGGATGGTGGCCAAGGTGGACGCCAGGATCTCCTTGGCCTTGAACAGGTGGTGCATGTAAGCCCGCGTGTAATGCGTGCAGGTGTAGCAGTCGCACTCGGCGTCGATCGGGGTGAAGTCCCGGCGGTACTTGGATCCGGTGATGTTCACCCGGCCGTCGCGGGTGTAGACGGCGGCATTACGCGCGACCCGGGACGGGGACACACAGTCGAAGGTGTCCGCACCGGCGGCCACGGCCGCGAACAGGTCATCAGGCTCGCTGATCCCGAGGAGGTGACGCGGTTTGTGTTCGGGCAGTTCGGATGTCACCCAGCCGACGATGGTGCCGAGGTTCTGCTTCTCCAGCGCGCCACCGATCCCGTAGCCATCGAAGCCTCTCCCCTGCGCGCTGGCAAGGGATTCCAAGCCACGCGCAGCTTGACGCCGCAGATCCTCGTACTGTGCGCCCTGCACCACGCCGAACAACGCCTGGTAGGGCTTGTCGGCGCGCTCGCGGGTCAGCTTCTCGTGCTCGTCCAGGCACCGCTGCGCCCACTCGTGGGTGCGCTGCACCGAATCCTCTTGGTATTCACGAGTGTTGATCAGCGTGGTGAGCTCGTCGAAGGCGAAGATGATGTCGGCGCCCAGCTGATGCTGGATCTGCATGGACACCTCAGGAGTGAACCGGTGCGTGGATCCGTCCAGGTGTGAGGTGAAGGTGACACCGTCGTCGTCGACGTGAGCAAGCTTGTCCTTTTTCTTGCCGCCGCCGAGGGAACCCATGACGTCGTCGGAACGGGCCCGGTCGAGGTCCATCGCCATGACCTTGCGTGCCCCCGAACCGAGTGAGAGCACCTGAAACCCGCCGCTGTCGGTGAACGTGGGGCCGGGCCAGTTCATGAAGGCACCCAGCCCTCCGGCCTCGTCCACGATGTCGGGGCCTGGCTGCAAGTACAGGTGGTAGGCGTTGGCGAGCACCGCCTGAGCACCGAGAGCAGCCATGGTTTCGGGCAAGACAGCCTTGACGGTGGCCTTGGTCCCGACGGCGATGAACGCCGGGGTTTGGATGTCGCCGTGCGGGGTGTGGATTACCCCGGCCCGGCCCGCGGTTCCGGGCAAGGTGGCGTCGATGGAGAAATACGGGTCAGTCATTTGGGAGATATTTTGCCTGGGCGCGTCGCGGCCCCGAGTCGTAGGCTCGGGTCATGACATCGACGTCGGATCTTCTCGCGCTGGAACATGGCACCACCACGCCGGAGGCACTGGCCTTTTTCGACAATCTGGAGCCGGTACGAGCAGAGGAGCTGGTCGGTCAGCGATGGCATGGCGGTGAGGTGCCCACCGGGCATTCGATGGACGGCATCCTGACGGTGTCCGGCTGGTACGGCAAGCAGTTCGACGATGTGGATCACGTGCATCCGCTGCTGTTCAGCGATGGTGGCGGCGATATTTTCGCGGTCGATCCGATGCTGGCGCCGATGGGGCTCGCGGGCCGGATCAGCGGGCTGACCGAATCCCCCATGGTGAAGCGGACGTCGCCGACCGCGTTGTCGGCGCTCAAGCCGCTGATCCGGACCAACAAGCACCGCGCCCGGCTGCGCAATATCGAGTTCCGTGGCGCCGTCAGCGCGGCCATGGTCTACGACCACAAGGCGATCATCGATCATTTCCGCAAGGTGGATGACGACACACTGCTGGGCATCATGGACCTGCGGGACATGGACCAGCCGTACTTCTTTACGTTGCGCCGAGACTGAACGCGGTTGCCCACCATCGCCGCCGTCTAAGCTGCGCGGGTGAGGGCGCCAAAATGATCTTGTTGGAGCGGTCTTTCGCCTACGTGCCGCTTCAGGTGTGGCGTGTGATGGTCGATCCCGATCTGTGGTCCCTTCAGACCACCGGGTTCCGGCCCGAAGTCGGTTGCCGGTACCGCATCACCCACCCAGCCATCCTGGGCACGCGGCTGCTCGGCACCGGGGACTGCACGGTCGTCGCCGCGGATCCCGGCGAACTGCTGTCGGTGGACTTCGTCGGCACGGTGCGCGAGGGCGATCCGGCCCGCTGGACCATCAGTCACCGTCTCACCGCCGCCGAGCACGGGACCACCCTCACGACATACCTCAAGGGGGTCGATATCAACGATCACTCCGAGAAGGTGCTGATGCGCATCGTGGCCGACAGTACGGCGCGATCCGCGCACCTGCTCGAAGAGTGGCTTGCGGATCGCTACCGGATACCCGGCGAAGAATATGGCGGTGGCGGAGGGATTTGAACCCTCGGACGGGGGTTACCCGTCACACGCTTTCGAGGCGTGCTCCTTAGGCCGCTCGGACACGCCACCGCCGAAGAGACTACAGGCCCCCGGGCCCGATCCCCCAATCGGTTGACTCGACTACTGACGATGGAAAGCCCATCGCCACGGGTGAGCGTGCTTTATCGCGCCATCACCCGACAGTGTTAGCAATGTGCTGTCCATATGCGTGAAGTCGCATGGCTGGCAGGAAACTCCCAGCGTGCTGTACGAATTCGGCGGCGCGGCTCCAAGGAAAGTGGTTTTCCATCAAGCATGTGCAGGTTCCTTGTTGGCATCTCGCGGCATCCGCCTCGTCGGGGCGGGCGGGCGCCGTCGGGCGGTCGACACCACATCGGGGATCGGCACATCTGAGATCAACACCATCAAGTGTGGAAGGCCCTGACCAATGAAGATTCTTGTAGGAATCGCGGCATCCGCCGCCATTGCCGCGAGCGCGCTCGGCTTGGCGGCAACAGCCAATGCAGCACCGGCAGTCCCCGCCCCCAACTACCACTGGTGCCCGGGCGAGTTCTGGAATCCCATCTGGGGATTCAACTGGGAATTCGGCGAATGCCACGACGACTGGCACCGCGACCGCGACGGCGACTGGCACGACCGTGATTGGCACGGAGACCGTGGCGATTGGCATGACCACGACCGCGGCGACTGGGGACGTGGCCACGACCGCGACTGGAGGCCGTAACCCCCCTTTTCGCTGATAAACAACCCCGCCCGCCGGATCAATTCTGGCGGTCGGTGTTGTTTGCCATGAAATGACTGGGCCAGGAACGCACACGACTGTCTGGCAACCAAATATATTGATTGACAGCAGTTTTACAGCGCACTGTACGCAGTGTGGCCAGATATTGCCAGCCTTGCATGCTTTGCTTTCTTTATGAAAATTCTCGTTGGAATTGCCGCTTCCGCTGCCATAGCCGCCGGCGGGCTCGGCCTCGCCGCCACCGCCAATGCCGCTCCGGCTCCAGAGCTTCCGGCGCCCACCTACCACTGGTGCCCCGGCGAGTTCTGGAACCCGATCTGGGGCTTCAACATGAACTGGGGCGAGTGCCACGCCGACGGCATCCTGGACCGCGACCGTCCCGGCGACTGGCGCGGCGACGACGGTCGCTGGCGCAACAACGGCCCCGGCCCAGGTGACAACCGCGGACCTGACCGTGGACCCGATCGCGGCCCGGACCGCGGACCCGGCAACGACTGGCACCGGTAAGCCTCCCGAATCGGCCCGTCCGGCGCGCGACCCCGACCACTCACAGCGCCGGGCGGGCCACTTACCTTTTAGCCGCGAAGAAGTTCTCGAGCAGGGCCGCGCATTCCTCGGCAAGCACGCCGCCGCGCACCTCGGGACGATGGGCCTGGCGCCGGTCACGCACCACATCCCACAGCGATCCCACGGCCCCGGTTTTGGGCTCCCACGCCCCGAACACCACCCGGCCGACGCGCGCCAGCACCAAGGCCCCCGCGCACATGGTGCACGGTTCAACGGTCACCGCCAGCGTCGAGCCCTCCAGCCGCCAGCCGTCGCCATGTTTCGCGGCGGCCTCACGCAGGGCGAGAACCTCCGCATGCGCCGTCGGATCACCCAGGCGTTCACGAGCATTGGCGGCGCGCGCCAATTCGGTACCGTCCGCGGCGTAGATCACCGCACCGATCGGCACATCATCAGCACCGGCCTGTCCGGCGGCCACCAATGCGGCGCGAATCAGCGCCTCGTCATCGGGAAACGTCACCGATCCAGCTTGTCGAGCACCGCACCGAACTCATCGGCAAAGCCCATACGTGCGGCGATCATGCCGAGCTGCTCATCGGGGTAAAGATCGGTCTCGCTGAGAATCACACTGAGCACCGGCTCGGGCAGCCCGATATCGGAGAGCAGGCCCAAATCGCCTTCCTCCCACGGATCGACTTCGTCCAGCTCATCGGAATCGAGCTCCGGGACAGGAATATTCAGCCTGTCGAGCACCTCGACGGCAATGTCATAGTCAACCGCCGCCGTGGCGTCCGAAATCAGCAGGTGCGTTCCCGAAGGCGCCGGGCGGATGATGATGAAGAATTCCTCGTCAACATCCAGCAGGCCGAACACTGCACCAGCGCTGCGCAATTCACGTAACTCGGTTTCCGCCGCCGCCAAATCGGTAAGCGCCCCAGCCTTCAACGATGTCACCCGCCAGCGGCCCTCTTCACGAACGACGGCCACGCCGAAGCCCTCCAGGCTTTCGGCGCTGGGCCCTGCGGCCTTGGCACGTTGTGCGTCCATGGGCAATACGGTAATGCCCCAACCTGTGTTGTGACCACAAACAACTTGGTCACGTATGCCAACCTGGTGTGGTGAACGCCGCCGAACACGACCACCAACACCCCCCGATCTGCGTACTTGGCCTCGGGCTCATCGGCGGATCCCTGGTCCGCGCGGCCACCGCCGCGGGGCGCCACGTATGGGGGTACAACCGCTCCGCCGAGGGCACCGAGGCCGCGCGGGCGGCCGGTTTCGATGCCACCACCGACCTGGGCCTGGCGCTGCGGCGCGCGCGCAACGCCCAGGCACTCATCGTGCTCGCGGTGCCGGTTCCGGCCCTGTCTGCGCTGCTGAGCCGCATCGCAGAGCTGGCCCCGGAATGTCCGCTCACTGATGTCACCAGCGTGAAATCGGCTGTACTGCAACAGGTATCCGAGCACGGTTTGGCACAGCGATTCGTCGGTGGCCATCCCATGGCAGGCACAACAGAGTCGGGCTGGGGCGCCGGAGACGCCAAACTTTTCCGCGACGCGACATGGGTCGTCAGCGTTGACGACGACGTCGATCCGCAGGTGTTCGCACAGGTGACTCGGCTGGCCCTGGACTGCGGGTCGGTGGTGGTTCCGGCCCGCTCGGATGAGCACGATGCGGCCGCCGCGGCCATCTCACACCTGCCACACCTGCTCGCCGAAGCCCTGGCCGTCACCGCCGACGGGGTGCCGCTGGCCTACTCACTGGCCGCCGGATCCTTCCGGGACGGCACGCGGGTCGCCGCCACCGACCCGTCACTGGTACGCGCCATGTGTGAATCGAATCCGCACGGCGTGCTGCCGGCCCTGGAGGAGGCCATGGCGCTGCTGGCGGCGACGTGGAACACCCTAAACGCGGAGAATTCGGTCGAGCTGCTGGTGGAGGCGGGCTACGCCGCGCGGCAACGCTACGAGGCGCACACGCGGTTCGACATCAGCGGCGTCAGCCGAGCGGACGCCGACTGGCGTGAGCGGCTCGCCGAGGCCGGACGGCAGGGTGGAGTGCTGCGGCTCGTCCCTTAAATCCGGACAGCAAGCCCCGGGTACTCCAGCAGGAATCCCTCGTCATCGACGGTGACAGTGGTGTCTGCGACCGGCGAGACCACCTTGATGCCCTTACCGTCGTTGCGGTAGCTGATGGTGGCGGGGCTGACGACCAAATCCGGCAGGGTCACGTAGACAACCGGCAGCACAGTGCTGCCTTCTTGCTGGTAAAGGCCCGTGCGACGGATCGGAAGCGCGTTGAAGAAGGGGCTGAACACCACGTCGACGTCCAATGCGCCGTCAAAGGCCGAGCGTGTCGCGCCCTCGTGGTTCTGCACGGTCCACATGCCCTCTTCGTCCCGGGCGATCGACAGCTGCCGCTCCCGCTCGGCCACGGTGGTCGACAGGGACAACCGATTGGTGGATCCCGTCTCGTCGGTCACCAGGTCGTACGAGGCACTGAACGCGGGGTGCGCCTCGGATGCACCGGCCACAAAACGACCGTGTGCGCGGATGCGCCGACCCGATAGTTGAACCCGGGTGGATTCCATGCGCGACGCGTCGTGGGCACGCCAGGTCAGCACGGCGGGCCCAGTCGCCGGGTCCATCGGGCTGGGGTTACTCACCCGTCTACCGTAGGCGACCGCGCAAATTGATCCCTCGTGAGCCCTTGGCGCCTCCGAATCACTTCCTCGTGTGCGCGACGTACAGCAGGTACTCCCAGTCCATCGACAGTCGACCGTCGCCACGATCGTGCCGTCGCGCCAGTTCGACAAGCGCATCGTCAAGCTCGGCGGTCTTATCCGCGTCACCGGCGATACCGGCGTAGACGGTGATCGTCGGCCCGTAACAGGCCTTGAAGAAGTCGCGGAACTCCTCGGCGGTGGCGAATCGGTCCACCACCAACGTCCGTGGCTCCACGGTGACCTCGGTGACTCTGTCCGCCAGCAGTGCGCGCACATGAGCCGGGTCTCCCCACAAGGGCGGCGGTTGCGCACCGGGCGCCGCAGGAGCGGCGAACGGTTTCATGGTCGCGAACATCTGGCCGACGAACCCCTGCGGTGTCCAGTTGATCAGACCGATGGTTCCGCCCGGCCGGCAGACGCGGATCAGTTCATCGGCGCTGTCCTGATGCCGCGGAGCGAACATCACCCCGACGCAGGACATCACGACGTCGAACTCATCGTCGCCAAACGGGAGCGCCTGCGCGTCCGCGACCTGCCAATCGATTTCGGCACCCGCGCTGGCCGCCACGGCCCGCCCCACCTCCAGCAGCTCGGGCGTCAGGTCGGAGGCCACCACCTTCGCACCCGCACCAGCGGCGGGAACTGCCGCATTCCCGGATCCGGCCGCGACATCCAACACCCGAACGCCGGGGACGACGCCGGACTCCTCGACGAGGACCGGGCCCAGCGGTGCGATCACCTCAGAGGCCACCGCCGCGTAGTTACCCAAGGCCCACAGCGAAACTCTTTGGGCTGTTTCTGTGTTCATACATATAGACGCTAGGCAGATCGCCGCACCTGGGCTAGTACAAGATCTGTACTGGGGCTGTTCACCGTGACGTCGGCGGCCTACCGTTCATCCATGGGTGCGTCGTATTACCAATTCTGCCCCGTCGCCAAGGCTATGGAGCTGCTCGACGAGCGCTGGACTCTGCTGATCGTGCGTGAATTACTCCTCGGCAGTGAGCATTTCAACGATATTCGGCGCGGAGTGCCCCGCATGTCCCCGACCCTGCTGTCCAAGAGGCTGGACCGGCTGGTGCGCGCCGGGATCGCCGAACGTCACGACAACCGCTACGTACCCACGGACGCTGGCCGTGAGCTGCGCCCCATCGTCGAGATGTTGAGCCAGTGGGGGATCCGGTGGATCGGTGAGATCGGGGACGAGGATCTGGACCCCAAGCTGCTGCTCTGGGATATGCGCCGTCACGTCATCGGCAGCGCGGTCCCCGAGGGCCGCACCGTGCTGCACTTCCGCTTCGGCGACGTCACCGCCGACAAGCGGCACTGGTGGCTCATCATCACGCCCGAGGCTGCCGACCTTTGCGATGCCGACCCGGGCTTCGACGCGAACATCGGCGTGACGGCTCAGCTCCGCAGCCTGACTCGAGTGTGGCGCGGAGACTCCGCGTGGTCGGATGCGTTGCGCTCCGGTGAGGTGGCCTTCAGCGGGCCGTCACGGTTGTGTCGCGGCCTGCCGACGTGGTTCGACCCGCCCCTCTACGCCGCTGTCCCCCGCCCCTGAGTCACCACCGAGATCGCGCGGCGCCCAGCGCAGCCGCCCCGTACCGGGAGCGGACAGCCACACCGCCAAGGCAAGGAACGCATCCAGCAGCAGCGCCAGCGCGGTCACCAAAAGGGCGCCGACCAATGCCAAGTGGAACTGCCGCACCTTGATGCCGTCGATGAGGTACCGGCCCAGCCCGCCGAGGCTGGCATAGGCCGCGACGGTTGCCGTCGCGACGATCTGCAGGGTCGCCGTCCGCAAGCCCGACAGAATGAGCGGTAGCGCATTGGGTAGCTCGACACCGAAGAGCACCTGACGTTCCGTCATCCCCATGGCCCGCGCGGCCTGCACCACCGTGCGGTCCACGTTCGCGATGCCGGAATAGGTTCCTGCCAGCAGCGGCGGCACCCCGAGCAGGAGCAGCGCGACGGTGGGCGGCACCAAACCCAGGCCCCACAGCAACACACCCAGCAGCAGCACGCCCAGTGTCGGCAGCGCGCGCAGCGCATTCACCGCGCTGACCACCAGAAAGGTGCCGCGGCCCGTGTGCCCGATGATCAGACCTATCGGCACCGCGATGATGACCGCGGCCAGCACCGCGATCACGGTGTACTGCAGGTGCTCACCGATCCGCACGCCCAGCCCACTGTGGCCCGTCCAATGGGATGCGGTGAATATGTAGCCGAGCGCATCGGAGAGAAAGTTCATCGTGCACCCACGACTTTCGCCGCTCTGGTCCACGGCGTGGCAGCGCGGCCGAGAACAACCAGGAGTGAATCCACGATGACCGCCAGCAGGAAGATCGCAACGATTCCGGCGATGATCTGGCTGCTCTTGTTGGCCTGGTAGCCCTCGGTGAACCAGGTGCCCAGGCCGCCGATGCCGATTACCGACCCTACCGAGACCATCGAAATATTGGTGACAGCAACAACTCTCAGGCCTGCAACAAGAACCGGAATCGACAGCGGGAGTTCGACGCGGACGAGGCGTGCCAGCGGGCGGTACCCCACCGCGGTGGCCGCGTCACGTACCTGGGGAGCAATAGCGTCGAGCGCTTCGGGCACGGCCCGAATGAGCAGCGCCGTGGTGTACAGGGTCAGCGCCACCATCACGTTGGCCTCGTCGAGGATCCGGGTGGGAATGATGAGCGGCAACGCCACGAACAGCGCCAGTGAGGGAATGGTGAACACAATGCTGGCGATCACCGTGGTAACCCGCCGCACCGCCCGGTGCCGGTGAATCAGTGCGCCGCACGGAATCGCGATGGCCAATCCGATGAGAATGGGGACCAATGACAGCCGCATATGAATCAGTGACAGCTGCCAGGCATCGCCGAGATGAGTAAAGAGATAACGCATCTCACCGCTGCCCGGTACGGCGTTGCCTATCCAGCGCGATGAGCACGTCATCCCCGCGGACGCCGCCGCGAACGCGGCCGTCTTCATCGGTGGCCACACCAAATCCCGACGGCGAGGACAGGGCAGCATCCAGTGCCTGCCGCAACGTCCCGTCCGGTCCGAACAACGATCCTCCAGCGATCACGCTGTCGTACAAAGATTTTCCGGACCGATAGACCTCTGCCCCAGCGTCGTCCATCCAGCCGAACGGCGTGCCGTCGGGATTGCAGACAAGCACCCAGCTGCGCGGAGCGAGAATGAGGTCATGGACCTCCGATTCAAAGATCTGCCTGATCTCGTACAACGGCAGATCGCCCGCCTCACGAAACTGCAGGCCTCGATAGCCACGGTCACGGCCGATGAAGCCGGCGACGAAATCGCTTGCCGGGTTGGATAACACCCTTTCTGGCTCGTCATACTGCTGCAGCACGCCGCCCGGCCCGAAAACCGCCACCTTGTCCCCGAGCTTGACGGCCTCGTCGATATCGTGCGTCACGAAGACGATGGTCTTGTTGAGTTCGGCCTGCAGGCGCTGCATCTCGGCCTGCAGGTCATCACGCACATTCGGGTCGACGGCGCTAAATGGCTCATCCATCAACAGGATCGGCGGATCGGCAGCGAGGGCACGCGCCACACCGACACGTTGTTGTTGACCTCCCGAGAGCTGTGCCGGGTAACGACTGGCCAATTTTGGATCGAGCCCCACCCGTGCCAGAACATCAAGAGCCGCCTTGCGTGCAGCACGCCGGGATTCGCCGCGCAACACCGGCACCGTCGCCACATTGTCGACGACGCGCTGGTGCGGCATCAGGCCCGCGTTCTGAATGACATAGCCGATGCCCAACCGCAGTTTGACCGGATCCACGGTGCGGACATCTGCCCCGTCGACAGTCAGTACCCCGGACGTCGGGTCGGTCATCCGGTTGATCATCCGCATCGAGGTGGTCTTGCCGCAGCCCGACGGCCCCACGAACACCGTGAACGAACCCTCGTCAACATGCATGGTGAGATCATCGACAGCGGTGGTCCCATCGGGGTACTTCTTGGTGACGCTCTCAAAGGTGATCACGCGATCAGTTCCCTATCGGTTTGTCGAAACCTTTGTCCGTCAACCACTTCTGCGCAGCTTCCTTGGGGTCGACACCGTTGTTACCAGAGACTTCGGCATTGAGCCTGGTGAGATCCTCCGTCGTCAAACGCGCGGAGAGCGCGTCGAGCACCTTCTTTAGTCTCTCGGATTTCTTCTGCGCGTTGACCAACGGCACCAGATTGCCCGCCGGGAAGGTGAACTTGGGGTCCTCGAGCACCACCAGGTCATGCTCGGCGATGGCCGGCGAGGTGCTGAATATGTTGGCCGCGGTGATCGTTCCGTCCAACAGCGCCCGCACCGTCGCCGGTCCGCCACCATCGCTGATCGCCACGAATCGCGATTCCGGAACATCCAGGCCGTAATTGGCCTTGAGGCCGGCCAACCCGACACTGCGGTGCAGGAACTCCGAAGGTGCACCGACTGTTACCTCCTCCGAGTGCGCGGCGAGGTCGGCGATGGAGTGCAGATTCCATCGGTCGGCGGTGGCTCTGGTGACGCACAGCGTGTCGGCGTCCGAGGCCGGTGATGGGGACAGAATGTCCAGATCGCCATCGAGCTTGCGCAGCAGCGCCAGCTCGACATCATCGGGCCTGGTGGCGGTGGCCTCAGGATCGAAGTAGCGCAGCAGATTTCCGGTGTAATCGGCGATCAGGTCGATCGAATGGTCTTTAACCGCCGGGATGTAGGTCTCGCGGCTACCGATGCCCAGCTGCCTGGTGATGTCAAAACCATTGGTCTGCAATATCTGTGTATACAGCTCGGCCACGGTCTTAGATTCGGGGAAGTCGGCCGAGCCGACGATCAGGGTATTGAGGTCACCCGAAAGCGGGCCTCCGCCCAGGGGATTGGCGCTGCCACAGCCACTGAAGACAACCGCTGCCATGACGGCAGCGAAGAGTCGTGCGGCCCTGCGCATCCTCCGACAGTAACCGGGCAACCGCCGTCATGCCCGGCTTTAGCGTCAGGAAGATTCCGGTGGCTAACCTGGGGACGCCGTCGCCGCGGTACCTTCGCCCGAGCCCGCCAGGAGCTCTGGCAAATATTTGATAACCGCCTCCGCCTGGTCGTCGGGTAGCAGCTGGCGCGCGAGGACATTCGCTCCGATGATCATCAACATGGTGGCGTTGGCCCGATCGTGGGCCTCCTGCTGACCAACGTCCGGACGCTGTGCGCGCATCACCTGCGACAGCAATTCGGCACCCGTCTCGCCGAAGCTTGCCCACAGCGCCTGCCCTAGCTCGGGGTCGGTACGCATCTGGCCAAGAAGGGCGGGGGCGGCCGCGATGACATCTGGTCGTTCAAAGAGTTCCGCTGTGTACGAGCAGGATTGGCGTACCCAGTCGCCCACTCCTGCCGCGGCGCTCATCTCCCGGGTGGGTGCGGTCCAACCGAACACCGCCTCGAAGACCAGGTGCGCACGGGAGGGCCACCGCCGGTACAGCGCGGGCTTTCCCACGCCGGCCCGCTCGGCGATCGCAACCATGGTGGTGGCATCCCACCCCTGCTCCACCAGGAGCTCACGCGCGGCAGCAAGCGCCTTGGTGTCGATATCGGAACTGCGGCGGCGCCCCCTGCCTACGGGTAACTCGTCAGTAGTCATTGCAAATAACGGTACACCATGTTACGTATTAAGAAGGATGGTGGCGTGGGTCACAGAGAGAAAGGCAGCCGATGACAGGACTTCTTTCCGGAAAAACGGTGGTGATATCCGGTGTAGGCACCGGATTGGGCCGGGAGGTCGCGCTCAAGGCGCACCAGGACGGCGCGAAGGTGGTGCTCGGCGCGCGGACCCGGGAAAACCTCGAAAAGCTCTCCGCCGAACTCGACGATTCGGGCGGCACCGCTGCCTGGGCGGTCACCGACATCACCGATGCCTCGGCGTGCCAGGGCCTTATCGACACCGCCGTCGAGCGGTTCGGCACGGTGGACGCACTGGTCAATGTCGCCGCAAAAGAGGACGTGTTCGGCGGTATCGAGGGCGCGGATCTGTCCCAGTGGCAGGCGATGCTCAGCACGAATGTGGTGGGCACGCTTCAACTCGTTCAGGTGGCCGTGCCGCAGCTGAAGAAGAACGGTGGATCGGTGGTCTTCATCGGATCGCAGTCGGCGTTCCATCCTCAGCTACCCCAGTCCGCATATGCGACATCCAAGGGGGCGTTGCAGAACGCCATGTATCAGCTCGCGAAGGAGCTGGGGCCACACAAGATTCGTCTCAACATGGTGGTGCCGACGTGGATGTATGGCCCGCCGATTCAGCTGTACATCGGTCTGGTCGCCCAACAGCGCGGCATCACGCAAGAGGAAGTACTCGCCGAACTGACGGCCAAATTCCCGTTGGGCGAGATGCCCGCCGATGAAGACGTCGCCGATGCGGTGGTGTTCTTCGCATCCGACCGGGCCCGCATGGTGACCGGGCAGACCTTGTTCGTCAACGCAGGAGAGTTTTTCGCATGAGTGATAAGTATCCCGTCATCGTTTGGGGCACAGGAGTTGTCGGCAAACTGGTGATCCGCGAGCTATTGGACCATCCGGTATTCGAGCTGGCTGCCGTGCTGGTGCACGATCCGGCCAAGGACGGTGTGGACGTCGGAACACTGGTTGGTAGCCATCCAACCGGACTGGCCGCCACCACCGACATCGATGCCGCGTTGGGCACCAAGGGCACGGTCGCGTACTTCGGGCCGACGGCACAGTACGCGCTGGAGAACATCGACAACATGTCACGGGCACTGCGCAGTGGGCACAACATCGTCTCCACCGCGATGACACCGTGGGTGTACCCGCAGGTGTGCCCACCCGAGATGCTCGCCGATATCAAACAGGCCTGCGAGGACGGCCAGACCTCCTGTTTCACCACCGGCATCGACCCCGGCTTCGCCAACGATCTGTTCCCCATGACCCTGCTCGGTGTGGGCGGACGGGTGGATTCTGTTCTGGTACAGGAACTCCTCGACTACCAGTACTACAACGGTGATTTCAGCATGCCGATGGGACTGGGCGCGCCCATGGATCAACCGGCAGTACTGGAAATCCCCGAGGTGCTGATCCTCGCGTGGGGCCACACCATTCCGATGATCGCCGACGCCGTTGGAGTCAAACTCGACAAGATCGATACCGTCTACGAAAAGTGGGCGACGCCAACCGAGATCGCCTACGGCGCGGAACCCAACACCGGCACCATCGAAGCGGGCCACTGTGCCGCGGTGCGGTTCGAGATCCGTGGCTGGGTGGGCGGTAAGCCAAAGATCGTCATCGAGCATGTCAACCGGATCACCAATGACACCGCACCGCATTGGCCGCGAGCCCAGTCGGTCGACAACGACGCCTACCGCATCGAGATCAAGGGCAGTCCGAACATCACCCAGGAGACGGTGTTCCGTGACGAACGCACCGGTGACGGCGCGATCGGTGGCTGCCTTGCCACCGGGATGCGGGCCATCAACGCCATACCAGCGGTCATCGACGCTAAACCGGGCTTCCTGACGCCACTGGATTTGCCGTTGATCGCGGGCCAAGGAACTATCCGCGCCTGACCTGCGCCAAGCGGCGGCTTTTCGCGGTATCCGCCGGGCGTTTTCCGCGAAAAGCCGACCGTGGGCGCTTGCAATAACCGCCTATGTAGCAAATGATGAACATATGACCAGTGACCCCGGTACGACTCCGGACTCTCCGGTTGCCGACACATCCATCGACGTCCCCGTTGGAGAGCAGGCACCTCTGCCCCCCGCGAAGGCCGTCAAGAAGGAAGATGCGGTCAAGCGGACCCGCGCGGCGGCGACCTGGACCGGCGTCATCCTTGGCCTGCTGATCCTGATTCTGCTGCTGGTGTTCATTCTGCAGAACCTGACGGACACGACCACCCACTTCCTCTCGTGGGAGATCCAGATGCCTCTGGGCATCACGGTGTTGTTCGCGGCCATCACCGGTGCAGCGCTCACCGCCCTGGTCGGTGGCGTGCGAATCATCCAGCTGCGGCGCGCGGCGAAGAAGAACCTGAAGGCCTGACACCCGACTACAGTTCGGCGCATGACGGCGCTGACCGGGCGTGGACGGGTACGAACGCTTGTCCGGAAGGCTCTCAAGGACAAGCCCATACCCCTGGCTGACGCCAAGCACTTCGATGACGCCGAGATTGTCACGATGCTGCGCATGCTCGGTATCGCGATGCTGGAAGTCGGTCAGCCCACCAACCTGGTATTGGCCAAGTTGCATGACATCGCACCGCAGTACACCGACAAAGAACTGCGCGCCGTTGTGTTGCCGACGGTGCTGATCATCCAGATCGACGGCGTCACCGGTCAGCTGGAAGTGGAGGAATCCACCCGCAGCACAGCACAGTTGGACCAGGCCGGCCACATCGACACCATCGCCGACATGGCCGTCGCCGGGGCGATCGCACCGGCCGAGGCGATCGCACGAATCTACGAGATCCGCTGTTTGAAACCACGTTTCGGTACGGTCGTCACCGTCATCGGACACACCATCTTGACCCTCGGCTTCGGGCTCGCGCTGGCACCGACCTCCTCGGCGTTACCCGCCTATCTGGTGCTGGGCCTGATCGTCGGCATCCTGATGTTGGCCACCAACCCCATGCCCACCCTGGCCGCCACCATGCCCGCGGTCGCCGCCTTCGTGGTGACGGTCATCAGCACATTCATCGTCGCGAACGTGCCCAGCGAGGGGCTTGCCCGCGTGGTGGCGCCCGCCCTGATCGCCGTGCTGCCCGGGGTGACCCTCACCATCGGGGCGTTGGAGCTGACGAGCACCCAGCTGATGGCCGGGTCCACGCGCATTGTGTACGGCATCGCACAACTGATGCTGCTGGCATTCGGGGTGGTGATCGGCGTGAAAGTCGCTGGTCCGCCGGAGCCCTCACCACTGGGACCGCCGCTGGGCAGCTGGACAATCGCCCTGGCCGTACCGGTAATAGCGGTGGGGTTTTACCTGTACAAGTCCGCGCCACGCGGATCACTGATCTGGTTGGTGCTGGCGATCGGGGTCGCCATGCTGGGACAACGCCTCGGCGGTCTCTTTCTGGCACCCGCCATGACGGGCTTCATCGGAGCGGTCGCCGTCGTTCCCTTCGCCCTGTTCGCGGCACGCTTCAAGGGGGCGCCTTCGGCAATCGTGTTGCTACTGGCCGCCTTCTGGTGCCTGGTGCCCGGCGCGCTGAGCTTCGTGAACGTCAGCGAGGTCGCGGCCACCGGACATGCCAACCTCACCGCACTGCTCGATACCTGCATGGCGATCTTCTCGATCGCACTGGGGCTTCTGGTGGGGGCGAGCCTGCACCGTGGGATGCGTTACGCGCTCACCGTCCGTCGGTAGCGTATTTCGCCAGCTCGATCCGGGCCACCACACCGCGATGCACCTCGTCGGGGCCGTCGGCCAGCCGCAGCGCGCGGGCATTGACCCACGCGGCCGCTAACGGGAAATCGTTAGAAAGCCCTCCACCACCGTGGATTTGGATCGCCATGTCGATGACCTGCTGAGCCATGTTCGGTGCGGCCACCTTGATTTCGGATACCGCCGACAACGCGCCCATGATGCCCACGGTGTCCAGCAGCCAGGCAGCATGCAGCACCAGCAGCCGGGTCTGGTTGATGGCAACGCGAGCGTCAGCGATGCGCTCCCGGTTTCCGCCCAGGTTCACCAACGGTTTTCCGAACGCGGTGCGGTCCAGTCCCCGTCGGCACGCATGCTCGAGGGCCACCTCGGCCAGGCCGATCAGGCGCATCGCATGATGCACACGGCCCGGCCCCAACCGCCCCTGGGCGATCTCGAATCCCTTGCCCTGTCCCGCGATGAAGGCATCGACGGGCAGCCGTACGTCCTCGAACGACACCACGCCGTGTCCGCCCGGCTCGTCGTAGAACCCCATCGTCGGCAGCATCCGTTCCACAGTGACGCCCGGAGTATCCATCGGGACGAGAACCATCGAGTGGCGCGCGTATCGATGCGCGTCCGGGTCGGTCAACCCCATAAAAATGATCACCTTGCAGTCGGGATGACCGACGCCGGTGCTCCACCACTTGCGGCCGTTGATCACCACCTCGTCGCCGTCGACGATGGCCGTGGCCTCCATGTTCGTGGCATCAGAGGAAGCCACATCGGGCTCCGTCATACAAAACGCAGACCGGATATCGCCCTCCAGCAGTGGTTCGAGCCAGACCTCCTTCTGCTCCTGGCTGCCGTACCGGTGCAGCACCTCCATATTTCCCGAATCCGGTGCGTTGCAATTGAACACGGTAGGGGCGAACAGCGACCGGCCCATCTGCTCGGCCAGCGGCGCGTACTCGGAATTGGACAGGCCGCCGCCCAACTCCGGATCCGGCAGGAAGAGGTTCCACAACCCGGCGTTGCGCGCCTTCGCCTTCAAACTGTCCAGCTCCGGTGGGACGTCCCACAGCTCGGCCGTCGTGCCTGCGCGCGCACCCAGCAGCGCGTCGTGGTGGGCCAGCACCGCACGTTCCACCGGCATGATCTCCCCGTCGATGAATTCGCGGACGGCGGCAGTCAGTTCGGCGGCGCGGGCGGAGGGGGCGAAGTCCATCTGTCCGATGCTAGGGCGGTTGACGCGGCACGTGACAGACTTCGGCACATGAGCATGCGCCGGACCTCGGTACTGGCACTGACCACGATGACCGTTGGTGGGGTCATCGGCGTCATCGCCACCCTCATCCTGAACGTTTTCGTGTTCGACAAGTTCGACGCCTACGGCGAGGTGAAGATCCCGGGCAACACCCAGCTGGAACTGCCCGCCGGTGAAGTGACCGTCAGCTTCCACTCCTGGGTATCCGGTGACAACGGGCTGCTCATCCCCCAGCTCGGCATGTCGCTCTTTCCGCCGCCCGGGGTCGCTGAACCTCAGGTGCGCGAGAGCATCGGAAGCTCGACCACGGTGAACGGCGATGCCCGCCGACGGGTGTGGGTCGCGCAGATCCCCGCCGCCGGTACCTACAACGTGCAGGTCGACGGTGAGGTGAGCGGGTTCGTCAATCCACGCCTGGCCTTCGGGCACGGCAGTCCCTATTGGGCGCTCACCTGGGGATTCGCCGGATTGCTCGGGGCGGCGGCGCTCGGCTGGATCGCCTACGTGCTGACGAGAGTGCGTTCTACCCGTTCATCCCCACCATCACCGCTAGACAATCCGCAGCCCACATCCTCCTATGAACCCAGTGACGACGGTGTGCGCATCGAACAACTCAAATCCCTTGCTGCCCTAAGAGATTCCGGAGCGCTTACCGAAGCCGAGTTCGAGGTCGAGAAGCGGAGGGTCCTCGGCGGCGGTTAGTCGATACGATTGCCCGCATGGGCGTCATCTACCTGGTCCGGCATGGTCAGGCTGCCAACTACTCCAGCAGCCCCGATAGCCCGTTGACCAGCGCCGGGCAGCGACAGGCCGACACCGTGGCAGCCGAGCTGGCCCGCCGCGGTCTGAGCGGCACCCGGCTCCTGCACGGCGGAATGAAGCGACAGCGGCAGACCGGAGAGGCCATCGCGCTCGCGCTGGGATCCGAACCGCAGCAGGATGACCGCTGGGACGAATACGACTACAAGGAGATCGTCGGCAATTCACGGATGCGCCGCCTGGCGTCGGTGAACACCGTCAAGAGCCTGGCCAAAGGTGACACGCAGGCCATCCTGGAGGACGGTCTGGCCCAGTGGGCCAGCGCCGATTCCTCCGGCGGGTATGCGGAGAGCTACACCCGGTTTCAGCAGCGCGTGCTCGACGCCATGTCCGATGCCGCCAAACGTGACGGTGACACCGTGGTGGCCACCTCAGCCGGGGTCATCGGAATGATCGTCGCCGATCTGTGGGGCGGAAACGTATCGAACTGGCTTACCGCACAACGTGTTGTCATCAACTCGTCGATCACCTCACTGGTCAATGGCAAGCGCGGGCTCAGCCTGCTGTCCTTCAACGACCACACCCACCTGATCGGCGACGGGGGCAACAGGGATCTGGTGACCTACCGCTAGTCCTCGTTGGCGCAGGGAGACGACGCGGTGACGACGTACACCCGAACCCCATTGCCGCGAACATCTTCGCGGGCGCTCACGATGTAACCGGCATCATCACGGTAGGTCCGGCTGTTCACCGGCTCAGGCTCCGGCCGCTTGCTTTCTTGACGGCGAAAGCCCTTGCTGGACAGCGATTCGAGGCGATCCAGCACGCCCGAGATCAGCTCTGGAGTGGGGTCCGCGAAATCGCGCTGCAGGCGCAGCCACCACGGCGGCCCCTCCGGGAGGGCCGAGTTGTAGCTCGTGCGGCAGCCCATCCGTTCGACGTCGTTGACGCCCGGCTGCACCTTCTCCGCCGTGACGAACGACAGGTTCTCGGCCGTGACCCGCAGCGCGTCGGACATCTTGACCGTCGTGGGTTCCATGCTCGTATTACCTCCTTGCTCACTGCCCGCACCGGGATTGCACGAAACCGCAGTCAGAATCGTCAGCCCCGCCATCGCAATCGTCCATGCGCGCCTCATCGGACCTGCACCTTCCGACCAAGACCGGGGTTGTCGGTGACGTGCGGATTGCCGTAGGGGTCTTCCCATTTGGGATTGGTCGGCAACGTGATCGGGCCGATCTTGGCGCCCGACAACCATTGATCGCCGTACGCCTTGGCGATGTCCTTCACCGATTCGTTCAGGCTGCTGTCGTCTCCGAGGTTGATGTCGACGTTGTTCGACTCGATACCCCGTTCGACGTAGGTGGTCACCTCACCACCCCTGATCACGTTCGCCATGTTCTGGAAGGCGTCAGATTTCGGGTCGTCCCAGTAGCTGCCGTGCCCCTTGGGGCCGAACACCACCTCGCCGGGATGATCCTTGTTGTCGTCGCTGTAGTAGCCGGTGTCCAGCCGGGTGACGCCGGGAATCGAATCCGGGTCTCCCCCAAGCGGATTACCCGCATGGGGGTTACCGATATCGCCGTCCGGCGCCCGCGGAATCACCGGCGGCAGATCCAGATTCACCCCGGGGAACGGGGAAAATCTGGTGGGGATATCGCTGTCACGGGGCGCGAGTTGTGCTGCGCCGATGAGGTCGCCGGGGGCAGTCATGGAGAACCGCTGCACATTCGGGTTGGGGTTATGCCACTCGGTGCTGAGGATGCCCGTGCCGGCGGACGAGGCGTACAACACGCGGTCGGCGCGCAGACCCATCTGTTCGGCGGTGCCGACGACAGAACCGCCATACGAATGTCCGATGTACGTAGTTGGCGCACCCGGCGCATGGCGGGCGACCTCGGCGTCGAGTTCCTTGCCGAACGAGACGAGTTGCGGCGCCATCGCCAATCCGTAGGACGGGTCTGTCGCCTTGTCCAGCCCCTGCGGAAAATCGTTCTCCATATAGAGGAAGACCGGCGACCCGCTCTGCTTGGCCAGGTTGACGGCCGAGTCGTGGTTATTTCTGCTGCCGTTGAGGTTGGTGTTGGTGCCGGGCACGTAGACCCCGACGCCGGGTGCACCTGGCTTGAGGTCGCCGATCTGTTCGATCATCCGGCCGTTGCCCTCGGTCGAGAACATCACGAACTTGCGATCGATCTTGAAGTCGGCGGGCGAGCCTCCGGCAGGGATCGTTGCGAACGGATCATCCATCGGTTCGAGCATCGCCCGGAGCTGATCGACGCGTGCTTGATTAGGCGACGGGTTCTGCAGCTCATCGGTGAGCGCGTTCCTGATGTTGATCTCATTGGCGTCCGCGCGGACGTCGAAGGGAACTCCGTTGGTGTTCCCCATGAACTCGGGATCGGCGATGACCATCTGATGCACCGTCTCCGGGGGCAAACCCTCCAGGAACGCGCGGCGCTCCTCCTCGGACATGCCACGCACCCGGTCGACCAGCGCATCGGGATCGATCTTCTCTCCTGTCGGCAGCGTGACATCCTGCTGCCCGTCGCGCATGGCCTCCAAGTCGTTGACGGCCTCCCGCAGCTTCCGGCCGTACAACTCGTCCAGACGGGCCACCTCGTCGAGGCCCGCCTGAATCCGGCGCTGGTGGTCGGCCGCCGCCTGTGCCTTCGCAGCATCCGGGTGGCTGACTTCTCCGGTATCGGTGACCGTGAACCCTTCGGCGACCGCGGCGTCCACGTCTTGAAGCGTGTATTCCTTGGCGTGCTTGAGAGTTCGTCCCGCGTCCTCGGCGTCATCGGATAACCGGTTCAGGACATTCCGGACCTCGCGACCGTGGTCGAGCTCCTGGTCGACCTTGATCCGGGCCGCGTCGTGCGTCTTGCCAAACCAGCCCGATGCGTCGTTGAAGACGCGGTCGCACGAGTCCAAGGACGCATCCAGCGTCCGGGCGTTGTCGCGGGCGATGTCAGCGGCCTTGCTGAGCGCGTCGAGATTCCAGCCGCGGAGCTGACTGATCGTCGGGCGCATCAGCGTGGCTTCAGCGCATCGAACGACGTGGCGGTCTTCTCGTCCTGCGCTGTCACGTTGGTGGCGAAGGTATCGACGAGCCCTGCCATGTCGGAGAACCTGCGGGCAATCGAGGACATCGCCTTGATTCCGGGCGAGGCGGTGTCACGAATGGCAGCCAGGACTTCGCTTCCCGAACCCGAGGCATCCTGAAATGACGTCCATGGCATGTCGTTGATGTGCAGCGTCTCACCCAGCCATGTCTTGGAAATGGCTGCGAGCTCCTCGGTCCGGACACCGAACTCGTCGCTCATGATTTCCCTCCGCTAACTCCTCAACTGCTGACTCTATCCAGTCAGACGTTCGGAGACGCGGATCGGTTTCATGCTTGTGGAGAAAGAATTAAATCGGCAGCTTTCTCACCGAGCAACACCGACGGAGCGTGCGTGTGACCACGGATGAGGCTCGGGATCACCGAGGCGTCGACCACCCGAAGTCCCTGCACACCGCGCACCGTGAGATCCGGAGCAACCACGCTGGCCTCGTCCACACCCATCCGACAGGTCGCCACGGGGTGATAGAGGGTGTGCGAGTTGTTCTGCAGCGCAGCGACCAGAGTCTCCTCCAGGTTGTCGCTGGGATTCCTCGGCCGCAGGATCTTGCCGAGTATCGCCCGCATCGACGGCGTCTCGGCGATACGGGCGGTGGTCCGTAGCCCGAACATCATGGCGGCGCGGTCCTGTCCGGCACTATCACTGAGGTAACGCGGGTCGATGCGCGGCTTGGCCAGCGGATCGGGCGAGGTCAGGGTGATCTCACCGCTGCTCTCTGGCTTGAGCAGAATCGGGCCCATCACGATGGCGTGCTCGGTAGCCTCCCCCAGGCCTTCATCGAAGAATGGTGCGGGGGCGAAAATCAGCTCTAGGTCGGGTAGGGCGAGATCGGCCCGGCTGCGCAGGAATCCATAAGCCTCGCCGACATTCGAGGTGAGCATGCCGCGATGGCGCAGGAAGTAGTTGGCGAGCTGTAGCGGCTTTTCCGCCCCGTACAGCGAGTCAGCCTCGACCGCGTAACCCACCGGGCAACACAGGTGATCGAGCAGATTCTGGCCAACCTGCGGGGCGTCGTGCACGATCGGGATTCCCAACCCGCCAAGGTGCTTGGCATCACCGATACCCGAAAGCATCAGCAGCTGAGGAGAATTGATGGCACCGCCGCTCAAGATCACCTCGCGCCGCGCGCGCACGGTGTGTGTGATGCCATCGCGCACGTACTCGACGCCGATGGCTCTGGTGCCGTCGAACAGCACCCGGCGCACCTGGGCCTCGGTAACTACATTCAGGTTCCGGCGCCGCAGGCCCGGCTTGAGGTAACCATCTGCGGTGCTCCAGCGGCGTCCGCCACTCTGGCACACCATGGTCTCCGAGAAACCCTTGGGTTCAGGAGTATTGGCCCGCTCGACATCGAATCCGGCTTCCTTGACGGCCTCCAGCCATGCCGCGGTGCTGGAGCGGGGGCTGCGCTGTTTGGAGATCTTCAGCGCGCCCTCAGTGCCCTCATCGCTTTCGGTCGCGCCCTCCACCGTCTCGATGCGCTTGAAGTAGGGGGCAACGTTGGCGAAAGACCACTGATCGCCGGCCACCGCCGCCCAGTCGTCGTAGTCGGCCGCGAATCCCCGGACCCACATCATCGCGTTCATGGACGACGAGCCGCCCAGCGTTTTGCCTCGCGGCCAATAGATCTGGCGATTGTTCAGCTCGGGCTGCGGCTCAGTGAGGTAGTCCCAGTCGACGTCGCTGCGGAACAGCTTCGAGAACGCGGCGGGAATGTGGATTCCCATGTCCTTGTCCTTGGGCCCCGCCTCCAGAACCAGCACCTGGTCGTTGGTGCGTTCAGCGAGCCGGGTGGCCAGCGGAGCCCCCGCCGATCCCGCGCCCACGATGACGTAATCAGCTGTCAGGTCCTCAACCATGAGGGGGACGGTAGCGGACTGGACACCGCGCGGGGAAGCTTCTGGTACAGGACGTCCCAGGTGCGACCCTGACGCGCTTACGGGTACACCCGATAGCAGTTCGTCCCTCCGATGCCGAGCACGTACACGGTGTCGCATCGAGTGAAGCTGCCATCGGGCGCGAAGTCGGATTCGCACACGCCGCCGCCGTTACCCCACACCACAACCTTGCCGCAGGGCGCCGCCGCGGCGGGACCGGCAAGGGCCATGCCCCCGGCCGCCAGTACGGCAGCGATGCCCAGTGAGGCCAGTGCTTTCCTCATGTCAATCGCCTCTTCTTCGTGCCCCCGGCCTCACCGCGACGCCGGACATACTCGTAGAACGTTTCCATTTTTAGAAAAGTTTCCCAAAACGGAAGGTTTGTTAGGATGGCCACATGCCACCGCCCAATGGCCTGCGCGAGCAGAAGAAGTCCGAGACCAAGTTGGCGTTGAGTCGCGCCGCACTGGAGCTGGCACTGGAACGCGGAGACCTCGCCGCCGTCACGGTCGACGACATCGCCGACGCGGTGCGCGTCTCGTCCCGCACGTTCCGCAACTACTTCACCAGCAAGGAAGACGCCGTCTTGTTTTCGTTGCGCGGGATCGAGGACAACGCCGTCGAACTACTGCGCCAGCGCCCCACTGACGAGCCCGTGATCGACTCACTGGAAGCCGTGATGCTGGACCTGGCGACCTCCGAGGCATTCAGCACCGCAGTGGCCGTCACTCGGTTGTCCGCACAGAATCCGGGCTTGGCCGCACACGACGCGGCCCGATCCGACGACGTGGGAACCGTGGTGCTCGCCGAAGTCAGTCGACGCACGGGCCTGGATCCCGATGCCGACCTATATCCGCGATTGGTCTGCAACGCCGCGTACGCGGTACTTGGCACCGTGATCCAACTGGCGGTATCCGATTCCACCGTGCCCAGAAACCCCGGCGAACTTGTCGCCCAAGGCTTTCAGCGCCTGCGCGATGGCCTGATATGACCGTGACAGGGGATCACGGGCGAGGCTGATCCAGGAGCCGGGCGATGCCGTGCAACTCGGTCGCCTGAATCTCTTTGACCACCCGGAGCAGAATCCGTTCATCGACGTCGTCGAGATTGACGCCCCTATTCGTCACCGTCAACAGCGTGCCGCCCTCGTGCTCACGAAAGGCCACATGGCGCGTCCACCGCGCCGACTGACCGGTTGACGCGTGGGCCAGCAGGCCCAAGGTCAAATGCTCGTAGGGGGCGGCGTCGAGAAACTCGACCTCGAATACGCCATTGAACCGCGTGCCCACCACGGGAACGGTGGTCATCGTGAAAGCGCTCCCCACGGTGACATCAGCCGGCGGGGTATCAGGCTTGCCCCACCACGATGCCGGATCGACGAGAGCCGACCACACCTCGTGGGGAGGGTGCGGGAAATATCGTTGAACCTGTGTCATTGCTTCTCACTCACTCGTGAAGAAGTCCTGATGCGCCCGAAGGGATTCGAACCCCTAACCTTCTGACATATTCGTGCGTTTGCCTGTGTTCTCCAGAGTACGCTAGTGACGTTGTGGCACATGACTTTCCATCAATTTGCCACCGCCGTTGTTCGTAACCTTTCACCTGGGTTCGCGTGCGTGTATATCAGGAATGTAGCGACCTGGGGTCATATACCCTGGATCCATGGCCCCCTGCTAACGCTGGTCGGATTGCTCATCTTCGGCGTGGGGATGTTCGTGATGTACAAGACTCGCAACGTCCGTCCCGCGTGGAAAAACCCCGACATGCCGCATCCGTACTTGTACGGTGGCGCACCAGAAATGCCTGCCACCCCGCGTCCACCGTGGCCGGTCGATGAGGACGGTAACCCCATCGAGGAACGACGCTAGAGTTTGGTGTCAGAGGATCCGACCGGGCACCTGATTCGCAGCTTGGCCTCGGCATCTTTGACCTTGCGGACGGCAGCCACAATGTTGTCCGTCGACTCTTTCAGATGCTGCTCTCGGGTCTGCCCTGCCGCCGGTTTCCCCAGGAATTGAATCTCCCGCTCGACAACCTCGTCTGCAGCGTCGGCCATTTGCACCGCAGTACCTTTGAACTCCGGGCCAGAGATCTTCTCGGCGTAATCCCTAAGGGTGGCAGCCCATTTCTGATACATCGGGATCGCTTCGTCTTGTCGGTCAGCGTCTCGTGTCTCGGCCACCTCTTCGTTGTGCTTTTTGATGCGCGCCATCTCATCGTCGGAATACCTGAGCAGTTCCCCAACGGTTTGACAGCTCACGTCTGGAGCGGACGGCGCCGATCGAAGCAAGTACACCCCGCCCAGCACCAAAGCTGCCGCGACGATGACAGCTGAGACAGTTATCAGAACATTCTTGCGTGACACTAATAGACCTTCTTTACGGCTCCGTTTGCCAGTTCAACGACTCCCCCGCTGGGCATTCCGTTGTATTCGGGGAACCGCCACGGCTGCGCGATGAGATACCGGAACGTCTCGGTTGGGAACCTCTTTGATCGATCGGTTATCTCAGGAACGGCGACGTCGACAGAGGTGCGATCGGTTCTGTCGGACATCGAGAATGCCCACCACCGCGCGGTCTGCTTAGCGACAACGATTCAGACCTGAACTGTCACCACTTATGAGGTGCAGGAGATGGCGCCGTCAGTACAGTCCGGTCGTGTCTTTCTGATAGGTGTTGTCGAGGATCTCGTTGAGGAAGGCGTCAAAACTGGTCTGCAGGTGGAGGCCTGTTTCCGGGTGATAGGTGAAAAGGCCGGGGCATACGTCGCTATCGAGGGCGCTGTCAACGAACAGTGCATAGGAGAATCGGTCCGATTTCCCGTCGTCGTCACGCTCTTGCTGTATTACGCGGTGAGCGACGGCGGCGACCGGGGTAGTGGTCGATCGCATCAAAATCTCGATGGCACAGCCGAAGTTGACGATGAACGTGCCGGGGATGGGGTCGATAGGGTGCCAGTCGCCGTCGCGAGCCACTTCTAGCCCGGGTTCAGTGGAGCGCAGGACGGTCACCCATCCTGAGTCTTTGTGGATGTTGAGGCCGCGGGCGGCGACTTCGGGACGGAAGTGATTGAACGTCAGGGTGTGTGTACCTTGCGGGGTGAGACTGTGTCCAGTGCCCTGGTGCCAAAGCTCACGCGGTAGGTCGAGTTGACTTAACACTGCCTGCTGGATGTTTAGTGCAAAGTCGCGCATGGCTTCGGCCTGTTGCACAAGCGGGTTCGGGTAGATCTTCTTCCACCAGGCACTTTCGAGGAAGAATTGTTCGGTTTGGTCGGCTTCTCGGCGGAAGTAGCCTTGATGCGGGCCTAGTTCGTCTGAAGTCCACTTCTGGTAGCCGCGGTATGGGTCCGGCTGTTCGCCCGGTGCAGCTGGGAGATAGAAGCTGCGGGCGAAGCGGTCCCCGGCGGACAGATCCAGGTCGCTGGGCTGCTTGACGTAGAAGAAGCCGTCCTGCAGTGCGCGTTGCAGCCCGTCTTGGGTCGAGAAGACAAGGGTTTCGTTTTGCAGCTCCGCTAGCTGCCAGTCGTGGCGGGCGCTGCTTTGTGTGTGCTCCGGTGCGGTGTTCATATGCGCGAGTGGAATTCGTAGCCCAGCTTGCCGGCTTTCTCCACCGAGAACTCGCGGAAGCCCTGAAACTCAGACAGCTTGTGCTCTGAGTCGTATTGGTACAAAGACATGTCGTATCGCGGCCCCATGTAAATGGTGAATGAAGAGCGATCCGAGGAAGTGATGTCGGCCTGACGCTCCGGAACGCGGTGGTATACAGCATTCACTGGGCGTGGAAGCTTCTCGGTCAGGACTTGAAAGGCGTCGCCGAGGTTAACGATGAAATGCCCTGTGCGTTCTTGTACGGGCAGCCAACGACCGTCATGCAGGATCTCGTAGCCGGGCTGATCGGTGCAGATAGTGGTAATAAATCCGCTGTCCGTGTGTTCAACGATCCCCGCTCGATCGTTGAGGCCTGAGCGGTAATGATTCACGGTGGTGTAGCAGAGCCCTGTGTCTTCTTGGGCCCCGCCAGTGATGGGTTCCCAATCATCTTTCGGTATGTCTGCAGCGTCGAAAATACCGAAAAGGGTATCTAAGGTCAGCTTTTTCATCTGCTGAAGTAGCGCCGTCACGTCGTCTGGGAGGTATCGGTGCCAGAGGAAGCTTTCCAGTTGTAGCTGTTCGACTTGGTCGGGGCGGTCTTCGTAGCCGAGCTTGGATTCGGGGTGACCGTGGTCGCGATGGCCGCGATAGCGATCGTCAGGGTTGTCGGTGTGGGGTTTGTAGAAGCTTCGGCAGAAGATGAGCCCAGCACTTACGTCGATATCATCGGGTACGGCTAGGTGGAACGCGCCGATCTGGAGCGCCTGGGTTTCGTCAGTCTCGGAGGCAAACCGCAATTTCCCTGCATCTAGCGCAGCTGCGGGGAGGATTAGGCGAGTTTCGTCAACAGCGTGCGTGGTCATGCTGGTTGCTTCCCATCGTGGTTGGTGTCTTCGTTGTTGGGATCGGAGTGAGTGTTCACAGCGTGATGTCGTCGTTGTAAGTACGATTCACTTCTTGCACAGCGAAGTCGGCGACCGACTGCACGGGCTGCGCTGTTCCGTCGTTGGTGATGCGGTAGATGGTTCCGTCGAGGTTGGAGTCCAGGAACGTTACGTACGAGATGCGATCGGGCTGGCCTGCGGCTCTTTCCGTGCCGACTACTCCGTGAATGTTCGCCCGGACCGGGGTGGGCAGATCCGCGGTGAGTACTTCCAAAGAGCTTCCAAAGTTGACAATGAAATATCCCGGCTCTGGGTTTATGGAACCGAGTCTGCCTTCGATGAGGGCAAGGAGACCGGGGTCTACAGACCGCAGTACGGTCACCCATCCAGAGTCACGGTGGAACTTGCAGCCCCGGGTGGTTTTCTGTGAGCGGAAATGGTTGAACGCGAGCATTTGATGGCCGTGGTGCTCGGACAGGCCGCTAGAGACTTGACTCCATAGCTCCGCAGGGATTCGCAGGCGGCGGAATACTGCTCGCAGGACGGAGATCCCAAGTTCGGTCATGCCACGCCCTAGTTCGGCAACGTCGGCAGGCAGCAGCGCCCAATTGGCTTGTTCGATGTAGAAGTTCTCCCATTGGTCATGTTCGCGGTCGAAGTAGCCTTGGTAGGTGCCAGGCACGTCGATCTCCCGGAACCCGCGATAACGGTCTAGTTCGTCGCCTGCTTGGTCTTGGTAGAAGTGTGCAGCGAACCGATCGCCGGGCTCGGTCTCGAGAGCTTCAGGGATGCGCAGCAGAAAGAAACCTTGAGCTAAGGCGCGGTCGAACCCCTCAGCGGATTCGAACAGGAGTTGTTCCTCGTCGAGGTGGGCGTGTTCTAGCTGGATTCGAGGGTAGGCAGCAAGAGCTTCGTGTTCCCGTGGCATCGGCGGCAAGCTAACGGGCGCCCGCGCCGTGACTGAATTGGAGGTCGTCATGAGGTCGGCTCCTTGACTGTCTCGGTGCGTGGATAGATCGTGATCGTGCCGGGTGCGGCGGGGCGGGGCATGGACGCGTGCCGCTTGAGCTGAAGGTCTACGCCATTGGCGCTTACTGTGTACGCGCCATACAGTTCCGACAGGACGACGGACTGCATCTGTACTGAAAAAAGGCGGCCAGGACACTTGCGCGGGTTTCGATCGGCGTTGACCATGCTGAATGAATTGATCTCGTAACGTCCCCGGGAAATCAGGGATGCGACCGTCTCACGCTCAGTCCGGAAAATCGCCTGAATGTTCGCGGGTGCGAAACGGTCTGGCTCTGGGAAGACAGCTGGGTCGCGGTTGGCCTGGCGGCGGTCCAACCACAGCATGGTGTCCGGCGGGATCGTCACCGTTGTTCCTCGATGATGCAGGGTGAAGGGCGCGGTCGTACGACGCCACAGCGCGCAGGGGTTGCTCCCGCCGAGCCGTACGGCTTCGAGAACTGCAAGGTCCGTCACCGAAGGCGCTTCGTGTGCGGGGCACGATCCGACGCCACGACTCTGGGCTTCTGCAATGACAGTTTTCTTGACTTCGGGTTCGCTCTCGATGTAGCTAAGTGCCCACATCAGACTCAGAGCGGTGGTGTCGTACGTTGCGACGATGATTGTGCCGAGTTCTTTGATCCGTGCGGTGTCGAGGAGATCTAGACCGTCACGAGTCAAAGGGTGGTCCCACAACGCGAAGTAGCGCCGAATCATGTTGGAGGACGGGGCGTTTTCTAGAGAGCCGAGGTTGTCGGTCAGTAGGTCGCGAACGAACGGGACGATGATGTCGAAATCCCGCATAGCTTGGGGGTTGTTGTTGCTGATGACATCGGAGGCCAAGTCGAAGAAGCCGCGGACTACCGGACCGTATTCTGCTGAGTGAAGGTACTCCGGCAGTGGTTTGTCAGTGAGATCCAGAACGCCGGGGATCATGCTGTCCACGTAGGCAGTCAGGGTCAGCGTGAAGTCATCTAGCGCAATCGGTTGCCCGGCTGAGCGGCGTAGATAATCTGCGGTGTATCGCCGTATAGCGGGCTCAAGGCGCTCAATAAATTTCGCGTTACCCAGGGACCGCTCGATGACTGCGCGTTTCGTCGGGCGGTCCTGGTGGTCATGTGGCAGCGATCCCATGAAATCGCCGAACAGGTCCCTGTTTGCGTCCGTGGAGGGTGCCAAGGAGTTGTCGCCGACTAAGGGAGTGTTTGTGATCTGGTAGACCGCGAGTTGGTGTCCCATCCAGAAAGTGCACAGGCCGCCGTTTTCCTCAGCGAGTCTGCTGATCCCAGCGCTGCGGAAGTAATCCGATGCCGGCAAGCCTCGATTAACTGTTGCTTCATGAAAGGCAGCGGCATGGCTATGTCCACGAGTGGGTCCGGGATGATGGGCGAGCACACCGGGAAAAGGCTCATTTTTTGGATATTCCGGTGCAGCGACGATGCTGGTCGACTGGGTAGTCTTGTGGGTGCTTGCGGAAGTAGCCACTATGGTGTTCCTGTTCCTGCACCCACAGACTGGCTAATTCCGAACTCTGCGTGGCGGTCGGACCAGGTTTGTTCGTTGAACTCGCGCAGAAATTCTGCGGAGCTGCGCACCGCCGCGGCGGACCCATCGCGATACACCTGGTAGAGGTCGCCGGTCGCTGGTGGATTGGCGAAGGCCGCGAATGAGAAGCGGTCCTGCGAACTGGGTGTCGGATTGCACTGGCGGACTTGATGCAAGATGGCTCGCACAGGTTGGCTTAACTCGGCGGTGAGCAGCTCGAACGTCCCCCCGAAGTTCACGATGAAATAGCCGGGTGCTGGGTCGATCGGAACCCAGGTGCCTTCGACAGAGGCTTCCAGTCCTGGCTCTTCGTTGTACAGGACGGTCACAAATCCAGTGTCCTTGTGCGGGGCGCAGCCGAGTTTGGGCTGTTCGGAGCGGTAGTGGTTTGCCGCGAACCAGTGTGTGCCTCGTCCATCTACTGCGCCCCCGGTGACCTTGCTCCACAGGGCCTCAGGGATATCCAATTCGTTCATCGCGTGGCGCAACACCAAGCGGGTCAGATCGCTCATCTGCTCGGTCATGTCGATAAGTTCGTCGGGGAAATGCAGACGGCGTCCGGGCCCGTCTATTAGGACATGCTCGGTCTGGAAATGTTCCCGATCAAAGTAGATGCCCTCTAGCGCTCGGAATCCGCGATACGCATGGGTCTCTTCGGGGCCGTCTTCGGGACTCCGATAGAACTGACGGCACAATGTGATACCGGGCTCGGCGTCGAATCCGTTTGGTATAGCGAGGAGGAAACAACCGTCCCGCAGTGCTTGAGACATGCCACCTTCGGTGGTGAATGCCAGAGCAGCCTCATTATCAACGAGCGCGCGTTGCAGTGTCATTGCCGCGGTCATTGGGGGCTGCTTTCGGCCTGCAGGGAGGCGGGTTCAGGGGCCTCGGTCCCGGCATAGATCTCGTAGTCGTTCTCATCGATCAACTCACGCGAATCGCAGATGCGCTCAAGTCCGGCTTCTTGGGCGTAGCGGTAGATGCCTTGGTCCTGGCCCGGCAGGCATCCGCTGGAGCTGAAGTGTCCGAAGCTGGACCGATCTTCTTGTTGGCGTGCGACCCTATGCATGATTGCCGCAACAGGTGTTTCGCTGTGCGCGGTAAGGATTTCCATCGACAGCCCAAAGTTGATGATGAAGCAGGAGGGGTCTACCGGCACGATCTCCCACCGGTCGCCGCGGGCAACTTCCAGGCCCGGCCTGGTGGTCCGCAGGATCGTGAGAAACCCGTCGTCTTTATGGGAGCTCAGACCGATGTCTTCGTGGGCAGGCCGATAGTGGTTGAATGTTAAATGATATGAGCCCGCCGACCTTGAGCAGCCGCCGGTGGCCAGCGACCATTCCGTCTCGGGTATGCCCACCAGCGATAACACCGATCGCAGTACCTGTTCGGAGAGCTGTGTGAGCGCCTCGCCAAGACTGGCGATCTCGGCCGGATAATGATTGGCCCAAAAGCGTCGTTCCAGGAGGAATTGTTCGATCTGGTTGGAGCGTTGGTGGAATCCCAGCAGAGGGTCGCCAAAACTGTCGCTATCGATGGTGCGGAACTTGCCGTACGGAGCGAAAGAAAGGCCGCGATAGAACTGCTGAGCGAATGCATCCCCGGCCACCACGTCAAGATCGGCAGGTATCTCCAGGAAGAACACTCCGTCGCCAAATGCCTGATTCCGCGCGTGAGAATTTTCGAAAAGTAGTTCTCCAGCCGAGATTTTGGCTCGTTCTAGCTGTGCTTCGTCCAGGGCAACCTGATCCGAGGAGCGTTTTGCGTAGACATCCTGATAGATCTTTCCCCGCCGTATTTCCGGGATGGTTGTACGAATTGAATCTGTCACGATCCGCGGCCTTTCAGGTGAAGTGACACGACAATCAGATCACGCAACTCTTGTGGCGCCATCGGATGTTCTCCGCCTGCGATTTCGGAGAGTGTGCTAAAGGAGCCGGGATATATCATCACCGGAATTCCTTGCTGCTGCAGGCAGGCGAAAATCGCGAACTCTTCTAAGAAGTAGTCGCTGGACATGTTGATTCGCTTTTCCCATTCAGCTGCACCTACTTCATGCGAGTGTTTGCCGTGGTATGCGCGACCGAACGACTCCACTGATGACTTAAATGCGTCGTTCTCTGAGAAGAAGGCACGTAGCTCGGTGTGAAACTTGGAGAACTCCTGGCTATCGGCTACCTCGCTGCATTTCAAGTATGTGAAGTCAGTGGAATCGCAGTACTCATCAAATATCTCACTCATATCCTCGATAAACTCACATCCGAGCTCCAGCGCGCGCAACTGAGCATCATCGGGAGTGGTCGAACCAGCCGACTCAAGCGTGATGCGATGAATGCTGTCACCTACGAGAACCGTGCAGTGTGAAAATCTACGTGAGATCCACTTCACCATGCTCCTGAGCTTGGCTGGAGTGAAGTTCGCATTCTCAAGGCTCACCCCGAGAAAGCACGTGTCATGCTGTTCGAAGGTATTTCTGCTGGACATGGGGGAGACCGACGCTATTTCTGCTTTGTAGCGTCCTCGTCGAGTTGAATTCGATTCAGTAAAAGTCGTCTGTGCATCTAATGTCACTGCATCTGCCTAACTATTCTCATTGTCGAGGTCTAGGACAGGTAGCGAACTACCATATTCTCGAAAATGAGGGCTAATTACCCGCCAACTCCCAGCCCCCGGAAGAGTCAATTCGAACCCCTGCGGATTACACGCTAGAGGTCGTACACAAAAACCGTAGCAAGGCGAAATAGTTCAGCCAACAGATCCGGCATAGTCAGTCAATTGGCCATGAATTAGTCAAGTTGAACGAAGGCGTTGCTGCATCTGTCATATTGATGGCAATCTGTCATGTTGGCACGATCTGTTCTGGTTCTGGCACGCTAGTTTGATATCCGGTAGGGTATTGATGCACGCCCTCGCGGTTTCCTGCTGCAGGTGTCTTCCTGCGGCGCCCAGAGTGAATTTACGTGCCTGTCGTCTGATCACGATTTCCGTGAAATCGCCAACCCACCGTGGGTTTTCCTTGTTCCGCTCTATTGCTCTTTACGCGCCTAGTCCGAGCCGAGACGGGCGCCAAGTTCTCGGTAATGCCGCCGCCGCGGCAAGGAAGGACGCCAGATCGTCATGGCACCAATATTCGTAGCTAGACAGTGGGCCTTGCTGGCCATGTCCGTTGGAGTGTTCTGCATTCAGCTGGACGCGTTCGCGTTGAACCTGGCGCTCCCGCAGATCGGCCGTGATCTGCACGCAGACAGCGGTGGTCTGCAGTGGGTGGTCAGTGCCTACCTGCTGTCTACCGGCACGCTGATGCTAGGTGCCGGACGTCTTGGTGACCTGTTCGGGCGACGGCGTCTGCTCGTGTTAGGACTGGCCCTTTTCGGGGTGTCGTCCCTGGTGTGCGCGCTCGCTCCGACGCTGCCCGTCTTAGTCGGAGCGCGTGTGGCCCAAGGGGCGGGTGCCGCGATGATCATGCCGGTAGGTCTGTCTTTGCTCACCAACCTGTACCCGACCAAGATGCGTGGTCGCGCCATTGGATGGGCGCTAGGTATCGGCGGAATAGCCACCGCCTGCGGGCCATTCGTCGGCGGATTTCTCACCGACACCGTCTCTTGGCGGGCGGTGTTCTGGCTTAATGTGCCCTTGGCCGCCGCCGGGGCTCTTGCGGCCCGTCGCGTCGACGAGAGCTTCGACAACGACCACCATCGACAGATCGACTGGCCGGGGTTGGTGACGATCACCGCAGCCCTCGCGGCACTCGCGATCGTCGTCGACCGCGTCAGGATATGGCCGTTATCTGCAAGTATCGCCGGGATCATCCTGGTGTTCGCGCTGCTGATCTTGTTTGTGTATCGCGAACAACTAGCGACTAATCCACTGGTTGACCTAGCGCTCTTTCGCAATGGGCCTTTTGTGGCGCTGACGCTCACCGGTGCGGTGGCTAACGCCGCAATGGTGATGCTCCTATTCGTTGTCCCCTTGACACTGCAGGGGCAATGGAGTCTGTCGGTCGTTAGGGCAGGCGTCGCCTTTCTCATCCCGGCACTGGCGATGGCACTCACCGGCCCACTGGCCGGCCGCATCGTTCCCTCGGTTGCCGTATATGCGATGGCTATATTCCTTACGGGCGCGGCCACATGCCTTTTATGCCTGGTGTGGGCGCCATCGCTCACGGTCTATCTGATCGCGGCCACGCTAGCTGGCGCCGCCCTCGGGGCCGCTAATGCGTTGACCCTGATCGCCACTCAAGGAGTCATCACACCCGAGCGAGCCGGGGAGGCATCCGGAGTCACCAAAACAGTGATCACCGTCGCAGCTGGCCTTAGCGTGGCGATGGCGGGAGCCGTCACCGATCGCAGCCGCGGTATCGGCTCACAAGTCGCTTCTGAAACGGCCCTACAAATCACCGCAATTAGTTGCTTGGCCGCCGCGCTTGTCCTCGGCCTATGGACACTTGGCCTGCATGCGCGTCGCCGTTGGGGCTTTTCTCCTGCTGAGCGAGCCTGTTGAACAAAGAGTGCCCATGTGTTTCAAGGAACCATGGTGGGCCAGTCCGGGTCGGGTAGTAGGCAGATGAGCCAGCAACACCGACCAAAATCTAATTTGCGGGTATTCGATGGCCGTGCAATTAGCCAGCTACCAGCGAAATGCCCCTGAACTCGAACTATAGTGCGCCCGAAGGGATTCGAACCCCTAACCTTCTGATCCGTAGTCAGATGCTCTATCCGTTGAGCTACGGGCGCGTGCTATTCAATTGTTGCAGGTCAACAGGTTTGGCCTGCAGACCGACGCGGAGGCGAGAGGATTTGAACCTCCGGTCCCCCGTAAAGGGGACAACTCATTAGCAGTGAGTCCCATTCGGCCGCTCTGGCACGCCTCCTGAACTTCCCGAGGGTACCGGAACCCATAAATGGATTCCGAACCGCCGAGGGCACAGAGTACAGGCCCGCGAGGCCGGAAGGCAAAGCCGTTGGTCGCCATCCGGTCCAACATGCACAGATAGTCTGTTCCAGTGCCTGCCCGACTTCGCCCCGAGCTGACTGAACTGCCGGCGTACACCCCCGGCCGCAACGTCCCCGGTGCCATCAAGCTCGCCAGTAACGAGACCGTGCACGGACCACTGCCCAGCGTCCACACGGCCATCGTCGAGGCAACCGCGCAGATCAACCGTTACCCGGACAACGGCTACGCCGAGCTGCGCTCACACCTGGCCAAACACGTGGACATGCCGCCTGAGCACATCGCGGTCGGATGCGGATCGGTGAGCCTGTGCCAGCAGCTCGTACAGGTCACCGCCACGGTGGGGGACGAGGTGCTGTTCGGCTGGCGGTCCTTCGAGACCTACCCGCTGGTGGTGCGGGTCGCTGGGGCCACTCCCGTTCAGGTGCCGCTGACCGACCACACCTACGACCTGGCGGCCATGGCCGCCGCAGTGACGGACGCCACCCGGCTGATCTTCGTCTGCAATCCCAACAATCCGACCGGCACCGTGGTCCCACCCGCCGAGCTACGCCGGTTTGTCGAGGCGGTACCGCCCCACATCCTCATCGCAATCGACGAGGCATACATCGAGTACGTGCGCGAAGACTTCACCGACAGCATTGCCCTTGTTCGCGAACATCCCAATGTTGTTGTGTTACGCACCTTCTCAAAGGCCTACGGCCTGGCCGGCCTGCGGGTGGGCTACGCGATCGGCGATCCCGATGTGATCACCACGCTGGGCAAGGTGTACGTGCCGTTCAGCGCCTCCAGCCTCGCTCAGGCCGCTGCGGTGGCCTCCCTGGGCGCCGCAGAGGAACTCCTCGCACGAACCAATGATGTTGTCGCCGAACGCACAAGAGTGACCCAAGCACTCCGGGAGGCGGGATACGAGGTACCGCCATCGCAGGCCAACTTCGTGTGGCTACCGTTGGGCGATCGCTCGACGGAATTCGCACAAGCCTCCGCCGAGGCCCGAATCATCGTGCGCCCCTTCGGCGCCGACGGTGTGCGAGTCACCGTCGGAGCACCCGAAGAGAACGACGCATTCCTGGAGTTCGCGCGCTCCTGGCGCTAACTCACCCGCGACAGTTGCGTGGTCTCGGCCCACTCGACGGTGAGTTCGACAACTTCCCGCGCACCGGGAAGCACGAGCGCCAACGGAGTCAACGGCCCCTCTGCCACACCGGTGAGCACCCGGGCGGTCGTCACTGGGTCAACCACCGAGACCGTCACCGCCGCAACGCACTCCGCGGGCCGCACATAGAAACGCGTGCCCGAGCCCACCAGCCCGGTGAGCTCCGCGCCGGAGATGTCCATGGCCTTGGCACCCTCGGACAGCGAGAGCAGAACCGGGCGTTGTGAATCCACGACGAAGGGCCCCATGAGTCCTGCCGCCATCACAGCCTGCGAGTCATCGATGACGGGGGCGTGCTCAGTCTGGCCGGCCGCGATCAACGACTGCTCCAACAGATACCGGTACAGCTGCACCACGCGGTCGGCATTGCGGTGATTACGGGCATCGTGCAACCAGAATTCGACACCCTCGATATCGGCGGTACCGCCCTGCACGTACAGGCGATAGAAGCGATACCCGAGATCCGGTGCACCGTGCCGGGTTTCGGCAACCGTCGCGCCGACGCCCAACGTCTTGACGTACTGCGCCTCACCCTCGCTGAAATTCAATTCCGAAGAGGACACCTCGCGCCACACGGCCCCATTCACGGATGCGTGCAGCCGCACGCTGGCCGGCTGCTGCCCCGCACTGGTCCGCACCGTCAGACCGCCCAGCTGTGGGCGCTCCTTGAATTCGAACTCGATGAAAGACGGAGACTTTCGGGTAGCGGTTGGCACATTGCGCGCCGCGGTGTCCAGCTCTGTCCCGTTGGTGAGGAACCAGATGGCGGCCTGGGTTCCCGCGATGGCCTCGTGGTCCTTGATGTTCGCCTCGCCCAGATACCCCACCGCACGCAACCGGCGACTCAGTTGTGCCGTCGACAGCGCCGGGAAGGAGTTGGCCAAGATCCAGGCCACCTGAGATTCACGGGTGCGGGCCCGCAGGTTCGCCACCGACAGCCAGTCGGCCACCGCGTAGCCCGAGGGCAGATTGGGGGCGATTCCCGCGATATCGAGGGAGTACGCGGCGATAGTGGGGTTCAGGCGAATTAAATCTGTGCGAGCGGAAGTTCCGTCGGTGAACACAACCTTGTCCACAGTGGATGAATAGGTGCCGCCGCGGTACCTCGTCAGGCGCTGCGGGAGTGCCTCGGCGTGGTACCCGTGACGCCTGCCAGTGATGCGGGCGGAGGGCCAATCGACGAGCGATAGCAAAGAATGAGTGGTCATGGGTTGGTTGATCCTTGTGCCGGCGGATTGCAGCCCAGGAGCTCGTCAACATGGAAAACGGCGATCCCGG
The DNA here is from genome assembly GCF_001632805.1 of Mycobacteroides chelonae CCUG 47445. NCBI lineage: Bacteria > Bacillati > Actinomycetota > Actinomycetes > Mycobacteriales > Mycobacteriaceae > Mycobacteroides > Mycobacteroides chelonae. Next base: position 227,394 of record NZ_CP007220.1, on the reverse strand, counting down.
GTGCCAGAGGGCGGGGTTAGGGAATCAACAACAACAGCAACACACGGCGGCGCTGCGCGCCCCGAAGCTGTCGGCGCGCAGCGCGCTGATCGCCCGGCGTCGGTGCGACTGTGCGACGTGCTGCATGCAACCAGTCTACGGATCCCCAGCCGCGCGCCTGCTTTTCCACCGGGGCCACTTCTAGGGGGCGGGCGAGTGAGATACCGATTCACGGCGACGCGGCGCGACGGCTCAACCGCCCGCGAGGAGTTTGGCGCACGGGTGTTCCTTACCTGATGCACCGCCCCAATCGCGATTAGGATTTCGGGCATCAGGTCTTGATCCCATTCGCTGAGGAGGAAACCGCTGTGCCCGCTGCCAAGAATGAATCCCAGGCCCTCGGCGATCTCGCCGCACGGCAGCTAGCCAATGCCACCAAGACCGTCCCCCAGCTGTCGACGATCACTCCACGGTGGCTGCTGCATCTGCTGAACTGGGTACCCGTCGAGGCCGGCATTTACCGGGTGAACCGCGTCATCAACCCCGACAAGGTGGCGATCCACAGCGAGGAGCAGGGCGAGAACGAGGCCCCGCTGCCGCAGACCTACGTCGACTACGAGACCAATCCGCGCGAATACACGCTGCGCACCATCTCGACGCTGCTCGACATCAACACCCGGGTCTCGGACCTGTACTCCAGCCCGCACGACCAGATCGCCCAGCAGCTGCGCCTGACCATCGAGTCCATCAAGGAGCGTCAGGAAAGCGAGCTCATCAATAACGCCGAGTACGGCCTGCTGGCTCAGGCAACACCCGAGCAGACCATCAAGACCCTCGGTGGCGCTCCCACACCGGATGACCTGGACGCCCTGATCACCAAGGTGTGGAAGACCCCCGGTTTCTTCCTGACCCACCCGCTGGGTGTGGCCGCGTTCGGCCGTGAGGCCACCCGCCGCGGCGTGCCGCCCGTTGTCGTGAGCCTGTTCGGTGCGCAGTTCATCACCTGGCGCGGCATCCCGATCATCCCGTCGGACAAGGTTCCGGTGAAGGACGCCAAGACCAAGTTCCTGCTGGTGCGTACCGGTGAGGAGCGCCAGGGCGTTGTCGGCCTGTTCCAGCCCGGCTTGGTCGGCGAGCAGGCACCGGGACTGTCGGTGCGGTTCACCGGAATCAACCGGTCGGCCATCGCCTCATACCTCGTCACCCTGTATTCGTCGCTGGCCGTGCTGACTGATGACGCACTGGCCGTTCTCGACGACGTGCAGGTGGACAAGTTCCATGTCTACAAGTGACGCGATTCCCGTAACCGACAGCCCACCGGGCTTCCCCTCTGCGGCGGAGCTGTCGGCATTGGCCACCCAATTGTTCTGGGAGGCCACACCCACCGGAGCGCCGGGTATCGACACCCCGGGACCGGCGGTACCCGTCGCACCCCGGGGCAACGTGCCCGACGCGACGGCCGGATCCTCCGCGGCGGCCACAGCGGGCTCGTTGGCCAGTCCATACGCACCCGCACCCGTTGCCGACGCCCTGTCGACGGCAACGGTGGCCCCGCCGGTAGCGGCTTTCAGTTCGGCGACACCCGACGGCATTCCCGGAGCGGTGCCGGTGGCACCTCGCGGCGGTGGCGGTGACCTGACATCGGGCACCTCTGCGGCGCACACCGCCGCAACGGGTTATCCGACAACCGGTCTCGCCGATTTCGCGGTCCCCTCGGGCCTGGTGCCGACAATCCCCGGGGTGCTCGCCACCCCTGTGGTGGCCCCAGCCGTCGCTTCACCACGGGTGAGCCCACACTCGGAGGCGCTTTCGGTGCCGGATCTGGGTTGGACGGCCCCCGTGGCACCGAAGGGAGGCGACGAGTCGAATTACTACTTCTTGGGTCAAGCGCCGGCCGCGGCGCCGATCCACGAAGACGCTCGCGCCTTCGACGTCGCGTCGATTCGGGCGGATTTCCCGATCCTGTCCGAGACCGTCAACGGTAAGCCGCTGATCTGGTTCGATAACGCCGCGACCACGCAGAAGCCACAGTCGGTGATCGATCGACTGGTGCACTTCTATCAGCATGAGAACTCGAACATCCACCGTGCGGCACACGAATTGGCGGCACGGGCCACCGATGCATACGAGGACGCGCGCGGCGCGGCCCGTAAGTTCCTGGGCGCCGAGGCGGACGAGAACATCATCTTCGTGCGTGGCGCCACCGAGGCCATCAACCTGGTGGCTCATGCCTGGGGCGGTAAGAACCTGGGACACGGGGATGAAATCGTCATCACCCACCTAGAGCACCACGCCAACATCGTTCCGTGGCAATTGATCGCGAAGAAGACCGGCGCCGTCATCAAGGTGGCTCCGGTGGACGACGCCGGCAACCTGCTGCTCTCCGAGCTCGAGGATCTGGTCGGTCCGCGCACCAAACTGGTTGCGGCCACTCAGGTTTCCAACGCGCTGGGGACGGTGACGCCTGCCAAGCAGATCGTCGAGATCGCGCACCGCTACGGCGCGCGCGTGCTCATCGACGGTGCGCAGTCGGTGCCACACCTCGCGGTGAACCTGCAGGAGCTCGGTGCCGATTTCTTCGTCTTCTCGGGTCATAAGATCTACGGCCCCACCGGGATCGGCGTGCTCTATGGCAGCGAAGACGCGCTGGCGGAGACGCCGCCGTGGCAGGGCGGCGGCAACATGATCGCCGATGTCACCCTGGAGCGTGCGGTATTCCAGGGTCCACCCAACAAGTTCGAGGCGGGCACCGGAAACATCGCCGACGCCGTGGGGCTGGGCGAGGCGCTGCGGTATGTCGAGCGCATCGGCATCGACCGGATCGCTGAGTACGAGCACGCGCTACTGGAGTACGCGACACCGCAATTGGCCGCCATCCCGGGTGTGCGGCTGGTGGGGACGGCCGATCACAAGGCATCGGTACTGTCGTTCGTGCTCGCTGGGCACGATCCGGTGGAGGCCGGTAAGGCACTGAATGCCGACGGTATCGCGGTGCGTGCCGGACATCATTGCGCTCAGCCGATTTTGCGCAGGCTCGGGCTGGAACAGACGGTGCGGCCCTCGTTCGCGTTCTACAACACCTTCGACGAGATCGACGTCTTCATCGACGCGGTGCGGCGGCTGGCCGAAAGCGGCGGCCCCAAGGCGTAAGACTCAGTTCGCCGAGCGCATACAACACGCAGGCATCTCAGCGAAATACCCTGCGCCTGGTATGCACTCGGCGGGCTCAGCCCGCCCGGCCCACCACTGTCAGCAACACCGCCGAGTCCTCGACCGCAGTGAGGTCATGGCGCTCCTGCGGGATGATCACGTAGTCGCCGGTGGCCAGCGCCGCCTTCGCGGTCGCTGTCGCAAGCTCCACCCGCCCGCTGAGCACTAACAGGGTTGCCTCGCCGGGGTTTTCGTGTTCGGCAAGTTTATGCCCGGCGCCGAGGGCCAACAGCACCTGCTTCAGCGCATGGTCCCTGCCACCGTGCACCGTGTGCGCGGACCGACCACTGTGCGCGCGCTGCGCCGTTTCGACCAGCTCATCCCCTAGAGCCGTTATCGAGATGACATCCACGACTATCTCCCTTTCACCTGTGGATCCAGAGTCAGGCTGACAGTGCAATCCCCGTGCCCGGCATCGGGCGATACGGTGACCTCAAACTGGCCCCCGACCGCGTCGGCATTCACGTCGAGAACCTCCTGGATGAGTCCACGCTGGATTCCGCGAACCACTTCCGGAGCCGTGGTGGCGATCTCGGCAAGTGGGCAAGAACAGATCTGCACGGTGACGCTCCCAAAGGACATCAGCGTGGACTGCACCGTAAAACCAAGTTCACCAAGGGTTTCCACCACCAAATCCACGGCCGGAAGCGACGCCCGGTGCCGCGCAACATTCACGCGGTGTGCAAGGTCGGCGCCAACCAGTGCCGCCCGTGATTCGCGCTCTGCTGCGGTGCCACCGAGATGCACCGCGAACAGTGACACGACATCGGCGTAATCCAGTCGCGGGGCGACCGCGTAGGCCAGGCTCGGCCTGCCCGCCCTCTGCCCGGCACCACCACTGCGCCGGACGATATGACCCTGTTCTTCCAGGGTTCTGAGGTGAAACCTCACCGTGGTGATGTGAATCCCCAGGCTGTCGGCAATGTGTTGCACCCCGACCGGCTGCCTTGCCTCCCGCAGCAGCCCGAGCACCCGCTCGCGCTGCTGGCCCGCTCGGCGGTCAACGGTCATTCGGGGCGCACGCCCACCACGGCGACTGCCGTCAGCGCGTTGGCGTGTTCCCGAAACGTATGGCGCATGGCGAGCACTCGCTTGCGCGCCCCACCATGCAGGAGAACGTTTTTCACCAGACGCAGGGCCCCGAGTACGCCCTCGTCGGCGATGATGCGACGCGGGCTGAGCAGTGCCATCGGTGCCCGGTCGGTGCTCACCACTTCGAATCCCGAGGCCATGAGCAGCTCACTCCATTCGGCCACGGTGAGCGGTCGTGCGTTGACCTTGATCGAACGAGCCAACGCACGGCGAATCTCGTCCTTGGTGGCGGTATCCACGGAGTCCGGCGTGAGCCCGAGCTCGTGAATCGCGTACCGCCCACCGGGCCGTAGTAGCCGATAGGCCTCGTCGACGATGGCGCGCTTGGCCTTGTCACTCTGCATCGTCAGCATCGCCTCGCCCACTACGACGTCGGCGCTGGCGTCGGGCAGACCCGTGCTGGCGGCATCCGCGACGATCACCCGACCACCACACGGTGCAACCACATCGCGTACCGATTGGGTAGCCGCCGCGGTGTCATCGACACCAACGTAGGAGCGCGGGCGCAGCGCCACGATGTCACGCGCGGTCCGGCCGAGACCTGGCCCGAGTTCGACCACATCGGCATCGGTCACCTTCCCAGCAGCCAAGAGCCGCGTGGTCAGTTCAAGCCCGCCCGGACGCAGGACGCGCTTGCCCAGCCGCGCCAACAACCAGTGCCCGGGAAGGTCCTCGTCTCTGCGCCCAGCCAGCGGAAGTGTTTCTCTGTCAGCCATGACTCCAATTTAGAGGAAACTTCTCCTTTTAAATAGGCCTACGTCCTCGACCGTTGGATTCACCACGGACGCAACCCTCCCGTCGCGGCGCCAGTGCCACTAATGTCACCGCGCGTGACTGCCTCGACAACATCCCTCAACGCGATCACCGACGCGACCCGTGCGGCAGTAGCCGACAACCCGGCGGCCGCAACGGTGGTGTTCAAGGCGTCCGCCCAACCAGAGGGCACGGTCGGCAGCGAAATCGCCCTGGGCAAGTACCGCGTCCATGTCGACGAGCCACCGGGTCTCGGCGGACAGAACACCGCGCCGAACCCCGTCGAGTACTACTTGGCATCGCTGCTGTCCTGCCAAGTGGTGACCTATCGCTTCTGGGCGGAAAGACTAGGAGTTCAAGTCGATTCGCTCAGCGCCAGCGCCGAAGGTGACCTCGATGTACGCGGGTTCTTCGGCTTGGACGACAGCATCCGGCCCGGCTTCCAGCAGATCCGGGTCACCGTGACGGTCTCGGGCCCGGACAGCGAGGAGCGGTATCGCGAGCTGCAGGAGGCCGTGGACGCACACTGCCCGGTACTGGATCTGACCACCGGCTCGACGTCCGTACATACACAACTCATCACGCGGCCGCGGTCGTAAATCTGTTGCCGGACGCAAATCCTGCCTGGCAGCATCAGCGGCGCCCGCCCTAGACCGCGTCAACCGGTACCCGCGGTCCGCTGCATACGCAGCCGGCGAGGGAGGCAGCCCGTTCGAGCCGGGCCGGGACCCAGAAACATCCCCAGCTGCGCACAGTCCAGCTGCGGCGTTAAGAGCGGTGGCGGAGGGATTTGAACCCCCGGACGGTGTTAGCCGTCTCTCGCTTTCAAGGCGAGTGCATTAGGCCGCTCTGCCACGCCACCGTCGGCAAGCCTAGCGGCTCCGCCGAGCGATCTACTCCCCGCCGCGGCCCTCGGTGTCATGGAGCGCCTCTTCGGCACCCTCTCCGACCCGCCGGAAGCTCTCGGCGATGGCCGCCTGCTGTGGCCGGGTCAGGCGGGTCAGATAGTGCTCACGAACACATTCGGAGTACGTACGCATCGCCGCCTCGCCCAGCGTGCGGCCCTGCTCGGTAAGCGCCGCCAAGACCGCCCGACGGTCCTGGGGCATCGACCCCCGTTTCACCAGCCCCTGTTCCTCGAGGCGGCGCACCTGGTGCGTGATCCGGCTGCGCGAGGCCAACAGGCTGGTGGCGATATCCCCCATCCGGCAACTGCCGTTAGCTGACCGCAACAATTGCTGAAGCACTTGGAAGTCGGTCAACGAAATTCCGTGCGAAGCAACCATTTTGCGGTTCAACAAAAAGTACAACCGGTTAGTCGCTATCCAAAAGTTTTGCCACGAACGAAATTCGGCGAGGTCAAGTCCCGGGACTTCGCTCTCCGAACGTGTACTCATGCACCATCCCCCTCCGTCGACCAAGCCATGGCCTCGACCGCGCCTCCACCCGCACTGTCCGATAACCCGGCGACCACCAATAGCTCGGCATAGTCTGGATGCTATGCACGCTATCACCGTTGACCAGCCGGGTGGGCCAGAAGCGCTGTGCTGGACCGAAGTTCCCGACCCAACTCCGGGACCAGGCGAAATACTGATCGATGTAACGGCCGCCGCAGTTAACCGCGCGGATCTGCTACAGCGCCAGGGCCTGTATCCCATGCCGCCCGGTGCGAGCCACATCTTGGGACTCGAATGCTCCGGAACCATCGGTCAGGTTGGCGCAGATGTCACGGAATGGGCTGTAGGACAATCTGTTTGTGCTCTGCTGTCCGGTGGCGGGTACGCCGAGAAGGTGGCGGTACCCGCCGGTCAGGTACTGCCGATTCCCTCAAACATCAACCTTGATGTCGCTGCGGCACTACCCGAAGTCGCCTGCACGGTGTGGTCGAACCTCGTGATGACGGCGAGAATGACTGCCGGACAATCTATCCTGATTCACGGTGGCTCAAGCGGAATCGGCACCCATGCCATTCAGGTAGCCAAGGCGCTCGGCGTTCGGGTTGCGATCACCGCAGGCACCCCCGACAAACTCGACGCCTGTCGTGATCTTGGTGCCGATCTGGCCATCAACTACCGGGCCACCGATTTTGTACAGGCAGTTCACAACTTCACCGACGGTGCCGGAGCCGACCTCATCCTGGACATCATGGGAGCGAAGTATCTGGACCGGAACGTCGATGCTCTCGGCAATGACGGCCACCTCGTCATCATCGGTATGCAAGGCGGCGCGGTGGCAGAGCTGAACATCGCCAAGCTGATCACCAAACGCGGCTCCGTCACCGCTACCACGCTGCGCGGACGGCCACTGGACGGACCGTCCGGCAAGGCCGCGATCGTCGATTCCGTCACGCGGAACCTGTGGCCGCTTGTCGAGGCGGGGAAGGTCCGGCCGATCGTGGGCGCCGAGATCCCGGTGAGCCAAGCGGCCGAGGCTCACCGCCTGCTGGAGAGCGGGGAGGTCGTGGGGAAGGTACTACTGACACTCTGAGCTGGCGCCGCGGTCACCCCAGCGAGGCGACCGCGCGTACCAGCTGGTCGACCTCGGCGGCCGTCGAATAGTGCCCCAACCCAACCGTTATCGCGCCGCCGATCTCGTTCACACCGATAGCGTCGAGCACCCGCGAGCTGGTGTTGGCGATCGCGCACACCCCGTTGTCGGCCAGTCGCTGCACCACCCGGTCCGCGGGAATCCCGATCACAGTGAAGCTGAGCGCGGGAATCCGGTCCTCCGGAGCCCCGATGACCATGACCCGCGGCAGGGTCCGCAGCGCGCTCACCAGATACCGGAACAACCAATCCAGATACGCGCCCGCCGAAGTCAGGGACGTCAGCAGCCGCTCGCGCCGGGTGCCCGACGCGGACTCGTCCAAACCGGCCAGGTACTCCACGCTGGCAACCAGCCCGGCCAGCATCGCGAACTGATGCCCGCCCAGCTCCAGGCGCGCGGGCCCGCTCGCCAGCGGGTTGAGCGAAATCGAACTGATCGAATCCAGCAGCGCAGGATCCCGGAAGACCAACGCGCCCACCGGCGGTCCACCCCATGCCGTCGCGTTGAAGGCGACAACATCGGCGTCCAGGTCTTCGATATCGAAGGCGCGATACGGCACCAGGCTTGAACAGTCCATCACCACGAGACCACCGACCGCGTGCGCGAGCTTGGTGGCCTGTTGCAGATCCGGCACCGTGCCCAGGGTCGAAGAAGCGGCCGTCACCGCCACCAGCCGGGTCGGCTTGGTAATCAAAGACTCCCACTGCCAGGACGGCAGATCGCCGGACTCGATGTCGACCTCGGCCCACTTGACCTTGGCGCCGTATCGGTTGGCCGAACGCAGCCACGGCTGCACATTGGCTTCTTCGTCGAGTCTGGACACCACCAGCTCGTAGCCGAGGCCCGCTTTGGAGGACGATCCTTCCGCCAGAGAATTGAGCAGAACGGCGCGGTCACTGCCCAGCACCACCCCGCGCGCGTCGGCACCCACCAGATCGGCGGCAGCGTGCCGAGCGGCCTCCAGGACGGCAGCACTGCGCCGCGCGCTGGGGTGCGGACCCCGCGTGTCGGAAAAGGATCCCCGGAACGCTGTGGATACAGTCGTAGCAACCGCATCGGGGATGAGCATCCCGGCTTGGGTATCGAAATGTACCCACCCGTCGCCGAGGGTCGGGTGCAAACCACGCACCCGGGCGACGTCATAAGCCATGCCAGACACCTTAGATGCTCACCACAGGTCACGGCGCTGAACCCGTCGTTGCACCACGCCCCGACGGACGACGGTTAACGGCGCCGTCTCGTGTAGTCATACTAGAGCAATGTCGTTCGCTTTCGGGGTGGCCACGGCACTGCTGTTGCTGTTCATCCCAGGCTGGCTGATTGGCCGAGCCTTCGGGCTACCAACACATTCGGCCGCCGTCACCGCACCTGCATTGACCTATGGGCTAGTTGGGCTGTGCATCGTCACCTTCGGCTCAATCGGCATACCGTGGAATTCAGTCTCCGCCGGGTTTGCGCTCCTCGGCGGGATCGTCGTCGCACGGCTGCTGTGGCGTTGGCTGCGGCCAAAAGAGCACGCCGAACAATTCCCGTCACAAAGTCGTGCGGCAGTGATCGCGGTCGCGTTCGGCATCGCGATCGGATCCGGGCTCATCTTCTACGCATTCTTGCGCGGACTGACCAACTGGCAATCGGTCCCCAGTACCTGGGACTCGATGTGGCACGGGAACACCATCCGCTACATCCTCGACACCGGGCAAGCATCGTCGACCCGGATGGGCGACCTCCGCAATGTCGAGACGCACGCGACTCTCTACTACCCGTCGGCCTTCCACGGTCTGGCGGCAGTGCTGAGCCAACTGACCGGCGCGGCTCCCACGACGAGTTACACGCTGTACGCGGTGGCCGGGTCGCTGCTCTTCCCGCTCAGCGCCGCGGCACTGGCCTGGCAGATGCTGCGCGGCCGCACCAGCCGCACCTTCCAGGCCGGTTGCGCAGCCACCGCCGCCGCGCTCTCGGCCTCGTTCACGGCGCTGCCCTACGTGGAGTTCCACGTGGCGGCGGTGCCGAACCTCGTGTCCTTCGCCCTGGTGGGTCCGGCGGTAATCGCCGTCACGAGCGTGGTCGCCGACCGCAGCCGCATACCCGTGGCGGTGCTGGCATTCGTGGGAATCGCCTCGGTGCACACCTCCGGTGCCATCGTGGCGGTCGTCTTCGTCGCCGCCTGGTGGCTCCTTGCGCCACTGTCCCGATACCGCGGCAAGGAACACAAGCCCCGACGCCGGGTGGGAAATGGGTTCTTGCCGTTGGCCATTGCCGGTGTCGTCTCTCTGGTGCTGCTCTACCCGCAACTGCGCACCCTGCTCCAGCTGTCCGAGATCATCGCAGGACACCAATTCACCACTCCGTGGGGAAAGAAGCGCGCGCTGCTGGACGCCCTCACCCAGCACACCCGCCACCTCGCCGACTACCCGGTGCAGTCCGCCCTGCTCTGGCTGGCACTTCTCGGCGCTGTCGTACTGATCGTGAAGCGGGTGTACTGGCCACTTGCGGTTTGGCTGCTGCTGATCGTGGCAATTGTCCACTCCTCCAGACCCTTTGGTGGTTTCATCGGCCGCGCGGTGGCCCTGTTCTCCGACGCCTTCTACAGCGACCCGCGCAGGCTGTCGGCCATCGTGTGCCTGCTGCTGGCTCCCGCTGCCGGGATCGGTTTGTTCACGCTGGCCTACGCCGTGCTGACGAGGATCCGGGGGGAGCGCACCCGCCAATGGGCCCTGGTGGCCACGGCCATCACGTTGGCCGCGGTCTGCGCCTTCTCCGCCCGGCACTACTTCCTGCCGCACAAGTACCTCGTCGGCGCGAAATACGACCAGGTGATGATCGGGCCCAAGAAACTCGACGCGTTCGCCTACCTGGCCACCCTGCCGGGCGCCAAAGACACCACCATCGGCGACGGAAACGTGGACGGCTCGGGCTGGATGTACGCGGTGGCGGGACTGCACCCGCTGTGGACGCACTACGACTTCCCGCAGCAACAGGGTCCGGGCTATCACCGGTACATCTTCTGGGCCTACGCCGACGACGCCGATACCGATCGGCGCGTGACCGATGCCGTGCACGCGCTGAATATTCGCTACGTCATGACCAGTACTCCCGTGGTCCAGGGGTTCAAGGTTCCCGACGGACTAAGGTCGTTGGACAGATCCCGATCATGGAGAAAGCTGTACGACAACGGCGCCGCCCAGATCTACGAATGGGTCGGCGATCGGAAACCACAGGCGGAAGGTGACAGATGACCCATCCCGGTCAGGACGATGACGACGACCAGGTGATCATTCTGGGCGCCGGCGATGCCGACAAGGGCGCCGACAGCGCCGACGACGACCCCTCGATCACCGATCTCGTCGAGCAACCCGCCAAGGTGATGCGCATCGGCACGATGATCAAGCAGCTTCTCGAGGAGGTGCGCGCGGCACCTCTCGACGACGCCAGCCGCTCTCGGCTGCGCGAGATCCACGCCGCATCCATCGCCGAGCTGGAAGACGGGTTGGCCCCCGAGCTCCGTGAGGAACTGGAGCGCCTCGCCCTGCCGTTCAACGAGGAGAGCATTCCTTCCGATGCCGAGCTGCGCATCGCGCAGGCACAGTTGGTGGGCTGGCTGGAGGGGCTGTTCCACGGCATCCAGACCGCGCTCTTCGCCCAGCAGATGGCGGCACGCGCACAGCTACAGCAGATGCGTCAAGGTGTTCTGCCGCCCGGTCTTTCCGTACCCGCGCAGGGCGGCGGCAGCGGCACCGGCCAGTACCTGTAGGCCCCGAGAACATGGTCCGTATCCAGACCCACGAGGCGTGGGTGGAATTCCCGATCTTCGATGCCAAATCACGCTCGCTGAAGAAGGCGTTTCTCGGCAAGGCCGGCGGCGCCATCGGTCGCAACGAATCGAACGTCGTGGTCATCGAGGCACTGCGAGACATCACGCTGTCCCTCAAGGAGGGCGACCGGGTCGGCCTCGTCGGCCACAACGGCGCGGGCAAATCGACTCTGCTGCGGCTTCTTTCGGGAATCTACGAGCCCACCCGCGGCAGCTCGTACGTCCAGGGGCGGGTCGCGCCCGTATTCGACCTGGGCGTGGGCATGGACCCCGAGATCTCAGGATACGAGAACATCATCATCCGCGGCATGTTCCTGGGGCAGACCCGTAAACAGATGCAGGCCAAGGTCGAAGAGATCGCCGACTTCACCGAACTCGGCGAGTACCTCTCCATGCCGCTGCGCACATACTCCACCGGTATGCGCGTTCGGCTGGCTATGGGTGTGGTCACCAGCATCGACCCGGAGATCCTGCTACTCGACGAAGGCATCGGTGCGGTAGATGCCGAGTTTATGAAGAAGGCCCGAATTCGATTGCAGCAGTTAGTGGAACGCTCCGGCATGCTCGTCTTCGCCAGTCATTCCAACGAATTTCTGGCCCGACTGTGCAACACGGCAATGTGGATCGATCACGGCACCATCAAGATGAGTGGCGGCATCGAAGAGGTGGTCCGCGCCTACGAAGGCAACGAGGCCGGCGATCACGTGGCCCAGGTCCTGGCCGAAGACGCCCATGGATGACTCCGTCGGCGGTGTTGTCGCCGTCGTCGTCACCTACCGGCGCACCGCGGAACTGGCCGAGTCGCTGAAGATCGTCACGACGCAGACCGTCCCGCCGAATCATCTTGTGGTGGTGGACAACGACAACGATCCCGCGGTGAAGGCCTTGGTCGACGGTCAACCCATCGCCACCACGTACCTGGGTTCGCACCGGAACCTCGGGGGCGCAGGCGGATTCGCGCTCGGCATGTTGCACGCACTCACCCTCGGCGCTGCCTGGGTATGGCTTGCCGACGACGACGGCCGCCCGGGCGGCACCGACGTTCTCGAAACACTGCTGGCCTGTGCCCGTAAGCATCGTCTCGCCGAGGTGTCCCCGGTGGTGTGCGATATCGATGACCCCGGCCGGTTGGCGTTCCCCTTGCGCCGCGGCCTGGTGTGGCGTCGACGGGTCAAGGAGCTGCGCACCGAAGCCGGCCAAGACCTGTTGCCGGGCATCGCCTCGCTATTCAACGGCGCACTGTTTCGCGCTGAAACCCTAGAGGCCGTGGGCGTTCCGGACCTGCGTCTGTTCGTGCGCGGAGACGAGGTGGACGTGCACCGGCGGCTCGTACGCTCGGGTCTACCGTTCGGAACCTGCCTGGAAACGACATACCTACACCCCAACGGCGCCGCCGAGTTCAAACCGATTCTGGGTGGGCGTATGCACACCCAGTACCCAGACGATGCCACCAAGCGCTATTTCACCTACCGCAACCGCGGCTACCTGATGTCCCAGCCCGGCATGCGCAAGCTGCTGCCGCAGGAATGGGTGCGGTTCGGGTGGTACTTCCTGATCACGCGCCGCGACGTTGCCGGCCTGCGCGACTGGATTGCGTTGCGGCGCTTGGGCCGGCGTGAGCAGTTCGGAAGACCAGGCAACCCGACTCCCTCAGTACAGGAGCGACATGACGATTGAGGACCTCGCCTCGGACTCCCGCACCTTCAAACGCGCGTGGCGTGATCTTTCCGAAGGCTTCGAGCACCGGCAGCTCTGGCTACAGCTGGGCTGGCAGGACATCAAGCAGCGCTACCGCCGCTCGGTGCTGGGACCGTTCTGGATCACCATCGCCACCGGCTCGACGGCCATGGCGATGGGCATCCTGTACTCGCAGCTGTTCAAGATCCCACTCGCCGAACATCTGCCCTACGTGACAATCGGTTTGATCGTCTGGAACCTGTTCAACGCCGCGATCCTGGAGGGGGCAGACGTCTTCGTCGCCAACGAAGGCCTGATCAAACAGTTGCCGACACCGCTGAGCGTGCACGTCTATCGGCTGGTGTGGCGACAGCTGCTGTTGTTCGCCCACAACATCATCATCTTTTTTGTCGTCGTCGCCGTGTATCCGCCGCACTGGCATATCACCGACCTGAGCTTCATCCCCGCGCTGGTGTTGATCGCGTTGAATTGCATATGGGTCTCACTGGTTTTCGGCATCTTGGCCACCCGCTACCGGGACATCTCCCCACTGCTGGGCAGCCTGGTGCAGCTGTTGTTCTTCATGACGCCGATCATCTGGAACGAGAACATGCTCAACGAGAAGGTCGGCAAGCTGGCCACCGTGGTGCAGCTCAACCCCTTCGTGCATTTCCTGGCCATCATCCGTGATCCGCTGCTCGGGCTCGACCAGCAGCTGCACCACTGGATCATCGCGATCGCCATCACCGTCGTCGGTTGGACCGTCGCGATACTGGTGATGCGCCAGTACCGCGCCCGGGTCCCGTACTGGGTCTAGGCATGCCAGGGATAAGCGCCCGGGACCACCGATGGCTGCCGGTGTCCGCCGGCGCCGCCTTCATCGTCTTCGCGCTGCTCTGGATCGGCTATGCCCAGCAGTGGGATTGGCTGTCTCGACTGGACATCGCGGCACTGGCCCCCGCGCATGACTATGGAATCGCTCACCCCGGCTGGGTCACCGCCTGGGACGTGTTCGCCACTGCCTTGGGTCCGGGCGCGTTCCGCATCGCGGTGGCCGTCGTCATCGTCGTGCTGCTGGTGCGGCACCAGCGGCGCGAGGCGGTGTTCCTGCTGATCACCGTGGAACTCAGCGCGCTGGTAACCGAGTTGGCGAAACTGCTCGCGGGCCGTCCCCGCCCGGCGACCAGGTTGGTCGATGCGTACGGATCCTCGTTCCCCTCGGGACATGCCCTGGGCGTCATGGTCGGTGTGCTGGCATTGCTCACGGTGTTTCTGCCGAAAGCGGTTGCCGCGCTGCGCCCCTGGCTCGCGTTGCTCGGCTCTGTGCTGATTCTGGCGATCGGCGTCAGCAGAGTTCTGCTCAACGTCCACAATCCCTCGGACGTGCTGGCGGGGTGGGCATTGGGCTACGCGTACTTCATTGCCTGCCTGTTGGTACTGCCGCCCTGGCCTCAGGGCAGCGGGCGGAGCACCGCCAGCGCCCGGTAGCGAACCCTGAAGCGCGCCTCCGGGTATTTGTCGCCGGCCTCACCGTCATGCGCAATCACCGTCGGACCATCCACCGCGGTGAACGTGAACTCCGGCACCTGCAACTCGTGATAGAGCGGGCTGCGCTGCAAGCGGCCGAATGCCAGCGCGCTGAGGATTCGCACGCTGCTGAACCTGCGGCCGGTCTCCAGGATGCGCACGTCGATCAACCCGTCATCCAGACGGCTTCGCAGCGAGGGGGCGAAACCCGCCGGCAAGTAGACCGAATTACCCAGGAAGAACAGTGATGTCTGAATGGTCTTGTTATCGAACCGGATACGTACGGGATGATCGCGCCGCAGCATGTGCAGCATCGCGTACACACTCGCCAGCGGCTTGCCGATCCGGCGTTCAAGCTTCTCCCGGATCTGTACATACTTCGGGTAGGAGCCGATGCTGGCGGTGTTGATGACCACCTGGTCTTCGTTCAGGTAGACCAGATCGACGCGGCTGGCGCTGCCCCTGCGGATGGCATCGACCGTCTTGGCCACACTGTCACAGCCGATGTCCTTGGCGAAGTGGTTGAACGTGCCACCGGGGAAAACCGCCAGCGGTGTATCGGTCTGAGCCGCAACACCGGCCGCGCATGCCACCGTGCCGTCACCGCCGCCCACCGCGAGCACTTCGGCCCGGCCCGCCGCGCTGCGCATCACCTCGATCACATCATCGTCTTTGTCGAGTTCGACGATCTCAGCGCGCGGCAAGGCTTTCCGCACCTGATCCAGGATCCGCTGCCCGGTTCCGTCACCGGAGGCCGGGTTGACCACCAAGACCACGCCCTCGCCCTCGGGCCGCGCGGCAGTCACCACCCGCAACGGATCTGCCGCGCGCACCGTCGCCGGTGCGATGGGCGGCACCACCCGTGCACCCAACACCGCTATCCCCGCGCCGATCCCGAATCCGGCGAACACATCGCCGGGATAGTGGACACCGGTGGCCACGCGCGACAGACCCACCAACCCGGCGAGGAGTGCGAGCCCAAAACCCACCGGCGGACTCTCGAGGCCAACGCCCACCGCGAAGGCCGCCGCACTCGCCGAATGGCCCGAGGGCAGTGATGACGACGTGGGGATGCGCCTACTGCGCCGCATCAGCGGCACCGAGAGGTGGTTGGGACGGTCGCGCCGCCGCAGCCTCTTGGCCACCTGGTTGGTGACCGCACTGGTCACAGCCAGAGTCAACAGGCCACGCGTGGCGCCGCGCTGCATGGCCGGCTTGCCGAACATGGCCAGCCCGGCGCCGATCCCGATCCACAGTTTGGAATGGTCGGCAGCGCGCGTGAGCCGGGGCATGACGGTGTCCAGCAGCGGGCTCGGGGACTCCGCAATCGCTTCGAACACTTCTCGATCGAGCGTGCCGAGGCCGTCACCGATCTGCCGCAGACCGCGCAGAGAATTACGAGATGGCAAGAAACCCATGGAATTCAACATATCTGCGCCCGGGCCCTCGGCGCTGTCTATCGCGGCCGACTGCAGTCAGCAGCTGATCGCGGGCGGTTTCGCACCTGCCCGGAACGAGACGTGCACGTGATCCATGTGATTGGCGGTCGGACTGCCGCGGTTCTCCATCATCGACCAGCCATTGCCATCGTTGTACCGCTGCTGCCAGATCACGTACGTCACCCCCAACCGATCGCGGTTGGCCAGCACGAAGTTCGCAAGCGCCGTACCGGTGGTGTTAGAGCTCGTCATGAAGTCCAGAGCCAGACCGCGACCGTGGTCACCGCCGCCACCACGCCCGCTGGCACCGCCGATATCGCCGATGCCGAACATCGTCTTCAAGAAGTTGCCCGCTTGCGCCACCGCCGGTTGTGCACCTGCCAACACCGTCGAACATGGCTTGATGGCCCTGGCCCTGGCCTCCAGGGCCAGCGCCTCGGCCGAGACATAGCGCCGGTCGCGCTGCGCACGCGGCAAGTCGGCGATCAAGACGATCGCCTTCTCTTCCGGCTTGAGCGAAAGCTGGACATCCGGCTTCCCAACTTCGCTCACTACCCCCATCACGGCGGCACCGGCAACGAGTGACAGGCCGAGGCCCGCGACGCGAGAGAGCGGCATCGCGGGCCTCTTCCCACCGTCGTTCGCACGCCATCTCGCCGAGATCACCCGGTCAGATTACGAAACGATCACGCTTCTGTCACGCCGACGGCGAAGAATGTGGCAAATCTAGCCACGCTTCGGAGGTGCGTTGCGGGTAGTGACAGCGATGCGATTCCAGGCGTTGATCGTCAGGATCATCCCGATGATCTGCCCGAGCTCGCGCTCGGTGAACACCGCCGCCGCCCGTGCGTAGGTGGCATCGGACACGTGCTCACCAGCGGAAAGGACAGTGGCTTCCTCGGTGAGGGCCAGTGCGGCCTTCTCCCGGTCGGTGTAGATATCGCCGGCCTCGGCCCAGGCATTCAGCAGGTAGATGCGCTGCTCGGTCTCACCCTGCTTGCGCGCATCGTGGGTGTGCATATCGAGACAGAACGCACAGTGGTTGAGCTGGGAGGCGCGGATCTTGATCAGCTCGGCGAGGCTGGGCTCGACGTCCTTGGCCGAGGCGATGCTCAACGCCATCATGGCCTCGTACACCTCGGGGGAGACCTTGTCCATGCGGATTCTTGGGGCATTCAGGGTGCTTGTCATGCCTTAACGGTAGAAGCAGAAAGTCCCATTCTCATGGTTCAATCTGACCGTGAGTTCATGGGCCAATTCGGGAATACCGGAGCCGCGTCCCCTCAGCCATGATCTGCATCTGGACCTGCGTCACGCCATCACCCCCGGTGCCCGCGGCGTACGCGATGTGTTGATCACCGCGCTCCGCGAAGCGGTCCGGTCCGGACGCCTGACGGTGGGTGCGATGCTGCCACCCTCCCGCACCCTGGCAGCCGACCTCGGACTGGCGCGCAACACCGTCGCCGAGGCCTACGCGGAGCTCGTCGCCGAAGGCTGGCTCGAATCGCGGCAGGGTTCGGGAACCCGCGTGGTCAATCGGGTCCACAACCAACTGCCGCCGCGATCACGCGGAGCGGGCTCTCCGCCGCCGCATAACCTCATACCCGGCTCCGGAGACGTCACCGCCTTCCCTCGCACCGACTGGGTCACCTCCGTGCGCCGCGCACTGAGCAACGCACCCCACGAGGCCCTGCGCGCGGGTGACCCACGCGGACGTCCCGAACTGCGCTCAGCCGTCGCCGAATACGTGGGCCGAGTGCGGGGCGTGCGAACCTCACCGGATTCGGTCGTCATCTGCGCGGGCACCCGTCATGCCGTGGAGATCCTCACCCGCATGTATGGGCTGACCCGGCCGATCGCCCTGGAAGCGTACGGGCTCTTCATCTTTCGCGACTGCATCGAAGCCGCCGGAGGCTCCAGCATCCCCATAGGATTCGACGAGGAGGGTGCCGTGGTCAGCGACCTTGACACCCTGAACGTGCGCGCCGCCATGATCACCCCCGCCCACCATTTTCCGCACGGGCTGCCGCTACACCCGGGTCGGCGCACCGCGGTGGTGGACTGGGCACGCCGCACCGACTCCTACGTCCTAGAAGACGACTACGACGGCGAGTTCCGGTATGACCGGCAGCCCGTCGGCGCGCTGCAAAGCCTGGATCCCGATCGCGTCGTCTATCTCGGCTCAGCGAGCAAGAGCCTGGCCCCCGTGCTGCGCCTGGGATGGATGGTGCTGCCACCGGACCTGGTGGACGCCGCCGTGGCGGCTGCCGGGGGCGGGCAGTGGTACGTCGACGCCATCTCGCAACTGACCATGGCGGACTTCATCGGCGGCGGCCACTACGACCGGCATATCCGGCGGATGCGCGGCCGATACCGGCGCCGACGCGACCAACTCGTCACGCGACTCTCGGAGTACGACGTCGGAGTCCGTGGACTGTCGGCCGGACTGCATCTGCTGCTGACGCTGCCCGACGGGGCCGAACCCGACGTGCTGTACCGGGCGGGCGAGGCGGGCGTGGCGCTGGCCGGGCTGTCGCGGCTGCGGCACCCCCAGGCCGGACCGCATATCCCCGATCCGGACGGGGTGGTCGTCAGCTTCGGCACACCTGCCGATCACGGTTTCGCACCGGCCGTCGACGCGCTCTGCGGCGTACTGGCGGCCACGGGCCTCTAGCGCAGGCATCCGAGTGGCACCGTCTGGCAGTGCCGCGCCTCGTCATGGCAGCAGCTCAACACCATGGTTGAGGCATGCCTACCTTCGAGTCCTCCGCCGGCCCCATCCACTACCGCGATAACGGCGACGGTCCCGCGATCGTCTTCGTGCACGGGCTGTTCGTCACCAGCACCATGTGGCGCAAGGTCACCGAACCGCTGAGCCAACGGTTCCGATGCATCGCGCCGGATCTCCCGCTGGGTGCGCATACGACTCCGATGAACGCGAGCGCGGACCTCACCCCTCGCTCGGTGGCAGGGCTGATCCGGGAACTGATCGGATCCCTCGACCTCGATAACGTCACCATCGTCGCGACCGACACCGGTGGCGCCATCACACAGCTGCTCCTCGCGGACGGCTGCGACCGGATCGGCCGAGTGGTGCTGACACCCTGCGACTCCTTCGACAATTTCCTACCGATGTCGATTCGCATCTTCCAGTACTGGGCACGCATTCCCGGCACCGATTTCGTGTTGCGCCCGTTCCGGCTCAAGATCGCCCAACGTGCTCTCGGTAACACCCTTGCCAAGCACTCCATCCCCGAGGATGTGCTCGGCGAGTGGGTCCGGCCCTTGCTACAGAACAAAGCCGTGCGGCGCGATGTGCGGGCGTTCCTGCGCGGTATCGACTACCACGACACGCTGGCCGCGGCCGAGACGCTGCGCACCTTCGACAAGCCGGTGCTGCTGCTCTGGCCACGCAAGCTGCCGTTCTTCCCGTTCACACACGCGCAACGGTGGGTGCAGCTACTGCCCGACGCAAAACTCGTCGAGGTACCGGACAGCTACACCTTCGTCAGCGAGGACCAGCCCGAGCTCATGGTGAAGGAGATCGAGGCGTTCGTCCCGCAACGAGTGTGAGTGCCTACTCGTCGTCTTTGGCGTGGTCGGGGACTCCCGGGTTGGGATCGCGCGACAGGTCGATCAGCGGATCAAGTCCTTCGCCTTCGGCCCGCTCGTGCCTTCCGTGCTCTGGAGTCGTCATGGTTGCCCCTCACGCATCGATGTTCCAGCAATCTTGTTAGAAAACCCTTTGGGACCATACCCGCGCGCGGAAAGTCATGCGCGGGGCCCGTTGATTGGCGCTGCGGCCAGACACCTGACATAGGCTCTGGCCCGTGTCAGGTGTCCCAGCCGAGCAGGCTCCGCTGTCGCTGACCACTCAAGCGACCCGTTTCGTCATCACCGGTGGACTTTCGGCGATCGTCGACTTCGGGCTCTACGTCCTGCTCTACAAGGTGGCCGGGTTGCAGCCCGACCTCGCCAAGGCCATCGGCTTCATCGCAGGCACCACCACGGCCTACCTGATCAACCGGCGTTGGACGTTCCAGGCGCCGCCCAGCACCGCCCGGCTCATCGCGGTATGGGCGCTGTACCTGACGACCTTCTTCGTCCAGGTGGGCCTCAACCATCTGTTCCTGGGGCTGCTGAACTACACGCCGACCGCGGTGCTCGTGGCCTTTGCCATCGCCCAGGGCACCGCGACTGTCATCAACTTCATCGTCCAGCGCGCCGTGATTTTCCGGCTGCGCTAACAGGCTCAAGTACGCTTTTTGACTGATATGTCTACAGACCTTCCGCTGACCCAGCGCGCACTGACCGGGTTCGGTCGCACCGCGCCCACCGTCGCGCACGTACTCTCCACTCCCGATGTCGATGTGATCGCCGAAGCGGTACGCCAGGTCGCCGATGCCAGCGCCGGCAGCCCCGCGCACCTGCGTCGTGGGATCGTCGCGCGCGGCCTGGGCCGCTCGTACGGCGATCACGCGTGCAACGGTGGCGGAATCGTGGTCGACATGACTCCGCTGAACAGGGTGCACTCGATCAGCGCCGAGACCGCCATCGCCGATGTCGATGCAGGTGTGAGCCTGGATCAGCTGATGAAGGCCGCACTGCCGTTCGGCCTGTGGGTGCCGGTGCTACCCGGTACCCGCCAGGTCACCGTGGGCGGTGCCATCGGCTCGGACATCCACGGCAAGAACCATCACAGCGCCGGCAGCTTCGGAAACCACGTGGTGTCCCTGGACCTGCTGATGGCCGATGGCGAGGTGCGCACCATCACGCCCGACGGACCCGAGAGCGAGCTCTTCTGGGCCACCGTCGGGGGAAACGGGTTGACGGGCATCGTCGTTCGCGCACGCATCGCCATGACGCGCACCGAAACGGCCTACTTCATCGCCGACGGCGTCGCGACCCGGGACCTGGACGAGACCATCGCGGTGCACCAGGACGGCAGCGAGGACCAGTACACCTATTCCAGTGCGTGGTTCGACCTGATCAATCCGGCACCGAAGCTGGGCCGGGCGGCCGTCAGCCGCGGCAGTCTTGCGAAGTTGGATCAGCTGCCCCCGAAGCTGGCCAAGGATCCGCTGAAATTCAGTGCGCCGCAACTGCCCGGCTTCCCCGACCTCTTCCCGGTGAACTTCATGATCAAGCCGTCGCTCATGGCGATTGGCGAGGCGTTCTACCGGATGAGCGGCAACTATCAGGGCAAGATCGTCAATCTGACGCAGTTCTATCACATGCTCGACATCACCACCGGATGGCAATACGCCTACGGCCCAGCGGGTTTCGCGCAACATCAGTTCCTGGTTCCGCCCGATGCACTCGATGAGTTCAAGGGCATCATCCGGTGGATCCAGACCCAGGGCCAATACTCGGCACTCAATGTCTTCAAGCTTTTTGGCCCGGGGAACAAAGCGCCACTGAGCTTCCCCATGAAGGGCTGGAACGTCGCAATGGACTTCCCCAACAAGCCCGGCGTCAACGAGTTCCTCAACGAGCTCGACACCCGTGCCATGGAGTTCGGCGGGCGGGTCTACACCGCCAAGGATTCCCGGGTGAGTGCCGAGAAGTTCCACAAGATGTATCCGCGCGTCGACGAGTGGATCGCCACCCGGCGCAAGGCCGACCCCCAAGGTGTGTTCGCCTCCGATATGGCCCGCCGCCTCGAGCTGCTCTAGAAAGGCTTCTGCCCCACAATGATTGACGCAACGGGTAACCCCCAGACCATCCTGCTGCTCGGCGGTACCTCGGAGATCGGCCTGGCCATCGTCGAGCGCTACCTCAAGAACGCCCACGCGCGCGTCATCCTGGCCGACCTGCCCAACGCACCGAAGCGCGCGGCCGCTGTCGCACAGATCGAGGCTGCCGGAGCCAAGTCCGTCGAGTACCTGGACTTCGATGCCGTCGATACCGCGAGTCACCCCGCTCTCATCGAATCCGCCTGGGCACAAGGCGATGTGGATGTCGCCATCGTCGCCTTCGGCGTCCTGGGCGATGCCGAGGAACTCTGGCAGAACCAGGCCAAGGCGGTGCTGAGCGCACAGGTCAACTACACCGCCGCCGTCTCCGTCGGCGTGCTGATCGGCCAGAAGATGAAGGCACAGGGCTTCGGTCAGGTCATCGCGATGTCCTCGGTCGCCGGTGAGCGGGTGCGTCGCTCCAACTTCGTCTACGGCTCAACCAAGGCCGGGCTCGACGGGTTCTACCTTGGTCTCGGAGAAGCCCTGCGCGAGTTCGGTGTTCGCGTACTGGTGGTACGCCCGGGCCAAGTCCGCACCACCACGACGATCGAACACTGGAAGGCCACCGGCGCCAAGGAGGCGCCGTTCACGGTCGACAAGGAGGAGATCGCCGAGCTGGTGGTCGCGTCGGCCGCTGCGGGCAAGGAGCTGATCTGGGCACCCGGCCAATGGCGCTTTGTGATGTCAGTGCTGCGTCACGTTCCGCGCCCCATTTTCCGCAAGCTGCCTGTCTAGGCGCGAGATGACGGCCCAGACAGCAGAGGCGTCACGTCGGCACGTTTTAGACACCACTAAGGACCTGGCGCTTGCTGTCGTCACGGCCTCGGCGGTCAGTGTCGTCGCGCTCCTCGCGATTGCCCGGGTGGAGTGGCCGGCCTTCGGATCGTCAAACCAGCTCCACGCCCTGACTACGGTCGGGCAGTTCGGTGCCATCGCCGGACTGGTGCTGGCCGGGGTTCTCTGGCGCAGAGGGCGCCGGGCCGTCGCGAAAATGCTTTCTCTGCTCTTCTTGTCGACGTTCACCGTGGTGACACTGGGGATGCCGCTAGGGGCCACCAAGCTGTACCTGTTCGGGGTCTCGGTGGACCAGCAGTTCCGCACCGAGTACCTGACACGGTTCACCGACTCGCCCGCGCTACACGATATGACCTATCCGGACATGCCACCGTTCTATCCGGCCGGCTGGTTCTGGATCGGCGGGCGGCTGGCGGCGCTCACCGGGACCGCCGGCTGGGAGATGTACAAGCCGTGGGCCGTCACGTCGCTGGCGATCGCCGTGTGTGCGGCATTCATCCTCTGGAACAAGCTGATCCGTTTCGAGTACGCCCTCATCGTGACTACCGCGACCGCCGCCGTCACCCTGTACTCCACCGCTGCCGAGCCCTACGGCGCGATCATCACGGTGCTGCTGCCGCCGGTACTGGTTCTGGGTTATAGCGCCCTCCGTGCACCCGCAGGCAGCGGCTGGAGCGCCGTCATCGGGACGGGTGTGTTTCTGGGGTTCGCGGCGCTGTTCTACACACTGCTCACCGCGTACGGCGCGCTGGCCATCACCGTCGCCGCCAAGGTGGTGGCGATCAGCCGCATCCGGCGGGACGGCTGGTGGTCCGCCGTGAAAGAGCCCCTGCTGCGCTGGCTCGCCATCGCAGGCATCGCCATTGCGCTGGCTCTGGTGTTCTGGGGTCCCTACTTGATCGCGGTTTCGCGGGCCTCCCTGGAAAAGGCCGCATCGGCGCAGCATTACCTGCCCAATGACGGCGCCGAACTGGCCTTCCCGATGCTGCAGCCCACCATGCTCGGCGGCCTGTGTCTGCTTGGCACGGGCTGGCTGGTGGTGCGGGCACGGACCTCGGTACGTGCCGGCGCGCTGGCGATCGGCGTGGGCTCGGTCTATCTGTGGTCGTTGCTCTCGATGCTTGCCACCCTTGCCAAGACCACCCTGCTTTCCTTCCGGCTCGTGCCCACCCTCACCGTGCTGCTCGCCGCGGCGGGAGTGTTCGCCTTCATCGAGGTGGCCGCCTGGGCCACCCAGCGCGCCAAGTCAGCCACGCTCGTGGCCACCGTCGTCGGACTTGCCGGTGCACTGGCATTCAGCCAAGACATCCCCAATTTTCTGCGCTCCGACATCGTCATCGCCTACGCCGATACCGACGGCACCGGACAGCGCGCCGACCGTCGCCCGCCCGGCCCGGAAAGTCACTACGGCGCTATCGACAAGGCAATCACCGAGATAACCGGCAAGCCGCGCGATGAGATCGTGGTGCTCACCGCCGACTACAGCTTCCTGGCGTTCTACCCCTACTACGGCTTCCAGGGGCTCACCCCGCACTACGCGAATCCCTTAGCCCAGTTCGACAAGCGCGCGGCCGCGATCAAGAGCTGGGAAGACCTGCACACCGCCGACGAAATGATTCGGGCGCTGGACGCACTGCCCTGGCGCGCGCCGACCGTCCTTCTCATGCGCCAAACCGGTGACAACTACTCCCTGCGGCTCGCCAAGGACGTCTACCCCAACCAGCCGAACGTGAAGCGGTACACCGTCACACTGAACAAACAGCTATTCGCCGACCCGCGGTTCACCGTGCGCACCATAGGGCCCTTCGTCCTGGTTGTGCGGGTCCCCTCTAAGTAGCCAACTAACATCTTCCTCCGTGACGGTTCAGGGCAACGCGACGGAGAAGGTCGCCGGCAACGGCGACGGCGACTACCGCAGGGCCCGGCTGATCGCGATCGTCACCGGTTTTCTTGGCGCACTGTTGGCCATCGCCACTCCGCTGCTGCCGGTCCGGCAGGACACCGCTGAGCTGAACTGGCCACAGAACGGCACCCTCACCAGCGTTGACGCACCCCTCATCGGATACGTTCCCACCGACCTCACGATCACGGTGCCCTGTGCGGCGGCCAAGGGGCTCGAGGGCCACAACACCGTGCTGCTCTCGACCGTCCCCAAGCAGGCGCCCAACGCGGTGGACCGCGGCATGCTGATCCAGCGGATCGGCGGCGACCTCGTGGTGATCGTGCGCAATGTGCCGGTGGTCTCAGCCCCGCTGTCCGAGGTCACCGGCCCCAACTGCCAACAACTCGAGGTCACCGCGCATTCAGACAAGGTGACCGGTCAATTCGTCGGCCTGACGCAGGGCCCCAAAGACGCCAAACCCGGACAGCCCCGTGCCGGGGAACGCGGCGGATACGACTTCCGGCCCCAGATCGTCGGCGTGTTCACCGACCTGTCCGGACCCGCTCCCGCCGGCCTGCATCTCTCCGCCACCGTCGACACCCGCTACAGCAGCTCCCCCACCGTCATCAAGTTCATCGCGATGATCCTGGGCGTCCTGCTTACCGGCATCTCGCTGATCGCGCTACACACTCTCGATACGGCCGACGGGCGCAAGCACAAGCGCTTCATGCCCGAGGGCTGGTGGAAGCCCCGACCGCTCGACGCGCTGGTCGGCGCGGTATTGGTGTGGTGGCACTTCGTGGGCGCCAACACCTCTGATGACGGCTACATCCTCACCATGGCCCGCGTCGCGGAGCACTCGGGCTATATGGCCAACTACTACCGCTGGTTCGGCACTCCCGAGTCGCCGTTCGGCTGGTACTACGACCTACTGACCCTCTGGGCGCACATCAGCACTGCCAGCGTCTGGATGCGGCTGCCCACCCTGATCATGGGGGTGCTGTGCTGGGCCGTCATCAGCCGCGAGGTGATCCCGCGACTGGGCCACGCCGCGCGCACGAATCCGGTGGTGCCATGGACGGCGGCCGCGATGTTCCTGGCGTTCTGGCTGCCATTCAACAACGGCCTGCGACCCGAACCGATCATCGCCGTCGGCATCCTGTTGACGTGGTGCTCGGTCGAGCGATCGATCGCGACCAACCGGCTCCTTCCCGCCGCGGTCGCATGCATCATCGGTGCGCTCACCTTGTTCTCCGGACCGACGGGTATCGCCTCCGTCGGTGCGCTGCTGGTCGCGATCGGACCACTACGAACCATCGTGGGCAAGCGCGCCAAACGGTTCGGTTATGCCGCACTGCTGGCACCGATCCTGGCAGCCGGGCTGGTCACGTTGGTCGTCATCTTCCGGGATCAAACCCTCGTCGGTGAGATCCAGGCCAACGCACTCAAATCGGCCGTGGGACCGTCGTTGAACTGGTTCGACGAACACGTCCGCTACGAACGGCTATTCCTGCCCACCACCGACGGCGCGATCTCCCGGCGATTCCCGGTGCTTGCCCTGCTCATCGCGCTCGGCGTGGCCGTGGCGATGACATTGCGCAAGAACAAGATCCCCGGCACCGCTAGCGGCCCCAGCCGACGAATCATCGGCATCACGCTGATCTCGTTCATCGCGATCATGTTCACTCCCACCAAGTGGACGCACCACTTCGGGGTGTTCGCGGGCCTGGCGGGATCACTGGGCGCGCTGGCCGCCGTGGCCGTGACCGCCGCAGCGATGCGCTCACCGCGCAACCGCACGCTGTACGCCGCCATCGTGCTGTTCGTCCTCTCCCTCTCGTTCTCCAGCGTGAACGGGTGGTGGTACGTCTCCAACTTCGGCGTGCCGTGGTCGAATTCCTTCCCGCAATGGCACTTCGGCATCAGCACCGTCTTCTTCGGGCTGTCGGTGCTCGCCCTTCTGATAGCGGCATGGATGCATTTCACCGGCCGCGACCACCCCGGCCGCACACCCGTGCATCCGGTGCTGGCACGCATCGCCGAGTCTCCTCTGGCCGTTGGCACCTGGATCGTCGTCATCTGGTCGGTCTTCTCGCTGACCGCAGGCATGGTCAACCAGTACCCCGCGTGGTCGGTCGGACGTTCCAACCTCGACGCACTACGCGGAAACGGCTGCGGGCTGGCCAACGACGTGCTGGTCGAAGAGGATCCGAACGCCGGGATGCTGCAACCGATCGACACCCCGATCGGACAGGCACTGGCCGCCGATACCAACATCATGTTCGATCCCAACGGGATTCCCTCGGATGTGTCGGCCGACGAGGAGAACAACCCCCAGGCCTCGGACAGCTTCGTCGCACGCGACAAGAGCGGCAACAACGTCAACGGCAGCCAGGAAGGCACCGAGGGCGGCACCACCGTTGTCGCCGGTGTCAACGGATCGCGGGCACGCCTGCCCTTCGATCTCAGGCCCGAGACCACACCCGTGATGGGCAGCTATCAGATCGGCAGTCAGCGTCCCGCCCGGTTGCAGTCGGCGTGGTACCGACTGCCCCCGAAGGACGCCACCAAGCCGCTGGTCGTATTGGCGGCCGCGGGCCGGTTCGACCCGGTAGAGCTGCAGGCGCAGTTCGCCGGTGAGGACGGAAAGGTTATGGGCGCCATCTCGTTTGCCGACCTCGGCCCCTCCCCGGCTTGGCGAAACCTACGGATGTCCCGCGATGCCCTTCCGACTAGCGCCACCCGAATCCGGTTGCTGGTCACCGATGACGACTTGGCACCGCAGCATTGGATCGCGGTCACCCCACCCCGCGTGCCGTCATTGCGTTCACTGCAGGCTGTTGTGGGCGCCGATCCAGTGTTCCTGGATTGGCTTGTGGGACTTGCCTTCCCCTGCCAGCGTCCGTTCGACCACAAGAACGGGGTCATCGAGATCCCGAAGTGGCGCATCCTCCCTGACCGCTTCGGTGCGGAGGCCAACTCGCCGGTGATGGACTACCTCGGTGGCGGACCGCTGGGCATCACCGAGCTGCTGTTGAAGGCCACTCCGGTGCCGACCTATCTGCAGAACGACTGGTTCCGTGACTGGGGTGCGTTGCAACGGTTTACGCCGTATTACCGGAATGCCACCGTGGCACAGCTACAGGTCGGAACCGCTGTGCACGGCGGACTCTGGACACCCGCGCCGTTGCGTAAGAGTCGGTAACACGCGGCACCAGCATCAAAGCCTGGCCGATTTTCGACAGAGACTGGCAACTTATCGGAAGCCAGTAGCAGGGCACGCCAACTTCAATGGGGTTGTCTCCAAAGAGATCCCAGAGGAAGGTTCCTGCGATGTTTCGGCAGTTCGCGATGGCCGCGTGTTTGACGACGTCCCTGGTCACGGCCTCGCCTGCCGTAGCCACCAGTGAGCCCTGCCCGTATCACCCGGTGAAGGTCGATCCCAAGTGCGAGCGCTCTGGAGTGGTCCGGGAGAAGTCGCCGCACAACGACTAAGTTGCCGACACTGCGTCAGCCCTCTTGAGCGCGAACAAATTCCGCGAAGCCAGGGATGGTGAACTCGAGAAGTCCGTGGCCCGCGACGGCGATCAAGCCCTTGTCGATGAGTGCGGCGCGGGCGGCGCTGATCGCCCGCGAATCCCGCCCCATGGCGGCCGCGATATCGGCCCGGCTCGCCGACCGATCATCGGACAACGCCTGCGCCATCGCCGACAGGAAGCGCCGCTGCACCGGTGTGGCGTTGTTCCAGCGCGCGCGAAACAGCGCGTCCATATCCTCGGCGACCTGTCGGGCGGCGCGCTCCACGTCGGTGATCCGGATCCGACCCCCGGGATCCGGGTAACCGGCGCACGCCCATGCGGCGTCGGCGTACAGCTGCAGGGTGTACGGATATCCGCTCGTCTGCGCGATAACGGCATCGAGCGCACCCGACTCCCACCCGACTCCCACTGCCCCGGCCGGCTTCACGAGCGCCACACGGGACGCGTCGGGACCAAGACGTTGCAGCGTGCGATAGGCGAACCGTTCACTGAATGTCGCCGCGGCACTGATGATCTCGGGCGTCTGCGATAAACCCGCCGCGAATACCCCGGCGGGCAGAGCAGCGGCCTCGGCCTGCAGGTCCTGCCAGGTCACGGCCAGCGTACGAAGCCCGGCCCGGTCGGCGTCCTGGATCTCGTCGATCAGCAGCACCAGACCGCGGTGCCCCTCCTCACGCGCGGCCGTAACGGTCTCGACAATCAGTTCCTTGAACGACGACTCGGCCTGACCCCCTTGCGCCGGTTTGACGGTGGCACCGATTTGGGCCACACCCGGTACGCCGGCGGTGATGTTCACCTGATCGATGGCGCGAAGCAGGCGGCCGCGCGACTTCTTCTTCCACGCCGCCCCACGCACGCGGATCTGCGTCGCGATGGCCGACGCGAGCGGCTCATCTCCTCCAGCGGTGACCCACACCGTCACCACACCGCGTGCCTCCGCATCGCGCTGCACCTCGCGCAATAGGGAGGTCTTTCCCACCCCACGTGGGCCGGTGTCGACGCGTATGCGCCCGATCAGTCGGCCAAGCTCGGCCATATACATCAGCCGCTCACCGATCTCGGCAAGCTGTTCCGTGCGCCCAACCACGTCGCGCGCCACCTGACCTGGTGTGTACGGACTGGGCTGCATACGTGTTCCACCTGATACTTATCGATACTGTGCTGACTTGTATCAACAAGTATCAGATGGGTCCGACAACTTGGATACTTTTTGATACTCCAGCCAAGGTATCAAGAGGTATCCCGCTGGTGAGGTCTCAATCCGGCCAACCGGGCGCGCTGCATTGAGGCGCCCGAAGCTTCGTCACATACCATCGCCCTCGTGCCTTCGCCGCTTTCAAAGTCCGCGACAGCAGGTACAGCCCAGCGGGCACGTCTGATTTCATTGGCTGCGGCCTCCATCGGTGTGCTGTTGTGTGTGCTCGTTCCCCTGCTGCCGGTCCGCCAGTCCACCGTCGACATCACCTGGCCTCAGGGAGTCACGGCCGACGGGAACATCACCAGCATCACGGCACCGCTGGTGTCGGGCGCGCCACTGTCCTTCGAGGCGCACATCCCATGCACCGCCATCGCGACCTTGCCCGCCGGCGGTGGTGTGGTGCTGTCGACCAGCCCCGACGGCGGCCTCGAGGCAAGCCGACACGCGTTGTTCGTCCGTGCGACCTCTGACCTGGTGGTGGTCGCCTTCCGCGATAACGTCGCGACAGTCGCCCCGCGCAAGGCGGTGGAATCCGGTGGTTGCACCTCGCTGGACATCTGGGCCAATGCCGGCGGCGTGGGTGCCAACTTCGCCGGGCTCCCCGGCGCCAACGGAACCCTGCCCATCGAGAAAAAGCCTCAGGTGACCGGCCTGTTCACCGACCTCAAGGTGCCCGCAGCGGGCGGGCCGACAGCCCACGTGGTGGTCGACACCCGGTTCATCACCAGCCCAACCGCTTTGAAGCTCGCGGCCTTGGTGCTCGGCCTTGCCGCGGTGGCCATCGCCATCGGAGCACTGGCCGTACTGGACCGCGGTACACGTAGACCCGTCCGGCGCCCATTCAGGCTGCCGGATCGTGCGGCTCTGCTGACCAACGGCCTCGCCGATATCGGAGTCGTTGGCACACTTCTTCTTTGGCATGTCATCGGCGCCATCACCTCCGACGACGGCAACGTCCTGGTCGAGGCGCGCGTGGCCCATCAGGCCGGATACGTTACCGAGTACTACCGCTACTTCGGCGCGACTGCCTCCCCATTCGATTGGTACGCAACCCTTTTGAGCTGGCTTACGCAAGTGAGCACGGTCGGCGTCTGGATGCGCGTGCCGGCCACTCTCGCGGGCATCGGCACCTGGTACATCCTGCGCAAAAAGATGCTGCCCCGCCTCGGTGAGCAGCTCGCCGCGAGCCGCACCGCGGTATGGACCGCGGCACTGGTCTTCCTGGCTGCCTGGCTGCCCTTCAACAATGGCTTGCGGCCCGAACCGATCATCGTGTTCGGCACCGTGGTCACCTGGATCCTGGTGGAGCGCTCCATCGCGACCCGGCGCCTATCCCCGGCCGCTCTGGCTATCGTCACGGCACTACTCACCGCCACCGTTGCTCCCCAGGGCCTCATCGCGCTGGGACCGCTACTCGCCGGCGGACGAGCCATTGCCCGCGTGATCTCCGTGCGGCGGGTCCGATACGGACGATTCACCCCCGTCACGGTGCTGGCAGCATCGGTCGCGGGTGTGCTGGCCTTTACCTTCCGGGACCAGACACTGGCCACGGTCGCCGAATCCGCCCGCATCAAATACGTGGTGGGCCCGACAATCGCCTGGTACCAGGAATTTCTGCGCTACTACTTCCTGACCGTCGAATCCAATGTCGACGGCTCGCTGACACGCCGCATCGCGGTGTTCACCCTGCTGCTCTGCCTCTTCGGCACACTCGCGGTGCTACTGCGCCGTGGCGTACTTCCGGGCCTGGCCAGCGGACCGGTGTGGCGACTCCTCGGCAGCACCGCGATTGGGCTGCTGTTACTCACCTTCACCCCCACCAAATGGGCGATTCAGTTCGGCATCTTCGCCGGGCTGTCCGGTGCGCTCGGCGCGGTCGCGGCCTTCACGTTCGCCCGGGTCGGACTGCACTCACGACGCAACCTGGCGCTCTACGTCACGGCCCTGCTGTTCATCCTGGCGTGGTCGACCTCCGGCATCAACGGCTGGTTCTACGTCGGCAACTACGGCGTGCCGTGGTTCGACAAGCAACCGGTCATCGCCGGACAACCGGTCACCACGATCTTCCTGGCACTGTCGATCGTCACCGCCCTGCTGGCCGGTTGGTTGCACTTCCGTCTGGACTACGCAGGGCACACCGAGGTCGAGAACACCCGCAGGAACCGGCTCCTGGCCTCCACGCCGCTGATGATCGTGGCGGCGATCATGGTGATTCTCGAGGTCTCCTCCATGGCCAAGGGGGTCTACGCACGCAGCGATACCTACACCACCGGCAAGGCCAATCTGCTGGCTCTGGCCGGCAGACCGTGCGCGATGGCCAACGACATCCTCGTCGAACCTGACGCCAATGACGGCCTGCTGCAACCCATTCCAGGCCAGCCAGCGGGCAAGTACGGACCCCTCGGCGGCACCGACCCCATCGGCTTCACCCCCGATGCGGTAGAGACCGGTATGACCTCACTGCCCGTCATCGGCAAGCCGGGCCTGGTGAACTCCGATGCCTCACCCAACGCACCCATCATGGAGGTCAGCGATGCGGCCGGGACCACCGGCGGTATCGGGCCCGTCGGAATCAACGGCTCCAACGCACTGCTGCCATTCGGACTCGATCCCGCCCGCACTCCGGTGATGGGTAGCTACGGCGAGAATTCGATTGCCGCGCATCTGAAGTCTTCGTGGTACGAGCTTCCTCCGCCCAGCCCGGATCGCCCACTGGTGGTGATCTCGGCCGCCGGAGCGATCTGGTCGTTCCAGCAAGACGGCACCTTCAGCCCGGAGATCAACTACGGCCAGTCGCTCAAGCTGGAGTGGGGAGTCCGCGACCAGGGCAGTCCCGGTGGCATCCGTGCGCTTCGCCAGGATTACCCGATCGACATCGGGCCGCAGAGAGTCTGGCGCAACCTGAGGTTCCCCACCAAGACCGCTCCTGCAGGGGCCAACGTAGTTCGGATAGTCGCCGACGACCCGAACCTGTCCAACGACCAGTGGTTGGCGTTCACGCCACCCCGGGTGCCCACCCTCAAGACCGCACAGGATCTGTTGGGCTCCGATACTCCGGTACTACTGGATATGGCTGTGGCGCAGAACTTCCCCTGCCAGCGGCCGTTCAGCGAGCGCCTCGGGGTCGCCGAGCTGCCCAAGTTCCGGGTCATGCCCGAACACAAGCAGGTCGCGACGTCGTCGAACATGTGGATGTCGGCCGAGGACGGCGGACCGTTCATGTTCACGACCGCGCTGCTGCGAACCTCCTCGGTTCCGACCTATCTGCGTAATGACTGGTACCGCGACTGGGGCTCGATCGAGAAGTACGAGCCCGTCATCGCCGCAGACCTGGCACCCAACGCACAACTCACTGAGGGCACCGTCGTGGTGAACGGCTGGACCCGCAACGGACCGATTCGAGCCCTGCCATGACAAAGAATTCCGTGACAGACACCTCCCCTGAGGCCCGCAAACTGAACATCGCACGTTGGACAGCAACCGTTTTCGGTCTGCTCGGGTTCGTATTGAGCGTCTCCATCCCCCTGCTGCCGGTCGAGGTGTCCACCGCGACCCTCAACTGGCCGCAGCAAGGACAACTGAACAATGTCACCGCGCCGCTGATCGCGCAGACGCCCATGGATATGACCGTGACCGTGCCGTGCGCGGTGGTCAACTCGGCACCCGCCGAGGGCGCGGTGATCCTGGGTACCGCACCTCCCGAAGGCAAAGAGGCTGCGTTGCAGGGCCTGTTTGTCAAGGTATCCAAGGAACGCGTCGACATCACCGATCGCAACGTGGTCATCGCCACCGCTCCGCGCGCCAAGGT
Organism: Mycobacteroides chelonae CCUG 47445; assembly: GCF_001632805.1. NCBI lineage: Bacteria > Bacillati > Actinomycetota > Actinomycetes > Mycobacteriales > Mycobacteriaceae > Mycobacteroides > Mycobacteroides chelonae. Next base: position 194,399 of record NZ_CP007220.1, on the reverse strand, counting down.
GGCCTCGCCCGAGTGCCGGCAGATCGTCATCACCTCCTCGGACAAGGGCACTTACGCGACATTCGAGGGGCTGCGCGGCGACGACAAGACCGCCGACCTCAAGTCGGGATTCCCCGATCCCAATCTGCGCCCGCAGATCGTCGGGGTCTTCACCCAGCTCACCGGTCCGGCTCCGGCAGGACTGAGCCTCACCGCCCATATCGACAACCGGTTCTCCTCCAGCCCAACGCTTCTCAAGCTTGCGGCGATGGTAGGCGCGATCATCTCCACGATCATCGCGCTACTGGCCCTGTGGCGAATCGACCAGACCGACGGTCATCGCATGCAGCGGGTCATCCCCACCCGATGGCGCCGTTTCGATTTCACCGACACCGTCATCATGAGCAGCCTGGTGCTCTGGTACGTGATCGGTGCGGGATCTTCCGACGACGGCTACCAGATGGGCATCGCACGTACCGCCGAGCACGCCGGGTACATGGCCAATTACTTCCGCTGGTTCGGAAGCCCCGAGGACCCCTTCGGCTGGTACTACAACCTGCTGGCCATCATGACGAAGTTCAGCGATATCAGCCTGTGGATCCGGCTGCCCGATCTCGTCGCCTCACTGGTCTGCTGGCTGCTGATCAGCCGGGAGGTGCTGCCACGATTGGGACCCGCCGTCGCCCGCAGCAAGCCCGCGGCCTGGGCGGCCGGCTTTGTGCTGCTCGCATCGTGGTTCCCGTTCAACAACGGCCTGCGTCCCGAGGGCCAGATCGCCGTCGGATCGCTGATCACCTGGGTGCTCATCGAACGCGCCATCACCTCTCGCCGACTCACTCCCGCCGCGCTGGCAATCGTCACGGCGGCCTTCACCCTGGGAATTCAGCCGACGGGTCTGATCGCCGTCGCTGCCCTCCTCGCCGGTGGCCGACCCATCCTGCGAATCATCGTGACGAAGCATCGGCAGGTGGGCACGTGGCCGTTGGTGTCGCCCATGCTGGCGGCGGGAACAGTGGTTCTTGCCGTCATTTTCGCCGATCAGACCCTGGCGACGGTCGTCGAGGCCACCCGGATTCGCACCGCGATCGGCCCGGCACAGGCGTGGTACACCGATAACCTGCGGTACTACTACATGTTCCTGCCGACCGTCGACGGCTCGGTGTCGCGACGCTTCGGGTTCCTGCTCATCGCCGCGTGCCTGTTCATCGCGATGTTCATCCTGTTGCGCCGCAAGCGGGTTCCCGGTGTCGCCCGCGGACCGGCCTGGCGCGTGCTGGGCGTCGTCTTCGGCACCATCTTCTTCCTGATGTTCGCGCCGACGAAGTGGGTGCACCACTTCGGGCTCTTCGCTGCCCTGGGAGCCGCAGTGGCGGCCCTGGCCACGGTGCTGGTATCGCCACAGGTGCTGCGCTGGAGCCGCAACAGGATGGCAGTGGTGGCGACCGTGCTGTTCGTGCTGGCACTGAGCTGGGCCAGCGCGGCCGGCTGGTGGTACGTCTCGAGTTTCGGCGTGCCCTTCAACAGCAGCATGCCCAAGATCGCCGGAATAAGCGTCAGCACAATATTTTTCGCGCTGTTCGCGCTGGCCGTGGCCTATGCGGCATGGCTGCACTTCTCACCCCGGCACGATGACAGCCGGGTGATCAAGTCCATCACCTCGGCCCCGGTGGCCTGGGCGGCCGGATTCATGGTGCTGACGTCCATCTGCCAGCTGGCGATCGGTGTCGTTCGCCAGTACCCGTCGTACTCCAACGGCTGGGCCAACATCCGTGAACTCGCCGGCGGGTGCGGGCTGGCCGACGACGTTCTGGTCGAATCCGACGCGAATGCCGGTCTGCTGCAGGCCATTGGCGCACCGTCGGGTCCCCTGGGCCCGCTCGGCGGCGCGGCTCCCTCCGGATTCACGCCAGACGGAGTGCCGGACAAGATCGTCGCCGAGTCGATCCGGATGAACGACTCACGCCCGGGCACCGATTACGACTGGGACTCCAAGGACCGCAACAAAACTCCGGGGATCAATGGCTCCACCGTGCGTCTGCCCTACGGGCTGGACCCGGCGCGAGTGCCGATCGTGGGCACCTACCGGGTCGGCCCGCAACAGCAGGCCAAGGCGACCTCCGACTGGTACGAGCTACCGGCCCGTGACGCCGCACACCCACTGGTGGTGGTGACAGCTGCCGGAACGATCGCGGGCAAGAACGTCAAGGGCGCCGTCGCCGGGCAGACACTGGAACTGGAGTACGGCACGGCCGGACCGGACGGCACTTTCGCACCCGCCGGACGGCTGACGCCCTATGACCTTGGCCCCGCGCCGTCATGGCGCAACCTGCGCTTCGCACGTTCGGATATCCCGGATACCGCCACCGCCGTACGCATCGTGGCCGTTGACGTCTCGCTGAGTCCCGGCGATTGGCTGGCCTTCGCCCCGCCTCGGGTGCCCGAGCTGAAGTCGTTGCAGGAGTATGTGGGTAGTGAGCGGCCGGTGCTCATGGACTGGACCGTGGGACTCGTCTTCCCCTGCCAACACCCCATGCTGCACCAGTACGGGATCACCGAGATCCCCGAGTTCCGCATCACTCCGGACTACGACCAGAAGCGCAAGGACACCGACACCTGGGAGGACGGCGAGAACGGCGGCCTGCTGGGGATCTCCGATCCGCTCCTGCGGGCGCATGTGATGCCGACCTATCTGTCCAAGGACTGGGGCAGAGATTGGGGCTCGCTGCGTAAGTTCGACACCCTGGTCGACGCCCAACCCGCCCAGATCGAGTACGGGTCCGAGGTACACAGCGGGCTGTGGAAGCCGAACAAGATCCGGATCAAGCCCTAATCCACCTCACGTCGGAAGACGGGCAGCCGCGGACCTCAGTGATCACCGTCCCATGTTTGCGGCAGCATAGGCGTCGTCCGGGCACCGTCGTGAGAAGCGGTGTTGTCTTGTGCGACAAGCCCTGCGGGCCGGCTCAGTGAGGCAGCGGGAACCGTACCGGTGCGCCGCTGCGGCCCGGTGCCGCGCGCGGATGCCTGCACGCCGGGCGGCTCTTCGGGCTCCGGAGCCACCGTGACATTCATGTCCATGAACTCCGGACTGGAGCTCGCCAACCGTGTGCGCCGTCGGCGGGCCGTCTGTCTGCGTGCTGTTGCCTGCGCAGCCACAGCGGCGCCCGCCGCAGGCATCCGTGCCTCGGAGCCCTCCTCGAATGTCGGGCCGAGACCATGGTTCGGCGGGTCCTCGCCAGAGGCAAACACCAGGTAGGCGGGGGTTACCGCGGAAGCCGGTGCGGTGGCCGGGGTCGCCGACGACGCCGGCGCCGGGGCGGATGGCGCCGGCGCGGACGGACTCGCCGGCGCCGAAACACCTAACGCGGGCAACGGAAGCGCCCTGTGCACCCTAGTGGCCGACTCCCGTAATGGTGGGCTCTGTCCGGGCTGATCTGTTGTCGGCTGATCGACACCGGACGGCGCGGCCACGGCAATCGACCCCAGAATCGTGGCCAAGGCCGATCCCCACAGCGGACTCGTCAGCGCCATGTAGATGGGGACGTTCGTCGACAGATAGGCGGCGAACAATCCGCCGTTGACGATCAGAGCAAGCAGACTGGTTGGGCTGGGGTTGGCGATGAACTCGCGCAGTGCCTTGATCGCCTCGCCCAAGAACGGGAAACCGTCGATGGCGCCGCTGTCGCTGTCGCTGCTGTCGAGGGCCCTTCCCGCCTCAGTGGCGCTCGACGTAGCAGCGAGGTCGGCTGTGAACCGGCTCGCGGTGCTCGCCTCCGCGCCCGGGGCCATGATCGCCGGCGCGGGCGCGCTGGCCGGCACAGCCGACAGTGCGAGGCTGGACTGGGCCTCATACGTGCTCATCACGGTGGCCGCCTGCAGCCACATGCGCAGATAGTCGGCTTCATTGAGGGCAAGCGGAATCGTGTTGATACCAAAGAAATTCGTGGCGATCAGCGCGCCGTGAACGGAATGGTTAAGCGCCAATTCGGCCAGCGTTGGCATCGCGGCAATCGCGCTCGCATACGCGGCGGCCGTCGTTTCGTATTGCGCGGCAGCGACCGCACTGTCGGCGCTGGCCCGCGAAAGCCACGCGAGATAGGGGCCGTGCGCGGCGACATAGCTCTCAGAGCTCGACCCCTGCCATGCGCCCATCTCTGTGGCACCCAGCACCGTAGTGAGTTCCGCTGCGGCGTCGGCGTACTCGGCACTCAGAGTGAGCCAGGCGCTGGCCGCGGCCAGCAGCGGCCCCGGGCCCGGACCCGTGCTGAGCAGCGCCGAGGATACTTCCGGAGGCAATGCCATCCAGATCGGCATCACGATGTGCCGTGGTTCCGCAGCGCGGCCATCACCTCATCCACCGGCGCACCCGGCGGTGCCGCAGCGACAAATCCCCGCACCGCCGTGGCGATCAGCATCGCGAAGTACTCGTCGTCGGTCAGCATCCACCGACGTTCGTAGGCGGGACCTATCGCGCCCTGTGCGGTGAGTACGTCATGCGCCTTTTCGTTCTCGGCCAAGAAGTCAGCACCGTCGTTCGCGGCGCTGCGCTGCTCATCGGCCGCGACCAGACTCAGGGCCACTCGGGCAACGCAACCCGCGATCGTGACCGCGACCTCGACGGGATAGCCACGGCGCCCGAGTGCGTCTACCTGGTCCCGAATCAACTGGGCACTGCTCTCGCCGCGGGGAAACAGCACCAGCATGTAGGAGGCAAGGCCAGGGTGTGCGGTGACGAAGGCCCGCAATGCAACGGCGAAGGACACGAGGTGTTCGGTCGTGTCGTGCTCCGGGTTGTCTGCGATACGCAATCGGCTCAACAGCTCTTCACCGACCAGGCGTTCGAGCTCCCACCGGCCGTCGATGTGGCGGTACAACGCGGCCGCGGACACACCGAGGGCGGCAGCTACCGCGCTGATCCGCAGACCCTGCAGTCCGATTTTGCACCCGGCCGCCACGATGTCAGCGCGGGTGAATACGACGGGTCGGCCCACCGGGCGCGAGGCTGCTGACATACTAAAACCCCTGATCAGTAATTTGTGATGCTACTTCACTATTTGACCGAGGCTAGCCGACAGCGGAGCGATGCGGGTGGCTACGTACTGGTGCTGTGCGACTAGCCGCCGGACTGGCCCCGAGCCTTGGCGGCTAGGCGTGCGATCTCGTCGGCGACGAGCTGCGGTTCGGTAACGGGGACGGCATGCCCGGAGTGCTGGGCGATGACATGCCGTCCGCCTGCAGACTGCGCTGCGCGGTGCACGTGTGCGGCGATCGCTTGAGCGCGCACCTGCCCGGGCATGCCGTCTTTTGCCAACGCGAGCGCGCCGGATATCACGGTGACTGGCAGGTCACCAACTTCGGGCGGACAACTGCGCCAGGCCGCGAGATCGTCAAGAAAGCTGCGAGCTTGGCGGCGCTGCGTCTCAAGAACGCGGTGGGTGAAGGCCTCCCGGCGAAGATCCTCGCGGACATCGGCGGCGGGGGCCGCCGCCAGCAGTGAACCGTACAGAAACCGCAGGACCCCTAATCGGGCGAACGCCTTACCGACAGCGATGCCGATCCGTTCGTTTCGGCGGAATGCCTTGCCGAACAACACCTCTGCAGACTCATCGACCGGTTCAACAAGGACCAGCCCGGCAAGTAGATGCAGCCGCTTGGAGGCGGCCAGGCGCACGATGGCGCCACCGGCACTATGCCCGACGAGAATAACGGGGCCCGGGCCGAAGTGGTCGAGCAGATCAACCAGGTCGTCGGCCATCCGGTCCAGGGACCGGCCCGCCGGATCGGGCTCCGAACGGCCCAGACCGGCACGGTCATAGGCGATCGCACGGGCACCTGCCGCGACGCGCAGCTGCACTGCAGCCCAATACGAGCGCGTGGCACCGGATCCCGCTTCGAAAACGACGGTGGGCGAGTCGGCAGGCCCGGGCAGCACCTGGCTGTAGAGGCGTCGGCCATCACGAGTCGCCACCCAGACCGGAGCACCCTGGCTGTGCATGATCGACGTCATGCCGAAGCACTGTACGAAATGCCGGTCCACAAGTGTGATGTCGACGGGCTAGCCGGGCCCACGGAACCACGAAGGCTGGGGACTAGTGGTGGCCCCGTCGCCGATAGCCGTGGCCTCCTCCACCGAATAGTCCACCCATGACGCCGCGGTAGTCCTGCTGTGGTGGCGCGGGCGGATACGGTTGCGGGGCGGGTGGATACGGCTGCGCGGGGGGCGCCTGGTCGATATGCGCCGACGGGCCGAAGCGTGCGGCGCCGTCGACGAACTGCTGCAGACTCTCCTGCTCCACCAGCACGGCGGCGCAGCCCGTGCATTGGAACGTGCGGACACCAAACCATTTCGTGGAGAGCATCTGCGACTCACACTTGGGACAGGTCAAGGGCTGAACGTTTGTCATCACACATGCTAGCATGCATATGTTTGCATGAATCTTAGAGAGGAAGTGGCCATGTCCACCGACGCACACGAGCACGGAGCCGGGCACTCGCATAGCCACGGCGTGAGTGCCGACGCCGATCGGAAATGGCTGACCATAGCCCTGATCCTGATCGGCGGATTCATGGCCATCGAGGTCGTCATCGGTGTGATCGCCCAGTCGCTGGCGCTGATCTCCGATGCCGGGCACATGCTGACCGACGCGGCATCGATCGTGTTGGCACTCATTGCCATTCGGCTGGCCTCCCGCCCGGCTCGCGGCAGCTACACCTACGGGCTCAAACGCGCCGAAATCCTGTCGGCACAGGCCAACGGCGTCACCCTGTTCCTGCTTGCCGCCTTCTTCATCTACGAGGGCATCCGCCGATTGATCACTCCCCCAGAGGTGTCGGGTCTGCTCGTGTTCGTCACCGCACTTGCGGGTATCGCCGTCAACGTCGCGGCCACCTGGTGCATCAGCAAGGCCAACCGATCCAGCCTCAATGTCGAGGGGGCCTTCCAGCACATCCTCAACGACCTGTACGCCTTCATCGCCACCGCCGTCGCCGGCGCCGTGGTGTGGCTCACCGGGTTCACCCGGGCCGATGCCATTGCCGCCCTCGTCGTCGCCGCGCTGATGCTCAAGGCCGGCTGGGGCCTGGTGCGTGAGTCGGGCCGCATCTTCCTGGAAGCCGCACCGGCGAACATGGATCCCGAGGCCATCGGCACCCAGCTCGCGGCGTTGCCATCCGTCGCCGAAGTGCACGATCTGCACATCTGGCAGATCACCTCCGGCCAGCCCGCACTGTCCGCGCATATCTTGGTGGCCCCCGATGCGGACTGCCACGGAATACGGCGCGACATCGAAGGGTTACTCCATACGCAGTACGACATCGACCACACCACGTTGCAGGTCGACCACGAGGACACCGAGGCCTCAACACACTGCCTCGACCCCCATGGAGAGCCGTACCGCTCGGGCGAAAGCATGTTGCCCGGCAAGGGTTAGGTATCTACTATCGCTTGTAGTAGGCCAACGGAGGTCGCGATGACAGAGCTCACCACTCGCGCCGACAGATTTCTGCGGGCCGCCACCGTTGCCTTCATCATCGGCTGGGCACTGGACCTCATCGACCACCTGCGCCGCGGGATCGCGGCGGCACCGCCCACGCTCACGTACCTCTCGGCCACGCACGCAGTGCTGATCGCGATTGCGGTAACGATGATCCTGCGCCATCGCAAGCACGCCCCTGAGGCCACCGTGGTGGTGGGCACCGCCAGCGTCCTCGGGCTCGGTTATGTCCACCTCATGCCGACGTACTGGCCGGCCGTGCAAGACAGCTTCATCTCCGGTCCGCGCATCGACGTCACCTGGTTTTCCTGGATGACGATGCTGATATCGATCGCCGCCGCCATGGTGTGGGCGCACGCGGGCAGCCGCGCCCTGGTGCTGCGCGACTAAAACTCCGACAAGCAGAAGGCCCCCGCACGCGTCGCGTGCGGGGGCCTTCTGGTGATGAATCGTTAGATCGGGGTGAGACCGTGCTTGCGCTGCACCTTGCCGAGATTCTGCTTGTCCCGCAACAGCTTCAGCGACTGACGCAATAGCAGCCGAGTCTGATGCGGCTCGATGACGCCGTCGATGTAGCCACGCTCGGCGGCGATCCACGGCGTGGCCAGGTTTTTGTTGTACCCGTCGATGAAGTCCTGTCGGATCTTCCGCACCTCTGGAGCCGTCGGATCGGGGAATCGCTTCACCAGCAGCTGCGCGGCACCCTCGGCGCCGATCACCGCGATACGCGCTGTGGGCCAGGCGAAGTTCAGGTCGGCTGAGAGTTGCTTGGAGCCCATGACCGCGTACCCGCCGCCATAGGCCTTACGGGTAATGATGGTTACCTTGGGCACATCGGCCTCCACCACGGCATTGAAGAACCTGCCGCCGCGCTTGATGACGCCGTTCGTCTCCTCTTCCACACCCGGCATGGCGCCCGGGGTGTCGACAACGAATACCAAAGGAAGATTGAACGAGTCACAGAAGCGGATGAAACCGGCCGCCTTGTCGGAGGCCTCGTTCCCCACCGCTCCGGACATGTGCATCGGCTGGTTGGCGATGACGCCGACCGGGTTTCCATCGACACGGGCGAACGCGGTGATCATGGACGGGCTGCGCTGGTCGGCGATTTCGAAGACGTCACCGTCGTCGAAGATCCGCAGCAGGACCTCGTGCATGTCGTATCCCTGGTTATCGGCATCCGGGATGATCGTGTCGAGGTACAGATCGTCCTCGGTGATCTCGGGCTCCAGGCCCGGATTCACGATCGGCGGATAGTCGAACGTGTTGGAGGGCAAGAAACTGAGGTAGTCGCGCACGTACTGGTACGCGGCCGCTTCGTCCTCGACCACCTTGTGGATGTTGCCACGCTGAGCCTGCACGTCCGCGCCGCCGAGTTCGTCGAATGTGACGTCCTCGCCGGTGACGTCCTTGATGACGTCGGGGCCCGTGATGAACATGTAACCCTGATCGCGCACCGCGACCACGAGGTCGGTCTGGATCGGCGAATACACCGCACCGCCGGCACACTTGCCGAAGATCAACGAGATCTCCGGAACCATGCCGCGCAGCATCTCGTGACGACGCCCCAGCTCGGCGTACCAGGCCAACGAGGTGGCGGTGTCTTGAATGCGGGCACCCGCCGAGTCGTTGATACCGATCACCGGGCAGCCGTTGGTGGCCGCCCACTCCATGAGCTTGGCGACCTTACGGCCGAACATCTCGCCGACGCTTCCCTGATACACCGTCTGATCGTGCGAGAAGACTGCCACCGGACGGTCGTCGATGCGACCCAGTCCGGTCACCACACCGTCGGTGTACGGGGCATTCGGATCACCTGGGGTACGCCCAAATGCGCCGAGCTCCAGGAAGCTGCCCTTGTCGAGCAGTGCGTGGATGCGGGCACGCGCACTCGGGATGCCCTTGGCATCACGCTTGGCGATGGCCTTGGCGTCACCCGGCTCTTGTGTGCGGGCAATCCGCTCACGCAGGTCGGCGACCTTCTCCGCAGTTGTATGTGGTGGCACGTCTAGCCTTCCTGATTCTTCGCATTGATGGAACGCAATGCCTGACTCATATGAGCACCGACCTTAGCGATGAACGGTTCGTCGATGATCTGGATGTGCTCCCCACCAACCGGGACCACCTCCAGATCGGAGACGAACTCGCCCCAGCCACCGTCGGGCTGGCGAGTCGCGTACGCGGGCTCGAAGGTGATGGCGTCATCGTGATACCGGTCGGCCATGTACAGCGTCATATGCCCGTCGAAGGGCACCGGCGTCGACGTGTCGATGGCCCGTTGGTCCAGGTAGGACGTGCGCTGGTGCTCGATGATGCCGCCCGGAATCTCCACGCCGGCTGCCTTGACGGCCTCCAGCACGAACCGCACCTGGCCCTCGTCGTCGAGCTCCTCGAGCTGCTCGTAGGGGATCTCCGGGATCTGCACGTTGAAGGTCTTCTCCGCGAACTTCGCGTAGCGATCCCAGCGCTTGCGCGTCTCCTCCGTGGTCGTCAGGATCGGCGTCCCGGGGCGCACCCCATCGATATTGCCGACCCAGGCGACCTCGGCACCGGCCTCCTTCAGGCCCACCGCGCAGGCGTACGCCAGTACCGCACCCAGTGACCACCCAGCGAGGATGAACGGGCCCTTGTGCAACTCCAGCAGCTTCGGTACGTACTGGGCGGCCCGCTCCTTGATGGTGCCCTCGACCCGCTCCAAGCCGAACATCGGTGTGCCCTCCGGCAGCCGTTTCAGCAGCGGCTCGTAGACCACAGTCGATCCACCCGCAGGGTGGAACACGAAGACGGGAACCGTGGTGGAACCCTCCTGCCGGGGTGCCAACGTCCGCACGAAACCGTCGATCTTGCCGGCCTCCAGGCGGCTGCGGACAACCTCGCCGAGTGCCTCGATGGTCGGCGCGAGCTTGACCTCCTCGGCACCGATCTCTCCGTCCGCACGCTGCGAAAGGCGTTCGGCGAGTTTCTCTGCCGTTGCGTCATCGATCTTGGGCAGCGCGTTGAAGATGCTGCCCGGCGACTCACCGGTGACGATGGCCCACGTCGCGAAGGCCACGCGTTCGGCCGCATCACGCGGCGGCACATCAGCGTTGAGCGCCTCGGCGATCGCCTCTTGGTTCATCGCGGCAGCCGCCTTGGCCAATTCCGACGTCTCCGCCGAAAGCGCCGACTCCGCGGCGGGAGCACCGTTGGCCGTTTCGTTGGAGGATTCTGGCTCCGCCGGCTGCGGCACCGCATCGAGCACCTTCTCCAGATCGGCCTTCGACAGCATGCCGCCTGTCGGCGCGGCGTCCTTAAACTCATCGGTCTGCTGGTAGTCGTGCAGCTCGTGCACCGCGTCCGGGTTCTCCAGCGCGTAGATGACCAGCCGCTCGACGTCGAGCAGGTTGGCATCGCGCACGGCCTGCAGCTGAATGGGCGGCAGGTCGAAGTCGAATTCGACGCGGTTCTTGATGCGCACCGCCATCAACGAATCCAGACCCAGCTCGATCAACGGCACCTCACGAGGTACATCCTCGGGCTCGTAGCCCATGGCCAACGACACGATCGCGGCCAGACGCTCGATAACCGGTTCGCCGGACTCCTTGCTCCACTTCTTGAAGTCGGCACCGGCACCCGCCCCGGACAGCAGGTTGTCATGAATCTCTTCGGGCACTTCGTCTTCCACGACTGCGACCGCTTGTGCCGGGACAGCCGTCACCGTCGCCGAACCGTTGGTGGCCACACCCGCGGCGGTCGCGAACGGCAGTGCGCCGCCCTGACCGGCACGAGAGACCACCGCGTCGTAGACGAGCGTGAACGACTCACCGATGCGAGCGTGTACCTGCACGGTGGCACCACCCGGATGCCGCGACAGCGTGGTCACCAGCGTGGAACCCTCACCCGGGATGGCCCGCTGCTCAAAGGCGGTGAGCTGCGCACCCGAAATGACCGATGTCGCTGCCGTTTTCACCAGCTCGGCGAAATCGACCCCGGCGATCTCTCGCGGGCTCCACTCCCAGACATGCTTGCCATCGGGCAGCGAGACGTGCGTGCCCGGGATGCGGGTCGACCCATCGGCGCTGAAGTGCGCGGGCAGCCAGTGCGGCTTGCGCTTGAATTCTGTCGCGGGAATCGGCGCGTAGTCCGATGACTTGGCGGCCTTGTCGAACAGTGTCCGCGGATCCAGAGCGTGGCCGTGCACGTACAGCTGAGCCATGGTCTTGACCAGGGACTCGACCTCGTCCTCCTTGCGAGCGAGGGTCGCGATCAGCTGCGCGTCGGGCAGCCCGGACGCCATGGTGGTGAGGCCAACCTGCATGAGCGCCACCGGATTCGGCGCCAGCTCCAGGAAAGTGGTGTGTCCGGCTTCGACGGCATTGCGGGTGCCGTGGGTGAAGTAGACCGAATGCCGCATTCCCTTTTTCCAGTAATCCACATCGTGCAGCGGCTCACCGCCGGGGCGGAAATAGTTGCCCTCGTGCACCGTCGAGAAGATCCCGACGGTCGGAGTCGTCGGCTCGATGCCCTGTAGCTCTGCGGCGAACTCGCCGAGCAGCGGGTCCATCTGGGAGGTGTGGCCGGCGCCCTTGGTCTGCAGCTTGCGGGCGAACTTGCCCTCGGCCTCGCAACGGGCCACGATCGCGTCGATCTGCGCGGGCGGACCGCCGATGACGGTCTGCGACGGGGCGGCGTACACGCACACCTCGAGGTCCGGGAAATCGGAGAACACCGTCTTCAGCTCATCGGCTGAGTACTCGACCAGGGCCATCAGCCGGATGTACTCGCCGAACAGCATCGCCTCGCCCTCACCCATCAGGTGAGCGCGCGAGCAGATGACCCGGGTGGCGTCAGCCAGTGACAAGCCACCCGCGAAGTAGGCCGAGGCGGGCTCGCCCAGCGACTGCCCGATCACTGCGGTGGGTTTGGCACCGTGTGCCTTGAGCACTTCGCCCAACCCAATCTGAATCGCATAGATGGCGATGTTGCTGGTTTCGATGCCGTACTCATGCGAGTCGTCGAGGATCAGCTCGACAACGGAGTAGCCCCGCTCGTCCTGCACATAGGAGTCGACCTTGTTGATCCACTCGGCGAAGAGCGGATCGCGCAGGTACAGGCTCTTGCCCATCTTCCGGTGCTGCGCACCGAATCCCGCCATCACCCAGACCGGGCCACTGCTGACGGGTCCGTCGGCGGAGTACACATAGGGCTTTTGCTTGCCCTCGGCGACGGCGCGCAGTCCCTTGACGGCCTCTTCGTGGTTGTGTGCCAGGACCACGGCACGCGAGCGACCGTGGTTGCGACGCGAGAGCGAACGGCCGATGGACTCCAGCGAGTAAGACTGCCCCTCTTCAGTTTCCATCCAGTCGGCCAGCGCCGCTGCGGCGGCCTTCTTGCGCGAGGAGAGGAAGCCTGAGATGAACAGCGGCACAACGGGAGTCACCGGCTCTTCATTCGAAAGTGCCGCCAGCGCCTCATCCCGGAGACGCTTGGCCTCATCGGTCAGCCCGGGGAGTTCTACCGGCTCGTCGGAGTATCCGCCCAGGAATTCGCCGTACTCGTCAAAGCGGGTAGCACCGGACTCGTCACCGCTGCCCTCGGTATCTTCCTCTGCCGCAGCATGTTTGCCATTGACATCGGCGTCCTCATCGGATTCTGACGGCTCCGCCGGTTCGACCAAGTCGATCGGCAGCACCTCACGCACCACGATGTGGGCATTGGCGCCACCGAATCCGAAACCGGAGACACCCGCGATGGCGTGGCCGCTGTAGCGCGGCCAGTCGGAAACCTGATCGACAACCTTGAGGCGGATCGCATCGAAGTCGATGTACGGGTTGGGGCCGGTGTAATTGATCGACGGCGGAACCTTGTTGTTCTGCAAGGCCAACACGATCTTCGACAAGCTCGCGGCACCGGCCGCGGACTCCAGGTGACCGAAGTTCGACTTCGCCGAGCCCAGTAGCGCTGGCTTGTCGGCATCGCGGCCACGACCCACCACCCGGCCCAGGCCGTCGGCCTCGATTGGATCACCAAGAATGGTGCCGGTGCCGTGCGCTTCGATGACGTCGACGGTGCGCGGATCGATACCGGCGTCCTTGTAGGCCCTGCGCAGTACCTCCGCCTGGGCGTCCGGGTTGGGCGCGAGCAGGCCGTTGGACCGGCCATCGTGATTGACCGCGGACCCGGCGATGATCGCCATGATCGGGTCACCGTCGCGGCGCGCATCGGAGAGCCGCTTGAGTATCAGCATGCCGCCGCCCTCGGAACGGCTGTAGCCGTTCGCATCCTGCGAGAACGACTTGATGCGGCCGTCCGGCGCGAGCACGCCACCGACCTCGTCGAATCCGACTGTGACCACCGGGGTGATGAGAGCGTTGACACCACCGGCGACCACCACGTCGGCCTCGCCGCACCGCAGGGCCTTGACGCCCTGGTGCACCGCAACCAGCGACGAAGAACATGCGGTGTCGACGGCAACGCTTGGCCCGCGGAAGTCGTAGAAGTACGAAACCCGGTTCGCGATAATCGAACTCGCGTTACCGGTGATGGCGTACGGGTGCGTGACGGTGGGGTCGGCCACCGACAGATAGCTGTAGTCGTTGTTGGAGCTGCCGATGTAGACACCCACACTCTGACCCTTGAGCGCAGACGCCGGGATACGGGCGTTTTCCAGCGCCTCCCAGGTCAATTCGAGGGCGATCCGCTGCTGCGGATCCATGTTGTCGGCTTCCATCTTGGATAGCGTGAAGAACTCGGCGTCGAATCCCTTGATGTCCTTCAGGTACCCACCGCGGGTGCTGGCCTGCGCAACGCGTTCAGCGATGCGCGGCTCGACGGTGAACTCTTCCCAACGCCCCTCGGGTAGATCGGTGATGGCGTCGCGGCCCTCCAGCAGCGCCTCCCACAACTGCGTCGGTGAGTTCACATCGCCGGGCAGGCGCGTCGACAGACCGATCACCGCGATGTCGAATTCGCCTGCGGCAACATTGGGATCGCGTGACCAATCCTCTTCACCGGCGTCCGGTAGCTCCGGTTCACCCTCGATGATCCGGGTGGCCAGTGACTCGATGGTGGGGTGCTGGAAGGCGACGGTGGCCGTCAGCGTGACGCCGGTGAGGTCCTCGATATCGGCAGCCATCGCCACCGCGTCGCGCGAGGAAAGGCCCATCTCCACCATGGGCGCCGACTCGTCGATACGGTCGGGGCTCACCCCGGTGGCCTTCGCGATCCACTCGCGCAGCCAGGTGCGCATCTCCGGAATGGTCAGCTCAGCCTGCGGTGTCCCGCCTGCGGGAAGCGCGTCCGAACCGGCACCGCCATCCGTCGCCTCTGGCGCCTCGGGTTCGGTCTCTGGTGTCGAATCCTGTTGCGTATCAGTCATGTTCGAGCCCTCTCCGGGGTGTTGCGTACGGACGACCGTGTATAAACGGTTACTGCCGGTCGTCGGGGAATGCGGTCTGCTGGTATCCGCCGCGCAGGCTGCCGTCCAGGTAGCTGGTCCGGGCGGCGCGGCGGGCGATCTTGCCGCTGGAGGTCCGGGCGATCGAGCCGGCGGGCACCAGCAGCACGTCTCGCACTGTCACACCGTGACGCACGGCGATGGCGGCACGCACATCGTCACCGACCTGCTGGTTGTCCGACTTGTGTCCACCCACACTGCGCTCGCCCACGATGACCAGCTGCTCCGAGGAATCCTCCGGGTCGTACTTGAGGCCGGCATGCGGATTGTCGAAGACCACCTGCGGCAGCTGGTTGGCCGGCACCGAGAACGCGGCCACATATCCCGGGCGCAGCGCCTTGTTGGCCTCCTGTGCGGTGAACTCCACATCCTGCGGGTAGTGGTTACGTCCGTCCACGATGATGAGGTCCTTGACGCGGCCGGTGATGTACAGCTCGCCGTCAACCCATACTCCGAGGTCGCCGGTGTTGAGCCAGTTGGCATCATCAGGCACGCCCTCGGCGTGGGATTCGGAGATCCGTGACTTGAGCGTGTTATGGAAAGCAGCACGCGTCTCTTCTTCCCGGCCCCAGTAGCCGGATCCAATGTTGTTGCCGTGCAACCAGATCTCGCCGATCTGCCCGTCGGGGAGTTCCGACGCGGTCTCGCCGTCGACGATCACGCCCCATTCGTCCCGGGCCATCCGGCCGCTGGACACCTGAGTCACCGAGTTGTCGGCACCCGGCTCCACCTGCACGATGCGCCCGGCGTTGAGTTCGGTGCGGTCCACGTGAAGCACGCGCGCCCGCTCCGTGTTCCAAATGGTCGAGGTCACGAACAGAGTGGCCTCGGCCATGCCGTACGACGGGTGAATCGCCCTGGGATCAAAGCCGTACGGCTCGAAGGCATCGCAGAACTTCTTGATCGAGGCCGTGGACACCGGCTCGGAACCGTTGATGATCGAGTACACGTTCGACAGGTCCAGCGGCGGCTCGCCCTCCTTGGGCAGACCGCGCAATGCGCAATGCTCGAAGGCGAAGTTGGGCAGCGCCGAATAGGTTCCGTCGCGGTTATCGCCCTTGACGCCCATTTCCCGCAGCCAGCGCAGCGGGCGGCGGATGAACGCCGCCGGGCTCATCACGGTCATGTGCTCGCCGATCATGGACGGCACCATCACCGTGATCAGACCCATGTCGTGGAAGAACGGCAGCCAGGTCGTCCCGCGGTGCCCGGACTGGCCGTCCTTGCCTTCTTGCTGCGACAACGCGTCGACCAGCTGCAGCAGGTTGGTGGCCAGCGACAGGTGTGTGATCTGCACGCCGGCCGGGGCGCGGGTCGAGCCGGAGGTGTACTGCAGGTAGGCGATGGTGTCCTTGGTGGCCACGGGCTCTACCCAGGTCTGCCCGACGTCCTCGGGAATCGCATCGACCGCGATCACACGGGGACGCTCCTTGGGGGGACGGTTCCGGAAGAACTTCCGCACTCCCTCGGCGCAATCGGTCGTGGTGAGCACCGCGGACGGCTGGCAGTCGTCGAGGACCGCGTGTAGCCGGCCCGCATGGCCGGCCTCGCTGGGATCGAACAACGGCACCGAGATCGCGCCGGCATAGAGCGCACCGAAATGCGCGACGAGATAGTCGAGGCTCTGCGGGGCCAGGATGGCGACACGGTCGCCCGGCTTGGTCACCTGCTGCAGGCGGGCCGCGACGGCGCGGTTGCGCGCGCCGAACTGCGACCAGGTGATGTCGATGTAGGCGCCGTCGCGCTCTGTCGAGAAGTCGAGGAACCGGTAGGCCAGGCTGTCGCCCTGCGACTCCGCCCAACCTTCGACGTGGCCAACGATGCTCCCGTCCTCGGGGAACTTGATGTGGCCCGCCGAGTCGAGGAACGGGTTGTCGAACGCCATGTGTGCTTCTCTCCTATGACGGCGCATGATGCGCGTTTCGCGGGCCTGAGGCATTCGCGAGCACGCGTCATCGCGAACGTCAAATCCTCGATGATCGTACCGAGAGGCGATCGCGTACTACGGCAGCTCAGGCGGCCATTCGCGACGAGATTATCGGTCAGCGTCGGCCAGCCAAAATCACTCGACCCCGCGAACGGCTTACAGTCTTAATTTTCTCTTAATCTTAGGCGAGCGTACCGTGCCCTCCAAATATCTCGGCGCCCTGTTGCGAAGATGACATCGACGCTTGTCAGCCGTGCTTGGGGTGGGGCGCCTTCTCGATGAGCCCCTCGGCCCAGTTGGTGGTCCACACCGTCGCCGGCTGGCCGTCAATCTGCCAAAACTCCGGCGTGGCGTACAGCGCGTGTACCGGGGCACCCGCGCCCCCGGACAGAATGTCCAGCGTCTTACCCAGGTTGGAGATATTGAAGGCGTCCGGCGGCGCCGCGCAGATGAGGTCACCGGTTCCACAGATCTGGTTGGTGCGACCGTTGAGCTCACCAAATCCACCCGGACGCGGGCCCGACATCTTCAGACCGAAGGAATCCAGCACCCCCAGATCACCCAGGGTGACCTCGGCGCCCTGCCCGGGCGGGTTGGGCCCTGGCGACAGTCCGACCCCGTCCTGGCGGCGGCCGTCTGCGATCAATGTCACGCCGAGCACCAGGTCCTGGTCGACGGGTCCCTCGCCATTTCCGATCTGGTTGGCGATGTCACCGGCGATCACCGCACCCTGCGAGAAACCAACCAGAACATAGCTGGTGAGTGGGCACCGGTCGTACATCTCGGACAGCTGTTTGACCGCCCGGTCGGTGCCTTCCTTGCGGCTGTCGTTGTATGACATCTGGTTGTCATTGGCGAATGGGTTGTGGAACTGGGCGGTGTACGGCACCGTCCAGGTCTCCAGCCGGGCCTTGTCGAACTTCTCGGTGATCGGCCGGGACACGTTCAGCAGCAGTGACCGTGGAAACTCTGTCGGGTTGAGCGGGTCGTCGGTGCGCGATGACTCCCAGGTACCCGGGATGATGAGCGCCTGCACATCGGGGCAGTCGGCGCTCTGGAACGCCGGCCGTGGCTTCTGGCCGGGACGCGTCAGCGGCGGTGTCGTCGTCGTCACCTGCCCCGCGGGGGGCGTGACATCGTCGGGCCTGCGGACGATGACCACGACGATCGCGATCACCAGGATGACGACGACGGCAACGGCCAGCGCCGCGGCCAAACCGAGAATCCGGTGCCGTTTACTACTCGAGGTCTTGGGCATGTGTCTCCTGGCCATTCGTGACGTGCGGTCTCGCAGCTTGCTCCACGGTACCGGGAGCCCCGAGCGAGGCTACCGAACCGATGCCACCCGCACCTGCGCAAATGATCGTCACAGCACAGAATTCGTTACTCGATTGTGGCCGTCGGCGATCTCCGAAACGACAAAAGCGGCGACCACCGAAGTGGCCGCCGCTTTTGCGATTGTCAGTGATGACTAGTGGCTACCGAGGTAGCTCACCATGTCGGACTTCATGGCCCGGAGCTGGTTGCCCCAGTAGGTCCAGTTGTGCAGACCACCCGGAGGGAACTCCACGTGGGCGTTCTTGCCACCGGCGGCGGTGTAGGCGTCGACGTACTTCTTGTTGATGCCGATGGCCATGCCCTCAAGGAAGCCACCGGTGAAGTTCTCGAAACCGTTGCGCGTGGCGTCCAGGTCGGTCGCGTCACCGCTACCGCAGTAGATCCACAGCCGGGTGCCGTTGGCCACCGTCTTGTCGATGTTGAGGAAGGGGTCGTTGCGGACCCACGCCGGGTCGCTGTCCGGGCCCCACATGTCCTGGGCGCTGAAGCCACCGGCGTCACCCATGGCCATACCGACCTGACCCTTCATGTCCGAGGGGTTCAGGAAGCCCGAGAGCGCACCGGCATAGATGAACTGCTGCGGGTGGTAGTTGGCCAGCGTGATGGCGGACGCGCCACCCATCGAGAGGCCGACGACGGCGTTACCAGTCCGGGACACGCCGTTGTTGGCGGCCAGGTACGCGGGCAGCTCCTGGGTCAGGAAGGTCTCCCACTTGTAGGTGAAGACGCCGTCCTTGCCCTTGGCGGGCTGGTACCAGTCGGTGTACCAGCTGGACTGTCCACCGACGGGCATGACCAGCGAGATACCGGACTGGTAGTAGTCCTCGAACGCGGTGGTCTCAATGTCCCAGCCGTTGAAGTCGTCGCGTGCGCGCAGACCGTCCAGCAGGTAGAGGGCCTTGGCGCCGCCTCCCTGGAACTGGATCTTGATGTCGCGACCCATGGAGGCCGACGGCACCTGCAGGTCTACAACAGGGAGACCCGGACGCGAGAAGGCATTCGCTACCGCTGAACCACCGGCGACGCCGATAAGTCCTGGTAGAACAGCCGCAGTAGCGGCCACGGCCGCAAGTCGACGCGCAGTTGCGCCACGCATATGTGTAAAGAGCTTCATTACCTCAGTATCCCGTCTGCTTCAGTCGGCGTTACATGTCAGGCCGACAGACATCCTGTGGGGTCCCCGAGGTAGTCAACCACATCAGGAGGGCTGTCAACACATCCCGTCACGGTTGTTGGTGCTCCGCAACCAGACCGATGTGGTCTTGAGACACAATCCGGCGAAACAACGAAAGAGCGGTGGCCACCTGTCAAAGACAGGGTGACCACCGCTCTTTCGACTGCTTAGGCCTAGTGGCTCTGCAGGTAGGCGACCATGTCAGACTTCATGGCCCGCAACTGCTGGCCCCAGTAGGTCCAGTTGTGGATGCCGCCCGGAGGAAACTCCACGTGGGCGTTCTTGCCGCCGGCCGCGGTGTAGGCCTCGACGAACTTCTTGTTCGAACCGATGGCCATGCCCTCGAGGAAGCCGCCGGTGAAGTTCTCGAAACCGTTGCGGGTGGCGTCCAGGTCGGTGGAGTCACCGGTGCCGCAGTAGATCCACAGGCGCGTGCCGTTGTCGATGATCTTCTGGATGTTCAGGAACGGGTCGTTGCGCTGCCAGGCCGGATCGCTGTCCGGGCCCCACATGTCCGACGCGCTGAAGCCACCGGCGTCACCCATGGCCATACCGATCTGGAACTTCATGTCCGACGGGTTCAGGAAGCCCGACAGCGCACCCGCGTAAACGAACAGCTGCGGGTGGTAGATCGACAGGGTCAGTGCAGCCGAGGCACCCATCGAGAGACCGACAACAGCGTTACCGGTCTGCGAGATGCCCTTGTTGGCAGCCAGATACGCCGGGAGCTCCTGAGTGGTGAAGGTCTCCCACTTGTAGGTCCAGACGCCGTCCTTGCCCTTGGCGGGCTGGTACCAGTCCGTGTAGAAGCTGGACTGTCCACCGACGGGCATGACCATGGAGATACCGGACTGGTAGTAGTCCTCGAACGCGGTGGTCTCAATGTCCCAGCCGCTGAAGTCATCGCGCGCACGCAGACCGTCAAGCAGGTAGACAGCCTTGGTGCCACCGGGCTGGAACTGAACCTTGATCTCGCGGCCCATCGACGCCGACGGCACCTGCAGGTACTCGACCGGAAGCCCGGGACGCGAGAAGGCGCCCGCAATCGCCGAACCACCGGCGACGCCGACAAGACCCGGCAGCACGGCCGCAGCCGTGGCAACCACAGCCAGCCGACGCGCGGTAGCACCGCGCATCTTCGAAAAGAGCTTCATTTACTTCGTTTTCCCATCTGTTTCAATCGATTTCCCACGCGCAGGTCAAGGGATTTGATGGACGCCCATCGCATACTCGCGCGGTAGTCAACCACATCTTTGAACCTGTCAGCACCATCACCATGTGCGCCTGCGGACCTTCTCAAGGTGCCCCGAGACCCTAGCCATTGATAGTGGCTATCAGATCACCCTTGAGGGCCTGCAGTTGCTGTCCCCAATACGGCCAGGAGTGATTCCCGGACGAGGGGAAGACAAATGTGGCGTTGCTGCCGCCGGCGGCGGCATACGCCTGTTGGAACCTCTTGTTACCGCTGACGGCCAGCGACTCCAAGCTGCTCGCGCTCAGGGCGACACCCGCATCGGCGTTTTCGTCGATGGGTGTCGAACCACCAGGAGCGCAGTAGATGTAGAGGCGGGTACCGGCCGCGACCAACCCCTGGACCTGCACGGTGGGATCGTTGCGCCGCCACGCCGGATCCCACGGCGGGCCCCACATGTTGTCGACGCTGTAACTACCGGCGTCGAGCATCGCGACCCGGATCGCGTTGGTCATAAAGATGGTCGATGGGTTGAGGAACCCGGAAAGCGAGCCCGCGAATCTGAATTGCGCGGGGTGATAGGCGGCCAGGATCAACGCCGCACCACCACTCATCGAGAGTCCCACCACACCATTACCTGTGGCCGATATTTGCTTATTGGTGGCCAGGTAAGCAGGCAATTCCTGAGTGAGGAATGTTTCCCACTTGTACGTGTATGGCTGCTTATTGAGCGCCGACGGCGAGTACCAGTCGGTGTAGAAGCTCGACTGGCCGCCTACGGGCATGACCACCGAAATCCCCGATTGGTAGAACCACTCGAAGGCCGCGGTGTTGATATCCCAGCCATTGAAGTCGTCTTGGGCGCGAAGTCCGTCGAGCAGGTAAACCGCTTTGGGTCCCCCGCCCATGAACTCGACGCGGATGTTGCGTCCCATTGAATTGGAGTAGACGTCCAGGTATTCGACCGGAAGTCCCTCACGCGAAAAGGCGTGCGCAGTGGCAGGGTTGATCGCCAAGCCCGCGGCCATTGCCACGGGCATCACAAACGCCGCTAACAGGGCCGTCAGCACGCGGCGGGCTCTCACGCGCACGCTCATCTGGGGTCCATCCGTTTCATTGGGGGAAGTCACAATTGTCACTTCTGTAACGCAACATTGCGTCTGAAGTGTCTGACACGGTCGTCTTCGTATCGCGACGACGGGGCCGCGGCGTTACCTAATTGGGATCTCGATTCGGACACAGAAACCCGCAGGCGCGGTCGCTTCGAGGACCCGGGCGGGATCGCTCTAGGGACCGGTCGCCGGAAGCCCAGTGTACGGCGGGGTATCCAGCTTCGGCATCGGCAGACCGCATCGAGCCAGCTCAAGACGGGGAACACGGTCGAACCGGTACGTGGTGAACTCCGCGGAGTGCACCAGATTCGACACGAAAAGCCGAGGTGAGAGAGGCCGCCGTATCGAACCCAACATCGCTTCGGTCCGCGGGCATTTGAGCGCCTCCACGGCCTCGGCGACCCAGTCCTGGCTGAGATACCGCGGGATGTAAGGGTACCGCTTAAGCCAGGGCCCGTCCGCAATCATCCACTCCGGGAACAGATCCTTATCGTGGCCGATGCGTCCATCCGTGATGCGCGTGGTGTGCGCGGCCAATGGATTGGCCAACCCGATCTGGTCCACGATCCGCACATCCAGACCCAGGTTCATGCCGAGCATGCCCAAGTTGGTGAACAGAACCGCGTGCGGCCCGCGGTAATCGTGTGGGATCGGGGGCGGCGGCGGGATGGCCGGCACCACATCCCACTGGTCGTAGTTCCCCGACGGCAGCAACAAAGCGCCATCGGGGGTGTTATCGATCGCCACCAGCACGGCCCGCATGCGCGGGTAGTTCAGGTAGTCCGCGGCGGTCAGCGGATGCGCGACGCCGGTCGCCTGCGCGTAGAAGCGCCGCTCGTCGACGATGCCGCTGTAGGTGACCTTGGTGCCGTCACCTCCCATTCCCGGCGAGTTCGCCACCCACAACGCCCAACCGGCGATACCCGCGAAAAGCCCGATGGTGGCCCCGGTGAGCAGCCGAGCCTGCTTGGGCGTGAAGGCCGCACTGTCCGGCGCCGCCAGCGGAACCACCGCGATGGGGAGCAGCATGCAGAACACCGGGGTTAACAGCACGCGCGCGTGCATGAAGTCCCCGCCCTGACGGATCCAGTACACACCCTGGATGAATCCGCTTGCAAGCATGAAAATGACTACGGCGGTGGGGTTTTGGACAAGCCGCGCCAACCACCCGTAACCGGGGGCAGCCACCTGACGCACCCACCATTGACCTCGGCGGGCCTGATAGGCAGCCACCCCGAGCGCGATGAGCAGCACCGTCGGCACCCAGATGAGGTACGGGGAGTTCATGTTTTGCAGGTAGACGAAGCCCTGCCCCCATTTAGAGCCCGAGGCGTCCTTGGCGATCGCCGTACTGGGCACCAAGAGGCCGTAGTAGCCCATCCGGAAAATCTGGTACAGCACGGGCAGCGCTCCGCCGGCCGCCACGATGTACACCCGGCTGGTGAACCCACGGGCGGCGACCAGCATCATCACCAGGAAGCCGCCCCCGACGAGGGCCAGCTCCGGACGGATCAGCACGCTCAGCCCGGCCATGAAGGCCAGCCCTATCGTGAATCGTCTGCTGAGAACGTCTTTCTGGTCTTTTCGGTCGGCATGCACGATCCGCGGATCTACCGGCTGATGTGGGCCGCCGCGTCGATCAAGGGTCACGGGCGCGCGCACGGCCTGCGCCCAGATCACCATCATGAGCCACAGTCCGCCCAAATATGCCAGCACCAAACCGTTTTCCAGGCCGGAGGTGGCGAAATCGCGGGCCGGTGGGATGGCGATGTACACCAGCATTCCGGCGGGCACCATGACCGCGGCACGTCCGGCAAGCAGCGGCGCGTACAACCGGGCGGTGCCCAGAATCGCCAGCGCGACGCCGACCAGGCTGAGCACCAGCGACAGGGCCAACGCCACGTACTCCAGGCGAATACCTCCGCCGGCCCAGCCGCCCAGATATGTCAGGTAGGTCCACACCGTGGAGGTGTTGGCCTCTACCCGTTCTCCCTTGTTGAAGACGGGTCCGTTGCCCGCCAGCAGATTTCGCACGGTACGCAGCACGATGAGACCGTCATCGGCGATCCAACGCCGCTGCCAGGCCCCCCAGCCGAACAACACAGTCACGGTAAGGACGCTGACCCACACCGTGAAGCGGGTCAGGCCATTCGTGCCCGGGCCGGGTTGGGGGTTAGGAGAAGTAGAAGGCCGCACCGAGCGATCCGATCCATGCGACGAACAGGAATTGCAACACCCTGTCCCCCAGAGCGATCTCCTCGGGCTCGCCTGCCTCGCCCCCGTCGACATCGACCGCGTAGCGCAGGATGGCGATGGTGAACGGGATCATCGACGCCACAAACCAGGATCCGGCGCGGTGGTCACGTTCGAAGGCCCACAGTCCGTAGCAGACCACGATCGCGGTGGCCGACAGCGTCCAGACGAACCGCAGGTAACTGGATGTGTATCCCTCGAGCGACTTACGGATCTTGGCGCCGGTCTTCTCGACGATCTGCAATTCGGCATAGCGCTTACCCGCGGTCATCATGAGCGACCCGAAGGCCATGATCAGCAGGAACCACTGCGACAGATACACGCCAGCGGCCACACCACCGGCGATCGCGCGAATGAGATACGCCGAGGAGACGATGCAGATGTCGATGACCGGCTGGTGTTTGAGGCCAAAACAGTAGGCCAGCTGGATGGCGATATAGATCGCTATCACGATGACCAGGTTGAGGCTGACCCGAGAGGCGATGCCCAATGATCCGGCCACCAACACGACCGCAAGCCCGTACGCGGCGGGTATCGGCAGAACCCCTGCGGCGATCGGCCGGAACCGCTTGGTGGGGTGCTGTCGGTCGGCCTCGACATCCCGGGCGTCGTTGATCAGGTAGATCGACGACGCCGCCATGCTGAAGGCAACAAAGGCGATGGCGACCCGGATGAAAATGCCCCGGTAGTCGTGCGGCGAAATGTCGCCGAGCGCCGCCAACGGCGCCGCGAAAACCAGAACATTCTTCACCCATTGACGCGGGCGTACCGCCTTGATGATCCCCGAGACGAGATTCTTGGGCGGGCCTGCGGTGGGTGCCGGCTCCTCGCTCATATCTGTTCCTCCTTGAGCGCCAGGCGCGAGTCCGCCCGGCGAACGGCCGTACCGATCAGCGCGCCCAGGGCAGCGCCGGCGGCCACATCTGTGGGGTAGTGCACGCCAAGAACCAACCGCGACAACGCCATCGGCGGAATCAGCAGAGCGGGCAACGGCAATCCGGTCAGCGGCGCCAAAAGCACCGCGGCGGCCGCGGTCGAGGTCGCGTGTGAGGAGGGGAAGCTCAACCGGCTCGGGGTACCGACGTTCACCCGCACCGCCTCATGGCTGGGACGCCGCCGGCGCACCACACGTTTGATGACCACCGACGCGGCATGAGCACCAAAGGCACCGGCACCCGCGGCCAACCAGCTGCGCCTGCGTGGCTTGTCTCGCCAGTTGATGGCGGCACCGATCAGCGCCGCGGCCACCCAGCCGATGCTGTGCTCACCGAAATGGGACAGGCCGCGGGCGGTGCTGAGCACCCCGGGCCGACCAGCGAGGGCCGACTGCACGGCGACAAGAACCGCAGTCTCCCCCTGGGGCGCGGTCACCTCGCCCGGCAGCAGACCGGTCATGCACTCACCCCGGACGATGTCGACCGAGCAGCTGGATCGTCTTTACCGATGCCGAGGATGTTCTCCCACTGCTCTTTACTGGTCAGCGTCGGCAGCGCGTTGCGGTAGGTCTTGCGCATCTTGTTGAAATTACGCATCAGCTGCAGGTGGCGACGCGCCGACGCGCGCAGCAGCTCGAACATCTTGGCCCGATCACGCTGGCGGTACACCACGCCCCGCCCGTCGGCGGTGGTGACGGTGACGCCGTCGACACGGCACAGTAGAAACCAACGGGCATCCTGGGTCGCCACGTTCAGCTCCGGGCGCACGTGATGCTCGGGGTTTTCCTTCTTCAGCTGGTGGATCACGCCGCGGGAGAGCCGTAACCCGATGGCGGGCAGGGAAACCGGTGGCTTGTGCACCTTGCGGCGTCCGGAGGGCGAAGGCAGCGAGGTGGCTGTCGGGAGTACGACGGCGTCCGGGAACTGCTGACGCATCTTGCGCACGTCGGGCAGCGCCGACTCGAGAATCGACGCGATGTGCCCGGGCCCTGCCAGGAAGTCGTCAATGGCCCGGTTCTGGATGGCCACGGTCGAGTACTCCAGGCACAGCAGGTGTTTGAAGGTGGCCTTCAGCGAGCTGGCGAGCAGACCGCGGATCGGGTTGTCCCAATGCAGAGCCGCGACCACCAGCCGGTTACGCAGGTGGAAGTAGGCCTGCCAGTCGATGGCGTCGTCCTTGTCGCTCCAGGCCATGTGCCAGATCGCGGTGCCCGGCATAGACGCGGTGCCGTAACCATGTTCGTTGGCGCGGATCCCGTACTCGGCGTCGTCCCATTTGATGAACAACGGCAACGGCTGGCCGAGTTCCTCGGCGACCACGCGGGGAATCATGCACATCCACCAGCCGTTGTAGTCGACATCGATGCGCCGGTGCAGGTCCGGAGAATCCGCCAGCGGCTCCTCGGCGAAGTCGTGGTCGTACTCGGCGAATGGCGCGCTGGTCCACATGAAGTTGTCGCGGTTGACCATCTCACCCATCACATGCAGGTGCGAGGGCTCCTGCAAGTTGAGCATCTGGCCACCGACGAGCATGGGGGACTTGGCGAAACGGCTCAGCGCCAGCGCCCGCAGGATCGAATCCGGCTCGATCCGGATGTCGTCGTCCATGTAGAGGATCTGCTCGCAGTCGGTGTTCTTGAGCGCCTCGTACATGACCCGGCTGTAGCCGCCCGAACCGCCGAGGTTCGGCTGGTCGTATACCCGCAGGCGGTCACCGAGCGGCCCCGCTGCGGCCGCCCACTCGGGATGGTCCTTGGCCTTGTTGGTGCCCTGGTCGGGGACGATGACGGCGGTTATTACCTTGTCCACCTGGGGATCCGAAGCGAGCGCCTTAAGGGCGTTCACGCAGTCTCCGGGGCGGTTGAAGGTTGGGATACCGACGGTGATGCTGGCCCGGCCGGGTGCGGCGGTCGCGGCGTACCAGCCCGCGTTGTGCACTGCCACCTCGGTGTCGGTGG
Source organism: Mycobacteroides chelonae CCUG 47445 (assembly GCF_001632805.1). Taxonomy (NCBI): domain Bacteria; kingdom Bacillati; phylum Actinomycetota; class Actinomycetes; order Mycobacteriales; family Mycobacteriaceae; genus Mycobacteroides; species Mycobacteroides chelonae. The sequence continues at coordinate 167,603 of NZ_CP007220.1, read as the reverse complement.
TGATGTCGAACCAGATCCAGCCACCGTCTTCGAAGGCGTCCAGGCCGATCTCGAATTCGATCACCGCATTGGCACCACTGAACTGAGTGCCTCCCACCGTGATTCGCGCACCGGTCGCCTTGGTCCGGTACACGTCCACGCGACCGGCACCGGACAGCTCGATGTGCAGCACGACGTTCTCCAACGTCGACCAACGCCGCCAGTAGCTTGCCGGGAACGCGTTGAAATAGGTGGCGAACGAGACCTCGGACTCCGCCCCGATCTCCAGCGTGGTGCGGGTGGGTGCGTGCGCACGCCGGTCGTTGGTCTCGGACTCGACGATGTAGAGCTTGCGCACGTCGAGTGGCTCGCCCGGCCGGGGCAGGATCACCCGCGACAGCAGGCTCACCGCATGCGATTCCGTCGAATCGATGGGACCGAATGGGATGTCACTCATTATTCGTCACCTCCGGACAAGGGAGCACCGTCGGCCAGATGCGGCGCAAGCACGTTGTCGTACATGCTCAGCGCACTGGCGATCGCCATGTGCATATCGAGATATTGATAGGTACCTAGCCGTCCGCCGAACAGCACCTTCGACGAAGCTGTCTCCTGCTTGGCGCGGGCGCGGTAGGCGGCCAGGGTGGCCCGATCGGATTCGGTGTTGATCGGGTAGTACGGCTCGTCGTTCCCCTCGGCGAACCGCGAGAATTCCCGCATGATGACGGTCTTATCGGTTGGGTAAGCCCGTTCCGGATGGAAGTGGCGGAACTCGTGGATCCGGGTATACGGCACGTCGGCGTCGTTGTAGTTCATCACCGGGGTGCCCTGGAAGTCTCCGGTCTCGAGCACCTCGACCTCGAAATCAAGTGTGCGCCAGCCCAATCGGCCGTCAACATAGTCGAAGTAGCGGTCCAGCGGGCCGGTGTACACGACGGGGGCCGACGGGTTCGCGGCGCGAAGATCGTCCCGCACCTGGAACCAGTCGGTATCCAAGCGCACCTCGATACGGTCGTCGGCGGCCATCTTCTGCAGCCAGGCGGTGTACCCGTCGACCGGCAGGCCTTCGTAGGTGTCGTTGAAGTACCGGTTGTCGAAGGTGTAGCGCACCGGCAGGCGATTAATGACGGCAGCCGGTAGGTCTACGGGATCGGTCTGCCACTGCTTGGCGGTGTACGCCTTCACGAACGCCTCGTACAGCGGGCGCCCGATGAGCGATATCGCCTTTTCCTCGAGGTTGGTCGCGTCTTCGGTGGCGATTTCGGCGGCCTGCTCGGCAATCAGCGCCCGCGCCTGGTCGGGGGTGAAGTAGCGGCCGAAGAACTGCGACACCAGTCCCAGGCCCATCGGGAACTGATAGGACTGCCCGTTGTGCATCGCGAAGACGCGATGCTGGTACCCGGTGAACTCGGTGAACTGCCGCACGTAGTCCCAGACCCTCTTATTAGAGGTATGGAACAGGTGCGCTCCGTACTTGTGTACCTCTATACCCGTCTGAGGTTCAGGCTCGGAGTACGCGTTACCGCCGATGTGATGACGGCGCTCGACGACGAGCACTCGCTTGTTCAGTTGGGTCGCGGCGCGCTCAGCGATGGTGAGGCCGAAAAACCCGGATCCGACAACGATCAGGTCGAACTGTTGGTTTTCTCCGGTCACGTGCAGTCAGGGTACTGGACCGGTACCGCAAGCCCCTGACAGCGACATCCGCCCTGTGAAGAACGGGTGCACCCGGGTTCGCAGGTACGGATCCGGTCGCAATTGGCTCACGATTTGATTTCGTCCCATTAGTCACACCAGTAACTCTGGTTACCATCGAAAGCGTCGGTTCCGGTGCCGATCCACCGATCCGACACCCGCGGGAAAACCCGTGACAGAACACGCAAAACCGCAGAACACCATAAGTGATCGACCCGATATTGAGGAGACTTCCGTGCCTAATCGTCGCCGCCGCCGGCTTTCGACAGCCTTGAGCTCGGTCGCCGCGCTGGCCGTCGCAAGTCCGTTTGCCATTGCCCTCGCGACCAACATGACCCAGGCCGCCGCGCCCGCACCCTCACAGCAGGAATTCGTGCAGGCCGCGATCGTGTCCGACCTCCCCGGTGAGGTCATGGGCGCTGTTCAACAGATGACGTCCCAGTTCGGCGTGCAGATCCCCGGGCTGTCCGGTCTCAACATCCCCGGCCTGGGTGGCGGAGGGCTCGGCAGCCTTGGCGGCGCCAACCCCGCGCTGACCTCGCCCGGTGGGCTCACCACTCCGGGCGGGCTCACCAGCCCGTCGTCGTCGCTGACCAACCCGGCACTGACCAACCCCGGTCTCACCAGCCCGGGCGCTACCACCACCCCGAGTCTCACCGACCCGGCACTGACTAACCCCGGACTGACCAACCCGGCAGCTCCGGCCAGCACCCCGAGTCTCACCGGCACCGGCCCGACGGGCGTGAACCCGGCGCTCACCGATCCGGCCGCATCGACCGCGGGCCTGACCTCCCCCGGCGCTGAGGTCCCGATCACGCCGAACCCGGCCCTGGGCACCGGCCTGACCAACCCGGCGCTTGCCGATCCCTCGCTGGCAGGCCTCGGCACCCCCAGCGCGCTCGGGGGCGGCAGCGGACTCGGCGGCGGCAGCAGCCTGATCAGCGACGCGATGGGCGCCGTGAACCAGCTGGGCATCACCCAGGCGGTTGACCTCATTAAGGGTGCCATCCCGGCAGCCGCCTCCGCGGCGGCTCCGCCGGCCGGATAGGTCACACACAAACTAGGTAGCGAAACGGCACCGCAGGGCACAGAGGCTCTGCGGTGTCGTTGCGTCTGGCCAACCGGCTAAATATCAAGATCGACATTCGGCGCGTGTCGAATCACTAGTCACATTTGTCCCATACGTAACATCCCTGGTGGTCGTGTCGCTCCATGCGGCACGTCCGGTGTGATCCAGGAGAGACGACGTGCCAGTACGAGTCAGCAAGATGCCCATGCGACGGCAGCTTGCGCTGGCTCTTGCCGCGACCGCGACGGTAATGACCGTCAGCGTGGTCGATCACCTCAAAACCGAGCAGGCCGAAGAGACCGCCATCACCTCGCAGTCGCTGCAGAATTCGGCGACTCACGAGGTCCTGACCGCGGAGGTCGGGTTACCCGGTCTGAACACACCGGCCACCGTGCACGACATCCAGCAGACCGAATCCTTCAGCCTTGTCGCCGTCCGCGGCGAGGACCTGGCCTCCGTCAACGTTTCCGTGCGGGCGCAGCAGACCGATGGCGGTTGGGGGCAGTGGTACGAGCTCCACCCCGTCGAGTCCGGCGACCCCGTGGCCCAGGACAAGGCAATCCCCGCGGCGACAGAGCCGGTATTCGTCGGCTCGACCCATTCCGCCCAGATCGCCGTGCAACCCCGATACGGCGCGAACGTGAAGGCGCCGAAGACCGGCGGCGGCGACCCCGGCCTGGGGTACCGGCCGGCGAGCATCGAGCAGCCGTTGACCACCGGACTCGACGCCATCTTGATCAGCCCCAAGCTGGCACCACCCGATGGCGCGCGGTTCGAAGAGCGCTGGTCGGCGCCGATAGCGCTGCCCCAGGCGGGCCCGCGCATCATCACCCGTGCCCAATGGGGAGCCAATGAGTCGGACCGGTGCCCACCGGTTTACAACAGGGACGTGCGTGCGGGAGTGGTCCACCACACCGCCGGAAGCAACAACTACTCGCCCTACGACTCCGCCGCCATCATCCGGGCGATCTACGCGTATCACACCAAAACCCTCAAATGGTGCGACATCGCCTACAACGTGCTGGTGGATAAGTACGGACAGATCTTCGAGGGCCGTTTCGGCGGCATCACCAATAACGTGCAGGGCGCACACACCGGCGGATTCAACGAGCACAGCTGGGGGCTGGCACTGATCGGCGACTTCACTCGCGAAGAGCCCTCTCCCGCAATGCTGCAATCCGCCGGCCGCATGCTGGGCTGGCGTCTGCGGCTCGCCGGAGTGGATCCGCGCGGCCAGGTGGACCTGGCATCCGAGGGCGGACCCTTCACCACCGTGCCCGGAGGAAAAGTCGTCACGCTGCCAACGATTTTCACGCACCGCGACGTCGGTAACACCGAATGCCCGGGCGAGGCCGCGTACCGCTTGATACCCCGCCTGCGCGATATCGCCGCAGGAGCCGCCAACGGCGAGCCACCTGATCTCGTCGATGCGATGCGTGGGGGCGCCATCTATGACACCTGGATGCGGTTGGGCAGCACCGACAGTTCCCTTGGTGCGCCCACTTCCACTGAGCAGCAGGCCGCCGGTGATGCCCGCTTCGCGACCTTCCGCAATGGCGCTATGTACTTCTCTCCCGGCACCGGCACTCATCCCGTTGTCGGGGCGATCTACCACGCCTGGGCCGAAACAGATTTCGAGCGCGGGTCGCTGGGGCTCCCGGTGACCGACGAAGTGGGCGAACCGAACATCATCGTGCAGAACTTCCAGAACGGCTCCCTGATCTACGACCGGGCCAGTGGCCGGGTGTCAAGCGTGATCAACGGAGAGACCCGCGAGATCCTCGGCGTGGCACCGGTGGCACAAAGCGCACTGGCCGAACAGTTCTCAGCACCTGCCGCACCGGCGGCACCGCCACCGCCCGCACCGGCTCCCCCGCCGCCCCCGGTAGAGCAGTTCGTGCCCGCCGCCTAGCGTCGGATGCACCTAAAAGAACTCAGCCCCACCAGCGTTCGAGAACCTTGGCCACACCGTCGTCGTCGTTGGTAGCAGTGATCTCATCGGCGGCGGCCCGCGCATCCGGATGCGCGTTACCCATCGCCACCCCGTGCCCGGCCCAGCGCAACATGGCTACGTCATTGGGCATATCGCCAAAGGCGATCACCGATTCCGGCTGTACCCCAACCTGATCTGCCACCACAGCGATTCCGCTGGCCTTGCTGATCCCGGTGGGCATCACCTCGATGAGCCCGTTGTCTGTGGAATAGGTGATGGCTGCACCCGCCTCGGTCACCAGGGGTGCGAGGACCTCGGCCATGTCTGCGCTACGGGCTCCGGCCTTGCGCACCAACAGCTTCACCGCGGGAAAGCTCAGCAGGTCGTCCAGCGATACCTCGGTATTATCGGGATTCAGCCAGGCATGCTCGTATCCGGGCGAGCTGACGAACTGCGGTGTCGCGGCGTCGTGTGCGCTACGGCCGACCCTCTCCACCGCCAGGCCCACTCCGGGAATGGCCGCTTGGGCAACCTCGGCCAGCACGGCGAGCTCCGTCGGACCGAGCGTTGCCGCCGAGAGAATCCGGTCACTGCCCGCGTCGTACAGAACGGAGCCGTTGGCGCACACCGAAATCGGCGCGAAGCCGAGGGCGTCGACGATGGGCGTGATCCAACGGGGCGGCCGGCCGGTAGCCAGGACGAATGTGCTGCCCGATTCGACCGCGGCGGTGATGACCGCCCGGGTACGCGGCGACAGCAGCTCGTCGGAATCGATCAGCGTCCCGTCCACGTCGGACGCGATGAGGGTGGGAGGAGTCACGTGCGGTTCGGGCCTGTCTTCTTCTGGGCCCGCTTACGGGCGCGTTCTGCCAATTCCGCCGCATCGAGCGCGGCGGCTTCCTCCAGTGTGGGGGCGCTACCGCCCAGGCGTCTGGGCAGCCAGTACGCGCCGGGCTCTTCCGGGTAGTCCTGCTGCGCCTGGGTCAGCAGCTGCTCCATGGCGTCGTGCAGCTGGGCGGTCGTGTGCTCGAAATCCGAGGATGCGTCCAGCGACGGACCGACCGCGACATTGACGGGGATCTTGCTGTGGCCCAAGTTTTTTGGATGGTCCTTGGTCCAGATGCGTTGAGCTCCCCAGACGATGAGTGGAACGATCGGCACACCGGCCTCATGCGCCATTCGGGCGGCTCCGCTCTTGAACTCCTTGAGCTCGAAGCTGCGGCTGATGGTGGCCTCCGGATACACCCCGACGATCTCGCCGCTGCGCAAGCTGTCCACCGCCGCTTCGTAGGCCCCGTGGCCCGCGCTGCGGTCGACGGGAATCGCCTTGGCATGTTTGATCAGGAAGTTCATGATGGGCACCTCCTGCATCTCTGCCTTGAGCATGAACCGCAGCCGCCGTCCGGCGCGGACCGTCGCCAATCCGGCGGGAAGGAAGTCAACGTAACTGGTGTGGTTGATCGCGATCACCGCACCTCCGCCGGACGGAACCTGCTCCAGACCTCGATATCCGATCGTGGTCCCCGTGAGGAGGACCGCCGTATTGGCCGTGATTTCGAGGAGTCGGTAGACCGGTTCCATCTAGCCGTCTTTCTGTGCCCCATCCTGCTGGGCCTGCTTTTCTGCCTCGCGGGCCGCCCGCTGTGCCTTGCGCTCGGCAGCGTCCTGGGCGTCCCACTGCGCGGCCTCGGCCAGCGTCGGCGCGGATCCGCCCAGCCGATGCGGCACCCAGTACTCGCCAGCGGGATGCTGGCCGTAATCGTCCTGCACCTCCAGCAGCAGATGCTGCATGCGTGCGTGCAGCAGCGCGGTGAGCTCCGCAACCGGCAACGTCGGCGGGATCGGTGCGCCCACCGCAATCGAGATCGGCGTATTGGTGCGACCGAGATTCTTGGGATGTCCCTTGGTCCAGATGCGCTGTGCGCCCCAGATGACGTGCGGAACGATCGGCACGCCGGCCTCGATGGCCATGCGTGCCGCTCCCGATTTGAATTCCTTGATCTCGAAGCTGCGGCTGATGGTGGCCTCCGGATAGACCCCGACCAGCTCACCTGCCTTGAGCTTGTCGACCGCTTCGGCATAGGACGCGGCGCCGTCTACGCGATCAACGGAGATATGTCGACAGCCCCGCATGATGGGGCCGGTGATCTTGTTGTCGAAGGTTTCTTTCTTGGCCATGAAGCGCACCTTGCGTCCCTTTTTCTGAAGGAACGCCGGTAGCCCGGCGAAGGTGAAATCCATGTACCCGGTGTGGTTGATCGCCACCACCGCCCCGCCTTCGGTCGGCAGGTTCTCGACACCCGTAACGGTGAATTTCAGGCCTTGAACGGCCCAGACGGTGCGGGCAAGCCCGATCACCGTTCCATAGACAGGCTCCACGTGACGAGCCTAGCGCTGGCAGCCCGCTCAGTGCACTCGGATACCCGCCTAACGCTGAACCCCGCCACCGCCGTCAGCCACGATCACCTGGCCCGTGATGAACGAACCCGCGTCCGACAGCAGCAACAGCGCCGGGCCGATCATCTCGTCGGTGTGGGCCACACGGCCCATGAAGGATTGCGCGGCCATCGCGTCGATGACCTCCTGGGGATTCTGCTGCAGCATGTAGGTGTCGACCGTGCCGGGAGCCAGCGCGTTCACCCGAATACCGCGGCCGGTGTATTCGGCGGCCATCGACCGGGTGAAGGACATGAGAGTGGCCTTCATCGCCGCGTACATCGACAGCATCGGCACGTACTGGAACGCCGCCACCGATACCACGTTGAGCACCGACGCATGCTCGCTGGCGGTCAGATGCGGCAACGCTGCCTGCACCAGAAACACCGGACCGCGCACATTGACGTCGAAGGACTTACCCAGCGCCTCCGGTGTATAGCTGCCCATGGGCTGCGCGACCGGGTTCGCGGCGGCGTTCACCACGATGTCGACACCGCCATACTCGTCAACCGTGCTCGCGACCAGCCTGTCGATATCGCCCAGGTCGCCCATGTGGGCAGGCACGCCAACTGCGCGATACCCCTTGTCCTGTAGTTCCTTTGCCGCAGCGCTACAGGCGTCGGCCTTCCGGCTGGACACCACGACCGATGCCCCACAGGCGCCGAGAGCCTCGGCGATCGCATACCCGATTCCGCGAGTGCCGCCGGTGACGATGGCGGTACGTCCCGACAAGTCGTAGAGCGCTTGGAAGTCATTGAGGTTCACCTCCGGCACGCTACCGCCGACCGATACCGCGCAGTCTGGAAACCTCCCTACAAGCCGGCCAGCTGCGGAAGCGTCGCGTGGGCGATGAGGAAGTAGATGATCAGGCCGGTCCCGTCAACGAGGGTGGTGATCATCGGGGCAGATACCACCGCGGGATCGACCTTGAGCTTCTGGAGCAGGGGCGGCAGCAGCGATGCCACCAGGGCTGTCCATAAAACGATGGCGAAGAGCGTCAAAGAGACCGTGATAGCGATCTCCTTGCCGACACCGAGTGTCCAGGCCCGCATGATGCCTGCGCCTGCCATCGTCAACGCAACAAGGACACCTGTCGACAATTCGTTGAACAGAACGCGGGGCAAATCGCGTATGTGAAACTGGCCGGTGGCCATGGCGCGTATCAAACTGGTGGTGATCTGCGTTCCGGTGTTTCCGCCGGTACCGATCAGCAGCGGAATGAAAAAGGCCAACGACACCGCCGCCTCGAGCTCGTCCTCGAAAGCCTTGAGCACAGTGCCGGTGTACGCCTCGGCGATGAACAACACCAGAAGCCACACAATGCGTTTGCGCCATAGATGTGCTGGCGAAGCACGCACGTAGGGCACGTCAAGAGGCTCCGAACCACCTTGCCGTTCCGCGTCTTCGGTGGCCTCTTCAATCAGGATGTCGTCGGCAGCCTCGGCGGTCAACACCCCGAGCACCTCGCCCTGATCATCGACGATCGGCAATGCCAACAGGTCGTAATCGATCAGAATTCGGGCAGCGCGCTCAGCGTCGGTAAGCGGACCCACCCGAATCGGGTCCTCACTCATGAACTGTGCGACAGTCTGATTCGGATCGGCCAGGACAAGATCATCGAAGCCGACCGCCGCTAGCAGGTGCCGATCAGGGTCGGTGACATAGATCTGGCCCATACCACCATGAACTTTGCCGCCCGCGCCGCGGCTTTGCGCCCGTACGGATTCTTGGGCGGCGGGCACCTTCAACTCGGGACCGATGGTGAACACATCCGGAATCATGTGAGCCGCTACCGATTCCGGCGGCCACTGCAACACCGCTTCGAGGGCCTCGACGTACTCCGGGCTCAGGGTCTGCAGGAGGGCTTTTCGGCGGACACCCCCCAACTGCCGGACAATGTCGGCAGCCGTGTCGTAGTCGAGGGCCTCAAAGAACCGGCCGCACCGTTCCACACCTGCAGCACGCACAACCTGAGCCGCGGCGTGCGCGTCAAGGGACCCCAGCAGTTCGGGGCCGGACTGTTCATCCAGCAGTGAAACCAGATGCACGATTTGTTCTTTGGACATCTGGGCGATCATGCGGCTGCGCTCGGCAGTACCGGCTAACCGAAGCCATTCCGACACCGCACGCGCGGAATTGAGCGCACTGGCGCGAACCGGCAACACCCCCAACACTCCGAGATCCATATTCGATTTCGACATCACGATCCTCTCTACGCCCACAAGCGCTGCGCACCCTGCCGAGCAGGATGCCGCCGCCCACCACGGATTACCAGGGCCTCGATTAGCCGGGATTCACACCCGGTATGCCCGCACCGTCCAACGAATCCACAATCCAAAGTGGCCCGGGCGCAGACATATTGACACAGAGAACGAGACCTGGCCATCCAACCGATTCTGTGGGGTGAACCCTTGCACCCTAGGCCCATAGCCGTGCGGCAAATTTCCGTAATCTGGATCGCATGCGTCTGACGATCCGCCGCGCGCTGCTCCTGGTAGCCCTGGCCGTAACTCTTGTCGTGGTGGCCGGTGCTGCCCTCGGGTTCTACCGTTCCCGCACCGCAACGCCGTCGTTTCCCGTCGTCGACACCACTGCGCTGTCCCCGGGACGCGCCGCCGTCGTCCAGATCCTCGGGCAGGAATACGCCGAGCAGGCGGGCATGGTGAAGTACTCGGAGGGCAACGACGAGCCCTGGTGCGCCGACTTCACCAGTTGGGTGATGCGCGCGTCAGGCAGGCCGTTCGCCAACCCGAACTCCGGGCATTGGCGCATCCCGGGGGTATTGACGCTGACCGCCTACCTCAAGGAGCAGGGGCGCTACGAGACCCCCGAGTACTCACCGAAGCCTGGCGACATGGTGTTGTACGACGAGCCCAGTCCCAAGGGCCAGCATGTCAACATCGTGCTGATCAATGACAACGGCACCCTGACAACCGTCGGTGGTGGCGAGGGCCGCGGAGTCGGCTTGTCGACCTACCTGGCCGCCGACGATTCGGGTATCACCGGCTACGGACGCTACGAGTAATCACCGGCCGACCGCGCGCAGCACCGCGGGTGAACCGGCACGCTGCAGCTGGCGAAGGAACTGCGACATCGCTGGTGAGACAACCGAGTCCGCTCGCCGGATGAACAGCGTCTCGACTCGCGCCTGCAGTGGCGGGAGCTGATGCACCCGCAGCGCTGCTGCACGCTGCGAGGCCATGACCACTGCGACCGGAAGCAACGTCACACCCATATCGGCCGCGACACATCCGAGAATTCCCTCCAAACTTCCGAATTCAAGAACCTGCGGGTCCGCGTTGCCGTGATCGGCGAAGATCTCCTGCAACCTCTCTCGGTAGGCACACCCGTTGCGGAAGACCAGCATGCGTGCCGGGGAATCGAAGACATCACGGATGTCGCCGTGGTGTTGGGCGGTGACCAGTACCAGCTCTTCCACGAAGGCCGCATTCGCTGTGAGAGCGTCGTGTTCGACAGGTCCGCAGACGAAGCCGCCATCGAGCCGACGATCGTTCACCATGCCGGTCAGCTCGGCGGAGGTGCCTGTGGTGAGTGTGAAATCCACTCGAGGGCAGGCGGCGGCGTATGTGGCCAGGATGTCCGGCAGTCGCAGTCCTGCTGTGGTTTCCATCGCGCCGATGGCCAGTGTTCCGGTGGGTTCGGCCTCGTCGCCAACCACCTGGGTCGCCTCACGCAGCAGCGCCGTAAGCCGCTCGGCGTAGGGCCGAAAAGCCTCCCCTGCGTTGGTCAGAGTCATGCCCCGGGCATGTCGCCGGAACAGCTCGACGCCGAGCTCGTCCTCTAGCGCCCTGATGTGGCTGCTGACGTTGGACTGCACGGTGTGTAGCTGTTTCGAGGCGCGAGAGATGCCACCGGCCTCGGCAACTGCCAGGAAATGCGTGATGTCACTGAGCTCCATGTCAGGAGTCCATCATGCGCTCGCCGCGGCGGGCACAGCCAGCTCACCGGTAACGTACTGCGCGTTACCGAAGCCGAAAGACCAATCTTGCGGCCCATTTTCGCTGATCGCCACGAAAAGATCCGCGCCCGCCACATCGACGGCGGCCAGCCTGTTGGCCAGCTCGGCGAAGATCCGCTGCTTGGTCTCCGCGGTACGGCCGGCCTGGGTGAAGATGTGCACGATCACCACACGGGCCGATCGCGTGAACCCCAGTCCCGCATCCTCTGCGATGATGTCGGCGGCCTCATGCCCCGTGATGATCTGAAATCGGTCTCGTGCAGGGATTTTCAACACTTCGACCAAGGCGTCATGCACGGCGTCGGCGATGGCGCGTTGCTGATCACGTGACCGGTCGGAAGTAACGTCGATACGCACTAGTGGCATGTGCTGACTCCTTGATACGCCGGGTTGATGGCGGCGGCCTGAGCCACCATGGAATGGATGATGTCTGCGGCACTCTCGATATGCCGTATCCGCCCGATGCCCTCGCCAACGACCAGATTGGCAACGCGGTAATCCTCGGCGGCCACCCCGATCTGGTATTCGGACCGAGCCTGCTCGAGATGTTCGGCGAGCTTGTCCTCGTGGCCGTGCCATCTGTCGACAAAGCTGTTGCGCAGCACTCTGCCGCTATAGGTAGACGGCCAGTCTTTGCCGCGCACAATGTCATAGACGTGTTGACGGATGGTGCTGTCGCCGTCGGCCTGGAGTGCGTACTGCTGAGCAACCCGGGAGATCGCCGCTTCCTGTGATGCCCAGAACCGGGTCCCGACCACCACACCGTCCGCACCCAGAGCCAGCGCCGCCGCCAGGGTGCGGCCATCGGTCACTCCGCCCGAAGCCAGCACCAGGACCTGCGGCGCGTTCTTCGCGACAAGGTCCGCGATCTCTGGAACCAACGTGAACGTCGACCGTTGTCCGGCTCCGTGTCCACCCCCTTCTGCGCCCTGCGCGGTGATGACGTCGGCGCCCACCTCGATGGCCCGGGAAGCCTGCTCGACGTTGTGGACCTGGCAGATCAGAGGCACTCCGGCGGCCCGGATACGCGGCGCATAGGGCGCGGGGTCTCCGAAAGACAGAAAGATCGCCGCGGGACTCTGCTCCAGTGCGAAATCAAGGACATGGTCCTTGCCGTTCAGGGTCCAGGTGATGAAGCCGCACCCGACGGCGGAGCTGAGCTGGTCAAACTGCCGGCGAACCCACACCTCGTTCGTGTAACCGCCGCCGAGCAGGCCGAGGCCACCCGCCGCGCTGACGGCACTGGCAAGACGCGCGTCGGCGACATCGTCCATCGGCGCCAGGACCACCGGATGCTCGATACCGAAATGGCGGGTCAGCCGAGTTTTCAATGTCATGCCTCAACCGTAGGTTCGCGAGAAACCGCAGGTCCAACGGTTTCTAACGATAGGAGCGTTCTGTTTTTCAGAACGAAATCCACACTACATACCGCAATGGGAGAAATTACAGACCCGATACCATCAAGACGTGATCCTGCGCCAGATCGCGATCGATCGTGAAAAGCAGCCCGATGCTTGGTATTTGGAGATCCCTGCGATCGCACAGATCGCTCGAGAACCCCTGCGATTGACCACCGGCGTCACCGTCATCGTGGGCGAGAACGGCTCGGGCAAGTCCACGTTCCTGGAAGCGGTGGCTTCCTCGTGGCGTTCGCGGCTGCCCTATGCCGTCAAACACTGGGGCGCACCCGGTGGAACCGAGGACACCGACCTGTACTGGGCCGTCACCTTCGATGCCGAACATCCGCGCCCCGGCGGAGGATGTTTCCTGCGGGCCGAGGCAATGCACCAGCTGTTCACGGCGGTCGACCAGCGCACCCCGGAACAGATCTTCGAGGGCAGACTCAACGAACGCTCGCATGGCGAGTCGTTTCTGGCGTTCCTCGCCGAGCGGGATATGGAGCGCGGACTGTTCATCCTCGACGAACCCGAGGCGGCGCTGTCCTTCACCTCATCCCTGCAACTGATGGCGATGCTGGACGCCGTGGTCGCCGCGGGATCTCAGGTCATCATGGCCACCCACTCCCCCGTACTCGCGGCCTTCCCCGGCGCCACCATCCTGGAATTCGGCGAAGACGGTGTACACCAAAGCGATTGGAACGAACTAGAGATGGTCGGGCACTGGCAGCGCTTCCTCGCCGACCCACGCGCGTATCTACGACACTTGTTCGAGAACGAATGAACCGACAGAACTCCGCTACCGCGCACAAGTAAGGCCGCTCTTAGGGAGTCGCAATCCAATCGAGACACAAGGTCTGGTCCGCCCCGCGTAGATCGCTGAATACTCCACCCGGGGAGGTCGGGGTGGACAGGAGTCTCCATGGAGCGATTGGGTACGCATGCCGTAGTACTTGGTGCGGGCATCGCCGGGCTAGCCGCCGCGCGGGTGGTCTCGGAGTTCTACGACCAGGTGACGGTTGTCGAACGTGATGCGCTGCCACAGGGTCCGCAGCAGCGCCGGGGGGTACCCCAGGCAAGGCATCTGCATGGACTGCTCGTCGGCGGTATGCAGGCGCTGACACAACTCTTTCCGGGACTGGACGAGGAACTGCGCGCTGCCGGTGCTCCCGTCAGTGACGAGGGTGATCTCTCGCTGGTTTCGCTCCGCACACGTGGCCAGGAGATGAGCCGGTCCGGGCGTTTTAGAGATCCGGGCTCACTCAAATTCTGGTTCGCCAGCCGCATCCTTCTGGAATCGACTATCCGTCAAAGGGTTAGCGGCGTCGAGAACGTATCCATCCTGGACGGTCACGACTTCGTGAACCTGATAACCGACACCCCGAGGGCCGTGACGGGGGTCCGGATCGCGGAACGGACCAACGGACTCAAGCGGACTCTGCGAGCCGAGCTGGTAATCGACGCGACGGGGCAAGGCTCACGTCTGCCGCTCCTGCTGGAGAACCTCGGATACGCACAACCTCGGCTCCAGCACACCAAGCGGCCGCTGAGTTACGCGAGCCAATGGTTCCGGCTGGCCCCGGGCTCGGTGACCGAGAAACTCATCATGAGACAGCCTGATCCCGGTGGCCTCAGAGGCGCAGCCATCCAACAGGCCGAGGACGACACATGGGTGTTCTCCGTCCTCAACCTGGCCGACGGCGATACCCCTGCGGACCGCTCCGCCATGCAGGCGTGGGCAGCCGAACTGTTTCCGCCCCGGGTGATACGAGCCCTGCACGAGGCGCAACCACTCACCGACGTCGTAGGGCACCGTCATCCCGGCGGGTACTGGCGCCGATACGACAAGATGCGCCAGTTCCCGACAGGACTCCTGGCCATCGGCGATGCCGTCTGTAGCCTCAACCCGATCTTCGGCCAAGGCATGGCCGTTTCCGCCTGCGAGGCAGTCGCATTGCGCGACTGCCTACGCAGAGGAGATCGCCGTCTTGCGCACCGATACTTCCGACGAACGGCGCAAGTACTTCGGCCCCTATGGGTTTCGTATCTTCAGCTCGACTGGGCGATTTTTGACCGACACGGCTGGCGTGCGGGTCCGCAGCGATTCTGGCGCTGGTGGTTCGACAGGATCTGTTTATCGATGGCCAGGGACGTCACGGTGGCTGAGGCGTTCCTGCGGGTGTCACAACTCATCGATCCACCGTCGCGCACCACATGGCCATCTCTTCGAATTCTGTTCACCGTACCGTCCAACTAGGCGTTGGCCATCCGGCGGATCAGACCCTCCAGGATCGCGGCAGCCTCGGCAAGGGTGCGCTGCTCATCAGGCGGCAAGGTGCTCAACCACGGATCCAGGACACTCTGCCGCTCGGCGCGCATGGCGACCAAGGCATCACGTCCGGCCGCGGTCAGCTTGATCCGCTGTGCCCGCTTGTCCGTGGGGTCGACGCGCCGCTCGACATACCCGACGTCCTGCAACCGCTTCAACTGCACGGTCATCGTCGGCTGGCTGCAGTGGTCGGCCTGCGCCAGATCGGAGATTCGGGCGTCCTCCATCTCTCCGACGAGTGCCAGCAGCCTTGCCTGGCCGGTGGGTACGGGCAACTCTGCCTGGCTGGACACCCAGCGGTTGAGCCGTGCGATCACGGTAAGGACATCGGCGGTGAGGCCATCGGTGGTGGACACCGGGCCAATTTTACGTAGTTTCGCTAATCATCCCGTGGTTCTCTAGAGGCCTTCGGTGCATTTTCGTGCGACTTCTGCACCTTTTTGCGCAGAATATGCAGCTCGATAGGCTGGGGCTTATGCGAGTCACCAGTGTCGGCCACGCCGGATTCTTCATCGAAACGGCGGCGGGCAGCATCCTCTGCGACCCCTGGGTCAACCCTGCGTACTTCGCCTCCTGGTTTCCCTATCCCGACAACAGCACCCTGGACTGGGACCGGCTGGGGAACTGCGACTACCTCTACGTCTCACATCTGCACAAGGACCACTACGACCCGAAGAACCTGACCGAGCACGTCAACAAGGACGCGGTGGTGCTACTGCCCGACTATCCGGTGCCTGATCTGAAGCGTGAGCTTGAGGGTTTGGGGTTCCACACGTTCGTGGAGACCGAGGACTCGGTGAAGCATCGGGTGAGCGGCCCCAAGGGCGACTTGGATGTCATGATCATCGCATTGCGCGCTCCGGCCGACGGACCCATCGGCGACTCCGGACTCGTGGTATTCGATGGCACCACAACGGCTTTCAATATGAACGACGCCCGGCCGGTCGATCTTGACGTGCTGACCGAAGAGTTCGGGCACATCGACGTGCACATGCTGCAGTACTCCGGGGCTATCTGGTATCCGATGGTCTACGACATGCCCACGCGCGCCAAAGAAGCCTTCGGCACCCAGAAGCGGCAGCGCGGAATGGACCGGTGCCGTCAGTACATCGCGCAGGTGGGCGCCACCTGGGTCATCCCGTCCGCTGGGCCACCGTGTTTTTTGGACGCCGAACTGCGTGACCTCAACGACGACCACGGCGACCCGGCGAACATCTTCCCGGACCAGCTGGTGTTCCTGGACCAGATGCGCCAGCACGGACACGACAAGGGCCTACTGATGATTCCCGGCACCGTTGCGGATTTCACCGGCTCCGAATTGAATTCTTTGACGCATCCGGTGTCCGACGAGGAGGCCGAACACATCTTCGGCGCCGGCAAGGCCGCCTACATCGAGGAGTACGCGCAGCGGATGGCTCCTGTACTGGCCGCCGAGAAGGCTGCCTGGGCACCCGCCGAGGGCGAACCGCTGCTCGGGCCGCTACGTGCCAAATTCGAACCGATCATGGCGCAAACCGATCAGATCTGCGATGGCATCGGCTATCCGGTGGAGCTGCGCATGGGAGACGAGGTTGTGGCGCTCGACTTTCCGAAACGTATTGTCCGTGAACCGATTCCCAATGAGAAGTTCCGCTACGGGTTCGGGATCGCACCGGAGCTGGTCCGCACCGTACTGCGTGATGACGAGCCCGACTGGGTGAACACCATCTTCTTGTCCACCCGCTTCAAGGCCTGGCGCGTGGGCGGTTACAACGAGTACCTGTACACCTTCTTCAAATGCCTCACCAACGAGCGCATCGCGTACGCCGACGGCTGGTTCGCCGAGGCCCACGACGACAGCGCCTCCATCACACTGGATGGCTGGGAGATTCAGCGCCGCTGCCCGCACCTCAAGGCCGATCTGTCGAAATTCGGTGTGGTGGAGGGAAACAAGCTCACCTGCAACCTGCACGGATGGGACTGGAACCTGGAGACCGGCCGCTGCATGACCTCCAAGGGGCACGAGCTGCGCTCCAGAAGGCTCGGTTAGACCGGCATCAACTCGAACATCGGGATCACCCGCTCGATACGTGCCTGGTAGTCGCCAAAGAACGCATACCTGGCCACCAGCACCGGGAAGAGTTGGTCGCGTTCGCCCGAATCCAGCTCGCGCACAACGGCATCGTAGCTGTCCGGAACTACCTCGACGGTCACGGTGGGATGGGAGCGCACATTGAAGATCCACGATGGCGGCTTCTGCTGTCCTCCGTTGGATCCCACAATGAACCTGCGTCCCTCGTGCTCGAAGTAACCCAGCGGCGTCAACCGTTCGATTCCCGTCTTCGCGCCGATGATCGTCAGGATGAGCACCGGCATCTCGTCATCGGGTACGCCGGGCAGCTTGCCGCCGTTCTCGCGGAGCAGCCTGATCATCCGGCTGTTGTGCTTCTGCACACCGTTCTCAGAAAGCTCCCGGTAGGTATCCGAGGTCACGCCTTCGATCATGTCTCGACGCTAGCGCGAACTCGGGACCGCAAACCCGTCCGTCCCGCCTAGCGGACGCTACGAACCCGCTGCCGTAGCTCGGACACCTCGTCGGAGGAGGTGCTGTACACGCGGACCACGGCCTCATCGCCCTGCTGTAGATACGTGGACTCACCCAACGGCGTGTACTTGGTCGCCCCGATGCCGATCAGCACGTGTGCGGGATGCCCGGCGGCCACCATGAGCGCACCCACATCCTCCAACGGCGTATCTGCGGAACCCTTTTGGTTGTCCAGGCGCTCGGTGATCCAGTCCAGCAGAACCTCACCGTAGTAGGAGTACCCAAGCAGCGGGCTGTCCACGCCGTACTCATGCTCCTGTCCGTCCGAGCTGTGCAGGTGACAGTTCAGCCGCAGGGTGGCCGTTGGGCCGTAGGGGGTGAGGTCGCTGACCTCAAAGAACTGTTGCGCAACGCCTTTGGACGCTGAACCCCAGTTCTTCTTGTAACTGATTTTGGGAGCGTTGGGACGCCGGATCGAGCAGTCGTTGAAGGCACCCAGCGCGAACGGCTCCAACGAAGCGACAACGTCGCCGCGCCAATGCACGCGGCATGCCAGGCCCACTTCGGGCTCAATCTGCAGGTTCAGCGGAGCGTCGCTGTCGGGCAGCACCGTCTCATCATGCGAGAGGGGGAACTGGCCCAGAAACCCGTCGTCACCGGGTACATACCACGGAAATATCCCCTTGGGTGCCACACCGTTTGAGGCGACATTCACGAAATCCGCTGATTCCCCGGCCTGTTCGAGATGCCCGGCGAAGTTCCCGGCGACTCCGAAGCCGAACCAGCTACGCAGCTCGTCCAGCTCGATGTCGAACATCTTGCTCATTTGGGCTCCAGCACTTCGGTTCCGACAAAGGGCACCAGGGCCGCGGGTACCCGAACGCTGCCGTCGGGTAGCTGGTGGTTCTCCAGGATTGCCACCAACCACCGGGTGGTGGCCAATGTGCCGTTGAGTGTCGCGGCGGTCTGTGGCTTACCGTTCTCGTCGCGGTAACGCACTGCCAGCCGACGCGCCTGGAAGGTGGTGCAGTTGGAGGTGGAGGTCAGCTCCCGGTAGGCCTGCTGCGTCGGCACCCACGCCTCGCAGTCGAACTTGCGGGCCGCTGATGAACCCAAATCACCTGCGGCAACATCGATGACGCGGTAGGGCACGTCGATGTGGGCCAGCATCTGCCGTTCCCAGCCCAGTATCTTGCCGTGCTCCGCCTCGGCGTCCTCGGGCTTGCAGTAGACGAAGGCCTCCACCTTGTCGAACTGGTGCACCCGGATGATGCCGCGAGTGTCCTTGCCATAGCTACCAGCCTCACGCCGGAAACAACTGGACCATCCGGCGTACCGCAGCGGACCCTCACTCAGGTCGAGTATCTCGCCGGAGTGATACCCGGCGATCGGCACCTCCGAGGTGCCCACCAGATACAGGTCGTCCTCCTCAAGGTGATATACCTCGTCGGCGTGGGCACCCAAAAAGCCTGTACCGCCCATGATTTCGGGCTTCACCAGTACCGGCGGAATCAGCAGCGTAAAGCCGTTGGCCACCGCGGTCTGCACGGCCAGCTGCAGCAGGCCGAGTTGCAACAACGCACCGTAGCCGGTGAGAAAGTAGAACCGGGCGCCGGAGACCTTTGCGCCGCGCTCCATATCGAACAGGCCCAGTGACTCACCCAACTCCACGTGGTCCCTGGGGTTTTCGATAGCAGTCGGCTCCCCCACCAGCTCGCGTACCACGAAGTCCTGCTCGCCCCCGGCCGGTACGCCGTCGATCACTACATTGCTGATCGCCTTGTGCGCCTCGGTGAACGCGGCCTCAGCGACTACCTGCTCGGCCTCGGCGGCTTTGACTTGAGAGGCAAGTTCAGTGGCCGCCGCCAGCAGCGCGGGGCGCTCCTCGGGCGTCGCCTGGCCCACCTTCTTGCTTGCCGTCTTCTGCTCCGCACGCAGGGTGTCACCGGTCGACACCGCCGCCCGCCGTGCCGTATCGGCGTCGAGCAGCACGTCGACGAGCGCCGGGTCCTCGCCTCGCAGACGCTGCGAGGCACGCACCGCGTCGGGGTTTTCGCGCAGGAATTTGAGGTCGATCACCCGCTGAACACTACTGGGGCTAGCTTTCGCTCCTGCGCTTCAGCCCAATGCTGAGCCATCGGCTCGGACAATCGTCTCAACCTGGGCACGTAACCCCACCAGCTCGTCGCGCTCCGCTTGCGTGTACTCGCGCGCCACCTCGTCGAGCACACACACCGTCCCCACGACCTCACCGGCCGAGTTGTGAACGGGCAGCCCCAAATAGTTGGTGAGGCCGAACTCGATTTCGTCCTCGTTGCCCGCGAAAAGCTCGTCGACACGCGAGTCACGCACGAACACCTCGTCACCGGAGTCGACTACTCGCTCGCAGTACAGAGGGACCCTGCTCTGGTCGTCGCCCGCTTTCTTACCAACGGATCCCACCGTGTAGTGCTCGGCCGCATCTCCGGCCGTGGCGGCGACAGCCATCGCACCGGGTTCGGAACGCATGACCAGCACCGATCGAACACTTAATAGGCGCGCTACCTCATCGAGCCGCGGTGCCAGGGCAGCGAGTTGGGGGGTGGTCTCGGCAGATGCCACGTAGCAACGCTCGCCTACAGCCGCGACCGCGGCGAGGGTTGCATTCACCGTGAATCCGCATGCGGCCTAAACGCCAAACAAGCTCAGATACTCATCCTTGCCGAACATCCGCGCCGCATCGAGCGCGGATGGGGTCCCGGCGGTGGGATCTGCACCCGCCTCGACCAGGATCTCGACGATGTCGTCGGAGCCCTTGAAGACTGCGCCGGCCAACGGCGTCTGGCCCTTGTCGTTGGCGCGATTGACGTCGGCACCGCGCGCGATCAGCGACCGAACCGTGGACGCATTCCCGTGATAGGCGGCCAGCATGACCAGTGTGTCGCCTGCCTGGTTCGTCAGATCCACCGGCGCTCCGGAGTCCAGGTAGGCGGCCAGGGTGGACGCGTTGCCCTCCCGAGCCATATCGAACAGCTCGTGGGCCAGCGCGGCGACCTGCTCGGCAACGCGTGCCTGATGCTCGGCTTCCTCCGCGGGAGAGTCCCCGGCCTCGCCGGACTCATCACGGTCAGGTTCCATCGTTGTCACAGAGTTCAATCTAGCTGCGCATGCGGACAGCATCGCTGGGCTAACCCGCACCGCCACCTGTAACAATGGCTGCAGTATGAGCGACGAAGCCGAACCCACGAAGGTCGAGCGGGACGAGTCCGCCCCGGACGAATCCCCTAACGACGAGGTGGGCACCGAGACATCCGCAGACTCCGAAGCCGAGTCCGCGGCTGCTGCCGTGCCACCCGCGGAGGCCGAGCAGTCCCCAGAGACCCCGGTCACGTCGGACTCCGCCACCGAATCGGTGGCCGCCGACGAAGCTCCGCAGACGGAAGTCCTGGACTACCCCGAGAACGGCTCTGAGGACGACCTCCCCGATGACGTCGCCGACGAGCCCGCCGCTGCTGTCGACGAGGGTGCCTCCTCATCGGACAAGCCGCGCTGGTGGGAGGGCTTGAAAGAGGGACTCAAGGAACGGTCCACGCATCGTGCTCTGCTGCTCGTCACCTTCGGCGGATTGTTCATCGCCGGTCTCACTCAGGCACTGCCGGACGGCTGGACCTCGGCGGACCGCTTGGTCAACAGGATCGACTCCAACCCGGTGCCGAGCACCGGCGCCCCGGGCAACAGCACCTTCAACTCGGCGAAGGCTGGCGACTGCCTCAGCTGGTCGGCGCCCACGTCGATGGCCGATGTCCGCACCGTCGACTGCGCGAGCGATCACCGCTTCGAGGTCGCTGAGTCCATTGACCTGCGCACCTTCCCCGGCACCGAGTACGGGCCGGATTCACAGCCACCCAGCATGGTGCGCATCCAGGAGATCAGTCAGGAACAGTGCCAGGTCGCCATCAACCGTTACCTGGGAGATCGCTACGACCCGAACAGCCGATTCACCATGGGCATGCTGTATCCCGACAAGAAGGGCTGGTCCGAAGCGGGTGAACGACGCGTGCTGTGTGGTCTACAGCTCCCCGGCTCCGACAATCAGCAACAGCTGTTCCGTGGCAAGGTGGCCGAGCAGGACCAGTCCAAGGTCTGGCCGGTAGGGACCTGCGTCGGTATCGACTCCACGACGAACCTGCCCACCGAGCTCCCGGTGGACTGCGACAGGGCCCATGCCATGGAGATCACCGGAACGGTGAGCCTGGCAGAGCAGTTCCCGGGTTCGGTGCCGCCCGAGCCTGACCAGGACGCGTTCATCAAGGACAACTGCAACCGTCTGACCAATGAGTACATGGGCAATCCCGACGGATTTCGCGCCACCACGCTGACGCTGTCGTACAACACCATCACCTTGCCGAGCTGGACCGCCGGCAGCCGTCAGGTCAGCTGCAACATCGGGTCCACCCTCGGTAACGGTGCCTGGTCGACTCTGGTCAACAGCGCCAAGAGTGGACAACTGCTCATCAACGGGCAGCCGCCGGTGCCGCCGCCGGACATCCCCGCGGACCGGCTGAACATGCCGCCGATCCCGCTGTCCACCACTCCGGCGCCTACCCAGCAGCCGACTCAGCAACCCACCTACACGCAGCAGCCGACGTATACGCAGCAGCCAACCCGCACCCAACAACCGACTCAGCAGACGACACAACAGCCGACTCGGACCTCTGCGCCGCCGACGTCCTCGGTAGCGCCGAACCCCAGCAACCCTCCGGGCAATACGATTGTGACCACGCTGCCTCCGGGTGCGGGTCCACCTCCGCCGCCCGCGGGCCCGCCGATGGACGGCCCGCCCATGGAAGGGCCGCCGATGGAGGGGCAGCCGCCGGGCCAGGCGCCCCCGGGAGCTCCACCACCCGGACCGGCCTAGCTATGTGATGGCCGTCCAGATGAGCGAACAACGGTTCGAGGAACTTGTTTCCGACGCCTTGGACGCTGTGCCACCGAAACTCGCCGCCGCCATCGACAACGTGGTGGTGTTGGTCCAGGACCGCAATCCGGAGGACCCCGAGCTACTCGGGCTGTACGAGGGAATCGCACTGACCGAGCGCGACAGCTTCTATGCCGGCGCGCTGCCGGACACCATCACGATCTACCGCGAGCCGCTGCTCGAGATGTGTTCCAGCGAACATGAGGTGGTGGACGAGGTGACGATCACCGTAATCCACGAGATCGCCCATCATTTTGGTATCGACGATGAGCGATTACACCAGCTGGGCTGGGGCTAACGAGGCGTCTGAGGTTTGCTGGAAAAAAATCCAAAAATCTTGGAGAATGATGGAACCGAATAGAGGGATCCGCCGTCCATCTTTAGTGAAAGGGCAAAACTGCCCTTAGGACGACGCGAGACTAGTGGGGGAAAGGGGACAGAAGATGGCTGACGTACCAGCGCCCGCCCAGCGTGAGGAGATCCGTTGGGACCTGGCTAACCAGCCGGGAACTGTTCTGCAGGTCGATCCGGATGTCATGAAGGATGCCGCTGTCGAGTACGACGCGATGGCGCAGCGACTGCAGGAAGCTCTCGACAAGCAGCTTGAGGCCACGAAGTTCGGTTCGGCCGGTCGCGACGAGGTGTCCACCGCGGTGGCCAATGCCTCCGCGAAGACCAACGAGAACTTCGAGAAGGTCGCCAAGGACGGCATCGAGCAGCTCAAGCGCATTGCCGAGGCGTTCCGACGCAACTCGCAGGCGTTCGTCGATCTCGAACGACACAACGCCGCCCGTATCAATGGTGTGGGGGAATAGATCATGACCGGATTCACTGGCGTCAACTGGGTGGCCCGCAAGGCGAAGAAGCTGGCCCTGGACCTGACCACGGGTGCCGGACCGACGCATGTCGTCGACAGTGCACTGGCGTGGCAGGAGATCAGCGCCGCGTTCGCCGAGGTGCACGAGAACAGCGTGGGTGTCGGCGAGAAGCTGATGGAGGGGTACCGCGGTCCCCGCGCCGAAGAGGCGCTGACCAAGCTCACCCCGTTCACCGAGTGGCTGGACAAGATGGCCGGACTGACCCAGGAGGTCAGCGACACCGCCAACACGTACGCCGAGTCGTACGGCACGGCGGTTCTGGACATGCCACACATCAACGACTTGGCTCAGCTTGAGAAGGCCAAGGCCGAGGCGTTGTCCGCGGGTGGGGCGCTCTTCGGGCTGCACGCCACCACCGAGGGCATGGAGCAGGGCCTGGATCTGCAGGCGGCCAAGGCCATGGAGACCTACGAGTCGGCCAGCGAGCCCGCGGCCAAGGTCGTGGAGTTCCCGCCGGCCCCCGAGGTCATCAAGTACCCCGAAGAGAAGTCGGAAGCCAACAGCGGCAACACCGGCGTCAGCGCTGCCGGTTTCGGTATGTCCGAGATGGGTCCGAGCCCGCTGAGCCCCGACTCGGTGCCCGGTGTGCAGAGCGCCCGCGCGGCAGCCATCTCGATGACCGCCAATGCGGCCTCCGCCGGCGGCTCCGGTATGGGCATGGGCGGAATGGGTGCGCCGATGGCCGGCATGATGGCCGGCGGTGCGCTGGCCGCGAGTGCCGGCAAGGGCATCAAGGTGGGGAACGCCGGCAGCAAAAAGGATGAGGACGAGGACGACAAGGACCTCACCGCCATCGGTGCCACCGGCGTCTTCATGGGCGACGAGAGCAAGCCTGTCGAGTTGCCGGACATCCTGACCACCAAGCCGGCCAGCGACAAGGTCGCCGACTTCGAAAACGTTGACGCCTCAGCGCTGTTCGAGCGCGGTGGCTCCAAGGGCGCGGTGGCGCCGCCGGTCCTCGGTGCGAGCGCGGAGCTGTGACCGTCCGCCTGGACTTCGACGAACTGGAACTGACCCGCGAGATCACCGGCAATGACCTCTTGCCGGTTGTGCTGGCCGCTGGTCCGCGCCACGAAGACGAAGCCGAACATCGAGACGCTCTGGAGGGCGCCCGCGCCCGGCTCAAGGAACGCAATCTGCTCAAGGGCGAGGACCTTCACCCGACTCTGCGCGACATGCTGACCTCGGCCAGCAAGGCCACCGGTCAGGTAGCGGTGCGCCGCTGGGCCGGATCGCAGATGCTGCGCCTGTGCCTGGTAGAGCACGGCGAGGCATACGTGCTGCTGGTCAACGATGGCGAGGGTGTGGCCATGCGTTCGGTAACCGGGTCGCTCGGCGCCGAACTGTGGCGGTACCTGGGTGACGCCACGCCACTGAAGTTCGGGTCGATCAACGCACCCGCCGAGCAGCTGGCGCTGGCCCTTAACGCCGAACCCGCCGAAATGGCCCGGGGCCTCATCGCCCTCGGCGCCACCAAAGCCGACGCCGTAGCCGTGGCCAAGGCAATGGCTCGTCGCGGCGCGATGACCGAGATCACCGCAATTCGTCGCGTGGACGGTGTCACCGATCGCGCACCCGGCGGAGTTGCCGTGTACGACACCGCCTTTGGCCGGATCATGGCCACGCCGAGCACCTCGGCTGACGGCGCGCTGTGGGCGACTCTCACTCCGGCGACCCCGCAGCGGATGTCTCACGCACTCAAGAGCCTTGGGCTCGAATAGAACCCCGTCCCCGCTCAGACCGTTTTGGTGACGCCGTAGTAGGCGATGATGTCCTCGGTTCCTGAGGTCGTGCTGGTGAGCACCGCATAGGACCGCAGGAACGACTGCCCGATACATCCGTCGATCTTGATGTGAACGTCCTTGAGCGTGATGCGCGATTGCGTGCCCTTGAACTTCTTCTTGGTGACGGAAACATTGATGACCTCACCGGGTTTTGGCCTCACCTCGATGTTTCCCACGAGGGGCATGCTGATGTTGCCAAGCCCGGACTGGCCGATCGACGAGGACAGGCCGATGCTTCCGGTCAGGCGAACTCCGCTCAAGGCGATACCGCAGCCAATCTGGTAACCGGCCTCGACGGTCCCGCCCTTCAGTTTTGTGCTGCCGCCACCTTTCACGGTGGCGATGAACGTGCCTCCGGCCAGGTATTCACGAGAGGAGGTCGCCGTGGTGAGCGGCGGGATAGGCAGCTGAGTCTCTTCCTCTGCCGCGAGTGCCAGCACCCAGCCGTCCGGGGTTGTGACGGTCGCCGGTGGTTCGGAAGCGACGACCCCGTTGTCCAGCGGCGGGCCAGGCTCACCTTCAGCGGGCCGCGGCGGGTTCTCTATCCCGACGGGCAAGGGAAGTGGGGAGGGGCCGGGCTCAGCCGACGCCAACGGCGCCCCTCCGGTGAGTACACACGCGGCTGTCACGGTGGCAAGAGTCTTGAACATGGTCATCGACGCCTCTCAGAGCTGGATGCGATTGAGCGAGTTGAGATCTGGATGCTTAGGATCAGACGGCCTTGGTCACACCCATGTAGGTGACCACGTCCTGCGTGTCCTCGGTCGAGCTGGTCAAGATCGCATAGGAGCGGATGAAGGACTGGCCCACGCAGCTGTCGATCTTGATGCGGAAGGCCGTGATGGTGACGCGCGCACTGTCCCCCTCGAACGCCATCTTGGTGACCGGAATGATGGTGGCGGTACCCGGCTTGAGAGTGGGACGGACCTGCCCAAAGACGTTACCTCCGATGCTGGGCACACCCGCGGGACTGATCTGCGGTGTGATGCCACCACCGAATCTCAAGTCGACCTCGGCAGCGCTTATGCCACAACCGATTTGGTACCCAGCTTCAAGGATCCCATCGGTCAGCTTCGTAGTGCCGGCCCCCTGGATGGCACCAAGGAATGTTCCACTGACCAGGTACTCGCGTGAGGACAGGGCTGTGGTCAACGGCGCGACGGGCAATTGGGCCTCGTCCTTGGCCGCTATGGCCAGAACCCAACCCTCCCGCGTGCGCAGGGTGCCCGGCTCTGCCGAGGCCACGGCACCGTTGTCTGCGGCCGGGCCGGGTGCGCCCTCGGCGGCAATCCGATCCGGCAATGGTTCACCGCCCAGCGGATCAGCCAGGGCCACCGGTGCGGTCGCGCCGAGCACGCCCGCGATGGTCAGGACGACAAGACTTTTCAGCATGGTGGCGGCGGTGCCTCTCAGTTGTCCAACACGATCCGTCCCAAAATGCTCGGGACTATTACCCCATACCCCTTTTGGGTATGCATGATTTTTAAGTTGACCTCATTTACGGCAAGTGAACGGATCGGGAACGGGGTTTGTATGTTGAGCGTCTGCTGCATGCGCTCACTCCGCCTCGGCCTCAGACGCAGTGCCTGCCAGACGCATCCGTCCGGCGCACTGGACTCCCCAATCGGGACAATGGCAAAATATGAACTCGACCGCTCCGCGTTGGTGGATGAGACGAACACGGTGCAGGACTCAAGGAGGTGGCGATGTCCGGGCAGCGACAGCGGATAAGCCGCGCCGAATCTCAGCAACGTACCCGCGAAGATCTCCTTGATGCGGCCGAGGAACTGTTCCTGGCCAACGGACTCGGCGGCACTACCGTCACCAAGATCGCCGATGCAGCCGGCCGGACCGTCGGGGCGATCTACTCGAACTTCTCCAGCAAAGAGAACCTTTGCGCTGAGGTGCTGCTGCGCTGCTATATGAGGACCTTCTCCGACGTTGCAGGCAAGCTCCTTCAGTCCGCCTCCTCCGTCGAGGACCAGGTCGCTCAGCTCGCACAGTGGTCCGCGGCGTTAAGCGGCGATGAGGGCCTGGTAGCGCTGGCCGCAGAGTACGCACTGGCCATTCACAAGGATCAGACGCAGCTGGCGGTCTCGCAGGGCCATATCGCTATGGGACGCAGTCTGCTGGGTGCGGTGCTCTCGAACGCCCTTCCCGACACCGTGCCCGATGACGAACGTGACGTCGCGCTTACCGCGATCCTCGCGACCGCGACGGGATTGGCACTGGGCCGCACACTGGGCACCATCGACAACCAGCAGTACGTCGCTCTACTGACTCGCACGCTGCAGCTGTGGATTGCCGACCTGCGGCTCTCTCCGAACGCCTCCAGCTAATTCACTGAGCCAGCTCGCGAACTGATACGCGAGCAATCCGCTGTCATGGAATCCTTACCGCTCTCTCGGCCGGAAGGCATTGCGGCTTCATTCAGATAATTCTATTATCTGAATGAAGTGTTCGACGAGGAGAGGTCCAAACATGCCGAAAGTCCCGTTCTGGTTCACACAGTCCTGGGGGTGCCAGCCATGCCCGTAACCGTCGTGACCGGGGCGGGCAGCGGCATCGGACGCGCGACCGCCGAGCGTTTCGGTCGTAAAGGTTGGACCGTCGTGGTATCCGATATCAACGAGACGACCGGCGCCGAGACGGTCGACCGCATCGTGCGCGATGGCGGGAATGCCGTCTTCCGCCGACTGGATGTCGCCGATCTGGCGGATTGGGAGCAGTTCACCGATTGGGTATGCGAGCACTACGGCCTGCCGGACCTGCTCGTGAACAACGCGGGAATCCTCATCGCCGGTGGTTTCCTGGAGCAGACCGGCGCGGACTGGCGGCGGATGATCTCGATCAACATGATGAGCCCGCTGGTCGGATCGCGACTGTTTGTGCAGCGCATGGTGGATGCCGGCGCAAGAGGACACATCGCCAACATCTGCTCGGTTGGGGCGTTCATGCCTACGTCCTTGGCACCGTCGTATGTCGTTGCGAAGCAAGGGGCTTGGTTTGGCACACAGGCACTACGCGCCGAGTTCGGTCGCCATGGCATCGGTGTCAGCGCGATCTGTCCCGGCTTGATCGACACAAATCTGTCTGCGAACGGCACTCGCAGCGGTGTCGACAACCCGACGGGCACAACGTGGACGAACAAACTCAGCCGGGGGCAGCACTTCCTCGGACGCTCCCCTGATCATGTGGCTGCTGCGATCGAGCGTGGCATGCGGTGGAATCTGTCCACCGTGCCGGTCGGACTGGAAGCCTGGTTCGGCTGGTACTTGTACAGACTCTCCCCGGGCTTGTCCCGTGGGCTCATGGGCCTGGGACGGATGTCGCTGGCCGAACGTGTCGTGGACCTGGGCGCGCGCACACTGAACACCTTGGGGATCGGAGCAGATCGATGAAGACCGCAATCGTGACCGGGGCCGGATCTGGTATTGGGCGAGAAACCGCCCGCCTCTTCGCTTCTCAGGGAGATCGGGTAATCCTGGCTGATATCGACATCGATGCCGCTGAATCGGCCGCCGGCGAGATCGTCACCGCCGGCGGCACCGCGATCGCGTACCAATTGGATGTCGCGGACGAGGAACAGTGGGAGGCCTTCGGTAAGTGGGTCGACACCGAATTCGGCGCGCCGCACCTACTCGTCAACAACGCCGGAATCATGGACTGGGGCGGCTTTGTCGAGATGACCGCACAGGAGTGGCAACGCACGATAGACATCGACTTGATGAGCGTCATCTACGGCTCACGCGTATTCGCCCAACAGATGATCGATACCGGGGTACGCGGTCATATCGTCAACATCTCCTCGGGTGCGGCCTTCCTGCCGCACAAGATGATTGCCGCATACGGAACCGCCAAGGCAGCCGTGCTGATGGCATCACAGGCGCTACGCGTCGAACTACGCCGCCACCACATCGGCGTCACCGCGATATGCCCGGGTGTCATCAACACGAATCTGATCGCCAATGGTCATCGCGCAGGCATCAGCGAGGTCGATCAACAGCAGTGGTACGCCAGCGCCGGCAAGATCCAGTCGATCAGCTACGCGGGCCCGGACAAGGTAGCGCGCGTCATCGAGCGATCGGTACGGCACAACTGGGCCGTCGTTCCCGTGAACCCCGAATCGTGGTTCATCTATGGGCTCTACCGCCTGTCGCCGAGTCTCAGCCGGGTCGTCACCGGTATCGGCTCATTCGAACTGGCCGACAACCTGATGTCTCGGCTGCAGCCACTCCTGAATCGAGTCGGACAATGAGCGCTCCATCACCGGAATTCGATGTCGCGATCATCGGTGCCGGACCCGGCGGCATCGCAGCCGGAGTCAAACTACTGCAGGCCGGTATCGGCAACATCGTGCTGCTGGAACGGGCCGATGACGTAGGCGGTAGCTGGCATGAGAACCACTATCCAGGCCTGGGAGTGGACGTTCCGTCCTTCGCCTACCAGTACTCCTTCGCGCGAAACTCTCAGTGGAGCAGGCTTTTTCCCAAAGGAGACGAGGTCAAGCAGTATCACGTCGACGTGGCCAAACGCTTCGGTGTCCACGAACGCGTCCGCTTCAACACCAACGTCGAACGGGAAGAGTGGGACGACGCCGGATATTGGAACCTGCTCACCAGCGACGGTTCGGTCATTACCGCGCGCTTCGCGATCAGCGCCGTAGGCGCCTTCGTCCGCCCCAAGGCCGATGTCGGCATCGCCGGAGCGGACTCGTTCGGCGGCAAGGTCCAACGGCCTACAGACTGGGACCACGCGTACGACATGGCGGGAAAACGTGTCGGCATCATCGGCACCGGAGCCAGTGCGGTGCAGATCATTCCGACGATCGCGCCACAGGTATCGCATCTCGGCGTCTTTCAACGCACACCCGTGTGGTCGCTGCCCAAGCCGGACCTTGAAATCGGCCCCATCCTGCGCCCCCTATACGCGGCGCCCGGCGTGCAGCCCGCACTCAATGGCGCCGTCCTGGTACTGGCCGACCTGCTACTGCGCACCCTGAGCAGAGCGCCGTTCCGATGGTCGCGGCCCGCGATGGACAGATTCGATGCGGCATGCATTGCCGCATACCGGCGTTACATCCGTTGGGTGGTAAAGGATCCGTCTACGGCCGAGAAACTGGCTCCCGACTTCGGCCCGCTTGCCAAGCGCCCGACCATATCCAACGGCTATCTGCAGGCGTACAACCGTGACAACGTCTCGCTGATCACCGAGCCGATCGAGAGGATTACCGCGGCAGGCGTCCGGACACGCGATGGCGCCGAACACCAATTCGATGTACTGGTGCTCGCCACGGGATACGAAGTTTTCTCCGATCCGGAGACCTATCTTCCCGGAGCCATCGTGGGCAGCAACGGCTTCGACTTGGCGAAATACTATGCCGAGCAAGGATTGCAGGCCTACGAAAGTGTTGCGGTGCACGGACTGCCAAATCGATGGACGTTATGCGGGCCGTATTCGTGGACGGGCTCGGGTTGGCATGCCTTCATGGAAATGACATCGGATCACGCCGTACGTGCCATCACCGAGACCAACCGGCGCGGTGCGATTCGCTGTGAGGTACGCAAGGAGATCGCCGACACCTACCACCGGACCGTGCGACAACGGTCCGAGGCCATCCGGTACTACCTTGCGGAGCTGAACGGACATATTCCGACCTACTACCGGAACTCACAGGGCGACAGCACATACCTGCGGCCCGCGGGCTTCTTCGAGGCCCGCCGCAGCACACGCAAGTTCCCCCTCGACGACTACGTCTACGAGAAGCAGCCCGCGGAGGCACTCGCATGAACGACTCGGTATCGATTGCCGCACCCGGCGGCACCGTCAGCGTGGAGATGACGGGGAGTGGATCAGCCCTGCAAAAGTTTTCCCACGCGGTGGCTCGCGTTCTGCTGCGAGCACCGCTGGAGCTTCTTGCCAAACTCGCCATACGATTTCCCGCGTTGAGGACGCGCGGATTCCGCGCCGTCAACTTCGTCGAGATGGCCGCATACCCACTGCGTCCAAGCAGGGGGACGGCGCGCCGTATTGTGACGTTCCCCCGCTTCCGCGCGGAATGGCTGTGGCATAAGGATCTTTCCGATCCCGAGAATCCGGCCGAGGGCGCGGTGCTGTATTTCCACGGCGGTGCCTTCATTCTGGGCGGCCTCCACAGTCACCGACGCATGACGGCACGCCTTGCGCGCACAGCGGGAACACGGCTGCTCGCGGTCGACTATCGCCAGCTCCCATTAGCACACATCACCGAATCTGTCGCCGATGCCATGACCGCTTACCGATATCTACTCGACCAGGGATACACCGCCGACAAGATTGTGTTCGCGGGCGATTCAGCCGGAGGCGGACTGGCCTTCAGCGCGGCGCTCGCCGCGCGAGATCTCCGATTACCTGTACCCGGTGGCATCGCCGCCATCTCTCCCTGGGCGGACCTCGATTGTTCAGCCAAGAAGGCTCATCCGAACGAGGCCCGTGACGCGATGCTATCCGGTCTCATTCTCTCGGTTCCAGGCGAACTGGGCATGGCCCCCGACGGCGTGTTGGACCCCGCCTGGTCATCGGTGAATCACGATTTCACAGGCTTACCAAAGGTTTTCATTCAAGTGGGATCACTGGAGGTACTGCTGGTCGATGTCGAGCAATTGGCCCGCCGCTGCGCCGAGGCCAACGTGCCGTGCACCGTCCAAATCTGGGACCACGCCGTGCACGATTTTCAGATAGCGGCGGATCTGCTGCCTGATGCTCGGGCGGCCGTTGCGGACATCGCGTACTTCATCGGCCAGATCACCAACCCGACCATCTACAAGGCAGGCACACCGTGAGCACACCCACCCTCCCCCAACACGAGGTCCTCGTCGTAGGCGCCGGATTCGGCGGTATCGCCGCAGGCGTCAAGCTACGCAAGGCCGGCATCGACGACTTCGTCATCGTCGACAAGCATCCGTCCGTGGGCGGAACCTGGTTTATCAACAAGTACCCCGGTGTGGCGGTGGACATTCCATCCTTCATCTACAGCTACTCGTTTGCCCAAACCGGGAACTGGAGCCGGCTGTTCGCGCCGGGCGAAGAACTGCAGCAGTATGCCGAGGACGTAGTCGATCAACATGGCCTGCGCGACAAGCTGCGGCTGAGCACCATGGTGCTCGGCAGCCGCTTCGACGAGGCCACCGACATCTGGCATGTAAAGACCGATCGAGGCGAAATCACGGCACGTCACGTGATCGTCGGGATCGGGGGGCTCGAAGTGCCGAACCTGCCGAACATCCCGGGTATCGACACCTTCGCCGGCAAGCTCCAGCACACCACGGCGTGGGACCACGACTACGACCTCACCGGCAAGCGGGTGGCCGTGATCGGAACCGGCGCCACCGCACTGCAATTGGTACCAGCGATCGCTGATCAGGTCAGTCACCTGACGGTGTTCCAGCGCACCGCGATCTGGGTCGCACCCAAGCTCGACTTCAAGACCGGCCCCCTCACCCGATTCATCTTCGGCAATCGCCTGCTGCGCGCGCCCCTGCGCGGCGCAGGCATGGTGCTCGTCGAACTAGGGCTCGGCGGTGCGCTGCTGGGCGGACAACTGTTGGGCGAACGCCTGTACAAGGCGGTGCTGCAGAGCGTTGGTCTGGCGCTGCGGGGATGGATGTGGACACAGCTCCCCGGAGAACCCGAACTACGCAAGAAGCTGACCCCGAACTATGCCTTCGGCTGCAAACGGCCGTCGATGCACAACGAGTGGTTTTCGACGTTCACCAAGCCCAATGTCGATCTGGTGACCGAACCCATCGAGCGCATCACGGAAGACTCCGTCGTCACCGCTGATGGCGTCGAGCACAAGATCGATGTCCTGGTCTGTGCTACCGGATTCAAGGTCATGGAAAAGGGCGCGACACCACCCTTCCCCTGCCTGGGACGCGACGGCGTCGACCTGAACACCTGGTGGGATGAGAATCGCTATCAGGCCTACCAAGGGGTGACCATTCCGGGATGGCCCAATGCCTACATGCTCATCGGCCCGTGGGCGTACTCGCCGGGATCATATCTAGTTCTACTGGAATCAACTGTGGCGCATGCTGTTCGGGCCATAAAGGAATCACGGCGGCGTGGCGCCACACGGTGTGAGGTTCGCCGGGAGCCCCACGACAAATACTGGCAACAGATGCTGTCGCGCGCCGCGAAGAGTCATCTGCCCACCCCGCTGTGTGCGGGCTCGAACACCTACTACATCAACTATCAGGGTGATGCCGCCGCGTACCGCCCCTCCACCAATACCGAGATGCGCTTGCAGAACCGGTATTTCCCATTCACCGACTACGAGTTCACCAGCGTTAGTGAGAAGAACTCAGTCGATCTCGCCACGTCTCGAGGGTCTGCATGAACAGGTTGGTCGACTGATCTGGCTCCACAAGGCCCAGCGTGTGGTTGACCACCAGGCCCATCCCCGTTGCGACGATTGCCGCCACCGCATCGTCAAGAATTGGATGATCCAGCGCCGCGATGCCCTCGGCTTCTAGCTGACCCGCGAACACCGCTTTGACACCTGCCTGCAGGCCCGCGACATTCTCACGGATCAACTGAGCCTGTTCAGGATCGTGCCGGACGGCGAGTAGGTATTCCGCTGTGAGACCGATCCAGTCTGTCTCACCACTCAGTACCCGCCATTTTGTCTCGACGATTTCGAGTTTTTCTGCCGAGCTTTCCGCAGCCATCACCGCCAACGCGACCTGAGTCAGCCATCCTTCGTAATGAATACGCAGGAGTTGCTGACACAGTGCGTCTTTGCTTTCGAAGTTACTGTAGATCGAACCTTGAGTGCGTCCCGCCTCGGCCGCGATCTGCGCGACCGTCGTTGCGTGAAAGCCCTTCTGCAGGAACACCGTTTCGGCGGCCTGCAGTACCAACTCACGTGTCTGCGCCTGAAGTTCGTCGCGTGTCAGCGCCTTCGGCATCGACACCCCGATCGCTAGTCCCCGCGCCCTCTTGGGCGCTGTCCGTCTCCCAGCCGGAGCCGGTCGGCTCGCATTATATCGATCTGCTGCGGCCGGCTCGAGGGTCGTTGCCCGGGACATAGCGAACCGTATCGCTACGTCATTACGCCAACAGGGCTTCGCATCGACGCCTGGACCAGTGCCCTGGCGATCTCTGCGGCGGGGGCGATATCCGAGGCCTTACGCGCCCGGAAATCCCAGGTGACTTCGCGACCGCCGGCCGTTGCGACGAAGACACCACCCAGCTGGTAGAGGTCGCCGGTTCGTTGATACGGATACACACCCTCACGCATGAGCTCGAGCCACGATGCGAGGTTCGAGAGCCCGATCGTTCCTCGTCGGTACCGCCAGAGTCCCATCGTCCGGTACAAGGTCCGGTCATGAGTCGTCAGCACCAGGGACCG
The DNA here is from genome assembly GCF_001632805.1 of Mycobacteroides chelonae CCUG 47445. Taxonomy (NCBI): domain Bacteria; kingdom Bacillati; phylum Actinomycetota; class Actinomycetes; order Mycobacteriales; family Mycobacteriaceae; genus Mycobacteroides; species Mycobacteroides chelonae. The sequence continues at coordinate 133,252 of NZ_CP007220.1, read as the reverse complement.
CGTCTGGCTGCGCTTACGGAAGGTGAAGCCCTGAATGGACGTGCCCAATCCGATGAAGACGACTTTCGCTCCCGCAGCGACGATCTCATCGTGGTAGTGGTTGAGCGATTGGGCCTGCCGAAGCGCGAAGGCGCTGCCAAATTGACGCAGGAAGACGAACGCCACCGGACCGTCGGCCCACAGCTCCTGGAACTCATGCAGATGATGGCGATCATCGAGAAGCCGCTCATTGGCCATGATGTCGATGCGCGTCATACCGTCGCCTCCGCCGGCTGTGGTTGCGTCGCCATGGCCAGTGCGTGCATTGGGCAGGCACTGGCCTCAAGCGTTCCACCCTTGCCCTGCTGCAGTTTCAGGCCCACTTCATGATCGAAAGGCACCGGCCCGGTGTCCGGTGCATGCCGGATCGCGTTGTGCATATAACCCCACATCTCGTATCCGAACCAGGGCAGAATCAGCTTTTCGACAATCGGATTACGCAGCGCACGCACCGCCCCCTTGATCGCGAACGTGCCGATGGCAGGCCGTACCCGCATCGTTTCCAGATCACAGATCTCCCGCACATACGGGGTGAGCAACGGAATCGCGGCCCAGATCGCCAGCTTGACCCCTACGCCCATGATCGCGTTGGGGTACAACGGCGTCCAAGGATTATGGAGCAGGAAATCATAGAGTTCCTGCGCCGGCCGGGTGATCGCCATCAGGTTCTTCTCCGCGTTCTGAACCCAGGCCTCCACGGCCTCCGGGGTATCGGGCAGCTCGCCCGCCGGCATGCCCATCAACTCGCAGACCTTTACCTGCTCCTTGTAGAACTGGCACTCGTCCTCGTACGTCGCGTTCGGATCGCCGAACTGCTTGTAGGCACGCCACAGGTGCGGCCAGCCCACCACATACGTGAACTTCAGCGTCTCAACGTGGTTCGCACGGTACAGCTCACCCGTCGACGGCACCTCGCCGTTGACATGCGAATGCTTGCGGAACAGATCCCGGCCGACCTTCACCGCCATGTCGGTGTCTCCTGCGACGGCACCGGCGAAGAACAGCAGGCTCCGCCGGATCCGGCCCACGACGTCGTAGTAGTAGGTGGTGTGCTGCCCGACACCGTAGGCACCATCAGGATCGCTTGTGGAAATGAACAGCCCGGACAGTGCCCCCATCCCGGCGATCATGACGTTTTCGTAGACCTTGAAACTGAGCGAGTCGAGTCCGAAGTAGCCGTCGTCCTGACGAGGAGCCTCCGCGATCTGCAGCGCCTTCTTGCCGTTCTTACCGTGCAGCTTCAGCAGGAAGTCGTACCGCCGGTCACGCCTGCGACGCTCCTCAACCGTTCCCGCATATCTCGGGTCGTCTCGCAGGCTGCCCATAGTCCAACTCCCTTGCATCGCAATGTGACGTGTCTGGCCCTAACCATTTCGAATAGTATCGATATTCAGATTGCATTGCAATATAAATATGGAAAAGGGCTCTTACACCCGCTCGGTTACGACGGCTTGTCGGCATACGGTGCTACAACACCGGTATGAAGAAATCACCGGAGTGGCGCCGCGCCATCAGCTGCGGTGTGGCATGCCGTGACTGCGTCCAGGACATCGATCACTGCCACGGCACTCTCATCGTGCATTCCACTCGCCACGCCGAGTGCACAGATCGCGATTGCGACGGACTCCATCTACTTCGACACAGCCTGGTTATCGATTGCATTGCCGCACAATGTGGTTGTGAAGGCGAGATACAACTAGCCGGTTAGCCCATCGGGTCGGCCGACTGCGCCAGTTCCTCTGCGCTGGCAGCCTCCTGATGCGGAAATGGCGCCACCGCGTCACCCCAGTGCACGCAGCTCCATCGCCCATCGGTAATCGGCGCCAGCACAACCGCTTCCGCGTTGCGCAGATGCCGGTTCACCGCAAAGCCGGGATCCACCCCGGCCAGTGTGGCCGCGACCAGGCGAATCGCCGCGCCATGGCTCACCACCACCACATCGCCGGTCGACGCATCGTTTTCCAAGTGCCGCAGTCGCAGTTCGGCCACCACGGGCAGGTACCTGTCGAACACATCCTGAGCGGATTCGCCGCCGGGCAACCGAGCTCCGAAATCACCGAAATGCCAACGCTCATAGGTGCGGTCAAAAACCTCGAACGAGTCCAGGCCGGTGTGGTCTTCCAGCTCCCCGGCCTGTACCTCGTGCAAACCGTCTAGCTGAAGTGCTTCCACACCAAGGTGTTCCGCGATCTGACCGGCGGTCTGAACGGCGCGCACCGCCACCGAATGCACCAGTGCTGCGGGGGCATGCTCCTCGTACTGTCTGGCGAACAAGCGTGCCTGCTGTAAGCCGAGTTCGGTCAGCGCCGCACCGGGCGGTTTGGTGTCCAATCGGCGTTCGACGTTTCCATAGGACTGTCCGTGCCGGACCAGGACAAGGCGCCCACTCATCGCAGCTTCCCTTCCCGCGTTTCGGCCAGCCATCCCGACGCCTCGTCCAACACCGGTGGGTTGGCGCCGTCGGGTGCCGTCGTCTCTCGTGGCCACGATCCCAAATACCGCACATCCTCACAACGACGATGCAGTCCCTTGAGTGCCTCACCCACCGCGACATCGTCGATATGCCCGACACAGTCCAGGAAAAAGCGATACGTACCTAGCCCGGTCCGGGTGGGGCGGGACTCGATACGGGTAAGATCGATGTCCCGGATCGCAAACTCGTTCATGGCGGCAGCGAGGGCACCGGGTACGTTCCCCAGCCCGAGCACCACCGAAGTGCGATCGGAACCCGTGGCCGGTGGCGGCGGCCCGGGTTGACCCACCAGGACGAAACGGGTGTGCGCATGCGCTTCGTCCACGACACCGCTGGCCAGGGCATTCAGACCCAGGCGCTGCGCGGCCCATTCTGTACACACTCCCGCATCGGCCCGCTGCGCCTTCACATCCTCGGCCGCGGCAGCGTTCGAGTTGGCGGCGACCAGCTCGGCGTTCGGCAAGTTCTCCGCCAGCCACTCGCGTACCTGAGCGACGGCGATCGGGAAACCGGCGACGGTCTTCACGTCCTGCGCGGAGGTGCCCGGCCGCACCGCGATCGTGAAGGACACCGGCAACACCGCCTCGGCGAAAATCTGCAGCGGAGTACCCACCGCGAGGGTGTCCAGCGTCGGTACCACCGGGCCTTCGAGTGAGCTCTCGATCGGAACGCACGCGTACGTCGCGTCCCCCTTCTGGACCTGCACCAATGCGTCGCGCGCGCTGGCCACCGACACCGGCTCCACCTCGGGCAAGCCTGGAATCCGCCCCGTCGTCCGCAGCTTGATCAGCGCGGCCTCGGAAAACGTTCCCTCCGGCCCCAAATACGTGATGCGCTGCACACTCCAAACCTTAGGCGTTCCATCGCCCGGCGAACCCCCGACACAGTCGACAGCACAGGTGTCCCTTGCACTCTCCACGGTCCATTGTTAACTTAGGCTTACCTCAGTTGGTTGATACGACAGGGTTCACAAGGAAAGGGTCGCCATGACCGCAGCACCGCCCACCACCGCAGAGCGCGTGCGCTCGGCATGTGCCCGCGCCGCAAGCTCCACTCTCGCCATCGCCGGAGCCGATGTGGTCGGAACCTCGCTGCACCACCTGTTCGACGACGGAACCTTCGCCGTCGCGGTCCCCGCCGACAGCGCGATCGCTGCGACAGTGGTCTCCGCGGGGCCGAACGGCATGCCGGCACTCCTGGAACTGACAGACCAGGCCCCGCTACCGCTGCGCGAACCGGTCAGATCCCTGGTCTGGGTACGCGGCAACGTCGTGGCCGCCACCGATCGGGAGGCCCGCGGCATCGTCGACGTCATCGCCAGCCGCACACCCGATCCGGCACTCCTGGACATCCGCACCGATATGCGGCTTCGCACCGAACCCGGCTCTATTCTGCTGTGCCTGACCGTGGAGTCCGTCGTTGTCGCCGATTCGACCGGCGCCGAATCGGTCGATGTCTCCGCGCTGCTCGGCGCGCGCCCCGATCCCTTCTGCGCACTCGAGGCCGGGTGGCTCTCACATATCGACAACGACCACCGCGATCTGGTCGAGCGGCTGGCGCGGCGCCTTCCGCTGAGCCTGCAGCACGGTGAGGTGCGGCTGCTCGGCATCGACCGCTACGGCATCCAACTGCGCGTGGAGGGAGAGGCCGGCGACCACGACGTCAGACTGCCGTTCAACGAACCCGTCAACGACACCGCCGGACTGAGCCAAGCGCTGCGTATCCTCGCCGGCTGCCCCTTCCTCAACGGACTGCGCGCGAGAAAGATCTAACCCAGCAACAGCTCGCGCAACACCCCGGCGAACATTGCCGGAGCAGTTCGGTGCGCGAAATGGTCCTGTCCGACAAGCTCTTTGACTCGCACACCGGGCACCCGCCGCGCCAAGTAGCCCACTGGCTCGCGGAACTGTATCGGCGAGTTGGCCCCCTCCAAAAGCAGCATTGGGATGACCGCTCGGGTGTATTCATCGAGCACCTCCGCGCACTTTTCCAGCGCGTGAAACTCCCGCGACACCGTCACCGAACGCGCCCGGACAGCCTCGCTGCCTTCCCGATTCGCCAACGCCACGCTCTCCGACACCGGAAGCGGCGGCTCGTAGAGGACGACGGCAGCCACATCAAGTCCGCGACGTAACGCCTCTAAGACGACAACGGCTCCGAACGAATGGCCGAGTATCACCGCATCGGGCCCGGCCTCCGCGGCCACCGCGATGACGTCATCGGCCTCACGCGCCAGGCTGTGCTCTGCCGCGTCGGTGCTCGCGCCGTGTCCACGCCGGTCGATGAGAAAACAGGTGAAGTCCCGTTGCAGCTCGGTGGCGACATCAGACCAGGTCGCCCCCGAATCCATGGCTCCGTGCACCATGACGAGCGGTGGCCCCTCGCCGGACACGGTCAGGCTCAGCCGCACTCCATCGGGCGATGCCACATAGCGCAACGCGCTCACCACATCGGACACTCTTCTACCAATACCAGCCACAATGAGCGCCGTGGCCGAATCGGACATGTCAGCGCGCACAATCCGCATCGAGATGGGGATCGTGCTCGCCATCAGCTTCGGGATGAGCGCTGTGAGCGCCCTTCTGCAGTTCACATCTGCCGTCATCATGGGACTGTCCGGCCAGACCGTCGCCCTCAATCCCCGCCGCGCCGAGCTGAGCCTGATCGACCTCGGATTGAATCTCGTGTCGATCACCCGGTTGATCGCGTGGGGCGCACTCGCAGTGTATCTACTGTGGCGCAGCGGATTCGGTCTGTCATCGATCGGGCTCGGTCGCTGGTGCTCGCATACCGATGGCCTGGGGGCGCTCGGATTGGCGGCGCTCATCGGTCTTCCGGGCCTGGCGTTGTACGTCGGCGCGCGCTGGATGGGCTTGAGCGTTCAGGTCATTCCGGCCGCACTCGACGACACCTGGTGGCGCATACCGGTGCTGGTGCTGTCCGCCTTCGCGAACGGTTGGGCCGAGGAAGTGGTGGTCGTGGCCTATCTGCAGACCCGACTGCGGCAGCTGGGCTACGGAACGGTGACCGCCATCGCGTCCTCGGCACTGCTGCGAGGTTGCTACCACCTGTATCAAGGCATCTCGGCCGGTATCGGAAATCTGGTGATGGGTCTGGTCTTCGGATACGTCTGGCAGCGGACCGGACGACTATGGCCGCTGGTCGTCGCCCATGGCGTGATCGACACCGTGGCCTTCGTCGGGTTCGCGTTGCTCCGGGATCACCTGAGCTGGCTCCATTAGCCTCATCTCATGGGATGCGCACGATGACCGAGCCCACCATCCCGTTCCGTGGACGGCGCCCCCACCGACGGGACGGGCGGGAGGACAGCGAGGTCATCCGGCGATATCCGCAACAGCCGCCGCCTCCACCGGCCCGCACCCCGCCGCGTCGACAGGGACCACCGCCGCCGCGCCGCGAACAGCCCCCGCCACCGCGTCCGTCCTCACGTGATGTGCGACCCCGCCGGCCGGCACCGCCGGCCAAACCACCTCCGCCCCCGCCGCCGTCACGGCCGCGCCGTGCGAGACGGTGGGGCACCTGGATGCGGCGCACTCTTCTTCTCGCAGTGACCCTTGTTCTCGTCGGGTTCTGCACCATCGTCGGCACGGCGTTCTGGATCGACGGGCGGTTGCACCGCGTGGATGCGCTCACCGACTATCCGGAACGACCCTTGCCCGGCAGCGGAACAAATTGGCTTCTGGTCGGCTCCGACAGCCGGCAAGCCCTCAGCCCCGAACAGGAGGCGGAGCTCTCTACCGGCGGCGACACCGGCGATGGCCGTACCGACACCATCCTCGTGGTGCACATACCGGCCTTTTACGACGGTGGGCCCGCCACCACGGTGTCCCTCCCCCGCGATTCGTACGTTCCCATTCCCGGATACGGAAGCGACAAGATCAACGCCGCCTTCACGCTGGGCGGAGCGGCTCTGCTCACCCAAACCGTCGAACAGGCCACCGGCCTACGCATCGACCACTACGCCGAAATCGGATTCGGTGGATTCGCCTCGGTGGTCGATGCCGTCGGCGGTGTCTCGATGTGTCTCGACGAGCCGATCGACGACCCCCTAGCCGGAGTCAACCTGGCCGCCGAGTGTCAGATACTCAACGGGCCCAAGGCACTTGGATACGTGCGCAGCAGGGCCACACCTCGCGCAGACCTGGACCGCATGACACATCAGCGGGTCTTCATGGCCGCGCTTCTTCACCGCGTGAGCAGTCCAGCGGTGTGGGCCAACCCATTCAGGTGGTATCCGCTCGCCACGTCTACCGCCGATTCCATCACCATCGCGCAGGGCGATCACAGTTGGAATCTGGCTCAACTGGGCCTGGCCCTAGCCGGCTCTACACAAAACCTGACAATGCCCATCGGCTCGTTCTCGTCGAACTGGGCGGGGGACATCGTCACCTGGGATGAGGATGCCTCGGCGCGGCTTTTCGAGGCCCTGCGCACCGGTCAGCAGGTTCCCGCAGACCTCTTGCCCGACCCGGCCACACCGACCCCTTGACGCACTAGGCTTTTCGGTGTGGCTACCACCGACCTCCATGCGCGTGCATCTTCACCGTTCCTCGAACTGCTGCGGGACCAAATCGGCAACGAGTTCACGGCCTCCCAGCAGTACATCGCGATCGCGGTCTACTACGACGATGCCGATCTGCCGCAGCTGGCCAAGCGCTTCTACGCGCAGGCGGTCGAAGAGCGCAATCACGCGATGATGATCATCCGCTACTTGATCGACAAGAACGTGGACGTCTCGATCCCCGGTGTTGATGGTGTCGTGAACGAATTCGCCGATGCGCGCGCACCCATCGCCCTGGCGCTCGAACAGGAGAAGCGCGTCACCGACCAGATCACCGCGCTCGCCCGTGCGGCTCGCACGTCGGGCGACTACTACGGCGAGCAATTCATGCAGTGGTTCCTCAAGGAACAGGTGGAAGAGGTCGCCGCCATGGACACGCTGCTGACGGTTGTCGATCGTGCCGATCATGACCTGTTCGATCTGGAGAACTTCGTGGCGCGCGAGCTCAACCGCCCCATCGGACAGGACCCAACGGCACCCTCTGCCGCCGGGGGCGCACTCTGATCAATTTTGTGCACGACGATTTCCAATTGTTGTTGCACGGAAATTAACTTTGGCTAAGTTAAGAATCCGCCAATTACCTTACGTAAAGTTCGGCAATTACTTAGGTGACGGTAACCTCATTAAGGCTGACCTTGGCTGACAAGGCCTCTGACCTGGTCTATTGTCGAGTTCATGTCCGTGAACGACACTCCCAAGACTAAATTCAACGCGCTTCTCCACGACCAGATCGGCCACGAGTTCACCGCGTCGCAGCAATACATCGCTATTGCCGCTTATTTCGATGACGCCGATCTTCCGCAGCTCGCCGCGCATTTCTACAAGCAGGCGGTAGAAGAGCGCAATCACGCCATGATGATCGTGCGGTACCTGATCGACCGGCGCGTTTCCGTGGAGATCCCGCCCGTAGGCGCGGTCACGAACGGATTCACCGCGCCGCGTGAGCCGCTGGCGCTCGCACTGGCTCAGGAGCAGACCGTTACCGAGCAGGTCACCGAGCTGGCCCGCACCGCCCGGGACGAGGGCGACTACATCGGCGAGCAGTTCATGCAGTGGTTCCTCAAGGAACAGGTGGAAGAGGTCGCCCTCATGGACACGCTGCTCACCGTGGCCGAACGTGCCGGAGACAACTACTTCGACCTGGAGGAGTTCGTCGCACGCGAGATCTCGGTCGAATCAAGCGATCCCACCGCTCCCCCGGCCGCGGGTGGCTCGCTGTAGCCAACCTGACGCGCAGCTGACTGCTCTCCCTCGTCTCGACCACGGTCGAGACGAGGGAGAGTTTGTTTTCGCGCCCATCACACCCGTTTCCTCACTCCCCGTCGGCTAATCTTGATTGGCAGATCCTGATTTGCCACCTCAAAGGACGACGCTATGGAAAGGGGGGCGGCGTACCGGATGTCCCGCGGCAGACAGATTCAATTGACGCTCACTGCTTCTCGCGCCATAGAGTCACTTCGAGCCAACCCATTGTTTGTCGACACATTGGCCCAACACCTGGTACTGGCATCGGGTGACCCCTATGCGCTGGCACTCCTCGACCATCAACCAGCGGATTCTCCCGTTGCTGCGGATCCGACTAGCGACCACAAATCGTTCATCGCGCATTGCCGGTCACTGATGACGCGTCACTACGATGACTCCCTGCTGGCCGCAACACATTCCGGCGCCCGCCAGGTCGTGCTGCTAGCGGGTGGGCTAGACACCCGCGCCTATCGGCTGGACTGGCCTGATGGCACCACGGTCTTCGAAGTCGACTACCCGGAGCTACTCGGCTTCAAGCAGGAGGTGCTCGCCGAGATTGGTGCGCAACCGCGTGCCGAACGCCGACAGGTCGGAACGTTCCTCAGTGGGCCATGGCAGCCCGACCTGACCGCAGCGGGCTTTGACCCCGATCTACCCACCGCGTGGCTGGGCGAGGCACTCGTCTCACATCTGCCAGGTCCGAGCCATGACGCACTCTTTGAGCGCGTCATCGAAATGTCGGCCCTCGGCAGCACCATCGCCACCGACACCGACGGCGCGGCCCCCTCCGGCCAGCCATGGGCCGACGTTCGTGACGCGTTGACTTCCGACACATTCCAGGTGCAGGAACTCACTCTGGCCAACGACGGACGGACCCGTTCCGGTGAGTGGTTGTCGGGGCACGGCTGGCTTGCAGGCACGACCACCGGTCACGAACTCGCACAGCGCTACGCCAACGCTTTGAGCGATGAGCCGGCGCCGTACGCCCAGGAGTTCGCGGAACGCCGGTTTCTCACCGCGACGCTGCCTTCGACATACCTTTCCTAGCGCCGAGATCTAGGACGCCGCACTGAGGTCCGAATCGCGAGCGCGCTTGACGCGATAGAGCACCTCATCTGCGGTTCTGCGCAGAGACTCGAAATCAAAGCCATCATCGCCCGTCGATTGCCAGGCCGATCCGATGCTGACGGTGGCACCGTGGGGTCCGATACCAGCGCGCGGTGTGCTGACCCGTTCGATAAACGCGACTGCTTCTTCGGCCCGATCATGCAAGGCGACGATCATGAACTCATCACCGCCCACCCGGGCCGTGATATCGCTGGCCCGGGCAGTAGCGGTGAGCACCTGAGCGACGGCTTTGATGGCTTCATCGCCCGCCTCGTGTCCCAGCGTGTCGTTGATTTCTTTGAGACGATCCACGTCCACCAAGACGACGGCAACGATTCGCGGGGCGCGCTGCCCGTACAACAGTGAGCTCAACGCCAGTTGCACACCACGGCGGTTCAACAATCCGGTAAGCGGATCCTGGTGTGCCGCAATGGAGACTGCTGTCAGCGATCTCCTACCACCCTCGATCACGGCCTGGATGATGAGGGGTAACAACACCACCGAGGAGATGACGGGTGCGTGGTAGACGTACTGCTCGAAAAGTGTCGCCTCACCGAGATGGACATTCCACACCGTGATGGCACAGACCGCCGCGGTCGCAAAGACACAGTGAGCGGCCAGCACCCGCCAGCCGAGCAAGAACGCTGCGAACACACCCACCAGGCCCATATGTGAAATCGCGCCCAGCCGGGACGCCGGCGCCGAGAGCATGCACGCACCGATGAACAGTGAGATATCCGCCCAGCACACGAAGGCGATCGCGGTGCGGCGCTTAGGCCAGGGCAGCACGATCCAGCACACCCCAACAACCAACGAAGAAGCCACCAATACACCGTGAATGACTCTCAGCAACAACCCGTGCGGCCCCATCGGATGGAGCTGAATGAGTACCCCGAAGATCACGATCGACATGCACAGCAATCCGATAGCGATCTTGAGAGGAGCCAGGTTGCGGCTGACTCGCAACGCGCGCGTGGCGAGTCTGTACTCCTCCCCGTATGTCAGCGACGCGTCACCAGCCACAAGGTTGATTATGGGCCTGACCCGCGTAGCAAATAGGGGTTAATGACAGAAATTCAACTACAGCGCGGTGCCGGTGAGGCCCCGTTGCAACCATGCTTTGGTGCGGCCGGGATGGTTGGTGGCTATCCAGGCGACACCTATGCTCCGGCAGAATTCGACGTCTTCGTAATGGTCGACGGTCCAGCAGTAGGTGGCTCGCCCCTGCGCCGCAGCCCGGTCGACCAATTCCGGGTGCTCGCGCAAGGTGGCGATAGAGGGCCCCACCGCAGTGGCTCCCACGGTGGTCGCGGCACTGCCTCCCAGATATCGCGACGTCTCACCCAGGAGCACGGTCGGCAGCATGGGCGCCGCGCGACGGATACGCCATACCGCCGCTGCCGAGAACGACATGACGACTGCCCGCGACATATCCGCTGACGCCGGTGCGGCGATGCCGAACCGATGCAACAACGCCAGCACCTTGTTTTCCACCAACGATCCATAGCGGACCGGATGTTTGGTTTCGATGAACAGTTTCACCGGGCGGTTCCAGTCGAGCACCAGGGAGACCAGCTCTTCGAGGGTCAGCAGCCCGGTGCTCGGTCCAGCCTCCGCTCCGCCGGGGTGCCATCCTCCGAAGTCCAACGCGCGCAGCTGGCTCAGTGTCATCTCACTGACCAATCCGGTCCCGTCGGACGTGCGATCCACCCTGCGGTCGTGGACGCAGACCAGTTGTCCGTCACGAGTGAGGCGAACATCGCATTCCACACCATCTGCACCCTCTTCGAGGGCGAGCTCGTACGCGGCAAGAGTGTGCTCGGGCCGATCCGCCGACGCACCCCGGTGCGCGACGACGAACGGGTGACGCTCGGCCCTGCCGTCTATCTCGTCGGCTCCTTGCACGAGCTGAAGGTCCTCCCCATCACCAGGCTCCGGCGACTCGGTCACGCTCCAATGCTGCCGGTTCCTGCCCCGTCCGTTCAACCGCAGCGCCGGAATTGTCCTCGCGTGTCGCCGGCACATCGGGTTGATCGGCGTCGATCGGGACTGGCCCTTGCGGAGATTCCACCGCCAGCCAGCGCACTGCCCGGTGATGTCCTTCCGGCGCGGTGAAGCCGTCGTACACACGCCGAAGGGACCAGACCGCTACCGCCGCGATCGCGTAGTCGATGGCGGTGAACAGCGCGTTGTCCGCTACTCCCTGCACAGTGACCGAGTCACGGGCCACCCAGGTCACCAGCACCAGCAGCCAGGTCACGCCCCACAGAATCGACCACCACACGATGTTTCGGTATTGCCGGTACCAGCGGTTCTCTATCTTGGCGAGCTCCAGCAGCAGTAGGGGTACGCCGACGATGTTCACGATCGGCAGCAGACACCCCACGCGGATCTCCCAGCGCGCCCGTGGATCTTCAAATCCCAGGTCCCGATATGTTTCGGCCCGACGCGCGATCATCCACTCGGTGAGGAACCACGCGGTCGCCACCATCACCGCGAAGGCGAGCGCCACGCTGAAGAGCACTAGCCCGTTCGACGTGCTGGCGACGAATCTGGGAATCAGGGCTCCGCGGTTGTACACCATCAACGCATATCGAAGAAAATGGGCACACGAAACGATTGCCAGGGTGATGATTGTGGCCAGCAGGAGCCTTTCGAGCACCCGGCTGGGGACACGACCCCCGGCTATCCCTTGGCGTGAGGATCCCGCCGGTTCGATGTGGTCGACCAGACCCCAGCGCGGGATGTACGCGTAGCGGGGCGTCGGCCCGAGCGGACGGCGGCGGCGGGTGGCGGTCGGGGGCGAGCCAGGGCGCACGGCAATCCATCGATATCCCGCGGGCAGCCGTGTCGGACGGGCCGGCGGACGCCCGGTCGGTGTTGCCACGGGCCCCTGTGCGGCGGGCGGAACCCAATACTTGCCACCCGATGGCTGCGCAGCAGCGGGCGGACGCGATACCGGCGCGGCATGGCGCGCCGGAGCGGTTATGCCTGGCTCAAGCAGCGTGCCCCGACACCGCGGGCACCAGTATCGACGCTGCTCACGCACGTTCCACTGGGTACCGCAGCGGGAGCACACCTGGATCATTCGTCCAGCGTAACGGCCTGAGGGGGCAATCGGCAGCGAGTAGTGCACGGCGACCAACCCGCGAGGTTGGTCGCCAGGCGCTCAGCTGATGGTGGGTTTACCTGCTTGTACCCACGCCAACATGCCACCAGAGACGTTGCTGACATCGAATCCGTTGCGGTTCAGATAGGCGGCCGCGCGCTGAGATCTCCCGCCCGCATGGCAGATCACCCACAGCGGAGCATCCGGATCCAGCTCGTCCATCCGGGAGGGCACATCACCGAGCGGTATATGTTGCGCGCCGTCGATATGGCCGGCCGCCCACTCGTCGTCCTCACGGACGTCAAGCAACTTGACACCAAGATCCAGTGCGGCCGAGATCTCGTGGATGCCGACCTGTGGAACCTCATCACCCGAGGGGAAACTCATCGTCCATTCCTGTCGCTTGATCGGTATGACACCTGCCGCGCCTGCAACTTTTCACAGTGTGACGCACGCCACAGCAATGTCGGCTTATCCACAGTATCCACAGGTTGATCCACAAACCACATGCTGCTCATTTGCATTTGCGCTGGCCAGGACTTCGTAGCGGCGCTCAGCAGGGCGGGCGACGGGGAACCGTAGCACTGCCTGTGCATAGTTAGCGAATTCATAGTCGCTGCCGTGGGATAGCTCACGCCTGCGCTGGACCACCGGGCGGCACATCCAGTCCGACCGGGCAGGACACCGACGTCCCACCTAGACCGCAGTATCCGTTCGGGTTCTTCGCCAGGTACTGCTGGTGGTACTCCTCGGCATAGAAGAAGGTCCGAGAAGCCGACTTGGAATCCCCCAGCGGGCCGTCCAACGGAGCAATCTCCGTGGTGACGGCGCCATACCCGGCCTCAGCAAGAGCCGCCCCGTACCGCGCGGCGCTCTCGGCGGCCTGTGCCGCCTGGCTCTCACTGGTCGTGTAGACGACCGAGCGGTACTGCGTGCCGCGATCATTGCCTTGCCGCATGCCCTGGGTCGGGTCATGACTCTCCCAGAACTGCACCAACAGCTGTTCGTAGGTCACCTCGCGGGGGTCGAACACCACCAGCACCACCTCGGAGTGACCGGTCCGCCCCGAACACACCTCTTCGTAAGTCGGATTGGGCGTGTAGCCCCCGGCATAGCCGACGGCCGTCGAATAGACACCCGGCAGGTTCCAGAACCCACGCTCGGCACCCCAGAAACAGCCCTCCCCGAACACTGCGGTGTCCAGCCCCTCGGGAAAGGGCGGCACGATCGTGCGGCCGTTGACGAAATGGACGCCGGACACCCGAATCGGCGTGGCACGCCCCGGCAGGGCCGCACCCTCTTCGACGATTGCCGACTTTCCGGGTTTGAGCCCTTCCTCGAGCCGTCCCAGGATCTGATCGCGAACGTTATCTACCCAAGAAGCCATGGGCTCAATGGTACGCCGTTGCATCCCACCAATTTGCTGGTCTAGCTGGGGTTTCCAGGTACACGCAGGGTGAATTTTCGCGCATCGCGATTTGGAGCTATGATGACCGTCACACGCGAGATGCTGTGACTCATCTCACCGTGAGGGTAGTTGCAATGTGAGCAGGAGGGCAACGATGACGGCACAGTCGGCAGGGCATGAGTCGATGTCCACTTCCGGCTGGCAGCTGACACCTCGCTGCTACAACACGTCCTACCGCGTCGCGGCATTCCGCGCGCTAGTCATCGCCGTCATCCTCGCGGCCGGCCTCGCGATTCTCATCCTGATCTAGCCGGGATATTCGGCGCCCGGTTTGATCCGGCCAACATTGGGTAACCAATTGAGGATGCGTGCGTCCTTGCGACGCGTTGCGCAATAGAGCAGGGTTGAATCGGTAGGCCGGCGCATCCGGTGAAACCGGTTTGGCCGTGTCTTCTCATTGAATGGATCTGCACACACGCGGATACGAAGCAAGCCGAAAGGAATCTCGTGGCTGAGTACACACTGCCCGATTTGGACTACGACTACGGAGCGCTGGAGCCCCACATCTCGGGACAGATCAACGAGCTGCACCACAGTAAGCACCACGCGGCATACGTCGCGGGTGTCAATTCCGCTGTCGCCAAGTTGGAAGAGGCTCGCGAGAAGGGCGACCACGCCGCGATCTTCCTCAACGAGAAGAACCTGGCGTTCCACCTCGGTGGCCACGTGAACCACTCCATCTGGTGGAAGAACCTGTCGCCCAACGGCGGCGACAAGCCCACCGGCGATCTGGCCGCCGCCATCGACGACCAGTTCGGCTCGTTCGACAAGTTCCAGGCGCAGTTCACCGCCGCGGCCAACGGCCTGCAGGGCTCGGGCTGGGCCGTACTCGGTTACGACAGCCTGGGGCAGAAGCTGCTGACCTTCCAGCTGTACGACCAGCAGGCCAATGTCCCGCTGGGCATCATCCCGCTGCTTCAGGTCGACATGTGGGAGCACGCCTTCTACCTGCAGTACAAGAACGTCAAGGCGGACTACGTCAAGGCGTTCTGGAACGTGGTCAACTGGGCCGACGTGCAGGACCGCTACACCGCGGCGACCACGAAGACATCAGGTCTGATCTTCGGCTGATCTTGCTGCTTCGCTTGGGCCCCGGGTTTGTTACAAATCCGGGGCCCAAGTGTGTTACCGGCGTGTCCGCTAGCGATTGCGGGCCGACTCCGCGCATGGTAACTCTGGAATAAGCAGCGTCGCGCAATGTGGATTGTGATGTCGCGGAGGCAGATATGGCAACCAGTTCCGATCAGCCGATCGAGATCGCGCCCTTCCATGCGGGCGGAGCACTCAGAGGGTTTGTGGTGTGCGGCCGCTGGCCCGATTCCACCAAAGAATGGATGCAGCTGCTGATCGTGACCGTGCGCATCGCCACGCTGCCCGGATTACTTTCCACCACAACGATTTTTGGCGCACGCGAAGACTTACCCGACGATCCCGCGCCCGGCATGGTCGGACTCGTCATCGCCGAAGGAACGGTGCTTGGAGAGTCCGCCGTCGCACCCGGGCGTTTTGCGGAACACCAACCACCCGCGTTGCTGATGCTCCATCCACCGTCTGAGACCAACCCGACACTGCCCGAGTGCCTTGGCGCGGCCTCCGGTTGCCTTCTTCTCCCAGGATTGCCACACCTGGGCCTGGAGCACCGCGCCGCCTGGGTCGAGGCCGAGTCGGATGGCACGGTGACATCGGTGGTGAGCCGAGTGGGCATCGATCCCATCAGCGACCCCGATACGGCCGTTTTGGCCATGCTGCTTGCCGCATAAGGGAATTGGGAAGACTCGACTTCCCGGCTAGACGCCACGAAGCGGCTTCGTGAAGCTGAAATCCACTCGCCCGCTGGAATTTTCCAGATCGGGCCGCGCCGCGCCAGCGGATGGCCGAAGACCTGACGGCGTTCGATCGGCCTGCCCACGGCAGTCTCGACGTCGTGTCCGGCCCATGAGTTGTGCGCCCCGCTGCGCATATTCAGACGTGTCGCGACAGGGGGAAGATATCCGGCAGCAGTTCATGGCCTCTACGTGGCCATCAGCCGCGTCCACGGGGCCACGAGCCCTGAAGCGCCCCGCCTTCCACGCGCGTTCGGCCCTTACCGGCTCCGCGAATCGGCCGCGGTGTGCAAGAACGGCGCAAACGACGATGCCGAACCAGCGACCACCCACGCGAGTTCTTTCCTCTTCCTGGCGACCATTTCCTCATTCCTTGCAGACAGGCCCGGCGCCTCGACAGCGCAGGCCGCGGTCACCCTTCCCAGCCACCATCGGTCCACCGGCACATGGTGCGGCTCTCCGGCGGGCGGGGTGTGCGCTAGCACGGTCTCCATTACATCGGGCACTTCGCCACGCCGTGCCGATCCGCCACGTCTGCTCGCGACGAACGATGGCGACAGTCGCCGCGAGTCCGGTTCTGAAGGATCCGAGGCGGCGCCGAAGGGTTTCATCGCGTGGCAGTGACCGCCCCCCGTCGCTCTGGGTTGCTGTGATCTTGCTCACAGCGAGTAGTGGCGGATTTACCGCTGGTCAGAGGGGATGCCCTGTTGGCGACCACACTTGCGGTCGATGTTCCAGTATTTAAACGTTACGACTGCGCGGCGATTCGCACCATAATCGCAAGCTGCCGTTATCGTCACGGGCATGACATCGTGCCAGGTCAGCGAGGCATGCGCCGAGAAAGCGCGGCGTCGGTGTCAGTAGCAACGAAGCAGGTTATACCGCCGGGCCCTGTGTCCGGCCGACTTAGGAAACGAATGCCGCTTCCCCGCACAGCCCGCGGCGGGGTCTCCGAGTCGTCGCCCTGGGGATTCATCAATCATTTGCCTGAGAACGAAGATTCCCAGATCGTCCCGAATATTGGACGCTGCACAGATGTGCCCGAGCTAGCAGGTTTGGATAACCGAACACTATGTCCACCGTGGGCGAACTTGGTGGTTGCGCTTGGCTCCAGGCAAAATTAAGGTTACGATGGGCAGCAAATACGTCCCCCGAATTAGCAACTTTATCTGTTTGTGGAGGTAAGGCTCGATGAGCACCACGTTCACCGCACGTCTGAATCGGTTGTTCGACACCGTGTATCCGCCCGGACGCGGCCCTCACACCTCTGCCGAGGTGATCGCGGCCCTGCGTTCCGAGGGCATCACGATGTCCGCGCCATACCTGTCGCAGCTGCGATCGGGTAACCGCACCAACCCTTCGTCGGCGACCATGAAGGCACTCGCGAACTTCTTCCGGATCAAGCCGGCGTACTTCACCGACGACGAGTACTACGAGAAGCTGGATCAGGAACTGACCTGGCTCGCCAACATGCGCGACGAGGGCGTCCGCCGGATCGCAGCCCGCACCGTGGGTCTGTCCGTCGAGGCGCAGGACCGCATTACACAGGCCGTCGACGAATACCGTCGTCAAGAGGGTCTCGACAGCTAGTCCGCCGCTCGCCTGGCCGGTCCACTCGGGGAAGGACCGGTCAGTTTGGCGTTCACCGCTCATCGAGTCGGCGGAGTACGCACAGGGGACGGCGATGTACAACTTAAGAACGACGTTCGGCATGCACCAGTCTGCGGTACTCAGTGGCGATCGCGAGAATCCATTCGCGATCGGAGTATCCGTCAGGCTGGTGTAGCCATTCCGGGCCTGGGAAGTTCTCCTTCGGATCACCTTTGGTAAGAACCCATTTCACTACCGCATGTGCCTGCACTTCGGGCGGCACGTCGAGCTTGGCCGGCTCCACACCGAGCTCGATATCGCCCTCACCCTCCGCCTCTGGGTCAAGCCCCTGGGCGTGCATTGCTTCCAGGAAGAGCGCGTCGGAGATGTACGCCATGCGATCTGCCACCTGGAAGGCGAGCGGTCCACGGGGCCGCACTCCGATCGCCGCATCCGGCTGCCGCTTCTTCAGGTCCTTGTATAACGGTGCCAGTACGAACATTTCGCGGCGAGCAACCAGCCAGGTCTCGAAGGTCGGCAACAACGATCCCACCGCCACCATCGCCATCGCACAGCCGATCAGTGTGGCCGCGGTCCCGATCGTCACATACTCCGACTGGGCCACAGCCACGCCTGCGACCACCAAAACGGCGAGTACCAGCAGGCTGATCCCGACGGTGAAAAGAAACAGGGCGCGACCACGGCGGCTGCGATTCGAGTAGGCCATCCCCGCCCACAAGACCACCGAAAGCGCCACGGCGATGTACAGCATCGGGATGAGCCAGGCTGTGCCAGAGGCGAATCCGCCAAGGTCGTGCTTCAGAAAATCGCGTGGTGTCATCTCGGGCTGCGGGCCACGGGAGAAGAACACGGCGAGGCTGGCGCCGGCGATCACGGCTGCGGCCAGGTACTGCCACCGCGCCCATCGCCTGTTGTCCGCCGCGGTGCGGTTCGCGGACATACTGGTGATCATCACGCAGCTGCCCGCCGCGCAGGCCGTCAGCGCGGCTTGGCTCACGGCCACCGAAATGTTTGGCCAGCCCAGCGAGCTGTCCACAAGAATCGTCAGCGGCTCCCAGTTCAGCGCCGATACAAGTGCCAGGCTCCCCAACGCAACAATCATGCCGGTACTCACCGGGGATTGTTTGTGGACGAGCACCCACCCGATGCGCAAACCCGTCGCCATCCCCAGCAGCCCGGCAATCACCCAGGCGATCACCCAAAGGCCTCCCCGAGCCTCACCTGAACAATGGATGCGCGATCAGATGGCAGTCGGCCAAGCCGGTACAGCAGCAGCGCCGCGAAGTCCTCGGCCTCTTGTTCGGCCTCCATCCCGGCCGCCCCCATGCAGCCGGTGCGCTGAGAAAGCATGTACGCGATGAGGTCATCGCTGGCGAATTCGGCTTCGTCCCTAGCCATTTCAACCACAGAGATGCCCTCGTGCCGCAACACCACATGCCCGAGTTCATGGGCCAGGGTCCGGTCCCAGGTGGGTAGGCCACGCTGGATGATGAAGATGTCTTCGTTCTCGTACTGGCGCCACTGACCGCATACGCCGGGCGGCAGATCAGCCGAGATGATCTCGATGGACCGGTCCCGATCGCGACCAACGGCCTCGACGAGGGCCGTCAGTGTCACCTCACCCTTACGCGGGGCGAGGTCGAGCACAGCACTGACGGCGTCGGTCACACGACGGCCTGCACCCATGTGTGTCTCCCCTCACCGTGTGCCTTCCCGGACAGACCCCTAGCGGGGTGCTGTATCGATTCTCCCCTACTCCAGGAAGCGGGCGGCAGCGGAGGCACGCACGGTATGCCCGGCCTTGGCTTGCCGGTACCCGATGGCGCCTCCCACGAAGGTCATCATCGCGATGCCCACAGCACCCGGAATGGCTACCGCGGCGATCTCGGAGGTCTTCGTCAATCGGAGGTAGTCGCCGTAACCGGTACGCGGCGCGATGGTCTCGGCCGCGACGAACTGCTCGATCGGTTTGGTGACCGCCTCGGGTTGCTTGGTCCCGCCGGCGGTCACGATGGCGTCGCCACCGCGGCCCCCTTCGGCCTGCTTGATGGTGACAACCGGAGGCGCCGGGGGTACGACAGGCGCCAGCGGAGCGATAACCGGCGGCGCGGGCGGTGCCGCGATGGCGACCGCGGGAGCCTTGGGCGTGGGCACGGTCGGCGGAGCGATGGGTCCGGTGTGGATGCCGGGGTTTCCGCCCGGAGTGCGCGTTCCGGCCGCGCCGCCGAAGGGGGCATCCGGATTCGGGATGCCGCCGAGGTTCGGAAGCCCGGGCAGCGTGATCACGGGGGAGTGCTCGCCCTCATGATCGTGCGTTGTGTCGTGCTCGTGAGTGGTCTCATGATCGTGCGTCGTACCGCCGCCGGCGCCAGGCGTGTGCGTCGAGGTGCTCGGCTTCTTCTTCCAGATGATGATCGTGCGCCCACCCACATTGAGGGTGACGCCGGGAACCTTGGGCTCCTCGGCCGATGTCTCGTGCTCTGTGTGTGTGCCGGGAGCCGGCGTGCCGGCAGTCGCGCCTGGCGCCGTCGCGTTGTGCGGCGAGGTCGCGGTGTCGGCCTTGGGCGTCGTGGCAGTCTGCGTCTTGGGGGCCATCGCACCCGCGACAGAGCCCAATGCGCCCTTCAAGGTCGGCGACTCTTCGGTGTGAGTTGTTGTGCCACTAGGGTTTTCAACCGACGGGGACTCTGCGTTCGGGGTGTGGGCACCCGCAGTACCACCGGAATGCGGCAGCGTTATCCCGGTGCCCCCACCGATTCCCACACCCGAGGTGCTACCGGTGGTACCAGAGGTACTGGTGCTCGAACCGGAACCGTTGATGCTGGAACCGGCGCCACCGATGGTGCTCGAGCCGGAGTTACCGGAGACATGTTCGGAGGAGTTACCGCTGGAGCCCGCAGATCCCGGCTTCGGAACATTCGCTCCGGGACCCTTGTCTTTGTCCTTGTCGCCCTTGGACGAATCACTGCTACCGCTGCTGCCCGCCGCGCTTTCCGATCCAGAGCCGCCGTGCAGGCTTTTGCCGAAACTCGGAGATGAGGGCGCGCTGCGCGTGCCGCCGCTGCCCGGCCCACCGCCGCCACCGGATCCCCCGCCGAGCAGGCCACCGGTGATCTTGTGGATTGCACCACCCAAGCCGTGGTCGTGGTCGTTGTCGCCACCTGATCCGCCGCCGGGTTTTGCATCCGCGGCCGGCGTCGATATGGCGAATACTCCAAAGCCCCCCATGAGCGTCCCCGAGCTGAGCACCGTCACCACAGCAGCACGCGCCGAGGCACGCTTCAGCTGCTGGCTCCGCCCGCTCGGTTTTGCACGATGTCGCCCCACGGCGAACAGCATGCCGGTGATTTGCTCGCAGGTCAAATATCTGTGACGAATTGTGGGCCCTTTCACCTCATGTTCCCCTTGAGCCGCCTAAATGATTGCTGCCTGGACTTCGCTGGGGGCCGCGGGGAACCTTTGCAGCGCGCGGCGCGACCACCTAAATACGCCGCCCTATCCGCAGGGGGCCAGCGCAGGTCGGCGCGCTAGGGTTAGCGCCACACTCGCAACGCGATGAACGGAGGCCGCTGGGATGGGTTTTCTCACCAGCCGCAAGAGCCGCTCGACAAAACGCGCCGAGGCTCGGGCTCTGAAGGCGAAAGCCAAGCTCGAAGCCCGCTTGGCGGCGCGTAACGACCGGCGACGGATGCACATGCAAGCGCGCTCTGAATCCGCCGCCCGGCGTGACTCACGCAAGACAGAGCTGGCGACGTTGAAGGCCCAGCGGCAGATCGCCCAGGACCAGCTCAGGGCAGTGCGTGAGGGCAAGCTGCTCTCACCCACCCGGATCAGGCGCACGCTGACGGTGGTGCGGCTGCTGGCCCCGGTGCTGCTACCGGTGTTGTACAAGGGCGCGATCGCGGTCCGTGGGGTGTTGGATCAACGCCGCGCCGACCGCCTCGGGATACCGCTGGCGGAGCTTGGCCAGTACTCGGGGTTCGGGGCGGAGTTGTCGGCTCGTATCGCCGGCGCCGAGCAGTCCCTGCAGGCCGTGCTCGACAGGGCGCCCAAGGACGCGGAGACCAAGAAGTTCACCTCGGCGGTCCGTGCCCGGCTGGAGGAGCTCGGTACTGCGGTGGGAGCTTCCGAGCACATGCCGCCGACCCGCCGACGCGCGGCTCATGCCGCGATCGCCCGCGAGCTCGACGGCATCGACGCCGACCTACTTGCCCGACTCGGGGTGAGGTAGTCGATGCGCGTGTTCCCCCGCCTGGCGACAGCGTCAGCCGCGGCAGCCGCCGCGCTATTGGCGCTTGCTGTTCCGGCCTCCGCGCATGTGCGCGTGACCGCAGACAACACCGCTCGCGGTGGCTACGCAACGCTGGAGTTCTCGGTTCCCAATGAGTCCCAGAGCAAGGCGCTGACCACCGAACTGACCGTCCAGTTGCCGGACGTGGGCTCGGCGAGCACCGAGCTGCTGCCCGGCTGGACCAGTACCGTGGATCGGGACGCCGCCAAGGGCACGGTCAGGGCGGTGACCTGGAAGGCTGTCCCGGGCAACGGGATCGGGCCCGACCAGTTCGCCTTGTTCCGGGTGCGCGTCAAGCTCCCCGAGACCGATTCGGTGACATTCCCGGCAACGCAGACCTACGCCGACGGTCAGGTCGTCAGGTGGGATCAGCAGGCTCAGCCCGGCGGTGCCGAGCCGGAGCACCCTGCGCCCACCCTCGATCTGACGCAGAGCAAGGCCGACCACGATGGACACTCCGCGCACGCACCGCAGGTGTCCGCAACCCATGATTCCGCGCAGAGTGCGGGGCATCCGGACAAGACGGCCCGCTGGTTCGGCGGGATCGGTCTGATCCTTGGTGCCGTCGCGCTCGTGCTTGCGGTGACAAATCGACGGAGGCAACAGTGATGTCTGTTCTACGCAAGTCCGTGTCCGTGTTCTTGTCGGCCTTCATCGTGTTGGCGCTGGGCCTGGCGTTGCCGGGTGTGGCGGCGGCGCACGCCGTCAAGGTGTCTTCCGATCCGGCCGAGAATGCCGTGCTATCCGGGCCTCCCGCCCAGGTCAGCGCCACCTTCAACGAGCCGTTGCAGAAGCGCTTTTCCGCGATGACGATCATCGGGCCGGATGCCAAGACCGATCAGTGGCAGGCCGGCGACCCGGTGGTGGCCGGTGCGACGATCTCGGTCGGAGTGAAGCCGGGGGCGCCCGCCGGGAAGTACGCGGTGAACTTTCGGGTGATCTCCGAGGACGGCCACCCGGTCGACGGATCCTGGCAGTTCACCGTCACCGGCTCGGGTGCACCGGCCTCCGCTGGCGCGCCGGTGGTGTCGCAGCAGCCGTCGGGCACAAGTTCCTCGGCCCCCGTACCTTCGGCGAATCCGACCGACGGCGACCTTCCTATGTGGCCGTTTGTGGTGGCTGTGGTGGTCTCTGTGGGTGCGGCACTCATCTGGACTCAACGTCGTCAGTCGTAGGCCGTCAGGGGGGACGACTGGCCTTTTTCCGGTGTGACGGCATGATGGACAACGGCGGGGCGGCAGAGATTCGGGTGTGAGCCGCCCATCGTGGCCGAGAGCGCGCCACGAACACCCAGGACGACCGAAACTTGCGAAGGAGCAGGCGCATGGCGGACCAGGACAATTCGGCTAACGAGCCCAACCAGACACCGGAGACGCCCGCTGGCGGCGAGGCACCTAAGCCCGCGGCCCCGGCCCGCCCCGCGAAGGCCGCGAAGCGACCGGCGGCCAAACGCGCACCTGCCAAGCGACCTGCCGGCTCGACGGCGCCGCCGAAGTCGGGCCCCAAGGCCGAACCCGAGTCCGGTGCTGCCCCGACCCCGAAGCCGCCGGCCGCGCCGAAGCCCGTCAAGCAGGCGAAGCCCGCCGAGGCACCGGCATCCGAAGCTCCCCAGCCGCAGGCCCCCAAGCCTGCCGCGCCACCGGTACCGAAGCCCGCGCCCGCGCCTGAACCGGAGCTCAAGCCTGAACCCACTCCCGAGCCGGTCGTCGAAGCTCCCAAGCCGGAGGCACCCAAGCCCGCACCCGCACCGGCTCAGCCCGATCTCGCGGCGGCGACCCGGGAGACTGCCGCGCAGGCGAAGTCGACCGTCGATTCGGCCCCACCACCGATTCCCGGCCCCGCACCCGAGGCGGGCCGGCAAGCACCAAACCTCAAGATCGCGGTCGGGGCCGCATTCGCGATTCTCGTCCTGTTGGTACTGCGGCGGCGGCGTCGCCGCGAGGACTCCGTCGAATCGGGCTGATCCGCGTGGCCCGGCCGCGTCGGAAAAAGGCTTGAGGGCGTCCAGCCCGGGCCTACTACGAAGGTGCCGAGCCCGGTCTGGCGCAGTGGCTGCGCGACGTCGTGATCGCCTATGCGGAGACCCAGCCGTAGGGACTGACGAATAGGCTTGGGGTATGACGACCGCACCGATCACCCCCCAACCGACCGCCGACCTGGGAGACGAACTGGGCATCGACATGGCCAGTTGCGATCTTCAGCTCACCCAGTTCGGTGGGCGTCCGGTATTCGCCGGAGTCATCACCACGGTGCGCTGCCACCATGACAACGCGCTGCTGAAATCGATTCTCTCGGAACCAGGTTCAGGTGGTGTGCTGGTCATTGACGGTGGAGGCTCGCTGCACTGCGCGCTCGTGGGCGACATCATCGCGGGGATCGCCGTCGACAGCGGCTGGTCGGGTTTGGTGATCAACGGGGTGGTGCGCGACAGTGCCGCCCTGGCCACCATGGACATCGGCATCAAGGCTCTCGGCACCAACCCCCGCAAGGGCACCAAAACCGGTGCCGGGGAACGCGATATCGTCGTCAGCTTTGGCGGTATCGACTTCACGCCGGGTGCGATCTGTTACGCCGACCATGACGGCGTTGTCGTGGTTCCTGCCTGATGTCGATACGGCGGCTGGCCGCGGCACTGCGGGGGGCGCCCGTACCGCTGGCCGCGGTCGATATGGACGCGGCGCGGGCCAACGCCGCGTCCTTGGTGTCCGCCGCCTCCGGCTTACCCATCAGGGTGGCCAGTAAGTCCATACGCAGCACCGCGTTGATTCGGAAATTCTTGGAGATACCGGGGTTTCGCGGGGTCCTTGCCTTCACCCCCGGAGAGGCCGTGCACCTCGCCGACGCCGGGGTCGACGATCTGTTGATCGCCTACCCGAGTGTCGATCGGGGAGCCCTGGCCACCGCGGCGCGGCATCGTTCTGTCATCCGCCCCTTGATCGATTCTGCCGACCATGTCCGTCTACTGGCCGACATCGCGCATGAGACGAATGCACCGATCCCGGTATGTCTCGATATCGATGCCGGGTGGCGGCCTCTCGATGGGCCGGTTCATCTGGGGCCCAAGCGATCGCCGGTGCGCACCCCTGAGCAGGCAGCTGCCCTCACCGACCTGGTGTGCGCCACACCCGGTCTGCGGCTCGCCGCGATAATGGCCTATGACGGGCAGATCGCCGGTGTGGGCGATATCGTCCCCGGAAATCCCTGGTACCAGTTGGCGGTTCGTGGAATGCAGGCCTCTTCGCTGCGGGATCTCGGCCAGCGCCTTCCCCGGATTCTGGACGCGGTGAGCGCGCGGCTTCGCGCCGCCGGAGCACCGCCGCTGGAACTGGTGAACTCCGGCGGCACCGGCAGCCTGGCCCGTATCGCGGGGTTGGGATTCGCCACCGAACTAGCGGCCGGGTCGGGTTTCTTCGCTCCTGCTCTTTTCGACAACTATCGCAGCCTGCGGCTGGATCCCGCGGCGGCGTTCGCGTTGCCGGTGGTACGCAAGCCGAGTCCCGAGCTCGCCACCGTGCTGGGCGGTGGGTACATCGCCAGCGGCCCCGCCGGAGCCAGCCGTGTACCGCTGCCATCGTGGCCTGCGGGTTTGTCCTTTGAGGCCTCTGAGGGCGCCGGTGAGGTACAGACACCGTTACGGGGTGCGCGTGAACTACGGATCGGCGATGTGGTGTGGTTCCGGCACGCCAAGGCCGGTGAGCTCTGTGAGCACTTCACCGAACTGCAGCTGGTCGAAGACGGTCAACACGCGGGTGCGGTATCCACTTATCGCGGCGAGGGAATGATGTTCCTATGAGTCAGTGGCGCAACTGGAGTGGTCAAACATCCTGCGCCCCAGACCTTGTGGTGCGTCCGCGGTCCGAGGACGAGCTGGCGTTCGCCCTGAGACGCTCCGCCGGACGAACGGTGAGGCCGATCGGCTCATCGCATTCCTTCACCGAGCTGTGCGTCACCGACGGCGTACAGGTCGACATCTCCGAACTGCGGCAACTGATCTCGGTGGACGAACACGACCGGGTGCGGGTCCAGGCCGGCATCAACCTGCATGAGCTGAACCGCAAGCTGCTGCGGCGCGGGCTGGCGCTGCCGAACCTCGGCGATATCGACGTCCAGACCCTTGCCGGGGCCGCCGCCACCGGAACGCACGGGACTGGCCTGCGATTCGGCAATATCTCGCAGACCATCGTGTCGATGCGGATCATGACTGCCGACGGCACGATTCATGAGATCGACAGCGGCGATGAGCTGCGCGCCGCACGAATCTCGTTGGGCGCGCTGGGTGTGGTCACCGAACTCACCCTGCAATGTGTTCCGGCCTTCCGGCTGTACCGGCGTCAGTCCGTGCACGACCTGGACACCGTCTTGGCCAATCTGCCCACGTTGCTGGCCGAGACCGATCACCTTGAGCTGTATTTGTTTCCACACACGCGACGGGTTCTGCTGCTGGAGTCGACACGCACCCAAGAGGATCGGTGGCCCAGTCATCCGGTGCGGCATTGGGTCGAGCGCGACCTGGTGGAGAACGGCGCACTCGGCGCGCTGATGTGGACGGCCGGGCGCCTACCCGTGGCTGCCCCCTACATATCCAGATTGGTCGCCAACCTCGCGGGTTCGAATGAGTCGCAGGATGAAAGCGCCGCCGTGTTCGCGAGTCCCCGCAAGGTGAAGTTCACCGAGATGGAGTATTCGCTTCCGCTGACAAATGCGCGTGATGCGATCGAGACCGTGCTGGCCACGATTGAACAAAATCGTCATCGGGTCGCCTTCCCGCTCGAGGTCCGCTTCACCCAGGCCGATGATGCGCTGCTGGCCCCGGCCTACGGCCGCGAGAGCGTCTACCTGGCAGTGCACCAGACCGTTCACGGTCTATGGGAGCCCTACTTCCACGACCTTGAACCCATCCTGATCGGGCTTGGCGGCCGACCTCACTGGGGTAAGCGGCACACTTTGACCGCCGGGCAGCTCAGCGAGCGGTATCCGCAATGGCGGACCTTCCAGGAGGTCCGCGCCCGGCTGGATCCCGGGGGCGTGTTCAGCGGTAGGTATCTGAATAGGCTCCTGGGCCCGGTCAGCCCCTGAACCAGGGCGGCGGCGTTGGGGAGAACGCGAGGTCAGGATCGATCACCACGGGCGATACCCCGGTCACTTCGCCGTCGACCAGGAAGTCGGCGCTCCAGTCTGTGTCGGCGGGCGCATCGTCGACGACGGAGGGCCGGTTGTGTCGTCCCACGATGTAACTCCATCCTTTGATCCCTGCGACTATCTGGTTACGTAATGTACCCAAAATTATGCAGCGTCGGCGGATGAGGGATTCTGCCCTCGATACGCTGCGGCGTTGCCGGCGACTTCTCTCCTGGCAAGTGCCTGCGACCGCATAGACTCAATGGTCGTGGCCAAGCGATTGACTCGTTCTGAAGCCCAGGCTCAGACAAAGGCCCGGCTGGTGGAGTCTGCGACCCAGCTCTATTTGCAACAGGGTTTCGCCGCGACGTCGAACGAACAGGTGGCCGAAGAAGCCGGTTACAGTCGCGGCGCCGTGTACTCGAATTTTCCCAGCAAAGAGGCGTTGGCACTGGAGGTCATCGACCGTCACACCGAACAGGTTCTGGAGAGCTACCGCACCACGCTCGCCGAAGGATCGTCAGAGGATCGCGTTCAAAAATTTCAGGACTGGATCGAGCAATCACTCAGCGATACCGGCTGGGCCCTGCTGAAGATCGAGCTCGCCTTGGTTGCCCGACGCAATTCGACATTGAACGATGAACTCGCGGCACGCGACAAAACCATGCTGGACCACGTTGCCGGTGTGATCTCGCAGCTGGACGACGACCTCGAACTTCCGGAGACAAGCGTGCAAGACCTTGCCCGCCTTTGCGTCGCGATGGGCCAAGGAGTGGCCCTGGACAGCATCAAAGATCCCTCATCGACCACCGACTGGACGGCGCGGCTCCTGACCGCCGTGCAACGTCTGTTACCCATGCGCCCGATGCTTCCGATGCTGATCGCCGCGAGCACGGATCAGGCTGCACCCGAACAGAACTAGTGATTACGGGCGTCCATTCGTAGCGCTCCGTAGACAGCGAACGGCCGGGTGTCCACGCATGACACCCGGCCGTTCTGCAGAAAAGATCTAGCTGTTGACGGCCACCGGTGTTGTCTCGGTGGCGGCCTTCTTTCTGCCGAAGCGCATACCCTCGCTGACCCGGCTGCGCCGCATCATCCCGACGTCATAGGCGTAGTTCTGCTTCAAACGCCACGGGTGCTTGTCACCCTGCTTGGGCAGTTCATCCAGCGCGCGCAGCACGTAGCCCGGCGTGAAGTCCATGAACGGCTGCTTTTCGAGCGTCTCGTCGGCCAGCTCGGGAACCGCTGTGACATAGCCGTTCTCGTCCATGTAGTTCAGCAGACGCCCAACATACTCGGATACCAGGTCCGCCTTGAGTGTCCACGAGGCGTTGGTGTACCCGATGGTGAACGCCATGTTCGGGATGCCCGTGAGCATCGCGCCCTTGTACACGGTCTGCGCGGGCAAGTCCACGGGCACGCCATCAACCGTCGGGATGACACCGCTGAAGAATTTCAGGTTCAAACCCGTTGCGGTGATGATGATGTCAGCGTCGAGATGCTTACCGGACTTGAGCTTGATACCGGTCTCGTCGAATGTCTCGATGTGATCGGTGACGATATCGGCCTTGCCCTTGCGGATGGTCTTGTACAGGTCGCCGTTGGGCACCACGCAAAGACGCTCGTCCCACGGGTTGTACTTGGGACCGAAGTGGGTCTTGTAGTCATAGCCCTTAGGCAGCTGAAGTTTGGCCTGCTGCATGATGATCCGCCGCGCGGCCTTGGGGAACTTGCGGCTGGCCTGGTAGCTGAAGATCAGCTGGCCGATGTTAATCCAGCGGGCGATCGGATAGGCGACCTTGGCCGGCAATATCTTTCGCAGACCGTTGATGATCGGGTTCTCGTTCGGCAGCGACAGGATGTAGGTGGGTGAGCGCTGCAGCATGGTGATGTGTCCGACATCGGGCGCCATCGCCGGAACCAGGGTCACCGCAGTGGCGCCTGAGCCGATCACCACTACCTTCTTACCCTTGTAGTCGAGGTCCTCCGGCCAGTGCTGCGGGTGAATCACGGTGCCCTTGAAGTCGGCGACGCCGGGGAACTCGGGCGAGTAACCCTGGTCGTAGTCGTAGTAGCCGCTGCAGCAGAACAGGAAGGAACAGGTGTACTCGACGGTCTTGCCGTCGTGATCCACCTGAACCGTCCACTGCTGGGTCTCGGTGGACCAGGCCGCTCCGACCACCTTGTGGCGGTATCGGACATGACCGTCGATTCCGGAGTTGGCCGCGGTCTTGTGCACGTAGTCGAGGATCGAAGGCCCGTCCGCCAGGGTGCGGCTGTCGTTCCACGGCGAGAAGCGGAACCCCAACGTGTACATGTCCGAGTCCGACCGGATACCTGGATACTTGAACAGATTCCAGGTCCCACCCATATCGTCGCGGGCCTCAAGCACCGCATAGGTCTTGGACGGGCAGCGGTTCTGGATGTGCCAGGCGGCGCTGATGCCGGAGATGCCGGCGCCGACGATGAGCACGTCAAAGTGTTCGGACATGCCGCGATGCTACCGCTTACGGATCAGGGAGAAAAGTAAAGTTAGACCCTTGCGGTTGCACGCACACTGTGCCGCCGACATCGCAGGTCAGGGCTTTCCGGTGTTGGTAAACACGTACTCAGACCAGTCCGGGCTGCGGATCGCATGCCAGTACTCGGGTAGTCGCCAGGGACTGACGGTGTGTATCTCGCCATCCGCGTTCTTGAAGTAGGAGTGTTCGACGGCCGGGTGCAACCACACCATCTTCTTGATCTGGTCCTGCGTGCGGCGATGCCATTCCGCCGCTGCCTGTCGCTCAGGCTCCATGGTCAGGCCGCTATCGGCCGCCAGGTGTTCGAGGCATTGCGTGATGTACCGCATCTGCAGCTCGGACTGGAAAATCAGACTTCCGCCATGAGCCAGGTGTGTTCCGGGTCCGTACAGGATGAAGAAATTGGGAAACCCGGGCACGGTGATCCCGCGATGCGCGTACGGCCGCGCACCCCACATGTCACGCAGCTCGACACCGTCGCGTCCCGTGATTCGCATCGGCCAGAGCACCTCGGTGGCCCGAAATCCGGTGGCGTACACGATTGCATCAACCGGGTGGACGGCGCCGTCCCCGGTGACGACGCTGTCCGGCTCGATCCGGGCAATGGGTGTACGCACCAGCTCAACATTCTCCCGACGCAGGGTGCGTAGCCAGCTTCCGTTGTCTTGTAAGGTCCGCTTGCCGGTGGCTGGGTACTCGGGCAGTACCTGGGCGAGTAAGCGTTCATCCCCGTCGACCTGCCGGGTTATCCAGTCGGTGAACATCATTCGGGCGGCGGCGTTGATGGCGCTTACCGCGTAGTCCTGGTCTGGGTAGTGCGGATCTATCTCGGCGGCGTCCAGTCCCTTGTCGGCCCCGGGCCACATCAGCAGGAACCGATACCAGCGCCCGTAGAACGGCAGATGTTTCATCGCCCATCGCACGCCGTCCTGGACCTGGTCGTGATACATCGCGTTGGGGAACATCCACTGCGGGGTGCGTTGGAACACGGTGAGGTGCTCGACGGTCGCGGCAATGGCCGGCGCGATCTGGAATCCGCTGGCACCCGCACCGATGAGGGCAACACGTTGTCCGGCCAGATCTACCGATTCGTCCCAGCGCGCCGAGTGAAAGGCCGGGCCGGCGAAGGTCCCGGCACCAGCGAAATGCGGAATGTTCGGACGATTGAGCTGACCCACCGCACTGATCACTGCCCGGGCCGAAAGCTCCTCTATCGCACCCTCACTGGTGCGCACCCACACCTTCCAGCGTGCGTCTCTCTCATCCCAAGTGGCCGACTCCACCTCGGTCTGCCACCGCACATGCTTGCCGAGACCGTGCTTGTCGACAACCGACTGGAAGTAGTCGCGCAGTTCGGGTTGCTCGGCGAAGTAGTGGCTCCAGCCGTCACTCGGCTCGAAGCTGTAGCAGTAGAAGTGGTTGGCGACGTCCACCCGGGCACCCGGATACGTATTCTCCCACCAGGTTCCGCCAGGACCCGCGTTCTTCTCGATGATGGTGAACGGGATGTTGGCCTGTGCGAGCCTGATACCCGCCAGGATCCCTGATTCGCCACAGCCGATCACGACGACGGGCATGCTGTCGGTCTGAGTCGACTCCAGGGGTTCGGCGCGCCGCGGGTCGGCGCCCTCGAGATCGAGTTCCTCCAGAACCAACGACAAGTACTGTTCGGGAACCTCTTCGCAGGCCGCCCAATCCATCATCTCCCGAACGACGCCGGCATCCAGTGGTTCCGGGTCGGGGCAGCCCCGATCGCGGTAGTCGACAATCACGTCGAGTGCCACCCGGCGGGCCCGTGCCTTGTCCTCCTCGGACATGAAACCCTGCACTTCGTTGAGGAAGGTGGCGGCCTGCTTGAACTCCCGGATGTACTGCGGATCCCCGGTGACATGCACCAGCGACAACAGCAGCGTCGGGACGCTCACATACTCGAGGGCCGCCGCGATCTCCTGCGTGGATGTGGCGAAGGGAGTTCCTGCGTAGCGGTTACGCACGGATATCTACCTTCGGTAGCTGGCGGGCAGCGACACGACACCGTTGATCCACCCCGATCTGAAGCGGGTGGGCTGCCCGGTCGGCATCAGATCCGGAAGCCTGTCGGCCATGGCATCGAACATGATGCCGATCTCCAGCCGGGCCAGGTTCGCGCCGAGGCAGTAGTGGATGCCGTGTCCGCCGAAGGCCAGATGCGGGTTGG
Source organism: Mycobacteroides chelonae CCUG 47445 (assembly GCF_001632805.1). Taxonomy (NCBI): domain Bacteria; kingdom Bacillati; phylum Actinomycetota; class Actinomycetes; order Mycobacteriales; family Mycobacteriaceae; genus Mycobacteroides; species Mycobacteroides chelonae. The sequence continues at coordinate 101,664 of NZ_CP007220.1, read as the reverse complement.
GGTCGCGCTCGATGTTGAAGGTGAACGGGTCATCGAACACGTCCTCGTCGAAGTTGGCCGAGGCGTAGAACATTCCCACGCGCTGCCCCTTCCGGATCTGCACACCACCGAGCTCGACATCCTGCAGCGCCGTGCGCTGGAAGGCGATGATGGGGCTGGCCCAGCGGATGATTTCGTCAGCCGTCGTCTGCGGGCGGCGCTCGCGGTACAGCTCCCACTGTGCCGGGTTGTCGGCGAAGGCCAGCACCCCATGTGTGATGGCGTTACGAGAGGTCTCGTTCCCCGCGACCATGAGCTGGATGACAAAGTAGGCGAACTCCAGCGGGGTGAGTGGGCGGTCCTCGTACGCGCCCTGGACCAGTCCGGTGAGAATGTCGTCGCGCGGATTCAGTTGTCGCTCTTCGGCCATCGCGTAGGCGTAGCCCAGCATAGAGACCGTTGCGGTGGTGGCCGTGTCTTTACCGATCGCCGGGTCGTCGTAGGCGAACATCTGATTCGTCCAGTCCAGCACCTGTTGGCGGTCCGACTCCGGGATGCCCACCAGATCCGCGATGGCATGCATGGGAAGCACCGAGGCGATATCGGACACGAAATTGCCGCTGGACTTTTCGGCAGCCGCTTCTACGATGTCCCTGGCGCGCACCACCAGCCGTTCGTGTAATCCGTTGACGGCCTTGGGAGTGAACAGCGGTGACACGATGCGCCGCAGGATGCGGTGTTTCGGCTCGTCCATGTCGATCAGCAGATTCTCGCGCTGGATATCCAGCTGCTCGGCGGTGATGTCCTCGTTGTAGCGCACCACCGTGGTGTTCAGGCTGTTGGAGAAGACTTCGTTGAGCCGCGATATCTCTCTGACGTCACTATGTTTGGTGACTACCCAGTAGCCGTTGTCGTTGAATCCGGCCACTCCCCTGGGCTGAGCATTCCACCAGATGGGTTCGGTCTTGCGCAGATACGCGAACTCATCGGCGGGGACGCGCTGTTGGATGAGGTCCGGGTCGGTGAAATCGAATCCGGGGGCGAACGGACAAGTGGTCATCGCTTCAAGTACCCCTTGTCGACGGGAATCTGGGCGCCGGTCATGACACCGGATGCGTCGCCGGCGAGCCATGCCACCACCTCGGCGATTTCGGCAGGTTCGACGAGCCTGTCGTTGTCCACCAGTGTCTGGCTAAAGCTCTGCAGATAACCCGGGTACTTCTCGAACATCCGCAGCACCGACTCGTCGGCCGCCAGCGGCGTGTTGGTTCCATACGGGTGGATGGAGTTGACCCGAATTCCATACTCCCCCAGCTCAACCGCCAGTGAGTTCGTCAAACCCACGACACCGAATTTAGCGGCCACATAGTGGCCGCAGCCGGGCATTGCCTTGATCCCGGCCGATGAGCTGACCGTGATGATGGACCCACCGTTGCCTGCTTCGATCATTGCGGGGACCGCCGCCTTGATGGTGTTCCACACACCGGTCAGATTGACGTCGATGACGTCGCGCCACTGGTCGGCCTCGATCTCCCACAGCCGCGCCCAGCTCGCGATGCCCGCGTTGGCGACCACGATGTCCAGCCGACCGAACCGGGTGATCGCTTCGTTGATCACCTTCTGCTGCCCGGCAAGGTCCCTTACGTCGATACGTTCCGCGACAATCTCACGGCCCAGGTCCCGTACCGCGGAGACGGTCTCGTCGAAGTCTTCGGCGGTGGTGGCCGGGTATTCGTTATAGGGCGAGGGCTTGTCGCAGCTGTCGATGGCCACAATGTCGGCGCCATCGGCGGCCAGCCGGACGGCGTGTGCGCGGCCCTGCCCGCGCCCCGCCCCCGTGATGTACGCGACCCGGCCGGCCAGTGGTTTATCAGGCTGATTGTTCTGATCTTTTTCCATGGGAAGCCCTCGCTTGGATCGATGCCGGACGAAATGAGTAGTCGGAGAGTCGGGAATGCGTTGAGAACCAGTTCATTTCGCTTACCGTTTGGGGCCGGTAGTAGCGTGCCTCCCCCTTCGAGTTGACGAAATAGGTGCTCAGCGGCGGTTGGCAGTCGGTCGCGTACAACCGGATCGCCTTGCTCTGATGGGCCATCCGCCGCACCCAAGTGTCGAAGGCACGCTGGCTTACTTCGGCAATCTCTCGGCGGGTCCGTACAGATTCGGCGATGACCCGGGCGGTGTGACGCGCGTTGGCCTCCACCATGGCGTGCCACCCCTGCCCCTGGTTGCCCTCGGGTCCCACCAACACCCAACGGTTGGGCAGGCCAGGCAGCGCCGCGCCGCCGTAGGTCCGCATCTCGTGGTCGCGGTAGTACTCACCCAGGTCGAATCCGCCACGGCCCCGCACGGTTCCGGGCAGGTAGTGCTCCGGATCCGTGTAGATCTCATATCCGGTCGCCAATACCAGAAGGTCGACGTCGTGATGGGTGCCGTCTGCCGTCTCGATACCATTTGCGGTGATCCGCGTGATGGGATCGGTCACCAGCCGAACGGCTCCGGCATCCACGGCCTGCAGGAAGTCATTGGACAAGATGGTGCGCCGTGCCAGAATCCCGTAGCTCGGCATCAAGGCCTCACGCAACGCCGGATCACGGACGGTGTCCGCGAGCAGTTTGCGATACCACCTGCGCGCCATATCGTCGTATCGAGGAATCATCTTGCGCAGCAGTGATTCCGGTAGCAGCGGCAGCAGATGGAACAGCACCGCCTGGGCGACGTCCATCGATACGATCATCAGCGCGTTGATGACTGTCAGAACAAACGGCGCACCGAGAATCCGCTGCCCGCGTAGCGAGATACTCGGATTGGGTTTAGGAATGATCCATGCGGGGGTGCGCTGAAAGGTGGTGACCGACGCGGCGGTTTCCGCGACTGCGGGAGCGATCTGGATGCCGCTGGAGCCGGTACCGATCACCGCGACGCGCTTACCTGCGTGGTCATAGGAGTGGTCCCACGCGTTGGGCCGCATGGTTCTGCCGCGAAAGTCGCCGAGGCCGGGGATGTCCGGGCCGGGTTTGGTGTCGATGTATCCACCCACGGCGCTGATGACATACCGGGCGCGGACCGTCGGCTTCCCGGCGACGGTGAGTTCCCAGTGGCTGCGGTCCTCGTTCCAGCGTTCGGCGGTAACGGTGCTGCCGCCCCGGAAATGCTTGCGTAAACCCAAGCGGTCCACCACCGACAGGTGGTAACGCTGGATATCGGCACCGTCGGCGAAGAGCTTGTTCCACCGGCCGGTGCGTGCAAAGCTCAACTGGTAGAACAAGACCGGGATGTCCACGGCGAGGCCCGGATAGGTGTTATCGCGCCAGGTACCACCGAAATCGTCGGCACGGTCCAAGATCACGAAGTCGTCGATACCCTGTCGGCGCAGGTAGTGAGCGGCGGCGATGCCACCGGGGCCGGCCCCGATGATCGCCACCTGACAGTCGATGTCACTCATGCCAACCCACGCAGGATGAACCGGGAGAAGTAGTCCCGCACCACGGCCGGGTCTTTCAGGTCCACGGAGATGGCGGGCAACACCTCGATGCTCATCAGGGTCCGCATGATCCATTCAGCGCCTTCGGTGGCGTCGACGTCCCTACCGATCTCGCCGCGCTTCTTGGCCGCCTGCACCTGTGGCACCCAAAACTCCACCGAGCGGCGCATCAGGTCGTCACCGCACTCCTCAAGCACCAGCTCCAGCACGTTCGACACGTGCAGGGTCGGATCCAGGCGGTCGGACCAGGCCCGGTGATCGCTAATGCGTACCGCCGCCTCGCCCACCTGCTCGGTCAGCGTGGCTTTGGCACTCACCGCCCCGGCGAACAGCTCGATGAAGGCGCCCGCGATGAAGCCGACCGCCACATCGATGGCTTCCTTCTTGCCGCCGAACCAGTTGTAGATGGTTCCACGCGAGACGCCCGCCTCGTCCGCGGCCGCCGAGAGGCTGAAACGCTGGATTCCCGAGCGGACCAGGGTCTGCGCGACGGCCGCGACAATCGGTTCGGGCACCTCACCGCGCGGACCCGCCGTCTTCACAAGCTTCACGTTTGAACACTTTGCGCGAATGTGTTCAAAGTGTCAATAGGTGATCAACGGCTCCTAATTGTCCTGGCCAACAGCTGCTCCACCGGCCACGTGTTGATCACTCGTTCTTCCGGGACGCCTGCCTCGAGCGCACGCTCGCAGCCGTACCCGGAGAACTCCAGTTGCCCCGGCGCATGCGCGTCGGTGTCGATGGAGAAGTCGCAGCCGATGTTCAGCGCCAAGTCCAGCAGCCGGCGCGGTGGATCGCGTCGCTCCGGGCGTGAGTTGATCTCGACGGCGGTTCCCGAATCGCGGCAGGCCCGAAATACCTCTGCGGCATCGAATTTCGACTCGGCCCGGAGGCCACGCTCCCCCTCCACCAGCCGCCCCGTGCAATGACCCAGCACGTCGACACGCGGGTTGGTCACGGCGGCGACCATGCGGCGGGTCATCGCAGCGGAGTCCATCGCGAGCTTGGAATGCACACTCGCGACAACGATGTCGAGCTGATCCAGAAGCTCGGGGTCCTGGTCCAGATCGCCGTCATCCAGGATGTCTACCTCGATCCCGGTGAGGATTCGCATGGGTGCCATCTGTTCTCGCAGTCCGTCGATCACCTTCAGCTGGGCGCGCAACCGTTCCGCGGACAGCCCGTTGGCGACCCGCAGACGCGGCGAGTGGTCCGTCAGCGCGCAGTACTCGTGTCCGAGCGCCTTGGCGGTGCTCATCATTTCCTCGATGGGCACCGATCCGTCTGACCAGTTCGAATGCAGATGCAGGTCGCCCCTGAGCGCTTCGCGCATGGTGCCACCGCCGGTGCCCGTGGCGCTGGCGCGTAGTTGTTCGAGCGCCACCGGTACCTTCCCGGACCAGGCTTCGGCGACGACGGTCGCCGTCTTGGGGCCCAGGCCCGTCAGACTCTTCCAGGTCTTGTTGGCACCGTGGCGCTCTCGCTCTTCGGGGCTGAGCGCGGCGATGACGTCGGCGGCCTTGCGGTACGCCATGACACGGCGCGACTCTTCGCGCGCGAGCTCCTTGTAGTAGGCAACTTCACGCAACGCCGCGACTGGGTCCACCCCCTGGACTCTAGGCGCGCAGCGCCAGCTCCTCATCAAGAATGTCCGGCGGATAGTCCTCGACGTCCGTCGACAGCATCGAGAAGTCGTCCGGGTCAGCCCGCACCGAGGAACTGCTGAGCCGCAGCCAGCTGACGGCGCCGATCATGAAGCACAGGAACACCAACGGGTACCAGCCGCTCATCAGCTGGCCTATCCAGAACGGGCGCAGGTCAAGGAAGTTCCAGTACACCCCGCTGAAGTAGATGGTGGTGTGCCCACGGCCCGGCCGGTGCAGGGTCCACATGAACACCATCGCGAACAGCGCCGCCGCCCGCCAGGCCCAGCCGCTCGACCAGGGGCGCGCGGTTGTGCATGCCTTGGCGACAAGCCAGACGATCGCGAGGGCGAACCATACCCAGTGCGCAGCCCAGCTGAAGGGCGACACCGCGCAACCGGTGAGCCCTACCGACACCACTGCCAGCACGCACTCTCCTCTACGGTGTGCCCACACCGCGACAGCCATGCCAGCGGCAAGCACCAAGAGGCTCAAGGAAATCCACAACCACTCCGGGCGCGCGTGCGGAAAGAAGTAGCGTGCCAGGAATCCGTTGATCGACTGATTGGCCAAGTGATCGATGCGGCTGATGTGCGCGGTGTCTCCGAGATGACTCCAAAACCATGCGCTGTCGCGCGAGAGCAACGGCCACGTCAACGCCGCGGTGGCGGCGAATGTCGCCGTTGCGATGGCGGCCGCACGCCATTGCCGGGTGAGCAGGAGGTAGGGCAGGAAGACCAGCGGCGTGAGCTTGATACCCGCAGCCAGTCCGAGTCCGATACCTTGCCACCGTCCCGGGTTTGATCGCGCCAGGTCCAGGAAGACCAGCGCCATGAGCAGGACGTTGATCTGACCCCACCAGAGGGTGGCCTGCACCGGTTCGACATCGATGACGACAACCGCGAGCGCCGCGGCCATCACGGCCAGCCGGATGTCGGCGCGGATGCCGACCAGACGCAGGACGCGCCACGCGATCACGGCCAGCGCGGCGATGGACAGCGCGAGCAACACCCACTTGGCGACATCGAACGAGGCCCAGGCGAGCGGCGCGAGAACCAACGTCGCGAATGGCGGGTAGACGAACCACGCCTGGTTGAGCGCCGGAGCCTCGTACAGCCTCTTGCCCTCCCACAGGCCGCGTACCGCGGCGCGATAGGTATCCAGGTCGTAGCCGTTTTCGGCCAGTCCGAAGAACCGCGTGTCGAACGGGACGAGGCCGTTGTGCAGCACCATTGCAGCTCCGGCCACGATCAGCGCACTCAGAACGGCGCCCCGTGGCAGCCGCATCTCCCCGCCCCAGCTGTGCATCGGCCAGATTTTACGGCCGCTGGGCCAGTTACGACGCGGCGCCGATCTTCGCCTCTTCCTGCCAGGCCGCCGCGATGTCGTTGAGGTCGAGACGCAACGTGGCGGCCAGCTGCACGACGGCACCGAACGCGGGTGTCGGGAGCCGCCCGGTTTCAATCTTGCGCAGGGTTTCCGGAGAGATTCCGGACGCACGGGCGACGTCCTCCAGCGGCCGGTCGCCCCGAGCGGAGCGCAACAGCCCACCCAGACGCTTCCCCGCCGCGAGTTGTTCTGCGGTGAGCGGCTGCCGAACCATGCCGCCGACTCTAGTCTTGGTATTTAAATACCGAAAGCCCTAAGGTGGTATTTAAATACCGTCCAGGAGGTTCGCGTGATTGAGTTGAAATCACCCGCAGAGATCGCGCACATGCGGGTGACCGGCGAGTTTGTCGCCTCGGTGCTCTCCGAGCTGTCGGCCATCGCCGCGCCTGGGATCAATCTGCTGCATCTGGAGCAGCGGGCGCGCGCAATGGTCACCGAACGCGGCGCGGTTTCCTGCTACTGGGACTACTCCCCCTCGTTCGGGCGCGGACCGTTCCGCAATGTCATCTGCCTGTCGGTGAATGACGCGGTACTGCACGGGCTTCCGCACGATTACGCGCTGGCCGACGGCGACCTGCTGAGCATGGATTTCGCGGTGAGCATCGACGGCTGGGTGGCTGATTCCGCGGTGAGTGTGATCGTCGGCACCCCAGATCCCGAGGACGTACGGCTGATCGACACCACCCGCGCCGCCCTGGATGTGGCCATCGCGGCCGCTCAGCCAGGTAACCGACTCGGCGACATCTCCGCAGCCGTCGCCGCGGTGGCCGAAGGTGGCGGGTATCGGATCAACACCGATTTCGGCGGGCACGGGCTGGGGCGGACCATGCACGAGGACCCCCACGTTCCGAACAAGGGCACGGCCGGACGGGGAATGACCTTGAAGCCAGGCCTGACGCTCGCGCTGGAGCCATGGTTCGGCCGGGGAACCAATCGGCTGACCGTCGATCCAGACGGTTGGACGCTCCGGCTGGCCGACGGGTCTCGGGGCGCGCATTCCGAGCACACCATCGCGATCACTGAGGACGGGCCACAGGTGCTCACGCAGCGGCGCTAGGCGGGATCGGCCACCCGCACCATCCGCTACCGCACCTACTAGAGCTGGTTACAGATCTATAACGATCTTGAATACCGGGCGTGTTCGCACCTCGACACGCCCAATGGCTGTCGCGAGCAACGCTCAGTGGCTGAAGCGCATGAGCTCTTCGGGAGTGATGAGTCGCTCGTTCTTCGCAGGGAAACTATGACTCTTCATGGGATGACGGAGCAGTGACCAGGCAATTCGGCCAACCCATGTCTTCGTAACGGGTGTGTTGGGCACGAGAACATCTCCTGCGTCGGCAAGCTTTCAGAACCAGGCAGTAGCATAACGCAAATTCCGACCTAGATCACGTGTCACACCGACAACAAGCAAACATGTCAGGTAACACGAGGTGAAATCATCCAGAGCTACCGATCCCCGTGGGTCCGGCAACGCCGGGCCAAGAAGCTCAGCGCTGCGGTGCGGCAGTCGGCTTGATCGGCGCGGGCAGCGCCGTCTCACCGGTCAGATACTCGTCCACCGCAGCAGCGGCGGAACGGCCCTCGGCAATCGCCCACACAATCAGCGACTGACCACGGCCCATATCGCCTGCCACAAACACGCCGTCCACTGACGTCGCATACGCGCCATCACGAGCCACATTGCCGCGGTCGGTGAGCTCCACGCCCAGGCTCTCCAGCAGGCCCGGCTTCTCCGGACCCACGAATCCCATTGCCAGGAAGACGATGTCGGCCTGCAGCTCGAAGTCCGAGCCCTCGACCTTCTCGAACTTTCCGGCATTGAAGACGACCTCATGGGCCCGCAAGCCGGTCACCTTGCCGTCCTCGCCGAGGAATCGCTCGGTATTGACGGCGTAGATCCGCTCGCCGCCTTCTTCGTGCGCGGAGGCCACCCGGAACAGTGTCGGGTACGTCGGCCACGGGTCGCGCTCGGAACGGAGCTCGGGCGGCTTGGGCATGATCTCGAACTGCTGGATGCTTGCCGCGCCCTGCCGGTGCGCGGTGCCCAGGCAATCGGCGCCGGTGTCGCCGCCACCAATGATGATGACGCGCTTGCCCTTTGCGGTGATCGGGGGCTGCCCGTCCTCGTCCACAACATCGTCGCCCAGCTGCACCTTGTTGGCCCAGGGCAGGTACTCCATGGCCTGGTAGATGCCCTCAAGCTCGCGTCCAGGAACCGGAAGGTCACGCCAGGCAGTCGCGCCGCCCGCGAGCACCACGGCATCGAACTTCGCGCGCAGCTCATCGGCGGTGATATCGACGCCCACGTTCACTCCGGCCTCGAAAACCGTTCCCTCGGCCCGCATCTGGTCCAACCGCCGGTCGATGTGGCGTTTTTCCATCTTGAATTCGGGAATGCCATATCGCAGCAGACCACCGATGCGGTCCGCCCGCTCATACACGGTGACGTCATGTCCAGCACGCGTAAGTTGCTGTGCCGCAGCCAAGCCCGCCGGGCCCGAGCCAACGACGGCGACCTTCTTGCCGGTCTTCACCTCGGATGGAACGGGCTTGACCCAGTCGTTTTCGAAGGCGTTGTCGATCAGTTCGACCTCGACCTGCTTGATGGTCACCGGGTCCTGGTTGATGCCCAGCACACACGACGCCTCGCAGGGCGCGGGGCAGAGCCGGCCGGTGAACTCCGGGAAGTTGTTGGTGGCGTGCAGCCGCTCGATGGCCTCACGCCAGTTTCCGCGGTACACCATGTCGTTCCACTCGGGAATCAGGTTACCCAGGGGGCAACCTTTGTGGCAGAACGGAATTCCGCAGTCCATGCATCGCGACGCCTGCGTCTGCAGGGCCGAGTGCTCGAAGTCTTCGTAGACCTCTTTCCAGTCGAGCAGTCGCAGCGGCACGGGACGCCGCTTCGGCAGTTCGCGGGTGGTGTGAGTCAGAAAGCCGCTTGGGTCACCCACGAGCTGCCGCCATGATCGCCTCGTTCACATCGCCTCCGGTCAGCTCCGCGTCGGCAATGGCCTCCAACACGCGACGGTAGTCGCGAGGCATCACCTTGACGAAGGAGTCGCTTTGGCCGCTCCAGTCGGCCAGAATGCGTTGTCCGACAGCAGAGTCGGTCGCCGCCACGTGCTTTTCGATCAGGCTGCGCAGCACCTGCTCATCGTCAGGATCCAGCGCGTCCACATCGACCATCTCGTCGTTGAGGTTGTCCACCAGCTGTTTGGCCGGGTCGTACACATAGGCCACACCGCCGGACATGCCCGCGGCGAAGTTGCGCCCGGTCGGGCCCAGCACCACCACGGTGCCGCCGGTCATGTACTCGCAGCCGTGATCGCCCACACCTTCGACGACAGCGGAAGCGCCCGAGTTGCGCACGGCGAACCGCTCGCCCACCAATCCGTTGAGGAAGGCCTCACCGCTGGTCGCTCCGAACAGAATGACGTTTCCGCCGATGATGTTCTTCTCGGCCTCAAAGTCTGCCGGTGCCTCGCGGGAGGGGCGCACCGCGATGTGCCCTCCGGACAGTCCCTTGCCCACGTAGTCGTTGGCATCGCCGAACAACCGCAGCGTGATGCCACGCGGCACGAACGCGCCGAAGCTGTTCCCCGCCGAACCGGTGAAGGTGATGTCGATGGTGTCGTCCGGAAGTCCCTCGCCGCCATAGGCTTTGGTGACCTCATGCCCAAGCATGGTGCCGACAGTCCGGTTGACGTTGGTGATCAGCGTCTCGAACTTCACCGGGGTACCGCGATCGAGGGCCTCGCGGCTCATCACGATCAGCTGCTGGTCCAGCGCCTTCTCCAGGCCATGGTCCTGCGACCCACTGCAGTACAGATCCTGGTTCATGAACGCCGACTCCGGCTCCGTCAGCACCGGGGTCAGATCGATCTTGCTGGCCTTCCAGTGCGCAATCGCCTTCTCGGTGTCCAGCGCGCCAACCTGGCCGACGGCCTCGTTGACGGTGCGGAATCCAAGCTCGGCCATCAGCTCCCGGACTTCCTCGGCGATGAACAGGAAGAAGTTCTCCACGAACTCCGGCTTGCCGTTGAACCGCTCGCGCAGCACCGGGTTTTGCGTGGCCACACCCACCGGGCAGGTGTCCAGGTGGCAGACGCGCATCATGATGCAGCCCGAGACGACCAGGGGAGCGGTCGCGAAACCGAACTCCTCGCCGCCCAGCAGCATGGCGATCATCACGTCGCGACCGGTCTTGAGCTGGCCGTCGACCTGCACGACGATGCGGTCACGCAGACCGTTGAGCAACAACGTCTGCTGTGTCTCGGCCAGACCCAGCTCCCACGGCGCACCCGCGTGCTTCATGGAGGTCAGCGGGGTGGCACCGGTACCGCCGTCGTGCCCCGAGATGAGCACCACGTCGGCGTGGGCCTTCGAAACACCGGTGGCGACCGTGCCAACGCCGTTCTCCGACACCAGCTTCACGTGGATACGCGCCTGCGGGTTGGAGTTCTTCAGATCGTGGATCAGCTGCGCCAGGTCCTCGATCGAGTAGATGTCGTGGTGTGGCGGCGGGGAGATGAGTCCCACGCCGGGAGTGGAGTGCCGCACCTCGGCCACCCATGGGTAGACCTTGTGCGCTGGCAGCTGCCCACCCTCACCGGGCTTGGCGCCCTGCGCCATCTTGATCTGGATGTCGGTGCAGTTGCTCAGGTAGTGCGAGGTCACACCGAACCGGCCGGAGGCCACCTGCTTGATGGCACTGCGTCGCCAGTCGCCGTTCTCATCGGGTGTGAACCGACGCGGATCCTCGCCACCCTCACCGGAGTTCGAACGAGCACCGAGGCGATTCATCGCGATCGCCAGGGTCTCATGCGCCTCGGCAGAGATGGAGCCGAAGCTCATCGCACCGGTCGAGAAACGTTTCACGATCTCGCTGGCGGGCTCCACCTCGTCCAGCGGAACCGGTGGGCGCCCGGTGTCTTCGGGAGACTTGAACTTCAACAGACCGCGCAGCGAAGCCATCCGCTCGCTTTGGTCGTCGACCAACTGGGTGTACTCCTTGAAGACCGAGTACTGACCGGTCCGAGTGGAGTGCTGCAGCTTGAACACGGTGTCGGGATTGAAGAGGTGGTATTCGCCCTCACGCCGCCACTGGTACTCACCACCAACCTCCAGCTCCCGGTGTGCCCATTCTTCGGGGCGCTCCAGGAAGGCCAGATGGTGGCGGGAGGCAACGTCGGCGGCGATCTCGTCCAGACCGATACCGCCTGTGGGACAAGCCAATCCGGTGAAGTACTCGTTCAGCAGCTCCGGCGACAGGCCGATGGCCTGGAAGAGCTGGGCACCCGTGTAGGAGGCCAGGGTCGAGATGCCCATCTTGGACATGACCTTGAGCACGCCCTTGCCCGCGGCCTTGATGTAGTTGCGGATCGCCTTGTCGCGCTCCACACCCGAGATCATGCCGCGGTCGATCAGATCTTCGATGGACTCGAAGGCCATGTAGGGGTTGACGGCGGCGGCACCGAAACCGACCAGTGCCGCCACATGGTGCACCTCGCGGGCGTCTCCGGCCTCGACCACCAGACCGACCTTGGTACGGGACCGCTCGCGAACGAGGTGGTGGTGCACCGCGGCAACAGCCAACAGTGAAGGGATCGGCGCCATCTGATCGTCCGACTCGCGATCGGACAAGATGATCACCTGGGCGCCGCCCGCGATGGCCGCGGAGACCTCCGCGCGCACCGACTCCAGGGCGGTCCGTAGTCCCGCACCGCCCTCGGCAACCGGGTACAGGCAGCGAATCACACGACTGGAGAAGCCATGCGGACGCCCGTTGACCTCATCCGAAGGGTCGAGGTGGATGAGCTTGTCCAGCTCGTCGTTGTGCAGCACCGGCTGCGGCAGCAGGATCTGGTGGCATGACTCAGCGGTCGGGTTCAACAGATCGCCCTCGGGGCCAATCACACCGCCGAGGCTGGTGACGACCTCCTCGCGGATGGCGTCCAGCGGGGGATTGGTGACCTGCGCGAAAAGCTGCTGGAAGTAGTCGAACAGCATCCGGGAGCGGTTGGACAGCACCGCAATCGGGGTATCGGTGCCCATCGAGCCAAGTGCCTCGGCGCCGGTACGAGCCATCGGCGCCACCAGGAGGTTGATCTCCTCGTAGGTATAGCCGAACACCTGCTGGCGCAACACGATCCGGTTGTGCGGCATGTGCTGGTGCGGGCGGTCCGGCAGCTGCTCCAGGCGCACCAGGCCCTCGTCGATCCACTTCTGGTACGGCTCCGCGGCGGCGAGATCCGCCTTGACCTCTTCATCGGAGACGATGCGGCCCTGGGTGGTGTCCACCAGGAACATGCGGCCGGGCTGCAGGCGGGTGCGCTGCACAACCGTGGAGGGGTCCAGATCCAGCACGCCGGCCTCGGAGGCCATCACGACCAGTCCATCGTTGGTAACCCAAACACGGGACGGCCGTAGGCCGTTGCGGTCGAGCACGGCACCGACAATGGTGCCGTCGGTGAAGCAGACCGAGGCCGGTCCGTCCCAGGGCTCCATGAGAGACGCGTGGTACTCGTAAAACGCGCGGCGCTGCGGGTCCATGGACTCGTGCCGCTCCCACGCCTCGGGGATCATCATCAGCACCGCGTGGTGCAGGGGGCGGCCACCCAGGTGCAGCAGTTCCAGTGCCTCGTCGAACCGCGCCGTGTCCGAGGCACCGCGGGTACAGATGGGGAAGATCTTGTCGAGCTGGGCAGGATCGCCGAACGCATCGGTCTTGATCAGCGCCTCGCGGGCGCGCATCCAGTTCTCGTTACCCGCGACGGTGTTGATCTCACCGTTGTGCGCCACCCGGCGGTAGGGGTGCGCCAGGGGCCAGGACGGGAAGGTGTTGGTGGAAAAGCGCGAATGCACGATGCCCAGCGCGCTCTCGACACGCTCGTCCTGCAGGTCGAGGTAGAACGCCCGCAGCTGCGGAGTGGTCAGCATGCCCTTGTACACGAAGGTGCGACCGGAAAGGCTTGGGAAATAGACGGTTTCCTCGCCGAGGCTGCCGCGGCCCGATCCCTGGTTGCCCAGCTCGTGCTCGATGCGCTTGCGTACCACGTAGACGCGCCGCTCCAGATCGATACCGGAAGCGCCGGAGATGAACAGCTGACGGAAGGTCGGCATGGCGTCGCGGGCGAGAGCGCCCAGTGATGAGTCGTCGTGGGGAACCTCACGCCAACCCAGAACGGTCAAACCTTCTGCCTCGACGATCTTCTCGACGGCTTCACATGCCGCCGCCGCGTCCTTGGACCCCTGGGGCAGAAACGCGATGCCCGAGGCGTAGCTGCCCTCGGCGGGCAGTTCGAAGCTTCCGTTTTCGGCCAGGACGGCACGGAAGAACTTGTCCGGGATCTGCAGCATGATTCCGGCGCCGTCACCGCTGTTGGGCTCGGCTCCCGCGGCACCACGGTGCTCCAGGTTCAGCAGTGCGGTGATGGCCTTGTCCACGATGTCGCGGCTGCGCCGGCCGTGCATATCCACGACCATGGCGACACCGCACGCATCGTGCTCGTAGGCCGGGTTGTAGAGCCCGGTCGCGGGGTGTGGCATGGCTGCTCGTCTCGTCTCCAGGGCCTCCCTGGGTGCACAGGCTGTATGCACCCGTCAATGCCCTCCTCGAAGGTGCCTCACAGACCGGCACGGGGTGGTGCTCAAACCCCGGGGCTGGCCCGTTGGCCCTTGTCCGTAGCGTCCTTCTCGGCCGTCTGCTTCGTGGGCTCGCGGCGATGAACCGCTTGCGTGAAGAGCATCCGGCTCCGACGATGAGGCACCCACCGGACACCGTTGACCAGCGGATCTCGTGCCCCGACGCGACAAGTAATCAAAACGATATGTCAGGAACCCCAGTGGACGCCAACTCGGGTGGTTAGATGGCGCGACACCTTGCGGCGCCGTTCTCTCAACGTGTAGGTCAACGCCCGTTTCCTCGATAAACGTCACCGGGCCCCCATATCAAACACTGCGTCTTTTTTGACCCCCGTTTGGTGATTTACAATCTCCGCTATCACGTAAGCGCGCTCGGTGCGCAGGATTCGGAGGATGCATGACATCCGGCAGTGCACAGCGCAACAGCCTGGTGGTGGTGACCGGCGGCGGAAGCGGCATCGGCCGCGAGACCGCGTTGGCCTTCGCCCGCCAGGCCGCGCGTGTGGTTGTCGCCGATATCAACCTCGACACCGCCAACGAGACCGTCGGCCTCGTCGAAAAATTGGGCGGCACCGCCCACCCTTATGCCTTGGATGTGTCCGACGAGAGCGCCGTGACCGCATTCGCCGATGAAGTCTGCGCCACGCACGGCGTGCCGGACGTCTTGATCAACAACGCCGGCATCGGCCAGGCCGGACGATTCTTCGATACGCCGTCCGCGGACTTCCAGCGCGTGCTCAACATCAATCTCAATGGAGTCGTGTACGGCTGCCGCGCGTTCGGCCCTCGAATGGCCGAGCGCAAGAGCGGTCACATCGTCAACATCTCCAGCGCCGCCGCGTACACGCCCATCCCCGAGATGGGCGCCTACGCCACCAGCAAGGCCGCGGTTTTCATGTTCTCCGACGTGCTGCGCGGCGAGCTCGCACGCGCCAAAGTCAAGGTCAGCACCATCTGCCCGGGCATCGTCAATACGAACATCATTCGCACCACCCAGTTTTCCGGTCTGTCGGCCGAGGACGAGGCCAAGCGCCAGCGGCAGGGCGCGGGGCTGTACGCCAAACGCGGATACGGCCCGGAGAAGGTGGCCAAGGGCATCGTGAATGCCGTCCTCAAAGGCAAGTCGGTCGTCCCGGTCACCCCGGAAGCACACATGCAATACCACCTCAGCCGCCTGGCCCCGGCGCTGAACCGGCTCTTCTGGGGCAGCCTTGGCAACAAACTCAACAAATAGGAGGAACCATGGCGCGCAACACAACTGAGGCCACCGGCCTGCACGTCGTACCCACTGAGCCCGGCGAGGTGGTACTCCGGCCGCGCAATGTCCAGTTCGACACCAGCCACACGCCGCTGCACTGGATCCCCAACGAGCCCGTCGTCTCGCATTTCATCTCGGCCTTCAATCTCCTTCTGCCGGAGGGCGAGCGGGCATTCGTCGATACCTTCACCCGCGCATTGCCGTATGTGAAGGACGACAAGATCCGCGAAGCGATGATCGGATTCATGGGTCAGGAGGCCGTGCATGCCGAGACCCACAGCAAGGTGCTGGGCGATTTCCTGGAGAAGAACGGCATCAACGTCGCGCCCGCGATCACCCAGATCGAATACATCACGCACATGCTGGAGCGCACCAACGAGCTGCGCAGCGAGAAGCTCCGGTACCGCGTGATGGTGGAGAAGCTGGCCCTCATCGCGGGTATCGAGCACTTCACCGCTGTGCTCGGCGACTGGGTGCTCAACCACCCCTTCGAGAAGTTCAACGCCGACCCGGAGATGGTTGACCTGTTCCGCTGGCATGGCGCCGAAGAGGTCGAGCACCGCAGCGTCGCATATGACGTGGCCCGGTACTTCCAGATCCGCCGCGGCCACATGATGCTGACCTTTGTGCTGGCCACCATGCTGCTGGTGGGTGTGATGCTGCGCTACACCAAGTTCTTGGTGCGGCAAGACCCGTCGCTACCCAACTACGGCGTCTTCGGCGTGCTGCGGCAGATGAACAAAGCCATGAAGCGGGGAGCGTTCTTGCGGTGGCGCGAGCTGGCCAAATCGGCCATGGAATTCATGCGTCCCGGCTTCTCACCTGACCAGGTGGGCAGCACGGCACAGGCGGTGGCATACCTGAGTACGTCACCCGCCGCGAAGGCCGCGGCCGGCTACTGATGTTCGATCGCTTTCGCCGCACGCCGCAGCCCACTTCCAAGCGCAAGCGGCCCTCGCTGCCGCCGACGCTGTACGGCACCCTGCCGGTCTCGCCCACCATCGCACTCGGCAGCGTGCTGTTCCCGGTCGCGGTCCGGGCCATCGGTGCCCTGCTGATTCTGAAGAAGCCGCCCGAGAACCACGTCGACCGGACGCTGACGCTGGTGGTGAAGGACCGCTGGATCGAGGCGAAGGATCAGGACGTCGCCAGCCTGGTGCTGGCCGCGCCCGACGGCGAACGCCTTCCGCCGTGGCATCCCGGCGCACACCTGGATCTGCTGCTGCCGTCGGGCCGGATGCGGCAGTACTCACTGTGCGGCGACGTCTCCGACCCGTACCACTACCGCATCGCCGTGCGTCGTATCCCCGAGGGCGGTGGCGGCTCCATCGAGGTGCATGACGCGCTTCAGATCGGTGCCACCGTGTCGATCCTCGGACCGCGCAACGCCTTCCCGCTCGCGATGACCCAGCCCGGACCGCGCAAGCTGCACTTCGTGGCCGGTGGCATCGGCATCACACCCATCCTGTCCATGATCGCCTTCGCCGAGCAGCTGGGTAAGCCATGGACCATGGTGTACACCGGCCGGAACCGCGATTCGCTCCCGTTCCTCAACGAGCTCAAACGCTTTGGTGATCGGGTCATCGTGCGGACAGACGATCAGTCAGGTCTGCCGACCGCCAATGACCTGCTGCCCGAGGTGGGCGAGAACGATGCGGTGTACTGCTGCGGTCCCGCACCAATGCTTGCCGTCCTGCAGCGGCGCCTACTCGAAATGCCTTCGGTAGAACTGCATTTCGAGCGATTTGCCGCCGCACCCGTGGTGGATGGCCATCCGTTCGAGGTGCAGCTGAGCGCCGGCGGGCCGGTGCTCAAGGTGCCCGCCGATCGCACGGCGCTGGACGTCATCAAGAAGCAGCTGCCGCATGTGGCGTATTCATGCCAGCAGGGTTTCTGCGGTACTTGCCGGGTGAACGTGCTCGCGGGCACCGTCGACCATCGGGACCAGATCCTCACCGAATCCCAGCGAGACGAGGGACAGATCCTGACCTGCGTATCGCGCGGGGAAGGGCGTCTGGTTCTGGATCTGCCCGCCGAGTAACACCTCCGCCGAGGCCGAGGTTGTGGCGAATTTGTGCGAGACGTATGCGCCATAACTTCAGTCTGGGCGAGGCGTTTCCTCCTTGGTTCACCGAGCGTTCATCGGTTCCCTGGAAACTGGCCCGATGCGCATTTCCCACGCAGTCATTGCCCTCACGTCGACACTGATCCTTGCGCTTGCTCCGTCCGCGGCCGCCGCGCCGCCCTCGGACGCTCCCGAAGTGCCCGTCGGCGAGATCGCCAAGACGGGGGGCGCCAACCGCACGCAGGGCGGGCGTGACGGCGACAAGGCGGCGGATCTTCGGAACTCGGTGCAGGGCCGCAACGCCAAGAACGTCATCCTGCTGATCGGTGACGGCATGGGGACCTCGGAGATCACCTCAGCGCGCAACTACCAGCACGGCGCCGCCGGGACCCTTCCCGGACTCGACGCACTGCCCATCACCGGCGAGTACACCACGTTCGCGCTCACCAAAGACGGTCCCGAGAAGGGCAAGCCGGACTATGTGACCGACTCGGCGGCCTCCGGCACCGGGTGGGCGACCGGAACCAAGACCTACAACGGCGCCATCTCGGTCGACCTCGACGGCAAGCCCCTGGACACGATCCTCGAGATCGTGCAGAAGCAGGGATTTGCCACCGGAAACGTCACCACCGCCGAGCTGCAGGACGCCACCCCCGCCGTGCTCACCGCCCATGTGGTCGATCGGGACTGCAAGGGCCCCAAGGAGACCCTCGAGAAGTGCGCAGGCAACGCCGTCGACAACGGCGGCAAGGGCTCCATCTCCGAGCAGCTGGTGGCCACCCGGGCCGATATCAGCCTCGGCGGCGGCGGTAAGTACTTCGAGGAGACCATCACCGCCGGCGAGCACAAGGGCAAGACCTCACTGGATGTCGCCAAGGCCGCCGGATACCAGCTGCCCACCACCGCAGGCGATCTGAACAAGGTAGGCAGCCTGGACAACCCGGTGCTCGGTGTGTTCGCGAAGGGCAACCTGCCGGTGCAGTGGGACAAGGTGCCCGCGGCGGTTCCCAACGGCGGCAAGCTGCCCGCAACCACCTGCCGGCCTAACCCCGAGCTGCCCCAGGAACAACCTCAACTGTCCGCGATGACCACCAAAGCCATTGACCTGCTGGTGAACTCGAAAAAGGGGCAGGACAAGGGCTTCTTCCTGCAGGTGGAGTCGGCGTCGATCGACAAGCAGGATCACGCGGCCAACATCTGCGGTCAGATCGGTGAGACGATCGCGCTCGACGAGGCCGTCGCCGCCGCCCTGGACTTCGCCCGCAAGGACGGCAACACCCTGGTCATCGTGACCGCCGATCACGGACACTCCTCGCTCATCGTTCCCGGGGACTTCGACAACCCCACCGCCCTGTCGGTCGCGGTGAAGACGGCCGACGGCGCCACCATGCGGATCATGTACCCGACAGCGCCCGAGGGGGAGTCGCAGACGCATACCGGAACACAGGTCCGTATCGCCGCCTACGGACCGGGCGCCGCGAACGTCTCCGGCCTCACCGATCAGACCGACAACTTCAACACGATCGTCGGAGCGCTGCTCGGATCTAAGAGCCCCGATGCCTCCAACGGCCCGTCCTGGTGGCTCGCTGGAGGCATCGCCGTCGTTGCAGCCGCTCTGGGCGCCGCCGCCACGTTCTTCCTGGGCAGACGAGGGACCTAACAGTCACGGACGCGCGCGGCCGTCCGCTACTTCATGTAGCGGTCGAACCACGCGAGCATCGGCTCCGGGCGACGCTGGAATTCGAGGTATCCGTCCCAGCGCCGCGTGGTGTTCTCGACCCAGAACAACTCCTTCTCCACCGGGATCGCGTCGTACATCGACTGAACGTCCGAAGGCTGGGTGAGCACATCGTCGTGTACTTGGTAGAGAAAGGTGGGCACGTTGACATGTGCCGCCGCCTGAACCGGAGAAAGCTCCTCCAACGTGCGGCCGATAACCAGTTGTACGCGCCGATCCGCCTCATCGAGCCGCTCCGGCATATGCATCAGCCGGGTCAGGATCATGTCGAAATTGACCCGCGGCGACAGCGGCTGCGGACACACCATGCAGCGCACACCGTCAAACACCTCGGGCCGTCGTTGCATCGCGAACATTGTGGCCGCTCCGCCCATGCAGCGGCTGAACAGCCCAATTGTCATATGGGCCAAATCAGTCCGGCTTCGCACATAGTCGATCGACCCGATGACATCGCGTGATTCGTAGATACCGTTGCTCTGTAGGCCGCCATTGCCCTCGCCGCTGAAACCCAGATTGCGCAGGTCGTAGGTGAGCACGTTGTATCCGGCGTTGTGCAGGATCTCGTAATCCGGCATGAACCGAACCTCAAAGTCATTGCCCGCCGCCCCGCCGATCGACTTCCAGGGCTCCAGGTGCGCAGGCAAGCCCGTCCTGCTGAACCACAGCGGGTGATTGGTAATGATGATCTTGTCAGAGCCCTCGCGGGGGATGAACCACCCTTCCAGGCCGACGCCGTCCTCGGCGGGAAAGAAGACGTCTTCGTAGGCAAGCCCGATATCCGCGGGTGTCCCGAGCACGGGTGAGCGAATGGCTTTGGTGTAACCGGCGATGAGTCCGTCGATCATCGCGTCTTGCTCGGAACTGTAGATGCGTTGTGAAGTCATGCGTCCAATCCTGGCGGCGCCCACCGGATCGGCCCAGGCCCTGTTCGACGGTAGGACCAGCAGTACCAGGCTAGGCTTGAGTTTGTGGGCGAGACCGAGAACAAGGGCGAACTCGCTAGCGTTCTGCGGGCGTGGCGCGAGCGGATTCGCCCGGCTGATGTCGGTCTTCCCGCCGGGACGGCCCGCCGGACACCGGGGCTACGTCGAGAAGAACTCGCGATGCTGGCGGGAGTCAGTGTCGACTACTTGGTACGCCTGGAACAAGGCCGCGCGCCTCGGCCCTCGCCTCAGGTCCTGCAATCTTTGGCGAGCGTGCTACGCCTCAGCGACGAAGAGCGCGACCATATGTTCCAGGTCTCCGGTGCCGCACTGCCGCGCCGAGACACTTTGCCGCGCAATATCACTCCCAGCGTGCAGCGAATCCTCGACAGGCTCGCCGACACCCCACTCGCGGTATTCACCGCGGCTCACGACATCCTCGTCTGGAACGACATGTGGGCCGTACTCAACGGTGACCCCGACCAATTGACCGGATTGAACCGGAACATCGTGTGGCAGCACTTCATTTCGGGGCAACCGGGCCTCGAGTTCGATGCCCAGCACGCGGTGGAATTCCCGGACGACCTGGTGGCGGACATACGCGTGGCCGTCGGACGTTATCCCGGCGACACGGCGCTCGCCCATATGGTGACACGTCTGCGCGCAGAAAGCCCCGAGTTCGAAAGCCGCTGGGCGTCGGCACACATCGCCCAGCACAAGTCCAGTCGCAAGACCGTGCAATCGCCGGTCGGGCCGATCACCGTGGACTGCGATGTACTCACGATGCCGGGCAGCGACCTGAAGATCGTGGTGTACACCGTGGCTCCAGGCACTCCCGATGCGGAGAAGCTCGATCTTTTACGCATTACGGGCGGCCGCACCTTCGCCGCGAGTTCCTCCTCCGGTTAGGGAGGGCTGCGGCCTACGCCACCAGCCGCTTCGGGTTGTCGATCACCGAGTAGTCGCTGGCGTCCCCGGAGATCACCCTGCTGCTTTCACCGTTGACACCCACCGGCACATCACCGGCGAGAGTCACGCGATGCATCCGGCGCCGCTGGTCACCGTAGTCGGAGACCGCGTAGTGCTGGGTGGCGCGGTTATCCCACATCGCGACGTCACCAAGCTCCCAGCTCCATCGAATCGTGTTCTCCAGCCAGGTGATCCGATCCTGGAACATGCGGAACAGCGCCTGTGACTCACTGCCGCTCACATCCAGAATCCGCTTCACGAAGTTGCCCAACAGCAGCGCCTTCTCACCCGTCTCGGGATGCACCCGAACCACCGGGTGATGCGCCTCGAAATGCGTCGACCCGAACTCGCGCACATACTTGGATCCGGAACCCACCTTGGCCAACAGCTCGGCCACCTTCGCGGGATCTACTTGGGCGTAATCAAATTGGTTGTTGTGCATGGCCCACAGATTGTCCGCCAACTCTTGCAGAGCCTTGGGCAGCTGCCGGTAGGCCGCCACCGTGGACGTCCATGTGGTTGTTCCGCCATACGGTGGCAGCTCCACCGCGCGCAGGATCGAGGCCTTCGGAATCCGGTCCACGAAGGTCACATCGGTATGCCACTGGTTGGCACGGCCACCCTCCTCCGAGTCGAGCCGCATCACGCGCTCTCCGTCGAACTTCAATGTGGGGTGCGGCGAGGTAGGCACGCCCATGCACCGCGCGAAGGCGAACTGCGCCTCGTCATCGAGGTGGTGCTGGCGACGGAAGAAGATCACCTTGTGCTCCAGCATGGCCTCGTTGATGGCACCTGCCGTCTCGGCGTCCACTTCGCCGATGCGCACTCCGTCGATACGGGCGCCAATGTTCTCGCCCAGCTTCACCACGTTGAAATCGCTGCTCATGACCCGCTCCTTCTCCGGTATTTTCGAGTGTAGTCATATGACTACACTCGCTCATCCGCTACTGTACACACATGACTACGCCGGAGGCAACGGGTCCCAAACCTGTAGGCAAGGAGGAGGTGGTGGAGGCCGTTCTGAACGCCGCCTCCGAGCTCTTCGCCGAGAAGGGGCCCGCCGCGGCATCCATCCGCGAAGTCGCTGCCCGCGCCGGGGTAAACCACGGCCTGGTGCACCGCCATTTCGGAAGCAAGCGACAGCTGCTGGCGTCCACGCTGCAACACCTGGCCGACACCGGGGCGGCACTACGCGAGGCCGGGGCACCTGTTCAGGACCTGGAAGTCGCGCACGATCTGCAGCTGCGGGTGATGGTGCGCTCCACGCTCGACGGCTTTCCCATCGAAGAACTCCAGGCACGCAGGCCCGGAATGGAGTGGCTACTCGAACAGATACGCCCCGGTCACGCGGACGAGCGTGAGGCCCGACTAGCAGGAGCCCACGCGATCGCCCTGCAGCTCGGCTGGCGACTGATAGGCCCCAGCCTGCGCGCCGGCTTTGGCCTGGATGACATGTCCGATGCCGATATCCGCGCAGAGGTCGCCGGGCAAGTCGCCAAGCTCATTGCACCGCAATAGATTCCATTAAACGACGGGCTGCGCCTCGGGGAACACCCACTGGCCGTCGAGAATCTGCGGCTGTGCGCGGTACAGCCTGACCATGTAGTTCCAGCCCGGCGTGATCGGCAGGCAGTTCGCCGTGGCGTCCGTGCACCCACCGAACTGCACCGTGGTATCGCCCCCGGCTCCGCGTCGTGCGGTGATGTTGTTGAGTGAGTATGCATTCCGGTCATTCGGCGTGAGATACCCATCCTTGTTGTAGACCGTCACCGACCAGAATCCATCAACCCGTACCTGCCCCACGGTGAGCCGATACACCGTAGACCCGTCGTTCTTGGCGGGGTTCACATTGAGGTACAGGGCGTCCTTCTCGGGGTTTCCGCCCCACGCCGAGGCGCTGCCGATGAGATGGCGGACCGGGTCGGTGGTTGCCCTGGTACCGAATGTCGCCTTGGTGTCGGGCAGGGTTGCCGCCAGCTGGATGAGCCCCTCGCGCACCTTCTGCTGACTTACCTTGTCCCACTTAGGGGTATCGAAGTCTCCGATGCGTTCCTGCTGTGTCGCGACAGCGTCCTGCAGGGCATGGACCTGCGCTAGGTCTGCGGGATCACCGGGGTTCACCAGGGTCCGCACGGCGGCAGCGACATACCGGGTGCCGGCCTGTTCCCTGGTGATCGTGTGCTCACCCTTGCCGTAAAAGACGGCCGGCACATAGTGGTCTTCGGTGATCAGCTGCAGCGACATGAACCGCCGTGCCGGATCGGGCATCGAGATAGTCACCGGTCCGGCATCCAGATCGAAGACCGCCGACGAATAGAGCGTGTCCCGGTTCTGCCGCACCACCAGCTGCTTGTCCACGGGCGCCAACTCGCGGATGTGGTGGAAGGAACCGAATCCGCCGTCTTTCACGATGTTGCCGAAATACAGGTCCGACTCCGCCCGCACAAAGTTGTCGGGAGTGACAATGATGGCGCCGTCGGGTGTGCGCCGCTCAGGAAACGGTGTGCCTGGTGTGTCGGTCGGGGCCGCAGACGGCGGATGCGCGGAGCATCCGACGAGCACTGCCGAGAGTCCGACCACTACACCTGCCGCAAGCCTGTTCATGGCGTCGAAGCTACTCGCCGAGCGCTCGGCTCGATACGATTCAGCAGGTAGGACCGTCTTCGCCCGCGATATCGCGGAGGGTCTGAAAGAAGTCGGCGCGCTGCCCCGCCGAGATATCCGCGAGTAGGCGCTCTTCGGCCTCCCGCGCCAACACGTCGGCCTGTTTGAGTAGCGCCGCCCCGGACCGGCTCAGTTGAGCGGGGCGGGCACGTCCGGAGTCCACGGTGTCCGGGCGCGACACCAGACCGGCGTCCTGCAGCGCCTGCAAAACGGTGTTCATCGACTGCGGGGTCACATCCGTCGCACGGGCCAGGTCCGCATTGGACCAGCCGGGGTTTTTGGACAGCACCCGCATGCAGACGTACTGGGGGAATGGCAGATTCAGGGGCGCCAACGCCGCCGTGATCTCCGAACGCAAGGCCGCCGAGACGCGGTACATCAACGCACCGAGCGGTTGCCATTCCTGCTCATCCATATCAGTCATGTTGACACAGTTACCATTCTCCCGCTGAGCGGCCCCGGAGCGCCCTGGACGGCATGTCGCGTTGCTACCCTTGATCGATGGCAGCAACCAGTTCGCCCGACGAACCGAATCTCGCTGCCACCAGCTGGACGATCCTCGGCATGCTTTCCTACGAGGAAGAGGTCTCCGGCTATGACATCAAGAAGTGGGCGGATTGGAGTATCAGCTACTTCTACTGGAGCCCTTCCTTCAGCCAGATCTATTCGGAGTTACGGAAACTGGAAAAGATCGGGTACGCCACGTCCCGGGTCGATCACGACAACGGCGCCCGTAGCCGTCGGCTGTACAAGATCACACCCGCGGGTATGGCCGCGATGAACCAGTGGGCGAACGAGACACCCGCCGAGCCACAGGTTCTCAAGCACAGCGTCGTGCTGCGGGTCATGCAGGGCCATATGA
This sequence comes from Mycobacteroides chelonae CCUG 47445, assembly GCF_001632805.1. Lineage (NCBI taxonomy): Bacteria > Bacillati > Actinomycetota > Actinomycetes > Mycobacteriales > Mycobacteriaceae > Mycobacteroides > Mycobacteroides chelonae. The sequence goes on along the minus strand of NZ_CP007220.1, from coordinate 77,040 downwards.
CGGATCCGGCCAGGCTCAAGGAGATTCTCGAACGTCACGTCGAGTACTCCGAAAACATGCAACGGCGCGCGGCGCTGGATGCGGATGGCGCTGCGGCCCAGCCTGCCTGGGCGTACTCGCGTGTTGCACTCAAATGGGCCGAGCGCTACTACGCGGCCGAGCGCGATCTCGCGCTGATGATGATCGACGATCTTGCCGAGGCTGCGGAGGAATTCGACAAGGCCGATCCCGACGGCGGAACCCCTCGCCTCGTCCCGGGTTACTGGCGCGAGGTCGAAAAGCGAGTTGATGCCGAAAAGCTTTCTAAACAACATGATTCGCCGGAGTAGTTATCGCGCCGCCGCGTCCTGTGCGGCGATGTAGCCGTACACCAGCCCCTGAGCAATCGTGGCCCCCGCACCCGGATAGGTGGCGCCGAAGGCATTGGCGGCGGTATTGCCGATCGCGTAGAGCCCCTCCATTACGGTGCCGTCTTCGCGAAGCACGCGTGCACGCTCGTCCGCACGAAGTCCACCGCAGGTGCCGAGGTCGCTCAGCACCATGCGTACCGCGTAGAACGGGCCGTCGTGCAGCGGCCGCAGATTCGGATTCGGCGTCACGGTCGGGTCACCGTAGTAGCGGTCGTACACGCTGCGACCCCGGCGGAAGTCGATGTCATCACCGGCCGCGGCCGATGCGTTGAATCGCCGCACGGTGGCCAGAAACTCCTCACGCGGTATCCCCATTATCGGCGCCAGTGCCGCCAAACTCTCTGCACGATAAGCAATTCCGGCATTGAACCAGCTGGCCGGTATCGGCATACGCGGATACAGCTGGCCGGCGAAGACGTAGCTGTTGCGGTACCGCCGGTCAAAGATGATCCACATCGATTCCACCGGGTCGCCGCGGCGCTCCCGCTCAAGTACACGCTGCCCAAACGACATGTAGTCGGTGGCCTCGTTGATGAAGCGTCGTCCGGTCTGGTCGACGATGAACGATCCCGGTAGCGATCGCTCCGCCAGCATTACCTTCGGGCTACCGCCGGGCAGCGGCGCGACCGCCGGGAACCACCAGGCCTGGCTCATGGAATCGATTGCGGCACCGCATTCTTGGCCGATCTGCAGCGCATCACCGGTGTTGGTGTCGGCACCCAGGCTCATGTTCTTGCCGAGGGTTGCCGACTGGAATTTGTGCCGCATCTCCATGTTGTGGTCGAAGCCTCCGGCCGCCAGTACGACGCCCCGACGGGCCGTCACCGTAATCTCGCGGCCCTCGTGAGCGACCACCGCGCCGGTGACGCGCGCGCCCTCGGTGACCAAACGCACGAGCGCGGTGTCCGTCCAGATCGGAATCCCCGCACGCAGCACCCCGGCGAACAGTCCCGCGGCCAGGGCCTGGCCACCCGCGAGGTACCGCCGACCCAGTACCGCCCCGCCGACTCCCTGCACGACTCGTTTCACGATGAGCGGCAAGGCCTTATGGGGGAGTCGTGCCATCAGATTCATCCACCGGTAGTCGGCGCTGGTGACAGGCATCGGAACCGCGGGGGGCTTCATGACACCCGGTTGCAGTCGGTTTCGGTACGTGCCCAGCACGGATGCATCGAACGGGCGGCATTCGCAGGTACGTCCGGCCGGGCTGCCGCCGGGCTCTTCGGGGTGATAGTCGGCGTAGTCCCGGCACCAGGTAAAGCGCATCGGTGTCAGTCGCGTCAGCATCTCTACGGTCGCCGATTCGTGTTCAAGGAACCCGTCGCTGCGCGCCTCCGGTGCCGTTCCGGCGACCACCGATCGCAGATAGGCGCGCGCCTGCTCCACGGTGTCACCCGTGCCGGCTGCCCTCAGCACCGGACTCGCCGGGAGCCACAGGGCCCCTCCCGAGCGGGCGGTGGACCCACCCACGTAGTGCGACTTCTCGACGATCAGCACCGACAGTCCGCGCTCACTGCCGGCCAGCGCGGCGGCCATCCCCGTTCCCGCGCCGACCACCAGCAGATCGACCTCGGTGTCGGCCGCGACGGTTCCGGCCGGAATCAGCCCATGGAGTGCCGATGCCATCTGTACGTACCTCCGTCGACTAGGTGTGAACGCCCGCGAGGTTATGCCGATAGTCCCTCGCAGTTGCCGTCGATTCCCTCCCAGCGGGACGTCAGCGCTGCGGGCGGCAACCGATGTCCGGTGAGCGGACCAACCCCCTGCTGTGAGGGCAAAGACGCTGTTAGAACGGGTCCATGACGACAGCCCAGTCAGAGCCCGGTCTTGATTCTGTGAAGGTGCGAAGCATCGAGGCGGACGCGGCGCCTACCCGGTTCGCCCGCGGCTGGCATTGCCTTGGCCTCATCAAGGACTTCGGAGATGGAAAGCCACACTCCATCAACGCGTTCGGCCAAAAGCTCGTCGTATTCCGCGGCGCCGGCGGCACGATCAGCGTCTTGGACGCCTACTGCAGGCATATGGGCGGTGACCTCAGCCAGGGCGAAGTCAAGGGTGACGAAATCGCCTGTCCATTCCATGACTGGCGCTGGGGCGGGGATGGCCGCTGCAAGCAGGTGCCCTATAGCCGTCGTACCCCCAAGCTCGCGCGCACGGCCACCTGGATCACGCTGGAACAGGACGGCATGCTGTTCATCTGGAACGACCCGCAGGGGAGTCCGCCGCCGGAGGGCATAACGATTCCCCGAATCGAAGGCGCCGGTAGTGACGAGTGGACCGATTGGCATTGGTACACAACGATTGTCAACACCAACTGTCGAGAGATAGTCGACAACGTCGTCGATATGGCGCACTTCTTCTACGTGCACGGTGCGCTGCCGACGTACTTCAAGAACATCTTCGAGGGCCACGTCGCCACGCAGTACATGAACGGCGGCACCCGGCCAGACGTGCCCAGCCCGGAGGGGGTGGAGATGACCGGACAGACCTCCGTCGCGTCGTACTACGGGCCCTCGTTCATGATCGATGACCTGACCTACCACTTCGTTGGCGGCGACCAGCAATCGATCCTCATCAACTGTCACTACCCGATCGATGCGGATTCCTTTGTGCTGCAATACGGCATCATCGTCAAGAAGTCACCCGCACTGCCCGATGACGCCGCCACAGGCGCCGCTATCGCGCTCGGCGACTGGGTGAAGATCGGGTTTGAACAGGACGTGCAGATCTGGAAGAACAAGGCACGTATCGACAATCCGCTGCTGTGTGAGGAGGACGGTCCCGTGTACCAGCTGCGGCGCTGGTATCAACAGTTCTATGTGGACACCGAGGATGTGGCCGCCGAGATGATCGACCGGTTCGAGTACGAGGTGGACACCACCCGCCCCGGGGAGGCCTGGAAGTCGCAGATCGAGGAGAACCTCGCGGCGATGGCCGGAAGCTCATCGTCGTGATCCGCGCCGATAATCGCCTGGCCGACTCACCGATGGTGCCTGTCGGCTGTCAGCATTGCGGCGCAGAGGTTTTAGCGCGCAAAAGCAGCTGGCAACAGACCAGCGTGCAGTGGAATGCCCAGGCCGAATCTCGGTGCCTTCAGCGGCGGGACAGCACCGGGCTGTTCCTGGTGTGTCCGGAGCTGCGCAGCTCGATTCTGGATGCCGCACGCAGCGGACGACTACCCGTACTCGCCGAAGAGCACGGCGTTTAAGCAAGCAGCTCATCGACGTCGCGGCATAACCGCTCGATCGCGGTGGCGGCCAAGTCCAGACTCGGCATGGTCATGAACCCGTGAATGGCGTTGTCGTAGCGCCGATACCGCACAGGAACCCCGGCCTTCTGCAACGCACCCGCGTAGGCTTCACCCTCACTGCACGGCGGGTCATAACGCGCCGTCACCACCACCGCGGCAGGTAGTCCCGTGAGATCCGCCCGCAGTGGCGCCGCATAGGGATGTGTACGCAGGGCGTGATCGGGCAGGTACTGATCCCAATACCACTGCATGGCGGCGCGGGTGTTGTAGTAACCGTTGGCGTACCGCCGATAAGAGTCCGTGCCGAAATTCGCGTCCACCACCGGGTAGATCAGGATCTGGCCCGCTAGCGCCGGCCCACCCATATCGCGGGCCATCAGCGCGGTGACTGCGGCGAGATTGCCTCCGGCGCTATCGCCGCAAACGATGACGCGGCCGGGGTCTCCTCCGAGTGTGCGCGCATGACGCACCGCCCAACACGTCGCCAGGAACATGTCCTGCGCCGCCGCCGGCCACCGATGTTCCGGCGCGCGCCGGAAGTCCACCGATACCACCACGGCGGGCATCTGATCGGCCAGCCGTCGGCACAAGCCGTCGTGGGAGTCCTTGTCGCAGAATACGAATCCACCGCCATGCGCGAAGACGAGGGTGGCTATCGGCCCCGCCGCAACCGGACGGTACACCCTGATCGGTATCTCACCCTGAGGCCCGGAGGCATACTCGTCGGTCACCGAACGCATTGGCAGCGGATCGGCCGGTGCGGTGTATCGGGCTCGAATGGCAGCGCGCGCCGCCGCTCCCGTCATCGTCTCGACACGCGGAAACCCCTCGTTCAGCGATGGCAGCAGTGCCGCGATCTGTGGATCGAGGGTCACGCGTATTGCAGTGCGCGTGAGTTCATCTCGCGCGGAGCAGAGGACGGGCCGCAGCGCAGTGGCCGAATCGGCTGCAGGGTTGGTGCCACCCGTGTCGGGCCGTTCTCGACATTGCGCCAAATGCCCATCGCCGTCATGCGCACCGGAGCCACCAGCCGTTGATCGAAGGTCATCCGCGGCATCGGCCCCGATACCGAGACCGCGGCGACGGCATCGCCGATGCTTCCGATCGGGGCGGCCACGCAGCCGATGCCCTGTTGCAGCTCCTCGCGGTCGAAGGCCACGCCGTGCCCGCGAACCTTGTCCAGCTCGGGCCGCAGCTGTGCCGCCGAGCCAATGGAGTAGCGCGTTTTGCGGGCCAGCGCGGTGAATTCGTCGAGCGTCTCGCCCCGATACGCCAGGATCGCCTTACCCGACGCCGTACAGTGCGCCGGCTGACGACCGCCGATGCGGGTGGCCACAGCGGCGCCCATCGCGGCACCGATTTTCTCCAGGTACACAACGTCTGTGCCGTCGAGGATCGACAAGTGGACCACGAGTCCGGTGGCGCGATGCAGCTCGTGCAGCATCGGCAGCGCGGCGGCGTGCAGCCTGTCCTGATGCACCGCGAGTGAGCCGAGTTCCACCAATCGCGTACCCAGTTCGTAGTCGCGACCATCACGTCGCAGCCATCGCAGCTGTACCAGCCGCTCCAGCATGCGATGAACGGAAGAGCGAGGCAGGCCGGTCCGGCGCACCAACTGCGCCAGCGTGAGCCGACCCGGGCCGTCGAAGGCGTCAAGCAGTAGAGATACCCGGTCGATGACAGCGCTCGGGGTCGCCGATTCGGCGGTGATGGTGGTCATGGTGCCCTCCCACGGCGTTGGGGTCTCGGTCACATATGACTATTAGTCATATACCTGTTTGTATCATGGGTGTGTCCGCCGACACAACCCCGCAGAGCCCCCACACGCGAACAGACGCCCGTTGCGTTTGCAACAGGCGTCTGTTTTGTCGGAGAGACGACCGGGGCTACATGGCGGCCAGCGGCTCGCTGCCCGACCAGTCATGGCCCCAGTAGCTATCCGCGGTGATTTCCTCGGCGCTGTAATGCGTTTCGTCGACCCGCATACCGTCAGTACCGAACTCGATATCCCAGCCGCCCGGAGCCCGGACGTAGAAGGACACCATCTTGTCATTGGTGTGGCGCCCCAAAGTGGAAGAGACCGTGGAGTCCGATTTCAGTACCCGGTCCAGCGCCTGCCCCACGGCATCGAGACTGTCCACCTCGACCATCACGTGGACCAGCCCCGGTGCACCACCGTGCGGCGCGGGACAAAGCGCCAAACTGTGATGGCGCTCGTTGATGCCCAGGAATCGCACCCGCATCGGGCCGAACTCTGGAGGCGCGGGAATGCGGAACGCTCCCCTCGACCGGAATCCCAGTACCTCGGTATAGAACGTGAAGGCAGCATCCGGATCGGTGACCGGCAGCACCACATGCCCGAGCCCCTGAGCGCCGGTGACGAATCGCGCACCGAACGGCGTGACCACTGGACTGTGGTCCAACACCGGGCCATGGAATACCTCGACCGTGGCGCCGCCGGGGTCGGTGAACGTCACCGCCTCCTCGACTCGCCGCGCGTCGGCCTCCTCGACGGACAACTGCTTGACGCCAAGGCCCGCAGCCTCCACTGCCCGCGTGACGTCGCGCAACGCCGCACCGTCACGCACCTCCCAGCCGATCGTGACGACCTGATCCGTATCGCCGGGCACCACGACGATCCGCGCGGCACGCTCATCCATCCGCAGATACAACGCGCCGGGGTCGGGCCCGCTGCCTTCGGCGAATCCGAGCACCCCCAGGGCGAAATGCCGCCAACGGTCCATGTCCTGGGTCTGGACGGTGATGTATCCCAAGCTCTTCAACATCAGATCATCGCCCTCAGCGGCCCCTGCGGTTCGATGCCCAGCGAGCTCAGTGCCGATGCGTGAAACACGGTGCTGGGCACGTGAATCGCGTGGGCTAACCCGGTGTGCGCATCACGCCAGTACCGCTGCAAGGGCTTGTCCAATCGCATCGCGTTACCCCCGGAACGCGAGAAGATCTGATCGACCGCCATCACCGCGCGCCATGCGGCGCGCACCTGGGTACGACGACCCGCGGCCCGGTCCTCGAATGACACTTCCTTGCCTGAATCGACGATGTCCCAGATCTTGTCGACATTCGCGAGAATCTCCTGGCGGGCGGCATTGATATCGGCGGCGGCCTCGCCGATCGCGAACAGCACATACGGATCGTCCTTGACCGCGGTGCCCTGGGCCCCGACCCGCTCGCGTTGATAGTCCAGGTGCGCGGCCAGCGCGCCCTCGGCGATGCCTATCACGGCCGAACTGATGCCCAGTGGGAACATCGTCGACCACGGCATCCGGTACAGGGTGTCGGTCATGCCGGCGTTGCGCTGCGCGGTGCCGTCGATCACCTCGTCCCCGTCCATCACGCGATACGACGGCACGAACGCGTCCCTGACGATGATGTCTTTCGAGCCGGTACCGCGCAGCCCCACCACATTCCAGGAGTCTTCGACGATCTCATAGTCCTGACGCGGCAGGATCATGTGCAGCATTTTCGGTGGCATGAGGGGCTTGCCCTCGCCGTCACCGAGCAACGCGCCCAGGATGATCCAGTCGCAGTGGTCGGTGCCCGAGCTGAACTGCCACCGTCCGTTGAAGATGTAGCCGCCGTCCACCGGCTTGGCCACACCTGTGGGCGCATAGGGAGAGGCCATCCAGACGTCCTGGTCCTGACTCCACATCTCGTCGGCAACCTTGGGGTCGGCGAACGCGACCTGCCAGGGGTGCACGCCGACAACCCCGCAGATCCAGCCCGAGGCGGGATCCAGTGCGGCGGTGGCCATAACGGTTTCGGCGAACTCGCGAGGGTGCACCTCGTACCCGCCGTAGCCCTTGGACTGGAGCAGCCGGATCGGTCCGGCAGCCCTGAGCATCTTGGCGGTCTCATCGGGCAGCTTGCCCAGCTTCTCCGCCTCCCAGGCCTGCTCACGTAGCTGGTCAGCGAGATCGTTGATGCGATCGATTACGCGTTCGGTCATGCGCTTGATAGTGCGCTCACCACCACATCCCCATGGGACGTTTTCCCGATCAGCGGTCCGTTGGATCTGATTGACCGTTCACCGGGAACGGGAGGCCGGGGGAATGCGATACGAACCTAGCGTGGCCACCGTGAAGGCCCTCGTAAACAACGTTGATGTGGTGGTGGTCGGCGCCGGTTTCGCCGGGTTATATGCCCTGCAACGGCTGCGGTCACTGGGTCTGTCGGTCATCGTGTTCGAAGCAGGCTCGGACGTGGGGGGCACCTGGTTCTTCAACCGGTACCCGGGCGCGCGCTGCGATGTGGAGAGCATCGACTACTCCTATTCGTTTTCCAATGAACTGCAACAGGATTGGGACTGGACGGAGAAGTACGCCACCCAGGAGGAGATCCTGAGGTACATCAATCACGTCGCCGACCGGTTCGACCTGCGCCGCGACATCCGCTGCCACACCCGCGTCATCTCGGCGGTGCTTGACGAGCGCCAGATGTCATGGACAGTGCGCACCGACCGAGGGGACCAGGTGACGGCGCGGTTCTGCGTCATGGCCACCGGTGCGTTGTCCACGGCGAACATGCCCGACATCCCCGGGCGTGATGCCTTCGCCGGCGAGATGTACCACACCGGACACTGGCCGGCGGCAGGCGTGGATTTCACCGACAAACGCATCGGGATCATCGGAACGGGCTCATCGGGCATCCAATTGGTGCCCATCGCCGCCCAGACCGCCGGCAACCTCTTCGTATTCCAACGCACCGCCAATTACAGTGTCCCCGCGGGTAATACCGTCATCACCCCGCAACGCCGCGCCGAGGTCAAAGCCAGCTATGACGAGCGGCGACGACAATCCCGGGCAAGTGGTGGCGGCTCTCCACACCAGGCTCATCCCAAGAAGACCCTGGAGATCACTGCCGAAGAGCGGCGCGCCGCGTTCGAGCAGCGCTGGGACCTCGGCGGGGTGCTGTTCGGTAAGACCTTCCCGGATCAGACGACCGACCTGCGCGCCAACAACGAAGCGCGCGCCTTCTTCGAGGAGAAAGTGCGCGCGGTCATCGACGATCCGGCCGTCGCCGACGTTCTCATCCCAACGGATCATCCCATCGGGACCAAGCGAATCTGCACAGACACCAATTACTTTCAAACATTCAACCGCGATCATGTACACGTGGTGGATCTGCGCACCAATCCGATCGAGTCGATAGAGATCGACGGAATCACGACCACTGCACAGCATTACGAACTCGACATGATCGTCTTTGCCACGGGGTTCGATGCCATGACGGGCGCGTTGAACCGGATCGATATCCGGGGCCGGGGCGCAGAAGCACTCAAGGACACCTGGCGGGCCGGACCACGCACCTACCTGGGGCTCGGGGTCGACGGATTCCCCAACCTGTTCATCGTGACCGGCCCAGGCAGCCCCTCGGTACTGGCCAACATGGTGCTGGGCGCCGAACAGCATGTGGATTGGATTGGCGAGCTGTTGGAACATATGGCCGAACACGGCTTCTCGACAGTGGAGGCCGAGCCTCAAGCCGTCGACGACTGGGTGGCCGAGTGCAATGAACGCGCCGCCTCCACCATGTTCCCGCAGGCCAACTCGTGGTACCTCGGCGCAAACATCCCCGGCAAGCCAAGGGTTTTCATGCCGTTCATCGGTGGTTTCGGCGTGTACGGGGCCATCTGTACCGATGTCGCTGCCAGCGGGTACAAGGGCTTCGCCCTGAGCGGTGGTAACGCGTGACACGGCTGATGGAACGGGTTGCGCTGGTCACCGGCGCAGGCCGGGGCATGGGGCACACACATTGCGAGCGCCTCGCAGAGGAGGGCGCAGATGTCATCGCGATCGACCTACCGGGCTGCACCGAGCTGGCCGACACTGTCAACGAGGTGCAGAATCGCGGCCGGCGCTGCGTGCCCGGCTTCGCCGATGTCCGCGATCCGGAATCACTCACCCAGGCCGTCGATGCCGGAGTGCAGATGCTGGGACGGCTGGATATCATCGTCGCCAACGCCGGAATCTACGAAAGCCTCTGCCCCTCCTGGGAACTCACCGAAGATGCCTGGCAGCGGTCGCTCGACGTGAATCTGACGGGTGTCCTCCACACCGTTCAGGCTGGGGTGCGACACCTGACGGCGGGCGGCTCCGTCGTGGTCATCAGTTCCACCAACGGCATCAAGGGCACCCCCAACACCGCGCACTACACCGCGAGTAAGCACGCCGTCGTGGGCCTGGCCCGCGCGGCCGCTAATGAGCTGGGGTCGTTGGGCATTCGGGTCAACACCGTGCATCCGGGCGCGGTCAACACGGGGATGATCCTCAATCCCGAGGTGATCGCTCGCCTGCGGCCGGACCTGGCGCATCCCACCGAGGCCGACGCCGCCGAAGTCCTGGCGGCACGCACCTTGTTACCGGTGCCGTGGGTGGAAACCGTGGACATCAGCAATGCCGTGGTGTTCCTGGCCTCCGACGAAGCGCGTTACATCACCGGCACCCAGCTGGTGGTCGACGCCGGACTAACGCAGAAAGTGTGATGAATCGCGTGACAGGACGATTGGCGGGCAAGGTGGCGCTGGTCACCGGTGCCGCCCGGGGCATTGGGCGTGCGCAGGCGGAACGCTTCGCTCAGGAAGGCGCCGATGTCATCGCTCTCGATATCTGCGCGCCGGTACACACCACCGTCACACCGGCCGCGACACGCGCCGACTTGGACCGGACGGCCGACCTGGTGGAGTCTCACGGCCAACGGATCATTCCGGGTGTGGTCGATGTACGCGATCTACGGGCATTGGAAACCTTTGTCACCGATGCGGTTACCGCATTCGGCGGACTGGATGTTGTGTGTGCCACCGCCGGAATCACCTCGCGCAGCATGCTCACCGAGATGAGTGAAAGCGTGTGGCAGACCATGCTTGACGTCAACCTGACCGGGGTGTGGCATACCACCCGTGCCGCGATTCCACACCTGATCAGCCGGGGCGGTGGCTCCATGGTGTTGGTGAGTTCCATCGCCGGATTGCGCGGTCTCGTGGGGGTCTCGCACTACGTCGCTGCCAAGCATGGCGTGGTAGGGCTCATGCGTTCACTGGCATCGGAGTTGGCGCCGCACAAGATTCGCGTGAACACCGTGCACCCCACCAACGTGGATACCCCGATGATCCAGAACGACCATGTACGGCGGATGTTCCGTCCCGACCTTGAGGAACCGACTCGGGAAGAATTCGCTCACGCCGCCAGGACCATGAACATGCTCGACCTGCCGTGGGTGCAGCCGCTCGATATCGCCAACGCCTCACTGTTCCTGGCCTCCGACGAGGCGCGCTACATCACCTCGGTCGCCCTGCCTGTCGACGCGGGCAGCACGCAGCGGTAGCCGCGTTCGGCGGTACCGTCGAGGCATGAACGTGCTCATCTCGGCCGACGAACTCGCACAACGCCTGCCCGATCTTCGCGTTCTCGACGTGCGCTGGACCGTGATGCAGCCGGACGGCCACCCGGCCTACCTAGAGGGCCATCTTCCCGGCGCGGTGTTCGTGGACCTGGATACCGACCTCGCCGACCACACAGCGACAGGCCGTGGCCGCCATCCGTTGCCCACGCCCCAGGCTCTCCAAGCCAGTGGCCGGCGCTGGGGGCTGAGCGACGGTGACGCCGTGGTCGTCTACGACGATTGGAACGGGCAGGCGGCCTCGCGCGCCTGGTGGCTGCTGCGCGCCGCCGGAGTTGCCGATGTTCGGATTCTCGACGGCGGCTGGGCGGCCTGGCAGCGCTTCGGAGGGCCCGTCGAGACGGGAGATGTTGTCGCCGAGCCCGGCGGGATCACCATTTCCTCGCTGGAAGGCTTCGCCTCAGTCGATGCCAATACGATTGCTTCCCAAGCGGAATCACCCGATGCCTTGGTCCTGGACGCCCGTGCGGCGGCCCGCTACCGCGGGGATGAAGAGCCCTTGGATCCCCGTGCCGGGCACATCCCTGGTGCCGTCTCCGCCGCGACTGCCGAGAACCTCACGCCGCAGGGCACTTTCCGGCCCGCTGCCGAATTGCGCGAGCGCTTCGAGCTACTCGGCGCCGGACGGCGCCCCGTCACGGTGTACTGCGGGTCCGGTGTCACCGCCACGCACCAGATCGCGGCGTTGGCCGTCGCGGGATACGACGCCGCCCTCTATCCGGGGTCGTGGTCGGAGTGGTCGAGCGACCCGCAGCGCCCCGTCGCGACCGGGCCCGATCCGAGCTAGCCGATCAGAGCGCCAGTCCCACGACCAGCGCGATAATCCCGAGAAGTGGCGGCACCAGCTGCTTGAGCGCGGCCGACGCCTTATCCGGCGACGAGATCAACAGCACCAGCCCGGCCGCGACCATCGATCCGGCGCCGGTGAACACCAGCGTCGCACCGACCGACGTGCAGCCGCGTACCCACAGCACCGTGCCCACCGCGATGGCGATCGCGAGGAACAGGTTGTAGAAGCCCTGGTTGAAGGCCAGAGGTTTCGTCACCTCGGCCTCTTCGAGCGTGCGGACACCAAAAACCTTGCGTGTCTTCTCATTGGTCCACGCAATCGATTCCAGATAAAAGATGTAGACGTGGATGAGCGCGGCGATTCCGGTCAGTACCAGCCCTGCGATGATCATGCTGCGAGAGCCTATCCGGCTATCCGCTAACGCAGCGCCGGCTCGGGCGTTACGGCGGATTCCGCCGCCTCGACGGGTGACCCTTCGCGGATATCGGTGCGCGAGTTCATCGCCAGCACCACCATGCAGAGCGTCGCCAGTATTGCGCCACCGCAGAGCAACACGGGGTGTGTCAGCACCGGCAGCGTGTTGCTGAACATCGTCAGCATCATTGGCACCCCGAAGCCCAGGTAGGTAAGTCCGTAGAAAACGGCGGTGAGTCCGGCCAGGTCCGTGGGCCCGGCGATCCGGTTCACCTCCTGTAGCCCACTGACCAGTGCCGTTCCATACCCGGCACCCAGCACCAACGCGGCGATCAAGACCCACGGGATCGTAAGCCGGTGCGCGGCAACGGCGGCCAGCGCCATACCCGCGGCGACCAGGGTCAGCCCGATGATGCCGAGCCGCGCGGTACCCGGCCGATCGATCCTGGGCGCAAGTAGCTGTGCGGTGAAACCACAGCCCAGGCAGACCAGACAACACAGGGCGGAGAATGCGATGCGCTCGCCCGGAAGCGTCGGGGCGATGAGCGTGGGCAGCACCGCGTACGCCACCGCCGCCGAGCCGAACACCCAGGGCGCCAAAGGCATCACAACGAACAGGAACCGGCGACGGCGCGCGGCAGGGATCTTCAGATCGTCCACCAGCCGGCCCGGCGCGCGCTCGGCCGCAGATTCCGGAACCGACAGTGCCAGTACCGCACCGGGAACCGTGATCGCGATGTTGACCAGGAATGCCAGGTGCTGCGGCCAGGGACCCCACTGCGCCAACGCTCCGGCCACGGCCGCGCCGAGCGCGAATCCCGCGGTCAGGCTCATGGCTCCACGCCGCGCACCGGCGCCGATCCGGTCAAACGGGGGAGCCGACAGTTCCTTGACCCATGAGCTGCCCGCGGCCATCGCCAGGCCCAGCGCGATACCGGAGAGCACCCGCCCCGTGAAGAGCAACGCGAAATGCTGCGCTCCCAGCGCAAGCACCAGAGACCCGGCCATCGAGATGAACGGGGCCGGCAGCATCACCGCGCGCCGGCCGTACCGATCCGAAAGCGGGCCGCCCAGGAAGAGCGCTGGAATGATGCCCAGCACGTAGGCGAACAACAGCGTGTCAACGGATGCGGCGGATTGTCCGGCCTGCCGATACATCACCAGCAGCGGGGTGAATTCATTACCGCCCCAGGCAATTCCGAACATAGCGAGGGCCACCCGCTGCCACGGCGCCAGCAGTCGGCTAGTCACGCTCGGTCACCACTTTCATGTGCTCGACCAGCTCGACGCTGAAGCGGGCCGCGTCACCCGCCGCAAGCGCGTCCACCAGCGCGCGGTGCCCGGCAACCGAGCGCGCGACCCGCACCGGGTCTACCCCGATAGCGGCGGCCGCCATTCGGCGCTGGCGTTCACGCAGGCTGTCGTAGAAGTTCTCCAGCAGTGGGTTTCCCAGCTTGGCCACGATCGCGCGGTGGAAGTCCACGTCTGCGGCGGCAAAACCCGCGGCATCGCCCTGCGCGGCACGCCCCAATTGCACCTCGATGAGTGCTGACAGGTCTGACAGGAGTGCCGGAGATGCTCCGCGTTCGGCAATACGCGCCGCAGCGGCACCCTCAACGACGCGGCGCGCATCGACGACGTGTCGCCGTTCCTCGGGGGTGATGGGCACCACCAGCGCCCCGCGCTTGGGATAGAGCCGCAGCCAGCCTTCGGTTTCAAGCCGAAGGAAGGCCTCGCGCACCGGAGTACGGCTGCACCCCATCCGCGCCGAGATCTCCCCTTCGCTCAGCAGCTCACCGCCGGGGATATCGCCGCTGAGGATGCGCTCCTTCACCGAGCGATACGCCTCTTCACTTGCGGAGATTGCCACTGTTCGAATAATAGACACAACTTGTATCTAAGATGAAGACGGTAGCCATCGCAAACCGAAAAGCACACTTCACGGGGTGTTCAGCGTCACGTTGAGCTGGCGATCGATGCCACCGTCACCGCAGATGCACACGCCTCGCTAGCGGGCCGCCCGCTCGTCGGCGATCCGCTTATCCAGCTTCGCGTCGAACGTGTCAGCAAGCGCCGTGCACGCCGTCGGGTCAATCATCGGGTTCGGGTCACGTTGCACCGCGAGCCTGTTCAGCTTCGTGATGTCATCGGCTTGTTCAGGGTGCACGGAGAACAAGATGTCGCAGGGTAGGGCGCGCACCGTCTGAATGCTCTGCCGGAACCTGGACACGTGACCTGGCGTAAAGCGGTAGTTGCCGGTGGCGACGGCATTGAGGCTATCGGCGTAGACCATGTCCAGGCACCGGCCGCCCTCGCACGATTTCCAGGTCCAGCTGACACCGCCGGGCGTATGGCCCGGCGTGAAATGCGCTGTCAGCGCCACATTTCCAAGCTTCAACACCTCCCCATCGGCGACCTCCCGAACTCGTTCAACGGCAGGGAAGGCGGCGTTCGCGGTATCGGAGGCCTGCGGATCATCGGCGGACACGTGCCCGGCGCGCAGCGACTGTGCGCCGATAGGGCTCGATACCGCCGTAGCGCCACTGTCATGAACCACCGCGGCGATACCACCGGCATGGTCGACGTGAGTATGAGAGGACAGCACGTACTTCAGGTCCTCGACGGCGAACCCCAGCGTGCGGATGTTGTCCTCCACCTGGGGCGCCGATTGCGGCATACCCACGTCCAAAAGAATCAGCCCCTCGTCGGTCCGGATCAGCACCGAACTGATGCCCTCGGTCCCGACGTAATAGGTGTCACCGTGCACGCGGATGGGAGCGCGCGGCTGCGTCCAGATCGGGTCTCCCGCCACCGGCGCGGTCAGCGAGTTCCCGTGTTCATGCTGTTCGGACGCCTCCGGCGAGGCGGCGCAGCCCGCGACGAGGACAGCGAGAGCGGCAGCGGCGAGCAGTTTCACGATCTCCATCCCTACCACCTCACCGAACACCCGAGCACGCGGATTTAGACGCGTGCTTCGATAACACCATGCAACGCACTATCTACACCGAGGACCACGACGCGTTCCGGGAGTCCGTGAAGGCATTCGTGCAGCGCCACGTCGAGCCGCGCGCCGAGAACTTCATCGAGCAGCGCTACATCGACCGCGAGCTGTGGTTGGAGGCAGGCAAGCAGGGCTACCTGGGGCTCGACGTGCCCGAGGAGTTCGGCGGCAGCAGTGCCGGCGACTACCGCTACAACGCGGTTCTGCAGGAGGAGCTGTCGCGCTCCAGTGCCGCACTGGCCTCATCGATGTCCATCCACTTCGACATCGTCGCCCCGTACCTGGTCGAGCTGACCACCGATGAGCAGAAGCAGCGCTGGCTGCCGAAATTCTGCAGCGGCGAGATGATCACCGCCATCGGCATGACCGAACCGTCAGGTGGCTCCGACCTGGCCGCCCTCAAGACCACTGCGGTCAAAGACGGTGACGACTGGGTCATCAACGGATCCAAGACGTTCATCACCAACGGCGCGCGTGCCGATCTCGTCGTCGTCGCCGCGCGCACCGCACCCGAGCTCAAGGCCAAGGGCATCACCTTGTTCGCGGTCGAAGAGGGCATGCCCGGCTTCGAGCGCGGCCGCAAGCTGGACAAGGTGGGCCAGCCCGAGGCCGATACCGCCGAACTGTTCTTCACCGATGTGCGGGTGCCCGCCGAGAACGTGATCGGTGAGGTCAACCAGGGATTCATCTCGATGATGCAGCGCCTGCCCCAGGAGCGGATGGGCTGTGCGGTCGCCAACATCGCCCACGCGGCCGGGGTGCTCGAGGAGACGATCGAGTACGCCAAGGAGCGCAAGGCATTCGGTCAGCAGATCGGCAGCCTGCAGTACAACAAGTTCCTCATCGCCGAGCTCGTCACCAAACTCGAAGCGGCGCAGGTGTACGTCGATCAGGGTGTGCTCGCGCACAGCAAGGGCGAGCTCTCGGCGATCGATGCCGCGAAGGCCAAGTGGTGGTCCTCTCAGGTGCAGAACGAGGTCATCGACGCCTGCGTGCAGCTGCATGGTGGCTACGGCTACATGAAGGAGTACCGCGTGGCACGCGCCTGGATGGACGCCCGTGTCACCAAGATCTGGGCCGGTTCCAACGAGATCATGAAGGAGCTCATCGGTCGCGACCTGGGCTTCTGAGGCTCGCCCAGTGAGTCGGGTAGGAAGGAATCCATGACCGACGACGGACGCATACGAGTTCCAGCAGACCTGGACTCGGTCACGGATATCGGCAGCGGCGATCAGGCCGAAGACCACTCCGACATCGACCCCGCCGCCGTGGAGCGCATTTGGGCGGCGACCCGGTACTGGTATCAGGCGGGTATGCACCCGGCGATCCAGGTGTGTTTGCGGCACAAGGGAAAAGTGATCCTCAACCGTGCCATCGGTCATGGTTGGGGTAACGCGCCCACCGATCCGGCCGATGCCGAGAAGATCCCCGTCACCACCGACACACCGTTTTGCGTGTACTCGGCCGCCAAGGCCGTCTCAACGACGGTGATGCACCTGCTCATCGAACGCGGTGCGCTATCGCTCGACGACCGCGTCTGCGAATACCTGCCCACCTTCACCAGCCGCGGCAAGGATCGCATCACCATCCGCCACGTGCTGACGCATAGCGCGGGAATCCCGGTGCCCACCGGACCCCGGCCGGATGTCACCCGAATGGATGACAGCGAGTACACCCGCGAACAACTAGGCCAGCTGCGCCCGCTCTACCGTCCCGGCCTGGTGCACATGTATCACGCACTGACCTGGGGGCCGTTGGTGCGCGAGATCGTTCTCGGTGCGACCGGTAAGAGCATCCGCGACATCCTTGCCGCGGAAATCCTCGATCCCCTTGGGTTCCGGTGGACCAACTACGGTGTGGCCCCGGAGGATGTGCCGCTGGTGGCACCGAGCCATCCCACTGGCAAGCCATTGCCCGCGCCCATGCGCGCGGCCTTCCGGGCGGTGGTCGGCGGGACCATGCACGAGATTATCCCGATGTCGAACCAGCCCTTCTTCCTCACCGGCGTGGTGCCGTCGTCTAACACTGTCTCCACCGCGAACGAGCTATCCCGCTTTGCCGAAATCCTCTGCCGGGGTGGCGAACTCGATGGGGTGCGGGTCATGTCCCCCGAGACCATCCGGGCCGCGGCGGCACCGGCCCGGCGCCTGCGACCGGATATGGCAACCGGCGGAATGCCGATGCGCTGGGGGACCGGATACATGCTGGGCTCTGAGCGGTTCGGGCCGTTCGGGCGCAACTCGCCTGCGGCGTTCGGGCACACCGGGCTGGTGGACATCGCCATGTGGGCGGACCCCGCCCGTGCGCTGTCCGTCGGCGTGGTCAGCAGCGGCAAGCCAGGTAACCACAAGGAAGCCAAGCGCTACCCGGCCCTGCTGGACCTCATCGCCGCGGAGGTACCGCTCGTCTCCTGATGTTTCAGCACTCGTTTACGGGGTACACCTCGCGTGGATCGGGGATCAGCAAGAACTGCCCCCAGCGAAGGAAACATCGACATGACGCTCTCCCACACCCTCATTCGCCGGGCCACCAGTACCGCCGGTGCGCTCGGGTTCATCACCGCGACAGCCATATTGCCCACGGCTGCGGCCGCGCCCGACTGTAGCCGCGAGAGGCTCTCCGACACCGTCGGATCCACAACAATCGCCGCCCGCGGATACCTCGACAATCACCCCGGAGCACGGGCAGTGCTCGACGCCGCGCCCGACCAACCGCGCGCCCAGGCCGCCGCGAACATCCGCGCGTACTTCACCGCCAACCCCGGCGAGTACCACGAGCTCCGCGGCATCCTGGCCCCGATCGGTGATGCGCAGCGCGAATGCAATGTCACCGTGCTGCCGCCGGGCCTGGCCTCCGCGTACGACGAGTTCATGGCCGGCTGAGTTCGGCTAGAGCTCCAGGCCGAGCAACGCGTTCTCGATCAGCTCGGGCAGTGCCGGGTGTATCCAGTACTGACCTCGCGCCATCTCGCGCACAGGTATCGAGAAGCTCATCGCGGTGATCAGCGATTGGATCAACGCCGACGCCTGGTAACCGACGATGTGCGCGCCCACCAGCAGCCCCGTCGCCCGGTCGGCGACCAGCTTGCACAGCCCCTCGGTGTCCTCCATCGCCCATCCGTACGCGATGTCGCCGTATGTCTGCACCTTGACCGCCACATCGATCCCGCGTTGCCGCGCCTGGTCCTCTGACAATCCCACCGATGCCACCTGCGGACGGCTGAACACCGCACCGGGGACAAACCGGTGATCGCTGGCGGTGGTCGGGGTGTCCCAGCCGGACAGCAGATTCGCCTGTACCACCCGCGCTTCGTGATTGGCCACGTGCTTGAGCAGATAGTGCGAACTCACGTCACCCAGGGCGTAGATGCCGCGCACCGGTGTGCGCTGGTACTGGTCGACCGGCACCCGGCCCTTCTCGTCGAGCGTCAGTCCCGCCGCTGACACGTCCAGCTGATCACCATTGGGGGTGCGTCCGGTCGCGACCAGCAGCACATCACCCGTCACCGTTGATCCGTCGGTGAGGTCCAGTTCGACACCGCCACCATCGGTCTCGCGAGCGGCCACCACTTCCGTGTTCAGCCGCACATCCCACCGCGCCGATACCACCTCGGTGAAACGCTGCGCGATCGTCTCGTCCTGCGCGCGCAATAGCCGCGGGCCGCGCGCGATCACCGTGACCGCCGAGCCCAAGCCGCTGAACACATGCGCGAACTCGGCGGCGATGAAGCCACTGCCCACGATCACCACACGCTCGGGTAACTCCGGTAGACGCATGATGTCGTCGTTGGTGTGAAACGCCACGCCGCTGTCGGTGATCACCGGCGGGATGACCGGACGTGAACCCGCGGCGATGACCACCTGCCGGGCCTCCAGGATCGTGCCGTCCGCCAGCTGGAGTCGATGGATCGGGTCGCCCTCGGCATCGGTGCCTGGCGCGATGAATCGCGCTTCCTGCTGAAAGACCGTGATGTTGGGGCAGTCCTCGACGCGGTAGCGCAATCCACCCGCCGCGATCGGATCGATCCTGCCGAAGACGCGTTCACGGATGTCGGCCCAGCGGGTTCCGCGCACCGAGCTGTCCACACCGAGCCGGGAGCCGTCGCGGGCCTCGTCGGCCAGGTCGGCGGGGTAGACGAACATCTTGGTGGGTATACAGCCGACGTTCAGGCAGGTGCCGCCGTAGGCGCCCGCGTACACACCGCGATCGACGATCGCGACCTCCTGGTCCGCGAAGCGGTCATCAGGCAACGAGTTTCCGCTGCCGGAACCGATGATGACGAGGTCGTACACCTGTTCTCCATCCGTTGAGGGCGCGCTCTCTCGGTGCCGAGCGTTCCCCCTTACGCTGCCATATCGGCCGGCACCGTGACGCACACCCGGGTACCGGCGCCCGGCGCCGACGTGATCACGACATCGCCGCCCGCGGCATTGATGGGGACCGTCAGCGAGGCCAGCCCGATGTGTCCGTCGGCGACTGACGCGGACACATCGCGCGGATCAAAGCCCCTACCGTCATCCGCGACCACCAGCGTCAGGAACTCTTCATCTCGAGTCAGTTCGACGTGAATGTTCTTGGCGCGTCCGTGCTTCACCGCATTGGTCAACAGCTCTTTGACCGCCCGGTACACCAGCGGCTGCGCCGGGGGGCTGCCCACTTCCCGCAGTTCCGTGTTGACCTCGACGGTGCCCCGCGCCGCGTACTGGCGACCGAGCTCGCGGATCGCCGCCGTCAATCCCAGCTCGGCGAGCACCTGCGGATGCAGGGCCGACACCGCGCCGCGCAATTCCGCTGCCGTGTCGCGCAACGACGCGTGCACCGCCTCCAACACCGGATCAGGTTGTCGTTCAAGAACTTCCTCGATTTCCAGACGTGCCGCCAGCAGATTCTGCAGCGGGCCGTCATGCAACCGCTCGGCGACTTCGCGGTTGTGCCGCTCCTCGGCGCGCATCGCTTCCAGCACCAGCTGCTCGCGTGTGTGCAAAAGCTGCTCGACGTGTTCGGAGCGGCGCTTGAGGACGAAGCACATTCCGGCGGTCGCAGCGGCCAGCCACAGCAATGTCACAACGGTGAGGTACTCGTCGCCGGGAATACCGTCGATGTTGCCACTCCTGGTGTAGAACACCAGAACGCCCAAATATCCTGCAGCGGTCACGGTTCCGAGGAGAGCCGTCACAGCCGGGCGCTCTTGAAAGGCCACTGAAACGGGAAGCAGGAAGAACACCGGAAGCAATTCCGACGTGCCATAACCGGAGGCCACACACAGCGCCACCACGGCGGCGATGTCCACGGCGGTGGCGGCAGGGGCCACCCACATCGGGACATGTCCACGAACCGCGATCAGCACCCACACAATCGCAGACACCGTGTACACGGCCAGCACCCCGTAATACACACCGACATGCCACATTTCGATGTTCGGGTTAGACCCCAGCAGCACAATCAGCACGATCAGGGGCAGCCGTAGCCAGGCCGAAACCCGCATGGGTTCAGCGGTGAAGTACGCGGCCACCCGCTCCAGCACCACGGCTACTCGAGCAATCCACGCCGCATGGCCTCAGCCACCGCCGCCGCCCGGTCACCGACGCCGAGTTTTTCGTACAGCCGCTGCACATGGGTTTTCACCGTGGACGGAGCCAGGAACAGTCGCTTGGCCATGGCGGGCACGGTGAGACCGTCGGCGATCATCCGGAGCACCTCACGTTCACGCGTGCTCAACGACGGGCCTGCCGGTTGTGCGCGCTTGCGGATCTCGCCGGCCAGCCCCGCCGTGAGGCTGGCCGTCACCACGTCCCGGCCCCGCGCACAGTCGAGCACCGCGCTGACCAGCTCCGCGCGTGTGGACTCCTTCGACAGGAAGCCCGCGGCGCCCTCCGCCAGAGCGTGATAGACGATCGCCGCGTCATCATGCGCCGAGAGCAGCAGCACCCGGGTACGTAGCTCGTCACGGCGCACGGCAGCCGCCACCTGCGTCCCGTCAAGCTCCGGCATCCGGTAATCGAGCAGCGCGACATCGGGCAGGTGCTCTCTGATCAACGCGAGCGCACCCGCGCCGTCCTGAGCCTCCGCCACCACGGATATCTGGCCGCTTGCGGTCAGCGCCCGCACCACACCCTCGCGAAAAAGCGGGTGGTCATCGCCGACAACCACCCGCACAAGTTCGCCGCTCACCTGCACAAACGCAAGCTTGGCACGCCAAATCCACGTGTGTCCCCCAATTGGGGGACATCAAGATCCTCCGGTGTATCAGCCGGTCGCCCGACATACATTCCGGCCTCCGCGCCGCATCGTTGAAGTATCACCAAGCAACCCGGTGATCCAACTCAAAAACCCACTGGCACAGGAGAAATCATGAAGAAGTACATCATCGCCGGAACCGCCGCCGCTGCCCTCGCGCTGACACCACTCGGCTTCGCCCTCGGCACCGCATCCGCTCAGACCGACGGCTCCAACGCACAGCAGACCGTCAGCGAGCTTCAGGCACAGGGCTACAGCGTGATCGTCAGCAAGACCGGATCCAAGGCCCTCAACCAGTGCACCGCCAGCAGCGTGCGTCCCGGGCAGACCACCGTGCGGTCCGATTACGGCCTGCCGAGCAACAAGCGTCCGGGCGTCTTCACCAACACCACAACCACCAAGACCATGTACGTGGATGTGACCTGCTGATTTAGCGCCGGTACCGACTACATACCAACCTCGTTCCATTTGATGCCGATTCAGACACGGGTGGGTAACGGCCCTCGCCAACCGCGCAACGGCCATAAGAGACTGCGTATGCGACGGGTCTCACGCTGCCCGCGATGCAGATCGAAACTGTCGGAGCGCTGGGGCCAAACGGCTTCTGGTGGAGGAGGAGATTGCCGTGAGTGCGCCCAACGATTCCCCGGCGGACGGCTCCGAGGACGAGATCCTCGACCGAACCGGACCCATCATCCCCATCAAGCTGGGCGCGCACGCCAAACGGCAACGCGCCGAGGCCGCCTCGCTGCAACAGCGCCAGCCCGATGTCGAACCCCGCCCACTGCAATTGCCGCCTCGTGGCCCGCTGTCCATCGTCGACGCCGTACCTCCGCATGATCCGCATGTCGATCTCCCTCCGGCCATCGGCGACGCGTTGGGAGCGCAGCTTCGTTCAGAAATTCTGCCCTCGCCGCGTCGGCCCGCGTCGATTGGTTGGCGTAAGTGGGTGTACCGCGGGAGTTTTGGCGTTATCAATCCGGGCGAATCCCGTGAAGAGGCCGAGCTTCGTGAGCTGACCGCCGTGGTGCGCACCCCCTGGCGGGGCATCCACTCCCTGGCGGTCTTGGGCGGAAACGGCGGCGTCGGCAAGACGATGATCACCGCCGCTCTCGGTTCGGTGCTCTCAGAGCTGCGCCGCAAAGACATGGTGCTGGCCACCGACGCCGATCCGGGCCAGTCGGCCAATCTGGCGTCGTGGATTGACCCGTCAGCCTCATCCACCTTCGCCGATGTGCTGGCTCAAGACGAACCCGAGCGCAACTTCGATCTGCGCTTCTTCGTTGGCCAGAATCCGGTGACCGGCCTGGATGTGCTTGCCGCCAACGCACATTCGGTGCGCCCGCGCGGGGAACTCAATGCCGAGATCTACACCCAGGCGCACAGTCGGCTGCAGCGGCTTTACAGCCTGCTGCTCACCGATACCGGCGTGGACTTCTGGCATCCGGTGATGCCTGGCGTGCTGCGATCTGCCAACGGTGTGGTGCTGGTTGCGGCCGCCACGCCGGTCGGCGCCGAGGGTGCGGTCCGCGCGATCGAGTGGCTCATCTCCGAGGGCTACGAGTACCTGATCCCCCGCATGGTGGTGGTGATCAACCATGTCCGTGGCTACGACAATCGCGAAGATCGCAGGAACTCCGAGCGCCTGGTGGCGGCGATGGTCGCCCGGTTCCACCGCTGGATCTCGCCGAACCACATCGTCGCCGTGCCTTATGACCCGCATATCGCCACGGCGGGTCCGTTGGATATCCATCAGCTGCAGCCCGAGACCTGGCATGGCCTGGTCACCGCGGCAGCCTCGGTCTCGGCTGGCCTGGCGAGCGCCTGGAGCGTCTAACGGCATAGCGCCGGGGGCGCCTATCCTTTCCGGAGTGTCCGAATTGTCGGGGGAGTCCCGTTCCGCGTTGCGCGCGCGCCTCGACGGCGTGACCCTTCGCGATGCGTCCCGGCTCGGCCGCCGCCTCAAGAACCTGCGCAACCCGGCCGATGCCGAGAAGCTCCTCGAACAGATCTCCACCGCCGAGGCACTGGTGGCCACCCGGACCGCGGCCGTCCCGACGATCACGTACCCGGACCTACCCGTCAGCGCGCACCGGGACGAACTCGCCCGCGCGATTTCCGCGCATCAAGTGGTCGTCGTCGCCGGCGCCACCGGCTCGGGGAAAACCACACAGCTTCCCAAGATCTGTCTGGAGCTGGGCCGTGGAATCCGTGGCACCATCGGCCACACCCAGCCACGCCGACTCGCGGCACGCACCGTCGCCGAACGTATCGCCGAGGAACTGGGCACCCCCCTCGGCGAAACCGTGGGCTACACCGTCAGATTCACCGACCAAGCCAGCGACCGCACCCTGGTCAAGCTGATGACTGACGGCATTCTGCTCGCGGAGATCCAGCGCGACCGACGACTACTGCGCTACGACACCCTCATCCTGGACGAGGCGCACGAACGCAGCCTCAATATCGACTTCCTCCTGGGCTATCTGCGCGAGCTGCTGCCGCAGCGGCCCGACCTGAAGGTCATCGTCACCTCGGCCACCATTGAGCCGCAACGCTTTGCGGCGCATTTCGGAGGCGCACCCATCGTCGAGGTGTCCGGGCGGACGTACCCGGTCGAGATCCGCTACCGGCCGCTGGAGGTCCCTGCTTCCGGCGATTCGTCAGATGATCCGGACGACCCCGACCATGAAATCGTCCGTACCGAGATCCGCGACCAGACCGAGGCCATCGCCGACGCGGTCCGCGAGCTGGAGGCCGAACCCTCCGGCGATGTACTGGTGTTTCTGTCCGGTGAGCGCGAGATCCGCGATTGCGCCGAGACGCTGCGCGGCAGCTTCCGCAACACTGAGGTTCTTCCGCTCTACGCACGTCTACCAACAGCAGAGCAACACAAGGTCTTTGCGCCTCACACCGGCCGGCGTGTGGTGCTGGCGACCAACGTCGCCGAAACCTCCCTGACCGTTCCGGGCATCCGATACGTCATCGACCCCGGCACCGCGCGCATCTCCCGCTACAGCCGACGCACCAAGGTGCAGCGCCTGCCCATCGAACCCATCTCCCAGGCGTCAGCCGCACAGCGGTCCGGACGGTCCGGACGAACGGCACCCGGTATCTGCATCCGGCTGTACTCCGAACAAGACTTCGAGGCCCGGCCCCGCTACACCGATCCGGAGATCCTGCGCACCAACCTTGCTGCCGTCATCCTGCAGATGGCGGCGCTGCAGCTCGGCGATATCGAGAACTTCCCGTTTCTGGATCCGCCCGACAAACGCAGCATCCGCGATGGTGTGCAGCTGCTGCAGGAATTGGGTGCATTCGATACCGGCGGTGCGATCACCGAGCTGGGGCGACGGCTGGCACGACTACCCCTCGACCCGCGAATCGGCCGGATGATCTTGCAGGCCGATGCCGAGGGCTGCGTCGGGGAAATCTTGGTACTCGCGGCCGCACTGTCGATTCCCGATCCGCGGGAACGTCCGGCCGACCGCGAAGAGGCAGCTCGCCAAAAGCACGCGCGCTTCGCCGACGACCACTCCGACTTCAGTGCCTACCTCAATCTCTGGCGATACATCCAAGATCAACGAAGCCAACTCTCGGGCAGCGCTTTCCGGCGCATGTGCCGCGAGGAGTTCCTGCATTACCTGCGTATCCGGGAATGGCAGGACTTGGTGGGGCAGCTGCGCAGCATCGCGCGCGACCTCGGCATCCGCGAGTCGGGTGAGCCCGCCGATCCGGGACTGGTCCACGCAGCCCTGATCGCAGGCCTGCTGTCTCATATCGGTCTGCGCGAAGGCGACTCTCGCGACTATTCCGGCGCACGCAACACCAAATTCGTACTCGCCCCTGGCTCAGTACTGACCAAAAAGCCACCCCGGTGGGTGGTCGTCGCCGATCTGGTCGAGACCAGTCGGCTGTTCGGCCGGATTGCGGCCCGCGTCGAACCGCAGTCGGTAGAGCGGATCGCCGGGGACCTGGTACAGCGCACCTATAGCGAGCCGCACTGGGACGCCGAGCGCGGATCTGTGATGGCCTTCGAGCGCGTGACTCTGTACGGGCTGCCATTGATACCTCGCCGCCGGGTGGGTTACGCGCAGGTGGACCCAGAGCTGGCTCGCGAGATGTTCATCCGGCACGCCCTGGTGGAGGGTGACTGGCAGAGCAAGCACCACTTCCTGCGGGACAACGCGCGACTGCTGCGGGAACTGTCCGAGCTCGAGGACAAGGCGCGCCGGCGCGATCTGCTGGTAGGCGATGACGAGATCTTCATCCTGTACGCAGCGCGCATACCGGAGGATGCCGTGTCCGCCAGGCATTTTGATGCCTGGTGGCGCAAGCAGCGGCACAAGACGCCTACTCTTCTGACGTTCACTCGTGACGACCTACTGCGTTCCGAGCACGCGACCGACGATATGCCCGACACCTGGAGATCCGGTGATGTGGCGTTGCCGGTCAGTTATCGATTCGAACCCGGCGCGGCTGATGACGGCGTATCCGTGCATATTCCAGTCGAGGTTCTTGCTCGCCTGGGCGGTGACGAATTCGCCTGGCATGTACCTGCTCTACGCGAAGAGCTGGTCACCGCGCTCATCCGTTCGTTACCGAAAGATCTGCGCCGCAACTTTGTTCCCGCGCCCGACACCGCCCGCGCGGTGCTCGAGAACATTGAGCCCGGACCAGAACCGCTGGTGTACGCGTTGGGGCGGGAGCTGCACCGGCGCACCGGCATCCGTGTACCCACCGACGCGTTCGACCTGGACAAGGTGCCCCCGCACCTGCGGGTGACCTTCGTGGTCGAGTCCGCCGACGGCTCCGAGGTGGCTCGTGACAAGAACCTCGATGCACTGCAGCAGCAGCTTGCGGGTTCCACCCGCCAGGCCGTAGCGGCGGTGGTCGCGGGAGATTGGGAGCGCCAGGATCTACGCGGCTGGCCGGAGGATCTACCCGAATTACCCTGCACCATAGAACAAGTCAGCGGCGCACACACCATACGCGGGTATCCGGCACTGGTGGATACGGGTAGCGCCGTGGACATTCACGTGTTCGCCACCGCTGCCGAGCAACGGGCTTCCATGGCGGCAGGCACCCGTCGCCTGCTGCGGCTGTCGATTCCGTCACCGATGAAAGCCGTTGAGCGCGGTCTGGACCCGCGATCCAGGCTCGTACTCTCATCCAACCCAGACGGTTCCTTGGCCGCGTTGCTCGATGACTGCGCCGACGCGGCCGTCGATCTGCTGGCCCCCACACCCGTATGGACCCGGGCCGAGTTCGCGGCGCTCCGCGACCATGCGGCACAGAGCCTGGCAGCCACCACGCTCGATATCGTGCGCCGTGCCGAGAAAGTTGTGACGGCCTGGAGCGAGGTACACGTGGCGCTGCCCACCACAGTGCCTGCGGTGCAGGCCGATGCGATTGCCGATATGCGCGATCAGCTCGCCAGACTGCTGGAGGCGGGATTCGTCGCGGCCACCGGCGCTGCGAAGCTGGCCGACCTTGCGCGTTACGTCACCGCGATCGTTAAGCGACTAGAACGTCTACCCCAAGGGGTGGAGGCGGACCGCGAACGCATGCAACGCGTGCACGCGGTCGAGGACGTCTATGACGACCTGCTGCGTGATCTACCCGCCGGGCGCTCCGATGATCCCGATATCAGGGATATCGCGTGGTTCATCGAGGAACTGCGTGTGAGCCTGTGGGCCCAGCAGCTCGGCACCGCGCGTGCGGTCAGCGAACAACGAATCATCAAGGCCATCAACGCTGCCCGGTAGGGTTTCGTCTTAGAGTCCGACGGGCACGACCTCGCAGATCACCACCGGGATGACTCTGTCGGTGTTTCGCTGGTATCCCTCGTAGCCGGGAAACGACCTGATGATCCCCGGCCACAGCTCCGCCTTCTCCTCCGCGGAGGCGGTGTGTGCTTGATACGTTCGGGTGACCCCCTCCGCCGTGATATCGAGAATCGGGTTGGCCGTCAGGTTCTTGTACCAGTCGGGGTGATCCGACGATCCGCCCTTTGAGGCCACCAGCACCATGCGCTCGGGCGCGTAGACAGGTGACGTCAACAGCGTCGAGATGCGGCGGCCCGTTCTACGTCCGGCGATGTGTAGCTCGACGGTCTGATTTCGCCCGAATCGTTGCCCTAGGCGTCCACCCGTTACCGCCAGAAGCAGCTTGTGGGCGGTCTCCATCGCCCAGGCTCCCGCTCCCAGTACCCAATCGGGTGTACGCGCCCGGCTCATCGTTCCTCAGCGATGGATGCCGGGCGTACCAGCGATAGCGGCGCTGGCCTGCGCCGTAACCGACGGTCGCGCTTGATCGCGGCTGACACGTCGTCCGGTAGGGCGCGAGACAGCCGCCAAAGTAGGACGGCGGGAAAGCCTTTGATGATCCCGACGTCGTAGAAGAACCTCGAAATTGGTCCGTATAGAAACTGCGCGTTTTCGCGGTACCGCCGACCGAAGAAGCCTGCCAGCACGCCCTGGACCGGATTGATTCCAACCGCCCGGTAGCTCCGCGGATTACTCAGCGCCAGCGCCGGAAAGGCCAACGCCGCTCCGGCCGCCGCCATCCGCGCCAGGAAACGGTCAAGAGGACCCCCTTGTCGGTAGCCGCGCACAATCTCCTCCTTTGCGAAGGCGACATGACGTGCTTCCTCGATCACGTGTATGCGCATCGCGGTACGCACATGCGGTTGCAGAGTGGAGTCGTTCATTCCTTCCCGCTGGAGGCGATCCAAGATCTCCTCCGCCATCAAGACCGCGGTGTACATCGCAGGGCCCACCGGCACCAGGGAACTGAAGAATGGAACCGCCGCGCGTGCGAACCGCGGCAACCGGAATTCCACGGCGGATGAGTGTTCGCCCATCTTCTCGACCAGACGGGCGAACATGGCGGAATGTCTTGTTTCTTCACCAATTTCAGTGAGCAGATATCTGCTCCGGCTATCGGTCACCGGACTTACCATGAGATCGCGATAGAGAAACACCGCCAACGCCGTCTCGAACCAGATACCGAGGATGAGGATCGAGCCAAACTGTTGTCTGCCGAATTCGATCTGTTGCTCCCGAGTCAGCTTCTCCCATAGCCCCGTACCATCCAGGCTGACCCGTTGCTCGCTCACCCACGGCCGGTCAGGGTCAATCGGTGCATCCCAATCGATGTCGATCTCGGGGTCGTAACTCTTCTCAGCCGAGGCTTTCAGTCGGCGTTCTGCCGCTAACTGCGGGTCAACGTCCGCGCGCCTGCGGGCCTGGCCTCGTTCGTTGGTTACTTCGACACTCATTTGTCCACTTCCCCGTCCCGTGGCGGCCATTCGCCACATTATCGTAACTAATAGTACCGGGTATATACTGTTCGGTATATACTGGGGACGGTACACTTTCCTGCGCCGGAAGCAATACCCCGACTTTGGCAATCAACGGCGAAGAACACGACCGGGCTCGGTGATGACCTAATGCAGAAGGGCCAGAGACCCTTTGGAGTCTCTGGCCCTTCTGCATCGAATCGCTAGTCGGCGTTTATGCGCCCCATTTGGCTCCTTCGGCCATGTCGCGGGCGTTCATCGATAAGGTGTTGGTTTCGTGGGTGGAACCCATGGCGCGGTAGGCGCGGATGAGTTCTTCCATCGCGGTGTTCCACTGGGCCTGCCAAGCGGCCTGGCTCATCGAGGTATCACCGTGCCAGGCTGCCTGCAGGGAAGCCTGCTGGGCGGCCAGGTCGGCACCCAGGGCGGTCAGCACACCGGAGTAGGTGTTCATCTCGCCGGCGTGGGCCAGCATCGCGGGGTAGTTGAAAGTAATCTGCGACATTTCTATCTCCTCAAAAGTCCGGTCTTAAACACCGACGTAACGGCTGGCGGCGGCGGCATCCTCGGCCACATAGGTCGCGGCGGCATCACCCAGGTTGATCTGCGCGATATCGAGCAGAGCGTTGACCTTGGCGGCGACCTCCACGAACCGGGCATGTGCGGCCTGGAACGCCACCGAGGACTCTCCGACATGGAACGCCTGGGCCGACATCGCGGCCGACTCCGCCTGCGAAATCGTCGAACGCATCAACGCGGTCTTAGCACCAAACGTGCCCTCCGCAGCCACCAGGGCCGGAATGTGCGCATCAAGCAAACTCATTGTTCCTCCTGAATTGTGTTGTGTTGCATGTGATTCACATGGTCATCGAAGTGGAGCGGCCGGTCAGCTGCTGGACCCCCCTTCGGAGGGTCCGTCAGGTTCGGCTCCCCACGTGGTGGGGAGCATGGGCATCGTGCGCGTGCCGTCCATGCTCTCTGAGGCGATCTCGCGTTCGATCAGGCCGGCCGCGCTGGTGCTCGCTGTACTCCTGGACACCGTCCCGGAGAAGCCGAGCTGGCCCGTGCCGCGGGAAGATGCCCCCACGCCCGCGGGCTGGCGCGCTGCCGGTTCCGAAAAGTCCGGGTCCACTGTGGAATTCATGTCCATGAACTGTGGGGCCGGATCTTTGATCCGGGCCGCGCGCTTGCGGCGGGCGCGTGAACGCGCCGACGCGGCCGCTGCGGCCGCCGCAGAGATCCCCGCCGCCGGCGCCTTGGCACCCGCACCTTCATTCAACGTCGGCCCAAAGCGCGCCGCCGGTGGATCCTCCTGCACCGCATACACCATGTAGGCAGGAGTGGCGGCCGCCGGGGCCGGTGATGTGGACGCGGGCGCACTGGAAGTCGTTGGGGCGGAGGATGAACCGCCTGGCATCGACTGCCCCGACGGCACCTGCGCCAGCTGTAGATCCTGCTGGGGGTTGCGGCGCTCGATCCGTGCCGGCTCGCGGCCGGGCTCATCCTCATGTCCGGGCTCTTCAATACCGGCCGGTGGAACCAGGGCCGAAAGCGCGAGCCCGAGCACAATCGGCAGCCAAGCCGGCGCCGAAAGCACAATGCCCCAGAAGGTGAAACCGAAGGGGATGAAGAACGCCTCGTACGCGATGAAGAACAGCAGTGGGAACCACGCGAAGAACGCAGCGATCGGGTTCTTCATGAAGTCTTCGATCATGTCCTGGAGCGTGCCGAGCGGGTTTGTCATGAACCGCATGAGCTGGTCGATCATGTTGTTGCTGTTATCCAGCGCGGTACCGGATTCGAGGGCTTGCGGTTGTGCCGCCATCGAGGTCATATCGGCGGACATTCGCGACATTTCCCCACCGGGAGCCATGATCATCGGCGTGGGCTCTGTCGGAGCCGTAGCAGCCAGCGCGGTGGACGAGACCCCTTGGTAGACGCCCATGGTGGTGGCGGCTTGGACCCACATCCGGATGTAGTCGGCCTCATTGAGAGCGATCGGAATGGTGTTGATACCCAGGAAATTGGTGGCCAGCAGCACTCCGTGAATCATGTGGTTGGCCGCCAGCTCGGCCAGCGTCGGCATCGCGGCCAGCGCCGTCATGTAGGCGGCGGCGGCCGTCTCCTGCAACACCGCATTGGAGGCGCTCAGCGTGCTCTGCTGGGTCAGCCAGGCCAGATACGGTGCATGACTGGCCACATACTGGGTGGCGCTGGGCCCCTGCCAGGGCCCGGCGTTGGTGGCAGCGAGCAGCTGTGTCAACTCCGTTGCGGCAGTGGCATACTGCGCGGACAGCGCCTGCCATTGCGCGGCCGCAGCCAGCAAGGCACCGGGACCGGGACCGCTGGACAACAGAGCGGAGTGGACCTCGGGAGGTGCAGCCATCCAGATGGGGGCAGACAATGAACTACCCCCGCGCGATCATGTACGTCATCGCGGCCTGCATATCCCCGGTGGTGTAGCTGGCCGCGGACTCCGAAACACCCAGCCCGGCCCGGCCCAGCTCCTCAACAGCCAGCGCGGCCACACCGGTGTGTTCCACACCGCGGGCACTAAAACCGGCCGCGGTCTCCAACGACACCGGATCGGCCGCCGGCGGCACCACCGCACCGATCACCGGGGCGGCGGCAGCATGTGCGGCAGCCAGACGCGCGGTCAGCGCCTCCACCGCAGCACTAGTGGCAAGCAGACCTTCCGGAATGACATTCAGATTCATCGTGGGTACTCCCTTCCCTGAGCAGCATGCTCACTGACGAGCGAAGACGCGGGCTGGGCGCATCTGCGCGCACTGGCCCGGGAAACGTCCTCACCTGCAGGCAATTTGAAGTAGCTGTAAAGATCATTGGTGATCGACCAACCCTGCGAATCGATGACCGCATAAGGGGAAATTAGCATCGCCTAACACTGTTGTCGACAGTTCGCTCAATGTTGATTCACCAGTACTGAGCTGTTTCAATTAGAAACTTGTAGGTTGCTGGAATCGATATTCAGCCCGATCGACTCCCCGCGCTCGGGTGTGAACTGCGCTTATCACGCCCTCGGTCTAGAAAAATCTCTTTAGTGCGCTAACCGTTCGGGCCTGTGCGCTCTTGCGCCACTGTGGCACAAGTCACTAGCAACGGTGCCGCCTGCGGCGTCTCCGGAGTCGGGATCACTCAACCGGACGGTCTGACAGCGCCGAGAGAACTCTGCGTGCACGCGCCGCCATCTCATCGGCCGACCGCTCGGGGTGGTGCCACCACCACTGCACCAACGCTGAGACCATGTTCTCCCAGACCAGCGTCGCGGCCGACAAGTCATCCTCGTCGCTCAGGCCCGAGGCGCCGAGCGCCTCCGTCACCGCCGCCGCGGCCTGTTCACGCAGCACGGTCCGCTGGCGCCTCGCGGCATCGCGGGCCCGTCCGCTGGGCACCGTTCTGTCGTAGAGAACCGGCCAATCGCTGCGCCGGCCTTCCAAGGTGGTGAAGATCGCCGTCAATACCGATTCGGCGACCTCTTGACGCGCAGACGATCCGGACAGTGCGCCGCCGATCGCCGCGACCAGCCGCTCCCCGGCCCGTTCGACGCACGCGACGTAGAGATCCTCTTTAGACCCGAAATAGGCCAGCACGAGGGCCTTCGATACCCCGGCACGGGCGGCGATCCCATTCATGCTCGACGCCACGAAGGTCGATTCTCCGAACTCGTCCGCGGCGGCAGTCAAGATCCATTGCTCCCGCTCCTGCCGGGGCATTCCCTTGCTGCCGGTCCGGACGGGTTGCACGCGTACGACGGTAGCGGAGTGTCCGTGCACGTTCGTAGAGAAACCAATGATCGACGAGCAGGGGCGCTCCATGCGTCTTCCGTGCCGCCTGAACTGGACAGTCCGCGACGACCACGTGCTCACCGTCGACGGGCTCGTCGACTCACCTCTGCGCTACGGCCATGGCCGCGGCTACGCGGGCGCCTACAGCTATACCGGCGAATACCAAGGCAATCCGGTAGGCGGGTCTGCCTACATGGAGTGGGTGGACACCGGGCATTAGGTAGCCCACACAGATATCGACTACAGAATCGCGGCGGCGATGATCAGGCCCACGGCGACATAGGCCGCGGCAACGACGAGCGTCGCGGGCGCGAACCTCCTGTGTGCCAGCAGATCTCCTACGTCAAGGCCCACCACCCACTCGATCAGCCTGATGCAGATCGTCTGGGCCGCAATACCGATAAGCCCGAATACCAACGCGCGCACCAGGCCCTCGGTGATGTTTCCCGAGGCGGTGTAGATCGCCAGCACGATCACGAACGCCTGCGAGAGAAGCCCCGCCGCGGTAATCACGACAGCGTTAGGCAATCCCGCGCGGACCATCTGACGCAGCGGGCCGGGAGTGGTCCAGCCCAGCACAAAGAACCCGACGACCATCAACACGAAACCGACAGCCGCGTATAGCCAGATCGCGGCCGCTCCGTGAGCGACTATCGACCAGTACCCTGCTGCGCTCATGGTTGCCTTCCCCATCTCTCGTGTTCGGGTGTCGCTACTGAGGTGATATCCGGTGTGGAACGAAGGCGGCGCCGTCGTCGGTGATCAGGCCTGCGGTCTCCCGGATACCCAACCCTGCCGATTCGTCGCCGATAATCCAGGCACCCAGGGCCGGCCTCATGCCGCCGAACTCCGGTAACGGGTCCAGCAGCTGGTAGACGTAGCCTTCCTCACCGTAGACACCTCCGGTGGCCGTCTCATAGCCCGCTCCCACCACCGTGATGTTGGCGCCTTCTCGGCCCAGTTTCGGCTTGCGGACGTACTCGGTCAGTTCGTGAGGGCTGTCGACGTAGGCCGGAAGCAGATTGGGGTGGCCGGGGTACATCTCCCAGAGCACCGCCAAAATCGCCTTGTTGCTCAACAGCGCTTTCCACAGGGGCTCAATCCATAGGGTCTCGGGCAGCAGGTCCAGGGCATGGCGGCCGAACTCGTCGTCGACGATCCACTCCCACGGATACAGCTTGAAGATCGATTCGATCGGCGCCTCTTCCAGATCCACGAGACGGTTCAGATCGTGATCCCAGCCGATGTCCTCGATCGGCAGGCCCACCGTGTTGATACCGGCCTCTGCCGCGCATTCCTGAAGATAGGCCAGGGTGACGTTGTCTTCACCGCTCTGGTCCGCCGATGACCACGTGAAATGTGTTTCTGCACCGGCTAGTTGCTTGCCGATCTGCTTCCAGCGCGCGACGAGCTGTTCATGCAGGGAGTTCCATTGGTCGTCGTCGGGGAACACATCCGTCTTCCAGTGCCACTGCAGGATCGAGGCCTCCAGCAGTGAGGTGGGGGTATCGGCGTTGTATTCCAAGAGAACCGGCGGCCGGCGGCCGTCATAACGGAGATCGAAGCGCCCGTAGAGGTGCGGATCTCTTCTGCGCCAGGATTTTTCGATGTGCTCCCATGTCCATTCCGGCAGCCCGAAGTCTTGGTAGCGCCCGGTGAGGACAACGTGTTCAACGGCGTCCAGGCACATGGAATGCAGTACCTCCACGGTCGCCTCGAGGGAGAGCACCTCGTCCATATCGAAGACGTAGTGCACCGACTCGTCCCAGTAGGGCCGGTCACTGCCGTCTGCCATCCGCGCCGGTGTGCCGTAGCACATTCCTTGGGAGGCAACGATTTCTTCCCAACCTATGCGGGGCGGCGCGTGCTCACGGCGCATCAGCTTCCCGAACTTCCCGAGCTGCTCGACCCGAAGCCACCCCGCGAGACCGACGGAGACCGGGAAATGCTCCCCGAGTTGTCGGACTTGGTGAGGGTGGTGCCCGAACTGGTCTTGGCCCTCGTGCCCCTGGGCAGCTCCACGCTGCCGCCGGTCGCGATGGTGCCGATACCTCGGTTGTGTCCGCCGTAGTAGTAGCGATAGGGCGAGCCCGCGTAGATGAACACGCCGCCCGAGGACGACGCGGTGCCCCGCTCGCAGTACTCCTCGGGGGCCACGACATTCGACCCGTCCTGCACGCACGTCGCCTCGATGTCGTCATCACGGTCGATCACCGCGTAACCCACGGCCACCACCGCCGCGATACCGGCGACCACCATCGAACCCATCAGAACGTGGTTACGGGTCCGGCGCCGTTCCTCGGCCTTCTGAGCCTGAACCTCGGCCAGCCTGCGCTGGGCTTCGCGTGTCCGGCGCGCCTTGTCGCGGGCCCGTGACTCAGCGACGGTGGGCGGCCGCGGCAGGGTGATACCCGGCTCCTGCCAGCGCACGGCGCCGCGAACCGGTGGCGGCTCACGGTGTTCAGATTCTTCGTCGCCTACGGACGAATCGGGCATCTTTTCCCCCTTAGGCCCGAATCATAGGAAACACACTACGAGTGAACTTACAGCAGCAGCCTCGAATGACGGCATACACCGGAAGCGTTGCAGCAAATACTCCGGCGCCGTCGTGCCGCACCCACGCCGACCGCCCTATGCGGCGGATATCCGAACCTGACGTCTGTACCAACAAACAACAACAAACAAGAAAGCCGGAAACCCTCGGGTCTCCGGCCTTCTGTCGTTGGGCTTCTTAGCCCACTCACTTGTGGGCGAAGGGGGACTTGAACCCCCACGTCCCGAAGGACACTGGCACCTGAAGCCAGCGCGTCTGCCATTCCGCCACTCGCCCCAACGACCGCGAGAGCCTATCACGCTCGTGGCCTCATCTTTGAACCGCGAACAGCCCGCCAGAGCCCGCGCACGCACGCCAATCCTCTCAAACGGCGAGCATAGAAGGCCTCTTGGTGCCAAGACGATGTCGTCTCGTAATAGAGGAGTGGGTGCCGACGATCATCAAACCGATACGATCTACTCGAGATCCGCTCGTGGCGGAGCGCTGTGTCATGCGCTCAGAACTGTCACGCGATCGCCGAAAGGAGGAGGCATGGGAATTGTCCAACGCTTCGAGCGCAAGCTAGAAGACGTGGTCGGCGATGCCTTCGCCCGCGTATTCGGCGGCAGCATCGTCCCTCAGGAAGTGCAGGCCTCACTGCGTCGCGAGGCCGCCGACGGCGTCCGATCCGCGGGCCAGGGACGGCTGCTGGCTCCCAACGAGTTCTTTGTTCTCCTCAGCACCGGAGATCACGAGAAGGCGGCCGACGACCGCGATCTCAACGCAGACACGTTCGCCGAACACCTGCGCGAATATGTTCGCGATCAGGGGTGGCAAACGTATGGTGAAGTTGTTGTCCGATTCGAACAATCACCGAACTTGCACACCGGCCAGTTTCGCACGCGCGGTGTGGTCAATCCCGACACCAAGCGGGACCGTACGCACGGCGCCGTGACGACTGCCCCTTCGACCCCGGATCCACAACCAGGAGCATCCATGACTGACAACCCAGGTCCCCAGCAGGGACGCCCCGGCGAAGAGTACGGCCGAGAGGACGACCGCTACGGACGTCCCGAACAGGATCCACGTGGTCAGCAGCCTCCGCAGGGTGACCAGGGATACCCCCCGCGCCAGGGCGGATATGGGCAGGGCCAGCAGTACGGGCAGGATTACGGTCGCCCACCGGCCGGCTATGAGCAGGGCGGCTACCAACAGCGCCCGCCACAGCAGGGTGGCTACGACCAAGGCGGCCGCGGTGGCTATGAGCAGGGCGGCTATGGCGGCGGTCAGGAATACGGCCGTCCCCCGGCACCTCCGCAGCAGGGCGGCTACGGCGCCCCGCCGCAACAGGGTGGGTACGGCGAGCCTCCTCGTCCCAACTACGGCGAGTACGAACAGGGCGGTGGCTATGGCGCACCGCAGGGTCCGCCTCCGGGCCAGGACTACGGTCGTCCCCCGGCCTACCCGCAGCAGGGTGGCTACGGCGCCCCGCCGCAGCAGGGCGGCTACGGATCACCTCAGGGCGGTTACGGCGAGCCCGAGTACGGCGACTACGAGCACGGCGGCTACCAGAGCAGCCCCGACTACGGCGCTCCCACTGGAGGCGGCGCCGGTGCCGGTCGCACCACCGTCACCCTGCAGCTGGACGACGGCAGCGGACGCACGTACCAGTTGCGTGAGGGCACCAATGTGATCGGCCGCGGTCAGGACGCGCAGTTCCGTCTGCCCGATACCGGCGTCTCGCGCCGCCACCTCGAGGTGCGCTTCGACGGGCATGCCGCGCTGCTGTCGGACCTGAATTCGACCAACGGCACCACCGTCAACAACGCGCCGGTCACCGAATGGCAGTTGGCCGACGGCGACATCATCCGGCTGGGCCACTCCGAGATCATCGTTCGGGTCCAGTAGGGAACAGGAGAACCGCACCCGCAACGCCGCGTTCGACACAGGCTGCACGTATCGAGCCCCGGCGGGTAACCCGGCCAAGTATCGTTGCCCTGCCGAATATGTCCGGTCTTCCGGACACCCTCGCCGAGGCGCGATGGACCAGCGAGAGGAACGACAACCGGATGCAGGGACTGGTGCTCCAGCTCACCCGCGGTGGGTTCCTGTTGCTGTTGTGGGTGTTCATCTGGTCGGTGCTGCGCATATTGCGGACCGATATCTACGCCCCCACCGGTCAGCTGATGGCCAATCGCGGTTTGAACCTGCGTGCGATTAGTCCCGCGAAGGCGGGCCGGCGTCAGATGCAGTACCTGTTGGTGACCGAGGGCGCCCTGGCCGGCACCCGGATCACGCTCGGCACCCAGCCCATTTTGATCGGCCGTGCGGACGACTCAACACTGGTGCTCACTGACGATTACTCGTCGACGCGGCACGCGCGGCTATCGCCACGCGGGGCCGATTGGTACGTCGAGGATCTAGGATCGACCAACGGCACATATCTGGATAGGGAGAAGGTGACGACGGCGCTGCGGGTTCCCCAGGGGACGCCGGTACGGATCGGTAAGACAGTGATCGAGCTGCGCTCGTGACACTGGTGCTTCGCTACGCAGCGCGTAGCGACCGCGGACTTGTGCGGTCGAACAACGAGGACTCCGTCTACGCCGGTGCCCGCCTCTTGGCATTGGCCGACGGCATGGGCGGTCATGCCGCCGGTGAAGTCGCCTCACAGCTGGTCATCGCGGCGTTGGCCCCACTCGACGACGATGAGCCTGGCGGCGATCTGCTGGATACGCTGGCCGACGCGGTGCACTCCGGTAACGCGGCGATCGCCGACCATGTGCGCGCCGAGCCCGAGCTCGACGGAATGGGCACCACGCTGACGGCTTTCCTGTTCACCGGGAAACGGCTGGGCATGGTGCATATCGGCGACTCACGCGCCTACCTGATGCGCGATGGCGAGCTGGCGCAGATCTCCAAGGACGACACCTTCGTCCAGACCCTTGTCGACGAGGGTCGCATCACTCCGGAACAGGCACACAACCATCCGCAGCGCTCGCTCATCATGCGCGCGCTCACCGGTGCACCGGTCGAGCCCACTCTCGTAATCCGTGAGGCGCAGGCGGGAGACAGATACCTGCTCTGTTCGGACGGACTGTCCGATCCGGTGAGCCACGAGACCATCGCCGAGGCGTTGGAGATCCCCGATGTCTCCGCCGCCGCCGACCGGCTCATCGAGCTGGCGCTGCGCAGCGGTGGACCCGACAATGTCACCGTCGTCGTCGCCGATGTCGTGGAGCTGGACTACGGGCAAACCCGGCCGATCGTGGCGGGGGCGATATCCGCCGACGCCGACACCGACACACCTCCGCCGAACACCGCCGCCGGGCGGGCCGCCGCCATCCAGCGCGCGCTCAAAGAGCCCGAGCCCGCTCAGGACGAATCCGATAGCGACACAACCGATTCCGATACCACACGGCCCAAGAAACGCCGGCTCCGCTGGCTGATCGCGGCGGTGCTCGTGGTGTTGATCGCGCTGGCCGGCCTGGCGATCGGCCGCCGCGTGGTGCTCAACAACTATTATGTGAGCGCCTACGAAGGCAACGTCTCCATCATGCAGGGCGTCCAGGGCTCCCTCCTGGGTTATCGGCTGCAGCGGCCGGACCTGGTGGGTTGCCTTGACAACCGCGGTGACCTGTCGCTGGTGAGCTACGGCGAGTCCGCATCCAGCCTGTCCTGCAAGTACTTCAAGGTGTCCGATCTGCGCCCGTCCGAGCGTCAGCAGGTCGAAACGGGTCTGCCCGGAGGCACTCTCGACCAGGCCATCGGCCAGCTACGTCAGCTCACCAAGAGCGCGCTGCCCCCGTGCGCACCGCCCGCGCCCAAGACAGCGCCGCCCGCACCGACCACCGCGGGACGCTCCCCGTCCGCCACATCCGGATCCCCCACGACGACCACAACCACGCGGCCGTCGCCCGCGCCCACGTCTCCGGCGACACCCGGCG
The DNA here is from genome assembly GCF_001632805.1 of Mycobacteroides chelonae CCUG 47445. Classification (NCBI taxonomy): domain Bacteria; kingdom Bacillati; phylum Actinomycetota; class Actinomycetes; order Mycobacteriales; family Mycobacteriaceae; genus Mycobacteroides; species Mycobacteroides chelonae. Next base: position 37,936 of record NZ_CP007220.1, on the reverse strand, counting down.
CAAGCACGACGCAGACCACAACATCCACCCCCGCGCCGGCGCCACTGCCGGCGCCACCACAAGAGCCGGGCGTCACCTGCCGGACCGTGTCATGACGACGGCGCCCCAAACCGCTGTAGTGGCCCGTGGGGCAGGCACCTCGCCACCACCCCAATCCACACGACGTAGCGCGGAGTTGGGGCTCCTCGGCTTCGCCGCCGCGATCACCACCGTGGCACTGATCCTGGTCGAGGCGAACCTCGAGCGGGGACTTTCCTGGGATCTACTGAAATACGGACTTGCGTACCTCGTCCTGTTTACGTTGGCACATCTAGGGATTCGCCGTTACGCGCCCTACGCCGATCCGCTGCTGCTGCCCTGTGTCGCACTGCTGAACGGCCTCGGGCTGGTGATGATCCATCGTCTGGACCTGGCGAAAGCGGCCGCCGGCGATGGCTCCGAGACGGTGGAAGCCAACGCGCAGGTGCTCTGGACGCTGGTGGGTGTCGCCGCGCTCGTCGGGATCCTGGTAGCCGTCAAGGATCACCGGGTGCTGGCACGGTACGGCTACACCTTCGGCATCCTTGGCATCGTCCTGCTGGCCATCCCCGCGCTGTTGCCGTCCTCGGCCTCGGAACGAAACGGCGCCAAAATCTGGATCGAATTGCCGTTCTTGTCGATTCAGCCCGCCGAGGCCGCCAAGATTCTGTTGCTGGTGTTCTTCGCGGCCTTCCTGATGACCAAACGCGACCTGTTTCGCACTGCCGGCCGCAGCTACTGGGGCGTGGAGTCGCCCCGGGCCAGGGACCTGGGCCCGCTGCTCGCGGTGTGGGCAATATCCGTGGGCGTCATGGTCTTTGAGAAGGACCTGGGCACCTCGCTGCTGCTGTACACCTCATTTCTCACGGTGCTGTACATCGCCACGGCACGGATCAGCTGGGTGCTGATCGGCCTGGGCCTCTTCGTCGTCGGCGCGTTTTTGGCGTACTTCTTGTTCGCGCATGTGCGCGTGCGGGTCGAAACCTGGCTGGACCCCTTCGCGGATGCGGACGGCAACGGGTACCAGATGATGCAGTCGCTGTTCAGCTTCGCCACCGGTGGCATCTTCGGCACCGGTCTCGGAAACGGTCAGCCGGGCACGGTTCCTGCCGCATCAACGGATTTCATCATCGCCGCGATCGGCGAGGAACTCGGACTGGTCGGCCTGGCCGGAGTGCTGCTCGTGTTCACCATTCTCATCGTCCGGGGCTTCCGCACCGCGCTGGCGGTGCGTGACAGCTTCGGCAAGCTGCTGGCCTCCGGCCTCTCGGCGGCGCTGGCGCTGCAGCTGTTCATCGTCGTCGGCGGTGTCACCAAGCTCATTCCGCTGACCGGGCTCACCACGCCCTGGATCTCCTACGGCGGTTCGTCACTGGTATCCAATTACGTGCTGCTGGCCATCCTGCTGCGCATCTCGCATATCGCCCGCCGACCACTGACCACCACCTCCGCACCCAACGCCGCCCCCATCGCGGAGGCCCGGACGGAACTGATCGATCGCGTATGAACACATCGATCCGCCGGGTATCTCTCGTCGTCATGGCACTGGTCGTGCTACTGCTGGCCAATGCCACGCTCACCCAGGTGTTCACGGCACCCGGACTGCGCGCCGACCCCCGCAATCAGCGGGTGCTGCTCGATGAGTACTCGCGCCAGCGGGGGCAGATATCGGCGAGCGGGCAGTTACTCGCCTCCTCGGTGGCCACCGACAGTCGTTTCCGCTTCCTGCGGCAGTACGCCGATCCACTGGTCTACGCGCCCGTCACCGGCTTCTACTCGCTCAACTACTCCAGCGCCGGGCTGGAACGCGCCGAGGACAGCGTGCTCAACGGATCCGATCCCCGGCTTTTCGGCCGCAGACTCGCGGACTTCTTCACGGGCCGCGATCCACGTGGCGGCAGCGTGGTCACGACCATCCGCCCCGATGTGCAGCAGGCCGCCTACGACGCCATGCACCGCGGCTGCAAGGACGGCTGCCGCGGCTCGGTGGTCGCGCTCGAACCCTCCACCGGAAAGATCCTCGCGATGGTGTCGACGCCCTCCTACGACCCCAATCTGCTGGCCAGCCAGGACTCCGCGAAGGAGAACGCGGCCTGGAAGCAGCTGCAGGAAGACCCCGCGCAGCCGATGCTGAACCGCGCCATCTCGCAGACCTACCCACCGGGATCGACCTTCAAGGTGATCACTACGGCCGCGGCGCTGGCCGACGGCAAGACGGTCAACACCGAGGTGACCGCGTCCCCAACCATCTTCCTGCCGGGTAGCAACGCAACCCTGGAGAACTACAACAGGACCTCCTGCGGGGGTGGCGACAACACCACCCTCAAGGAGGCGTTCGCGCGCTCCTGCAACACCGCCTTCGCCAAACTCGGATCCGAACAACTCAAGCGCGACAAGCTGGTCAAGGCCGCGCAAGCCTTCGGTCTCGACCACGAAATCGACGGCATCCCACTCCAGGTGGCTACCTCCACCGTCGGGTCGATGTCCGATGACGCGGCCGTCGCGATGTCGAGCATCGGGCAAAAGGACGTCGCGGTGACCCCCTTGCAGAACGCGATGGTCGCTGCGGCCGTTGCCAACAAGGGTGTGCTGATGCAGCCGCACCTGGTCGATAGCCTTAAGGGCCCAGACCTTTCGAATCTGTCCACCACCACCCCGGATGACATTGGCCAAGCCGTGACACCCGCTATCGCGAACACATTGACCGAACTGATGATTGCCTCAGAACAGCGCACCGCACAGACCGGAGCCATCCCCAGCGTGCAGATCGCATCCAAGACCGGCACCGCCGAGCACGGCACCGATCCGCGCAACACCCCACCACACGCGTGGTACATCGCGTTTGCACCGGCATCGAGCACCACATCGGATCCTCAAGCCACGGTGGTCACCCCTAAGGTGGCCATCGCGGTACTCGTCGAAGATGGCGGAGACCGCGCCCTCGCGGCCACCGGCGGCTCCGTCGCCGCACCCATCGGGCGGCAGGTCATTGCCGCAGCACTACAGGGGGCCTCATGACAGTTCGTGTGGGAGAAACGCTTTCGGGCCGCTACCGGTTGCAGCGGCTCATCGCTACCGGCGGTATGGGCCAGGTCTGGGAGGGCACCGATAGCCGCCTGGGCCGCAAGGTGGCCGTCAAGGTGCTCAAGGCCGAGTTCTCGTCGGATCCAGAGTTCATCGAGCGGTTCCGCGCCGAGGCACGCACCGTGGCGATGCTCAACCATCCCGGCATCGCCAGCGTGTACGACTACGGCGAAACCGACATCGACAGCGAGGGCCGCACCGCGTACCTGGTCATGGAACTGATTCACGGCGAGCCGCTGAACTCGGTGCTCAAGCGCACCGGCCGGCTGTCGCTGCGCCACTCGCTGGACATGCTGGAGCAGACCGGGCGTGCCCTGCAGGTCGCGCACGCCGCGGGCCTGGTGCATCGTGACGTGAAGCCGGGCAACATCCTGATCACGCCCACCGGGCAGGTGAAACTCACCGACTTCGGCATCGCCAAGGCCGTGGACGCCGCCCCGGTCACCCAGACCGGCATGGTGATGGGCACCGCCCAATACATCGCCCCCGAACAGGCTCTGGGTCACGACGCCACCCCCGCCAGCGATGTCTACGCACTGGGAGTTGTTGGCTACGAAGCAGTTTCGGGTAAGCGCCCGTTCTCGGGCGACGGCGCGCTGACGGTCGCGATGAAGCACATCAAGGAGACACCGTCGCCGTTGCCCGCCGATCTACCCCCGAACGTGCGCGAGCTCATCGAGATCACGCTGGTGAAGAACCCCCAGAATCGGTACACCAGCGGCGGCCCGTTCGCCGATGCGGTGGCGGCGGTGCGTGCCGGTCGCCGCCCACCCCGGCCCAACCAGGCGCCGACCATCAGCAGGGCCACGCCGGCGGCCATCCCGCCCGCCACGCAGGTGCGGCCTGCCGTGGGGACACCCAGCCGAGTTGCCCCGCCCACCTCCCGCACCCGACCGCCTACGGGCTCGCACCGGCCGCCACCGCCCCGGCGTGGCACGTTCTCGCCCGGCCAGAAGGCCCTGATGTGGGCGGCCGCGGTGCTGGGCATCTTCGCGATCATCATCGCGGCGCTCATCCTTCTGCGAGCAAGTGAGCAGAAGAATGACGTGCCGCTCCCATCGGCGACGACGCCCAGCAGCGAGGCACCCTCAAGTCCGGCTTCAGCTTCGCCAGGAGCGCTTGCGCCAGCTAATATCGTGGCTCTGCTTCCGGTCGCCGAACCGGACCCGATCACTGGGACGAAATCACCGTAATGACCACTCCGCAGCACCTCTCGGACCGCTATGAGCTGGGGGAGATCCTCGGCTATGGAGGCATGTCCGAGGTTCACCTGGCGCGCGACCAACGGTTGAACCGTGACGTCGCGATCAAGGTGCTGCGCGCCGATCTGGCCCGGGACCCCAGCTTCTATCTGCGTTTCCGCCGCGAGGCACAGAACGCCGCCGCACTGAACCACCCGGCGATCGTGGCGGTCTACGACACGGGCGAGGCCGAGACGCCCACGGGGCCGCTGCCGTACATCGTCATGGAGTACGTCGACGGCATCACCCTGCGCGACATCGTCAAGGACGACGGCCCCATGCCGATCCGCCGGGCGATCGAGGTCATCGCCGACTCCTGCCAGGCGCTCAACTTCAGCCACCAGCACGGCATCATCCATCGTGATGTCAAGCCCGCCAACATCATGATCAGCAAGACCGGCGCGGTAAAGGTGATGGACTTCGGGATCGCGCGGGCCGTGTCGGACGCCGGTGTCAGCGTCACCCAGACCGCGGCGGTCATCGGGACCGCGCAGTATCTTTCGCCGGAACAGGCGCGCGGCGAGACCGTGGACGCGCGTTCCGACGTGTACTCCCTGGGCTGCGTTCTCTACGAATTGCTCACCGGCGAGCCGCCTTTCGTCGGCGATTCACCTGTCGCGGTGGCCTACCAGCATGTGCGTGAAGATCCGGTTGCGCCCTCCAAGCACAACCCCGAGATTCCTCCCGGTCTTGATTCGGTTGTGCTCAAAGCACTTTCGAAGAACCCCGATAACCGGTACCAGAACGCCGCCGAGATGCGCACCGACCTCATGCGGGTGTATCAGGGCGAGCAGCCGGAGGCCCCGAAGGTTCTCACCGACGCCGAGCGCAGCTCCATGCTCAGCACCCCCTCCAACGCCAAGGCCTTCCCGGCCTCCGGACCTCAGACCAATCCGCTGCCCAGCCATTACGCGGAGCCGCGGCGCAATCCACTGAGCCGCTGGCTGGTCGGACTTGCCGCGCTGGTGGTGCTGACCGTGGTGGTCACCTTCGCCATCATCTTGGGCAACGGCCCCTCGCGTGATGTCCAGGTTCCCGACGTGACGGGCAAGTCCCAGGCCGACGCCGTCGCCGCGCTGCAGAACCTTGGGTTCAAGACCAAGATCCAGAAGAACACGAGCTCAAAGCTTGCTCCCGAGAGAGTCATCGACACCGATCCCGCGAAGGGTTCCACCGTGACGGCCGGTTCCGAGGTGACGCTGAACGTGTCCATCGGGCCGGAGAGCCAGCAGGTACCCGACTGCCATGGCCTCAGCTTCGGCGACGCGGTCAAGAAGCTGCAGGCCGCCGGGTTCAAGGGCACCTTCACCCAGAGCGAGACCAAGTCGCTGCCCGAGGACAAGGGCCGCGTCATGGCCACCAACCCGCCGGCCGGACAGTACTCGGCGGTCACCAACAACATCACCATCGTTGTCGGCAAGGGCCCGGGGGAGAAGCCCGCACCAGACTTCGTCGGGCAGAACATCGACGTTGCCCTCAAGAACCTGCCCACCTACGGCTTCACGGCACCGCCCACGGTGATCCCGGTCCCCAGCCCGGAGCCAAAGGGGCAGATCCTGAGCACGAATCCGACCGCCGGAACCATGTTCCCCGAGGACGGTGCCATCGAGATCCGGGTGTCATCCGGCGGGCAATTCCGCATGCCGAGCGTGATGGGCAAGTTCTGGGTCGATGCCGAGCCACAGCTTCGCAGCCTTGGATGGACCGGCGACATCACCACCGAGGACGTGCCGTCCGATGGCAACAACAGGGCACGCGTGGTCTTTCAGGACCCGCAGCCCGGTGCCGGGGTCAACTACAACGCAACGATCAAGCTGCGTTTCGGTACGGGCTAGACCTCAGCCGCCGAGGGCGCTCACGCGTCCGCTGACGCCGTCCAGTGCCGAGGCGACCTCTGCCTCAAGCGAGCGCACCAGCGATTCATCAAGGGGCGCACCACAATAGGTGAGCCAGTTGGCCAACATCCGGTGCCCACCCTCGGTGAGGATCGACTCCGGGTGGAACTGCACCCCGTGAATCGGATGTTCGGTGTGCATGACACCCATGATCACCCCGCTGGCGGTGCGGGCGATCACCCGAAGCCCCTCAGGCACGGTGTCTGGGAGGATCGTCAGCGAGTGATACCTGGTGGCCGTGAACGGGTTTGGCAGACCGCGCAGCACCCCGGCGTCTTCATGCTCGACCGTGCTCGTCTTGCCGTGCAATAACTCTGGTGCGCGGTCGACGGTGCCGCCGAACGCCACCCCGATCGCCTGGTGTCCCAGGCACACCCCGAGCAGCGGGGTGCCCGTCTTCGCGCAGGAATGCACCATCGCGATGGACGCGCCCGCGCTCTCTGGTGTCCCCGGGCCGGGGCTGATCAGTACGCCGTCGAAGTCGGCGGCCACCGCATCGGTGTCGGCCAGTCGCGGGTCGTCGTTGCGCCACACGGTCGCGTCCACGCCGAGCTGACCCAGGTACTGGACCAGGTTGAACACGAAGCTGTCGTAGTTGTCGACGACCAGGATGCGCACAGGTCAAGGGTACGGACCCGCGCCAGCGGATTCCCAGCCGGTTTAACCGGACAGGTGCCGACCGATGTCTACCGGCCCTCCAGCGGAGCCGCACGGCCGGGCCCCACCGCATCCCGATATCCGGCCACCTCGAGGTGATGGCCGCGAGTCACCGTATATCCCAAGCCAAATCGCGCGACATACTGCCGGTACAGGGTTACCAGCGGAGCCGCGTCGAGTGCCGCCTGCATGGCGTCGGCATCACCGATGGCCGTGATCACGTACGGCGGGCTGTAGGTACGGCCGTGCAGCAGCAGGGTGTTACCGACACATCGAGGTACCGAACTCGCGACCAGGCGCTGGTCATCCTGCATCTGAATGGCCTCGGCACCCGCACTCCACAAGGCGTTGAGCACACCTTCGACATCCTGCTGGTGCACCACCAAGTCATCCGGTGATGCATCGCGGGGGAAACGCCCGTACGCGTCGCGCTTGGCATCGGTCAGCGTCACCACCAGGCCGGGACCCGTGACGGGCTGCACGCCGGCGGCATCGGCCATCTCACCGGTTTCGGCGAGCGCCGCCGCCACCTGGCTGTCACCCCCGGCCGACTGTGCCCGCGCGGCAGCCATCTCATTCGCCAAACCGTCGCGGGTGGCGCTGAGTTTGTCGACGGACTTCTGCGTCTCGCGCACCAGATCCACCAGCCGGGGCGACGGAGAGTCCCCCCGCCGGATCTCGTTGCCGCCCGACACCGTGTGCGTCGCGGCCAGCAGGAAGCCCGCAAGCGCGCACACCAGGGGCACCCCGACCCGCCAGAGAAGACCCCCTCGGGCCGAAGGAGCCGCCGGTTCGCGCTGGGGGCTGGCCCCGCTCCGGGGGGCCTCATCGGCGGTCACCAGAAGATTGTCGCAGCATCGGGCTGTAACCTGCGTAGGAACCCATGACGACTCCGGCCATGGCGATCAGTCGCCGTGCCGCCATATCCCAGATGCTTCCGAGGTAGTCGATGCCCAAGTCCAAGGTCCGTAAGAAGTCAGCGTTCAACGCGACCACCGTTAGCCGTACTCCGGTCAAGGTGAAAGCCGGTCCGTCGAGCGTCTGGTTCGTCGCGTTCTTCCTCACCCTCATGCTCATCGGCCTGGCCTGGTTGATGGTGTTCCAGCTCGCCGCACAGCACATCACCTGGATGCTGGATCTGGGGCCGTGGAACTACGCCATCGCGTTTGCCTTCATGATCACCGGACTATTGCTGACCATGCGGTGGCGGTGACACGAGACGGGATGGAGCCCGGGCCGCCGTTGCCGGTCCGGTTAGCACCCGTTTCCGTCGAGTCCACCCAAGAGACACCCAATCACAACGATGTGATTTATCCCCACTGTGGATAACGCCTGTGGATAAACCGACCGCATCCCCTGCCGAATGGGGCCCGAAACCAGCCGGTATCGCTGCCGCCGCCCTCGTGGGTGTCGCGTTCGGTATCGCCGTCTTCCTCGTGGCCGATGCACCCGGGCGTCTGTTGGCCTCGGTGGCCGCGCTCGGTCTGCTGGGGTTCGCCGCCGTGTCCTGGCGGTGCCGTCCGAAACTGCGCATCGCCGACGAGGGTCTTGAGCTGCAAGGCCTGACCCGCCTCACGCTGCTACCCCGCGCCGCGGTGGACTCGGTGAAGGTCAGCGAGTTCCGCCGACTGGGCCGACGCACCCGGCTGCTGGAGATCGAATCCGGAGATGACCTGATCGTCCTGAATCGTTGGGATCTGGGTACCGACCCCCGTGAAGTGCACGAGGCACTGCGCGCCGCCCAGTATCGGGCGTGAATGCCACAACGCGCGTATCGTTGCCTTAGGTAATTACTCCGAGGTAAGAGGCGGGCACATGACACGGACCGAGGGCGATCAGTGGGACATTGTCAGCAGCGTCGGTTTCACGGCCCTCATGGTGTCGTCGTTCCGTGCCCTGGAGACCACCCGATCTGAACCACTCATCCGCGACGAATACGCCCGCGCCTTCGTGGAGGCTTCCGGGGAACCTCATCTCACCGAGGCACTGGCCGCGCCACGGGCCGAGTCCGAATGGGACGTCGCCACCACGTACCTGGTCAATCACCTCGCCGTCCGCACCAAGTACTTCGATGAATTCTTTACCACCGCAACAGCTTCCGGTGTTCGACAGGTAGTCATCCTGGCTGCTGGCCTGGATGCGCGGGCCTACCGGCTGCCCTGGCCGGACGGCACCGTCGTCTACGAACTGGACCAGCCGAAGGTCCTCGAATTCAAGGACCACGTCCTTGCTGAAGAGAACGCGGTCGCGCGGGCCGAGCGGCGCGAAGTCGCCGTCGACCTACGCGATGACTGGATCGCCGCGCTGGAGACCGCGGGCTTCGATGCGAGCAAGCCCACGGCCTGGCTCGCAGAGGGCCTGCTGGCGTACCTGCCGGGTGCCGCCCAGGATGCCTTGTTCGAGAAGATCACCGCCCATTCCGCCCCCGGCAGCTTCCTGTCCACCGAATGGCGCCGCCGGGTGGCCACCGCCGGCCAATGGCAGGACGCCGTGAACAAGCTCAAGCCGGAGTTTCTCCAGAACGTCAGCATCGGCGATCTGATCTACGACGATGAGCGCAAAGAACCCATCGAATGGCTCGGCGAACATGGTTGGCAGGTCGATGTCACCAACCGCCTGGAACAGGCAGCCGACTACGGACGGCCCGCCCCCGAGGAGCACAGCGAAATCACCGCGCTGTGGTCGGACGCCTACTTCATCACCGCCACCCGCTAGCCCTGCGTGCAAGGCGCGCGGACCGATGCTGGGGTGGGACCTTACTGTCCCGTTTCGACTAAAGTTTCCCATGCAATCGATCACAAGGGTGCCGTCTGTACGAACAGGCCACGTGGCAAAGGCCTGTCGTTTGACGGTTGGGGGATTGAAAGCTGGACTTTATGCCAGGAGATGGGCATAGCAGCGGATTCGTCCGCCAGAGTATGCAGATCGGGCTGACGATCGCCGCAATGAAGGCGCTCGAGGCACGCCGCGTACAGCCATTGCTGTACGACGAGCACGCCCGGACGATCCTCGATGCCGTCGCTGATCCCCACACCCAAGCGCTCCTGGACATCGGCCTTCACGAGAACCCGTCGACGGCGAATGAGCTGAGCACCCATCTGCTCGCCAACTACGTGGCGGCGATGTGCCGGTACTACGACGAGTCCCTGCTCGCGTCCGTCACCAACGGCATCCGCCAGGTGGTGCTGCTGGCCGGGGGCCTCGATACCCGGGCCTACCGGCTCTCCTGGCCCGCCGGCACCGTCGTCTATGAGGTCGACTATGCCGAGGCCCTCACCGTCAAGATGAAGGCACTCGACAACGCGGGGGCTGAGCCGCATACGACACAGCGGATGGTCCTGTGTGGCCTGGGCGAGCAGTGGCAAGCGGAGCTGACCCTGGCCGGATTCGACCCAGACATTCCCACCGCGTGGCTCGCCGAGTGCGTCGTCTGCAACCTTCCCGGTGGCAGCCACGACACGATGTTCGAGCGGATCATCGAGATGTCGGCTCCGGGCAGCATCATCGCGACGGACAATGATCCGCTGGCCCCGTCCGGGCGGACATGGGGCGAGGCCGTGGACACCGTCCTACCGGACGCGCTTCGCGGCGCCGACTACTCGGCGCTCGCACATCGTGATGAACGCACCCATCCCGGGGACTGGCTCTCCGGGCACGGGTGGCTGACCCGGACGTACACGACACGTGAGCTCGCCGAGCGCTATGGCCGACCGTTCGGAGACGAGCTGGTGCCGGGGTTCGACGATCTCGCGGACCGTCGCTTCCTGACCGCGATGCTGCCGGCCGATTACCTTGCGCATTCCACGGAAACGCCGCCGAGTGACGGGCCCGCGGCACAGTGAGCTTGGTTCGGTAGCCCGGTCTCGCCGGGCAGCTTGCGCAGCACCATTACCTTTGCGCCGCACGATGGCTATCTTGGGGGCAACGTGCAAGAAGGCAGGTGATTCCTTGGATGGTCAACCGGAAAAGGCTGTGACCTCACCGGCGCACAAATATCAGTTCGATCTGATTGCCGCAGCTCTGCGAGCGCTGGAAAGTCGGCGCGGCCATCCATTGATCGACGATCCCCTTGCGGAGGTCCTGGTCACCGCGGCGAACGAGCCACTCAGTAGTGCCTTCCTCGCCACCGGATTTCCCGAGAACCCCTCGGCAGCCGACGGCACCTTTCTTCTCATCAACGCGTCGGGAATCTTCACGCGGTACGGCGACGACTTCATTGGCACGGAGCTCGAATCGGGAACCCGGCAAGTCGTGCAGTTCGTCGCGGGCCTGGACACCCGGGCCTATCGACTCCCGTGGCCGACCGATGCCGTCCTGTACGAAGTGGACCATCCGCACACGCTGGAGTTCCGGTCCCGCGTGCTCAGGGAGCACGGCGCTGTCGCCGCGGTGACGCAGCGACTCATACCCGTGGCGACGACCGCCGGTCCGTGGGCGGAGGATCTGTGCGCCGCGGGCTTTGACCCCGAGCAGTCCACGGCCTGGCTGATCGCGCCGCTGATCATGGCGGGCCTGCCCGGCCAGGCACAGGACCTGCTCTTCGAGCGCATCATCGAGCTGTCCGCGCCGGGCAGCGCCATCTGCAGCGATGCCAACATCTTCCTGCAGTCGACCGAGACGTGGGATTCACTCGCCGAACCCGTTGTCCCCGAAGATATCCGGGCCGCCAATTTCTGGATGCTGACATATCCGGATTCCCGCATGCCCCCCGCGGACTGGCTGACGGGCCACGGCTGGACCACCGACGTACAGACGGCCGCCGAGATCGCCGCACGCTACGACCGGCCGTTCACTGACGACGTACCGGACATCGTCAAGCAGCACACCCAATGGCAGTTTCTCAGAGCCAAGCTGCCGCACGTGCACTATCCGGAGTAGGTGAGAACCCTCGCCACGATGAGCGCCACCGACAACGCGATCACGACCGCAGCCAACACCCACGGCGTCGAGGGCTTCTGCACCAGGTCCGGTACACCGACCCCACGGCACACCTCGCGGTAGTACAACAGCGCGCCCGCGCTCAGAACGCCGAACAGCAGGCCGCCCATATGCCCGGCCAACGAGATGCCGGGCAGCGAGATGCTCAGCCCGATGTTGAGCACCAGCACGATGATGATGGTCTGCGGGTTCAGCCGCTCCCGCAGATACAGCACCAGCGCCGCACCCAGCAGACCGTAAATGGCGCCGGATGCACCGGCCACCAACGCATTCGGACTGAACCACATTGCGATGGCGCTGCTGCCCAGTAGCGCGGTGCCGTAGATCGTGGCGTAGCGCTCACGACCGAACGCGTGCTCCAGGCCGGGCCCGATCAAGGCCAGCGAAAGCATGTTGACCCCGATGTGCATCAGGCCGAAATGCAGGAAACCCGCGGTGACCGTGCGCCACAGCTCACCCTGCGCCACCCACGGCAGGTACAGGACCAGATCCCGGAACAGTGGACTGGTGGTGACGGCCATGGTCTCGTCGGTGCCCCCCACCACGGCGGAGTACACGAGCACGTTGACGGCGATCAGCGCCCAGGTGGCCCAGGCCCGCGCCTGTCGCAGCGGTTTGACCTGACGTACCGACTTGGCGCCCTGCTGGACGCATTCGACACACTGCTGTCCGACGGGCGCTGATCGCATGCAGTCCGGACACACGGGGCGCCCGCAGCGCACGCAGCGCACCGCGGTGGCCCGGTCCGGGTGCCAAGCGCACCCGTAGACCGGTACCTGTCCGGGATGAGCCATCGAGATCTAGCTGATGGTGATGGAGTTGATCACGACGTCCTCGGTGGGACGATCGCCGCGATCGACGGAGGTGGAGGCGATGGCGTCGACGACCTTCTGGGAAGCGGGGTCCACAACCTCACCGAAGATGGTGTGGCGACGATTCAGGTGCGGGGTCTTGCCGACCGTGATGAAGAACTGGGAGCCGTTGGTGCCGGGTCCGGCGTTGGCCATGGCCAGCAGGTACGGCTTGTCGAACTGCAGCTCGGGGTGGAACTCGTCGGCGAACTGGTATCCGGGGCCACCGCGGCCGGTGCCGGTGGGGTCACCGCCCTGGATCATGAATCCCTCGATGACGCGGTGGAAGACGGCGCCGTCGTAGAACGGGCCGGCGACCTCGCCCTTGGCGTTCTTCGTGGAGTAGTCCTTGCTGCCGTCGGCGAGACCGACGAAGTTGGCGACGGTCTTCGGGGCGTGGTTGCCGAAGAGCGCGATGACGACGTCGCCGTGGTTGGTGTGCAAGGTGGCGGTCTGTGTCTGGATTGGTGAAGTCACGACGACCACCTTATCCGCGCCGAAAAGACATTCATGCGGATGTTTCCCAATAGGCGGCGCAAAGATGGCAATCTGGAGTACCAGTCATTCTGGAGATCACCGCCCGACGAAGGGACCCGCTGACAATGAGCCTGCTGACCAAGACCTCCGAACCCGCCGTCAAGCTCACCTCCGGGGAGCGGCTCGTACGGGGTCTGAAGGAGGCCGCGCTGGCCCCCATCGACGTCTCACGCGGTACCGCTGGACTCGGGTTCGGGCTGGCCAAATCGGCGGCGGGCGTGGCCGGCAAGCTGGTGCGTCGCGGCAAGGCGGTGTCGTCGGAGGTGCAGGAGGCCGTCGCCGATGTCGTGGACACCCTGCCCGAGGTGGTCAGCGGAGCCCGCAAGCGCAAGCTGCCGCGCGCGTTGACCGGCCTTGCGGTCGTCGGTCTGCTGGGTGCGGGCGCCGTCGCATTCAGCGTGCTGCGGCGCTCAGGGCAGCCCGAACCGTCGCCGCTGGCGCCGAGTGTGGATTCGCAACCTCAGCCGTAGGGCCGTATCGGGTCGCGCGAACGGGAAACTTGAGTGGAGCCTAGGAGAATCGAACTCCTGACATCTACCTTGCAAAGGTAGCGCTCTACCAACTGAGCTAAGGCCCCTCACCTGCTGCTGTGTGCCACACTTCCATGTTGTTGCGCGCCACGGTGATTGCTGTCGCGTAGGCCACGCCCAGCAATGTGAGCACCAGCAGCAGCACTCTCATGTGGTCGACCTCCCAACGAGTGTGGTGGGGCTAGGAGGACTCGAACCTCCGACCTCTTCGTTATCAGCGAAGCGCTCTAACCACCTGAGCTATAGCCCCTGAACCGAAGGCAGAGATTACCGCACGGATGGGTTGCATCCCAAACCGTTAGTCGCGATCGGCCAGTGTGACCTCGATACCGCCGACTAGATCGGTGGTCAGGTTGTAGATGAACGCACCGATGGTGGCGGCCGCGGTCATCAGCACGATGTTCACCAAACCGATCAGCAGCGCGGTGCCGAAGATGGTGCCACTGGACACCAGCTCACCGCCGCCGCTGTTGGTGATGAGCTCACCGACGTTCTCGTTGAGCTTGGACCACACACCCATCGCGCCGAGCACCAGATACAGCATCGCGACGGCGATCATCCAGACGAAGAAGAACACCACCGACAACACCAACGACACCTTGAGGGTCGCCCACGGATCCACGCGCCTGATCTGCATGGCCGCCCGCAGCGGGCCGCGGCGCGAGGGGCCCACCGTTACTGCCGAACCACCTTGTGCCGCATCACTTCTACGCGGAGGACGGGGGACCGGGCCCGACAGGTCGGGCAGGTCGTTGTTCTTGGGGGCGCGCACGGGCTCTTGTGCGCTCGCCTCGCCCCACGGGGTGCCCGAACGCACCGGCTCGGGCCGCTGGGGCCGCTCGGTTCTTTCGGGACGCTCCGGCACCTCGGGATGCTCCGGCGCCTCGTCGTAGGACTCCAGCTCCGGCACTGCTGCTTCGGGTTCGGGACGCTCCGGCGGGGTGTTGAATCCGGCCGGGGCCGCGGTGCCCGAGATGAACCGGCTGAGCCGGGCATCCAGGCCGGCCGACGGGCGGGGCCCGGGCCGCGGCGCCGACGTCGGAGCCGTTGGAGGCGCGGTGGCGTCGTCCACGATGGGGATGATCTCCGTCGGGGCGCCGCCGGGGCGCGGTTCCCTGCTGGGAATCCGCTGCGGGCCGGTGGCGGCGGCGTGTGAACCACGCCGCCGCTCCGCCCGCTGCCAGGGAGGCAAGTCCGCCTGGTCCACGGGGCGTTCGTTGGCGCCAGACTCCCCCGGATCGTTCGGTGAACTCACCTACAGCTCCTTACTCGCTTGCGCTGGCTGTGTCGTCGTCAGGGTCAGCATCACCCTCATCGGCATTATGCGCGATTGCCAATAGGGTGTCGCCCTCGCCGAGATTCATCAACCGCACGCCCTTGGTCTGGCGACCGGCCTTACGAACCTGTTTCGAGATGGTGCGGATGACGCCGCCGCCGGACGTGATGGCGTAGAGCTCGGCGTCCTCGTCCACGATGAGTGCACCCACCAGAGAACCCCGGCGCGGGTCGTACTGAACCGTCAGCACGCCCTTACCGCCACGGCCCTGCACCGGGTACTCCTCGATCGCGGTGCGCTTGGAGTAGCCGCCCGACGTCGCCACCAGCAGGTAGGTGCCCTCGCGGACGACATTGAGCGACAACAGCTCGTCCTCCCCGTTGAACCGCATGCCCTGCACACCCGAGGTAGCGCGGCCCATCGGCCGCAACGCCTCGTCGGTCGCGCTGAACCGGATGGACTGGCCGTGCGCCGACACCAGCAGCAGATCGTCCTCGGCGGCGCACAGCACCGCGCCCACCAATTCGTCGCCGTCACGCAGGTTGACTGCCACCAGGCCGCCGCTGCGGTTGGAATCGAAGTCGGTGAGCTTGGACTTCTTCACCAGACCGTTCTTGGTGGCCAGCACCAGGTAAGGCGCGTCCTCATAACCCTTGATCTGGATGACCTGGGCGATGCGCTCCTCCGGCTGGAAGGCCAGCAGGTTGGCAACGTGCTGGCCCCGCGCAGTACGAGCCGCCTCGGGCAGGTCGTACGCCTTGGCCCGGTAGACGCGACCCTTGGTGGTGAAGAACAGGATCCAGTCATGCGTCGAGCACACGAAGAAGTGCTTGACGATGTCGTCCTGCTTCAGGCCCGCACCTTGCACGCCCTTACCGCCGCGCTTCTGGCTGCGATACAGGTCGGTCTTGGTGCGCTTGGCATATCCGGTTTCGGTGATGGTGACGACGACGTCCTCGCGTGCGATGAGGTCTTCGTCGGCGACATCGCCGTCGGCGGAGATGATGCGCGTGCGGCGATCGTCGCCGTACTTCTCGGTGATCTCGGCGAGTTCGTCCTTGACGATGGCACGCTGACGCTCCGGCTTGGCCAGGATGTCTTCCAGGTCGGCGATCTCGGCCTCGATCTTGGCGAGATCCTCGACGATCTTCTGCCGCTCGAGGGCCGCCAGGCGGCGCAGCTGCATGTCGAGGATGGCCTGGGCCTGAATCTCGTCGACGTCGAGCAGCTCGATAAGGCCCTGCCGGGCGATATCGACAGTCTGCGAAGCACGGATCAACGCGATCACTTCGTCAAGGGCGTCAAGGGCTTTGACCAAACCGCGCAAGATGTGTGCACGCTCGTTGGCCTTGCGCAACCGGTACCGGGTACGCCGGATGATGACGTCCAACTGGTGATTGACGTAGTGCCGGATCAGCTGGTCCAGGCGCAAGGTGCGGGGTACGCCGTCGACGATCGAGAGCATGTTGGCGCCGAAGCTGGTCTGCAGCTGGGTGTGCTTGTAGAGGTTGTTCAGCACCACCTTGGCAACGGCATCACGCTTGAGCACCACCACGATTCGCAGGCCGACACGGTCGGAGCTCTGGTCTTCGATGTTGGAGATGCCGGCGATCTTTCCGTCGCGCACCTGCTCGGCGATCGAAGTGATGAAGTTGTCGTGATTGACCTGGTACGGCAACTCGGTGATCACCAAAGACGTTCTGCCCTTGGAGTCTTCCTCGATTTCAGCCACACCGCGCATGCGGATGGAGCCGCGTCCGGTGGTGTAGGCGTCGTGAATCCCTTGTGTCCCAACAATCAAACCGGATGTCGGGAAATCGGGACCGCTGATCCTCTCGCAGACCGCCTTGAGGGTGGTCTCCTCGTCGGCCTCGTGGTTATCCAGTGCCCAGTAGACGGCCTCAGCCAACTCACGCAGGTTGTGCGGCGGCATGTTGGTGGCCATACCGACGGCGATACCGCCGCTGCCGTTGGCGAGCAGGTTGGGGAACCGGCTCGGCAGCACGGTCGGCTCCATGACCCGGCCGTCGTAGTTCGGGCTGAAATCGACTGTTTCCTCGTCGATTTCACGCAGCATTTCCATGGCCAGCGGTGTCAGCCTGGCCTCGGTGTAACGCATGGCGGCGGCGGGGTCGTTACCCGGCGAGCCGAAGTTTCCCTGGCCGTCCACCAGTGGGTAGCGCAGCGACCATGGCTGCGCCATACGCACCAAGGTGTCGTAGATCGACGAGTCGCCGTGCGGGTGGTAGTTACCCATGGTCTCGGCTACCGAGCGCGCCGACTTGGCGTGGCTGCGGTCGGGCCGGAACCCGGAGTCGTACATCGCGTAGAGGACGCGACGGTGCACGGGCTTAAGGCCGTCGCGCACTTCAGGCAGGGCGCGGCCCACGATGACGCTCATGGCGTAATCGATGTAGCTGCGCTGCATCTCCTGCTGGATGTCTACCGGCTCGATCCGGTCGACGGCGTCGTCACCGCCGGGGGGCAGCGTTGTGTCGGTCATGTGCTCCTCGTTCATGCTGCGCCCGGAGAAGGCCGGGCAACCCCACCAGCCTAGTCACTTGTGCGATGGGTTTCTCGGATCCAGGCCCGTGCGTCGTTCTCAGCGGCTTTAGATGCCGATATCCCAGGTATCCGGTACTGTTTGTTACGCAGGCGTGAGCCGCAACGAGGCGGCCAGGGCCGAAAGGGAGCTGCCAGCCATGACCACTCTGACGTCCGATTTCACCGAGGAATCCACCGGCGAACGGCTACGCCGATGGGCCGACGAGTGGCGGCGCATGGCGGCGGTCGCGGTATCAAACGCCGACGGCCCCAAGACCGGGATGGTCTACGACATCGTCGGTCCGCAGAACTTGTTCGGCGAAGAGTCCCTCTTCATCAACTTCGGGTACTGGCGCGACCACCCGACGACCCTCGACGAGGCCAGCCGCGACCTTGCACGCCTGGTTGCCTCCAGCGCCGGGTTCACCTCGAAGGACGTGGTGGTGGATTGCGGTTGCGGATACGGCGATCAAGACATTCTGTGGGCCAACGAGTTCAAGGTAAAAAAGATCACCGGGGTCAACATCGCCGAGGAACAGATCGCGATCTCGACTCAACGGGTCGCCGAGGCCGGTCTGTCCGACACGATCTCCTATGTCAAGGCCTCGGCCACCGATCTACCGTTCGGGAACGAGTCCTGCACCAAGGTGGTCGCGCTGGAGTCGGCCTTTCATTTCCCGTCGCGCATCGACTTCTTCCGGGAGGCGCTGCGTGTGCTCAAGCCCGGTGGACGTCTGGTGACGGCAGACATCGTCCCGCGCCGCACCGCGCTTACCGCGCTGGCACGTAATCAGGTGGCCCGTCGCGGCTGGCAAGGTGCGCCACCGAGCGCGGTGCCCTGGGCCGTCGATGTCCAGGGCTACCGGGATCTGCTGCTGGACATGGGCTTTGCGCGGGCCGAGACATGGTCCATCGCCGATGATGTCTATCCGCCGCTGTCCAAGTTCCTGGCCAAGCGACTGCGCCAACCCGATATGAAACATGTCAACCCGCTGCTGCGCGCGCAGTTCAATTCGGTAGGTATGAGGCTCTTCTCGCTGCATTCGGACTACATCGTGTCCGTCGCGCACAAGGCATGAGCGCGCTAGCTCAACTTCTTTCCCTGCGCCAGCAACTCGACGTACTGCACGATCCGCCGGGCGCGAGTCTCCGGTCTCTTGATGGTGGTGAGCCGGAACAGGAACGGCCAGCGCGCCGTCTTGGTCAGGGAGTCGAAGAACTGCTGCGCATGCGGCTCGGCGCGCAGTGCCTGCGCGAAGTCCTCGGGGACTTCGATGGTGGCCTGCGAGCTGTAGGCGGCGTCCCAACGGCCGTCGGACTTGGCGGCATCCACTTCTCGTAGGCCAGCGGGCCTGAGCCGGCCCTCACCGGTAAGCCGTTCGATATGGCCGACGTTGATCTTCGACCAGGTACTGCGGGCGCGACGTGGAGTGAACATGCGCAAGGTGTACTGCTCGTCGAGCGATTTGGCCTGTCCGTCGATCCACCCGAAGCACAGTGCCTCCTCCAGGGCTTCCTTGTGGTTGATGCTGGGGATGCCGCTGGCCTTCTTGGCCATCTTGATCCAGACGCCGGGGGAGTTCTCGTGGTTCTCTTCCAGCCACTCTTCCCAGTCTCGTTGCGACGCAAAGAAGATGGTGGGACGGTCAGCGGCCATGTGGTTAGGGTACGGGTGCGCGGTGACATGACAGACCCGTGCCCGTCGGCGCCCTCACCGACGACGAAACACACCCGATTGACGCCGTGAACAGCACCGTTTCACCGTTCTGCCAGATATGGTCCATGGCGCTACAGGCCTGTGGCCGGGAGCAAGTAAGTTGTCCACACCATGTGGAACGGAGACGAGCTCGAGCTCGACGAATACCTGGCCTTCATAGGCTTCGACGGCGCCCCGTCGCCGTCCCTGGACACCCTGCGGCGCCTACAGCGCGGGCACGTCCTGAACGTCAAGTGGGAGAACCTCGATGCGGTGCTGCACAAGCACGTCGCACTGGATATCCCGACGGTCCAGGCGAAGCTGCTGCGCGGACCCCGCGGCGGCTACTGCTACGAGCATGTCGCCCTGTTCGCTGCGGTTCTGGAGCGCCTCGGCTTCGACTTCTTCGGAATTCAAGGGCGCGTGCAGATGGGCGCCACCACGATTCGACCCGCGACGCACGGCATGCTTGTGGTCCGGCTGGACGGACAACACTGGCTCTGCGACGTCGGATTCGGCACCAGCCCTCTTGCTCCGATACGCATTGTCGACGAGGACACCGTCGACGACGAATCGTGGACGTACCAACTGCTGCGCGGCGAGGTCACCCCCGGCGCCGACGGCTGGACCCTGTCCGAGGCCGCCGGGGACGGGGCGCTGCCGGGGTGGATGAGCCGGTACACCTTCGTACTGGAACCGCAATACCCGATCGACTATCGCGCCGCGAGTTACTTCGTCGCATCGAGTCCCCATTCACCCTTCAGTACAAGGGTTTTCGTACAGAAAATCGCGGCCGATCACGCGTACATCCTGGATCACCGCGAGCTGCACGACATCCGACCCGGCATAGGCCGTGAGACTCGGCAGCTGAAACCCGAGGAAGTCGTGGTGACGCTGCGAGACATCTTCGGTATCGAACTGAAGGACGACGAGTCGTCACTGCTGTTAGAACGGCTGGCAGAGCAGTAACGTCGATACATGCCCCAGGCCATTCCGTCGAAGACGCGGCTGCTGGTCAAGCTGCTCGTCGCCAACATCGTGTCCACCCTCGCCTTGGGCGGGCTCATGGTCCTGGCCGCGGGAACCTGGCATTGGCCCCAGCTATGGATTCTCGGAATCGAGGTCACCGTCCTGAACCTCGGGGTGCACCTCTGGCTGCTCAACTACAACCCGGCCCTGCTCGCCGAGCGGCTCGGCTCACCCCGCCAGCCCAACCAAACCTCATGGGACAAAGTCTTTGTGGTGTTCGCCATCATCAGCATGCCGATCTGGTTCGCGGTACCCGGGCTCGACCATCGCTGGAGCTGGTCAACGGTGCCAATCTGGATCCAGGTCGTAGGCGCGGTACTCATCGCCGTCTCGCTGTTGTCCATGGTGCTCGTCTTCCGCGCCAACAGCTTTGCCGCGCCCGTCGTAAAGGTGCAAGCAGAGCGTGGACATTCGATTGTCGATACGGGCCCCTATGCCTATGTCCGCCATCCCATGTACTCGGGTGCGATCCCGTTCCTCATAGGCATGCCGCTGCTGCTGGGCTCCTGGTACGGCTTGGCCGGGTCGGTGGCGACCGTCCTCGCGCTGGGATTTCGCGCAGTCGGGGAAGAGCGGCTGCTCAGCCGGGAACTCGACGGCTATCCCGAGTACGCGGCCCGGGTGCGCTACCGGCTGGTTCCGGGCGTGTGGTGATCCCCAGATTCGCGCGGTACTCACGAGTATGTGTGGATCTTGATGCGCGGCAAGCGCTCCGCCGCTGAAGCATCGAGCCCACCGCACCCTGCGTGGTGCCGTTCTCCACACACCCGAATTCGATGGAACCGAATCTGGCGTACCGCCGTCTCAAGTACTTAGAGGCGGAATCTGGGCACTTCGAGGGCGTGAAGGGACATGGGCACATGGGGTACGCGGACCGGCTGTACGCCTTACAACTGGAGTTTGGGCGCTCCTCTGAGGCTCGTAAATTGAAAACCGCCCAGCGCTTCCAAGAAATCCGCGCCGAGCAGACCCGCCAGGCACGGGAACGCGCCGCCTGGGAAGCAGGAAACGCGCCTTTACCTGCGAAGGAGTCCCCCATCGCGGCCAAAGATGTGTCCCGGACGCGGCCGGCCGCACCCGGTTGGGACGACGAGGACAGCTTCTGGGAATTTCGTGGAAACCGGCTGAAGTACTAGGGCTGAGGGGGTTTGTGGTGGTGGTTTATGACACGGGTCGGCAGGTGCTCGATGACGGTGCCAAGATCCGGGATTTTTGTGGGTACTGGGAGATTTTGAAGACTCACCAGGGCGAGTTGAGTCAGGCCGGGGTCGACTTATCGGGGCTGCCGATGGACCGCAGTGCCGCCGATTTTGAGGCCGCCTACTACAAGGAAGCCGACATCAACTTGAAGGTGATCCGCGAATCCGGAGACCACCTGCAAGACGCGGTCACCGGTGGCACCGAACAAGTCGGGCTGATCGGGGAGACCGAACGCCTCTCGCAATACGTCAAAGGCCATGCCGCCGATGCGGCCTGGGAGAAATACAAAACCAACACCGAACAACTGCAAGCCAACCTTCAAAAGCTCAAGGACGCCCAAGAAGCCGTCAAAGGCGTCGACGACAACCTGTACTTCGGTCTGAACAAAAAACAAGACGAATACACCGCGGCGATCACCCTGATGATTGAAGGAACGATTCAGAACAACCCCACCGATTTCGCCAACCGGCTCACCACCGGCGCCGCCGCGATCAGCGCCAACAACACCGGAGTCGAAGGCTCAGAAAAACATCTCTATGCCTGGCACGGCAGCCCCGGCGTCAATTGGCCTGCCCGACAAGTCAAAGACGACCTACGCACCAGCGTCATCGGCGCATTCGCCACCGCCATCGCCGCCTTCAACGACGCCAACACCAGCATGGACCAATTCGTCACCGACAACTACACCATCCTGCGCCAAGCACTCAACATCGGCGAAAACGGCCCGGAGGACAGCTCTTTCCACAAGGTGACGATGGATCAGCTGCAGGCCGTCTTCAATCAAGGCGCCTTCGCAAGCCTGCCCCCGGAACAGCAACAACGAATTCTCGACCAGCTCAACGCCATGATGGAACACGCCGGCATCGATACCCCGCAGCGGCAGGCAGCGTTCCTTGCCACCTGTGCAATCGAATCCGGTGAGCTGACCATGTGGTACGAGGGCGCCTATCCGGGCGGGCCCGACGCCGACTGGTTCAACGCGCACTACGGCCCGCAAACCTCGAAAGGGCAAGAGCTCGGAAACACAGAACCGGGCGACGGTGCGCGGTTTATGGGGCGTGGTCCGATCCAGGTCACCGGCAGAAGCAACTACCAGCGATTCACCGAGTGGTACAACCAGAGCTATAGCCCAAATCCGCCAATGGATTTCACCCAGACACCCGAACTGCTCCAACAGCCCGAGTACGGATTCGCGGCCGCGGAGTGGTACTGGACCGCCCACGGGATCAATGCCGCTGCCGATAGCGGAGGAATCGACGCGGTGACCGATATCGTCAACTACTACGACGGCAACCGGGATAAGAAGCGCGACGTTTATCAGAGAGCGCTGACGGCGCTCGGCGGATGACGGAAGGAACACCATGGCGACAATGACAGTCCGGAAACTACGTCCGCTGGCAGCGCTTCTTCTCGCGCTGGCAGCCTGCTCCACCGCGAGTCCCGTGCAAAGTCCCGCAACCGCCGCGCCGCCGACAGACCTGTGCACGAACGTGGGTGGCACGTGGGACGGCTCCAAGGAAAGCTGCGCACTTACCGGCACGAACGCGAAGAACATCACGGCGAAAGTTCAAGCCACCTATCCCGTTAACCTGCTGGACGACCCAGCAGCCGGACCGGTGCTCCAACAATTCCTCACCGGCTTCTTCAACAAATTCGGCCACCCGAATGACAACCTCACGCAAAACAGCGAAGCGAGCCTGGGCTACAAGACCTATAAGTCTCCGCACACCCTGTCCGTCGTCTTCACAGAAGATTGGTTCGTCACCGGAACGCCGCACCCCAACGATGCGGTGGTCACCTTCACTTTCGAGCAGACGAACAGAAGGCAGCTCGCGCTCGCGGACCTGTTCTGCCCGGGTGTCGATCCGCTGACCGCACTCCCGCCGCTCATACGCCCTTACGTGGAGCAGGCTGTCGCCCTGGACAAGACCCCCCAATTCACCATTGGCCAGTTCGAACCCCAGCCCGGCCACGGCGGCTACAGCGGCGACTACAAGGCCTGGTACCTCGACGGCGACGACCTTGTGCTCGTCATGCCCGCCGAACGTATGGGACCGGTTCACTCCGCCGCGTGGCAGCCCCGTATTCCGCTATCCGCACTGCAGTCCGTCCGGCGCGGGGGTGCCTGCGCCGCATGATCCGTCGGCGGCCACACAAGCGAAAAACTCTGGTGGACAGATTAGTTGAGGGGGCTCTGATGTTACGGATATCGGGACTGAGCGCTAGCCCGGCGACGAAGAGGACCTTGGGAATCCTCCTGGCATTGCTCGTCGGGGTGCCCGCTGCCGCGTGCGATCCGAAGCCGCCGGCCGATACGCCCACCGCGACATCGGCGGTGGCGCCGGTCTCGACCACCACGGCGCCCCTCCCTCCCAATTTCCCTCGCGGTCCGGCCACCATCGAAGCCACCCTCGACGGGCATCCGCTGGCATTCAGCGACCCGGTCTGTCTCGGGTTTACTGAGGAGCCCACAATCGGCTTTAGCACGGCACCACAAGCGAGTTCACTGAGCTTGCGGCTGGACACCGGGACATCCACCGTGAACGAGATTCGCATCGGGGCACCGGATGGTGGCATGTATCTGTGGAAGACGTGGTCCCATCTGCCATCACCTCCCACCGTGGTGGTGCAGGGCTCGACCTACAACGTTTCCGGTGTGGTGTTCCTGAATCTGGACCCGGGTGAGCCTAAGCCGATTCCGTTTACCGTCACGGCAACATGCCCCGCTTACCCCCATCCACAGCAGCCGTCGGCACCGCCCGTGCCTCCCAAGACCGACCCCAGGGGGCCGCGAGTGGATGCGACGGTGGACGGACGAGTCCTGGTCGACGGCACCGATGCCGCCTCCTGCAGCCGAGAACCGAACGGCTCGTTGAAGATTGCGGTTAAACCGGGCTTGGGTAACCCCGGAAACACCCTCACCTTTGAGGTGAAAGATGGTGCCGTACTTCACGGCTATGTCGGCGGGGCCCTGTTCAACTACACCACCCGGGTTCCCGCCGAAGCATCGGTGACCAAAGAAGGCAACACCCTTCACATCAAGGCCAACCTGTATCGGATCTACCGAAACAAGACGTTCGACGAGCCCCACCCCGTCGAGCTCACCGCCACCTGCCCGGAGCTGTAATCCACACGAAATTCATGGAACCGATTTCCGTGGGCCTGCGTCGGAATAGGTAGTTGAAACTAAGAAGGGTCGCTCTTATGACGTACATCGACTCCGACGGTGTCGAGAGTTTGGCGGGCGTCTGGGGACGCGCCGCCGAGGGTCTGCGGGCTCAAGGGGACAAGGTTCGGTCCTGCGAGCTGCGCGCCGAGACATTTGGCTCTCACTACGCCGACCAGATGGCCGACATCGGACCCGCCGTCGAGCGGCTAGCCGGGCTGATGACCGGTGACGGGGCCCGCTGCGATGACTATCGCGACAAGCTTCGGCTGACCAGCACAGCATTCATCGCGACCGACGACCGAACCGCCTCCGGGCTCGGTGGCGACCCGTCCCGTCAGGGCTAAAGCTTCGCCTACGATTAGGACCCTGGTCTGGGGTTTTCTTCCCAGGTACGCGGCGAGGTAGACCCCGCCCGGACTCCGTCAAAGAAAGTTCCGGAAAGATGGAACCGAACCTGGGGTAGGGGCGTCGTATCCATTTGAGAGCAGGTTTCTGGAGGCGGAGCATGACGGAAAAGAACTACGACTTCGATTTGGGTGGGATGACCCCCGACGCGCAGCGGAGCGCGGCCAACGACGCTGGTCAGGTGCTGCACATGGACGAAAAGGCCGGGCAAACGGTCGCCAAGGAGCTGCTACCCGCTCTTGATCTCATCAACGAGGCGCTTCAAATCGCGCAACAAGCGGGCAACATTGAAGGTTTTGGGGCACTGAACACGGGGCAACAGGCTATGGCGCATTACCGCAAACAGGCGCCTGAGATGGTGACTCGCCTCACCGCATTGAAGGCCGACTGCCAAGCGAAGATCGATCACGTACTGGCCATGGAGCTTCTGTACAACAACATGGACGCGTACAACGCCGGCCGCGTCTTTGATCACAAGCTGACAGTCGAGTACAAATGAGCCGCGCTTCTCGCTTCGTGCTCG
This sequence comes from Mycobacteroides chelonae CCUG 47445, assembly GCF_001632805.1. Lineage (NCBI taxonomy): Bacteria > Bacillati > Actinomycetota > Actinomycetes > Mycobacteriales > Mycobacteriaceae > Mycobacteroides > Mycobacteroides chelonae. The sequence goes on along the minus strand of NZ_CP007220.1, from coordinate 12,343 downwards.
TGACGGCGGCCACTGCGCTGGCGATGGCGGGCTGTGCTGACACCGTGTCCGGAGACGCTAAGACTGCAACCGCCGATTCGTCCCCAGGGACTAGCGGCGCGACTAGCTCTTCACCTCCGACCAGCAACGCCGTCTCTGGCCCACATCAGACACCGAATTCAAACACTGACGGCACCACCTTCGATCCCTGCGTGGCCTACAGCGCCGCAGAATTGAGTAAATGGGGACTAGATCCGGCCACTGTCAAAGGTGTAGATGACGGCCTGCAACGTGGCTGTATCTGGAACGGAAAAGGTTGGTACGTTCAGCAATTGGTAGCCAATCGCTCTATCTCGGAGTATCTCGACACCAACAATTATCCGGACGCACAGCCCTTGACCATTGCCGGGCTGCAAGGTTCTCAGCATCGCCTGAGCCAACCCGGTACCGGATTCTGTTCCGTGCAGGTCCCGTCCCAGAAGGCCGTTGTCGCGACCCTCGTTAACGTCGATGCCGGAGCCGCCACCAGGATCCCCGACGCCTGCACCAAGGCCATCGAGATTGCGACCGATACGGTCGCGAAACTTCCTAAATGACAACTGGAGGGAGCAAACATGTCCGGTGACGGATGGGACGGTATGTCACACGCCGACATCGTCGGAAAGCTCAGTCAGCTCAAGCCCGACGGCGCCTTCAATGCGGCCCAGAAGTGGAGCGATATCTACACGAAGGTTTCCGATGCCGCCGAGCACTACACGCGGGCTGCCAGCGTTATGCAGCCGATCTGGACTGGTAAAGGACCCGAGGCTGCAATCGGCGCGCTTAACGCCAAGTACCAAGAGCTCCAGGCCGAAGATGGTATCCCTACCAAGGCCGGGAAGCTGCAGAATGCACTGTTTCAGGACGGAGCTTGCCTAACCAACGCGGGTTACGTTCCACAGCAGTACCCCGTACCGCCCGACAACACCGACAAAGATGCCAAACAGAAACTCCTAGAAGCCGTTCGGACCGAGGCACAACGTCTCTACACCGAGCCACTCAATGTTGACAGACCCGAGGTTGATGAGGCCAAGCAAGGCTCGCCGATGGGCTCGATGCCTCAAGGATCCGGCGGGGGCGGCGGGGGCGGCGGCGGCAACTCGGGTGGTGGGTCCGGTACCAATCTGCAGTCCCCGGGCGGCGGCGCCGACGGCCTGGCCAACAAGGACACCAAGCCGCAGCTCGCCAACGGTGAGGGGCAGGGCGGACAAGGGCAGGGGCAAGGCGCCGGTTCAGGTTCAGGTTCCGGCAGCGGCTCGGGCGGCGGGCAAGGCTCCGGCTCCGGTTCGGGTGCTGGCGGAAGCTCGCCGTTTGGATCTGGAACCGGTACGGGCACAGGTGGTTCCGGCCTCCCACTAGGAGCGACGACCGCCGCCGGTTACGGATCCTCAGGTTCTGCTGGCGGTACAGGCCTCGCCTCGGGAACTGCCGGCGGTGCCAGCGCATTGCGAGCCGGCGGCGGACTTCCCGGTGGAGCCACTAGCGGAGCGGGCACCAACCCGGCTGCCGTCGGCGCTTCCGGAGTACGCGGCGGCGCGATGGGTCCCATGGGCATGATGGGGGGCGCGGGCGCCCACGGTAAGGGCGGTCACGACGAGGACGACGACCACGAGACCCCGGCGATCCTGATCAACCTCGACAACACCTACGAGTTCATGGGCGACCTACCCAAGGCATCACCTGCCGTCATCGGCGACTGGAGCGAGCAGGAGAAGGCCGACAAGCAAGCGCAGGAACGTGAGAAGCAGCGCTACAAAAAGCTCGGCTGGGACGTCAAATACGAGTGATTCAGAATGACTCTGGGTGGCTGGCTTAGCCACCCAAAGTCGTTAGCGCTACTTGGTCCAACCCAACTTCTTGTTGGCCTCGACGATCACGGGCGCTGAGAAGTCACACCATGTCTGTCCGGCGGACAAGGCAGCAGCGGCGACGGCTGCGTCGCCCGGCTCGAATTCAAACTGGGCAATGTTGTCCTCTGGCCCTAAAAGCCCGACACCGCACTCGTTCGGTTCATCCTTCATGACGTAGATATCGGTGCCCTCGGACTTCAGAATTCTGAGGTGAATCGCCCGGAAATTGGCGGCCCCCGTCGAATTCTTGAAGAGCTTCACATTAAGCACGTCATGCCCACCGGCATCCTCGTAATTGCATTGCTGGATACCGGTGCCGTCATCATCCATTGCACGTGCCTTGATCGGCGCGGCACCCTGTGGGGCCAATCGTTCCGGCGCTACGACACCGCAGGGATCCGTCGCAGGGGTAAACGGTTGGTAGCCCGAATCTTTGGCCTCGGATGACTGCGTGGTTGTGGCCGCCGCTGAACCCGAGGGTGTCGACGAAGGCGTCTGAGTGCCCTCAGCCTCCTGTGAACCGCACGCAGCGCTAAAAAACCCCACTGCGGCGACCGTAACCAACAATGCTCGTTTGCTCATATCACTTCCGCTTGTTCGTACCGAACGGATCTTTGAAGGCATAGAAGTCGTCTTCCTCCAACTCCGTTGGGGTAGGGGGTTTTTGAGGTTCTGAAGCAGCCTGTCTGCGCTCGGTAAAACTCGGCTCGATCGGGGTATCGATGTACCGTTCACCGGCCAGTCGAACCGCCTCCATCTCCGCAACACCATCGGTGACCTTACGCACCAGCGCCTGTAACGCCGGATCGAGTGGAACCTCCATCACTTGCCATCCTCCCACGGAGAACCTCCCGTGCCGCCGGTATAGCCGTCGCCGGGCGCAGCTTGATAACTCGGCGCCGCCAACACCGCCGCAGGCAGATCCTTGACCAGTTGCTTCGCGGCATCACTCTCCACGCCCGCCTTACCCAGCGCGTTATCCACCGCCTTGTTCAACGCGTCCTGCCCCTTGGCTTTCAGATATTCGGCCGGGTCCTCGAAGAACTCGATGACGGACTTCACCAGATCGACTGCCTTCTGGACCTGGTCGACCAGCTTTTGCGCCTCCTGAAAGACCTCGTAGAGAATGGCGGCCAAACGTTCTACCTGCCAAGCGGTTCCGGCGATCGGAATCTTCTTCGCCAGAACCTTCAGGGCGTCCTTCCAGTTGTCGATCTGGACTTCCTGCTTTAGCTTTTCGACCACCATGTCAACGATGGTTTTGATCAACTTCTTGATCTGCTCCACCAGCACGTCCAGGCAGTCCTTGATGACCTTCGTCAGCGGAGCCTCTGCCTCCAGCGCCTTGCTCAGCTTTTTCGCGTATTCATCAAAGGCTTGGGCCGACTTACCATCCCAATGCGATTTGGACTGGTCGGTCATTGACTCAAGGGATTTGCCCGCACCCTCCATGCCCTTGCCGGCCTTCTCATACACGTTGCCGATGCGGGTCAACTCGGCCCAGTTACCGACGAGCTTTTCGAACGTGTCGTTGATCGGACTCCATCCGGAGACCTTCTGGATCGCTTCGTCGGCATCAGCAACCCACGCCGCCTTCTCCCGCACGATCGACACCACATCGGCCACCTCATGCTCGGGCGCCGTCAGGTCGGGAGTATCGCCTGTCGCGAGGTGTGGAGCCGTCGTCGTCGCATCACCATCGCGCCTGGAATCGTGTCCGGGCAGCGGCGATGCGGCGGCCCGGATCCTGGCCCCGGTCTTGTTTTCTTGTTCTTTGTAGGTGTTGGCCAGCGAGATCAATTCATTGCCGGTCATGTACATCGCGACCTGGCGCTTGTCGTAGCGCTGCGATGTCTTGGTCTTCGTTGCCTCGAAGGGCCCCTTCAGCTGGGACATGAGCCCCTCCCAGCCGTCCTTGGGACCGGCCTCTGCATCGACCAGACTCTGAACCTTGCCCAGATACCCGGCCAAATCCTCGACGCCGCCACCAAAACCCGCCAGCTTCGCAATGTCGACGCTGAACTTCTCACCCATGTGGACAATCCCTCCGGCTGCTTTCGTACTCGTACGTACGACGTCGAGGCCTCAGGATCGGTTCCACGCACCGACAAAAAGATTCAAGACCAAATTGAATCCGCAACTATCTCGCCCGTCGGGCGAGCGTCACTACACGTCGAGGAAGCGCACGTCCCTGGCGTTTCGGGTGATGAAGCTGCGGCGCGCCTCCACGTCCTCGCCCATCAGAATCGAGAACAGCTCGTCGGCCGCGGCGGCGTCGTCGAGCGTCACTTGGCGCAGTACACGCACGGACGGATCCATGGTGGTCTCCCACAGCTCCTTGGCGTCCATCTCACCAAGACCCTTGTAACGCTGGATGCCGTCGTCCTTGTTGATCTTCTTGCCGGCCTTGAGCCCGGCCTCCATCAGCCCGTCGCGCTCACGGTCGGAGTATGCGAACTCCGGCTGGCTGCGCTGCCACTTGAGCTTGTACAGCGGCGGCTGCGCCAGGAAGATGTGGCCGTGCTCCACCAGCGGGCGCATGAAACGGAACAACAACGTCAGCAGCAACGTCGAAATGTGTTGTCCGTCAACGTCGGCGTCGGCCATCAGCACGATCTTGTGATACCGCAGCTTGGCGATGTCGAACTCGTCGTGAATACCCGTGCCCAACGCGGTGATGATCGCCTGGACTTCTGTGTTCTTCAAAACCCGGTCGATACGGGCCTTTTCAACGTTGATGATCTTGCCGCGCAGCGGCAGGATCGCCTGGAACATCGAGTCACGGCCGCTCTTGGCCGAACCACCGGCCGAGTCACCCTCCACCACATATAGTTCCGACTTCGACGGATCGGTGGAGCGGCAGTCGGCCAACTTGCCGGGCAGCCCACCGATGTCGGTGGCGCTCTTGCGGCGGACCAGCTCACGCGCCTTACGCGCCGCGATCCGCGCCTGTGCCGACGAAACCGCCTTGTTCACAACAGTTTTTGCGTCGGCGGGGTTCGAGTCGAACCAGTGCTGCAGCTGCTCGTTGCACACCTTCTGCACAAACGACTTGACCTCGGTGTTGCCCAGCTTGGTCTTGGTTTGACCCTCGAACTGAGGTTCGCCGACCTTTACCGAGATGACCGCCGCGAGTCCCTCACGGATGTCATCGCCGGTGAGGTTGGTGTCCTTCTCCTTGAGAAGCTTCTTCTCCTTGGCGTACTTGTTGACCACCGTCGTGAGCGCCGCGCGGAATCCCTCTTCGTGCGTGCCGCCCTCGTGGGTATTGATGGTGTTGGCGAAGGTGTGCACCGATTCGGAGTAGCCTGCGTTCCACTGCATCGCGATCTCGACCTCGTGTCCTTCACCCTTTCCGGAGAAGTCGACGATGGTGGTGTGGATCGCTGATTTGGTGCGGTTGATGTGCTTGACGAAGTCGACCAGGCCATCGGGATAGTGGAAGACGCGGTTCTTAACCTTATGCGGCGCAGCCGATTCGGCGGCCTGCTCTTCAGCGGTCTTAGGCGCCTCGGCGGTGTCGCTGACCACCTCGTCGGTCACGTCGGCGTTGCTCACACGCTCGTCGGTGAGCTTGATGGTCAGGCCCTTGTTGAGGAAGGCCTGCTCCTGCAGACGCCTGGCGACCGTCTCGAAGTCGTATGTCGTGGTTTCGAAGATCTCCGGGTCCGCCCAGAATCGGACCGTGGTGCCCGTCTTCTTGGTGGCCGCGCCCTGCTGCAATGTGCCCGGCACTGAGGCCGTGTACACCTGCTGCCACTCGTGACCATCGCGCAGGATCTCCAGCTCGACCTTGGTCGAGAGCGCGTTCACCACCGAGATACCCACGCCATGCAGACCGCCCGACACCGCATAGGAATCCGAGTCGAACTTGCCGCCGGCGTGCAGCTGGGTCATGACGACGTCAACGGTGGGTATGCCGGAGGCGTGCATGGCCACCGGGATACCGCGGCCGTCGTCCTTGACCTGGATGCCGCCATCCTCAAGCATCGTCACCTCGACGGTGGTGGCATAGCCGGCCATCGCCTCATCAACGGAGTTGTCGACAACTTCCCAGATCAGATGGTGCAGACCGCGTTCACCCGTGGACCCGATGTACATGCCGGGGCGTTTCCGGACCGCTTCGAGCCCCTCTAGGATGGTGATCGAGTCGGCACTGTATTCGCTCTTGGCACTCTTCTTCGGCGCAGCCACGATCGACTTTGTCTCCTGTCTGGAAGTAACGACTCTCGCGGGCCACAGACCCAGCGAACCGTGTTACCAACATCCTACTGGTCTGCACAGGCGGCACCTAGCTTCAGGGCATGTTTCATCCCCTCTATTTACGCCGTCCGTCGCATATCTCGGATCAGGCCGTGTCAGGACGGTCTAGACACCGGTTCTACGGCACGACGCGGCGATGAGCCCTCAGCCGTAGGTATCGCGCGGACCCCGTCCGGCGATATGTCGGGGACCCTTACGCCAGGAGGGCGCGGTCGGCCCGGAGATCTTCAAACTCGTCACCACACCGTCTCCCACCGCCGCCGCGATCTTCGCTAGCAGCTGTGCCTGCACCAGCCGCAGCTGCGTAGCCCAGGCCGTGGACTCCGCCGACACCGTCAGCACGCCCTCGTTCAGGGCGGTCGGGGTCGCATGTGCGGCAATCTGCTCGCCCACGACGGCCTCCCACCGGCCAAACACCGCACCCTCGGAGACTCGCGAGGACCAGCCCCGCCTGTTGGCCAGATCTCCTGCGGCCCTACCCAGCAGCTGCGGATCACGCGCATCCGGGCCCGGACCTGACCAGGTGCGGCGCCCTCCCGCGACCCGTCGGCGCTGCTGCGGGGATCTGCCGCCTCTGCCGATATCTTTACCTTGCTGCTTGGCCGCGCCACGTGCCTCTTCGAGCACCCGCCGCACCAGATCCATCCCTGTGACTCCGGCTAGATGCTCCGGCGGCCAGGCCTCTTCCTCACTCATGTGCCACCGACTTTCGTCCCGAAGGATCTTCCTGTATGTCGACGGTAACCGTGCGTGCCGACAATTCCTCGGGAACATCGTCGGGGACCGCGGCGGTCACCAGTACTTGCTCCGCGTTGGCCGCGACAGTGGCCAACGACCGCCGCCTGGCGCCATCGAGTTCTGCGAACACATCGTCCAGCATGAGGAGGGGGTCGGTCCCGTCGGAACGGAGCAGGTCAAAGGCCGCTAGCCGCAGAGCCAAGGCGAAAGACCACGATTCCCCGTGACTGGCGAAGCCTTTCGCCGGCCCGTCGCCGAGCCGTAACTCCAGATCGTCTCGGTGCGGTCCCACCAGGCAGACTCCGCGTTCAATCTCCGCGGACCGCTTCGCAGCCAGCCCGGCGTACAGCGCTTCCGCCAGGCGTTCCACCGAAAGTTCTCCTTCGACACCCTCGACGCTACTGCGGTACGCGATATCGGCCAGCCGCGATGCGGGCGCCAGAAGCTGGTACGACTTTTCTACCAGTGGCCGTAGCTCGCCCACCAATTCGATACGCGCAGAAAGTAACTCGGTGCCGTGCGCCACCAAATGCCCGTTCCACACGTCGAGGGTGTCCAGCACACTCTGATCATTCCGCTGTCTCAACGCCGCACCCGCGGTCTTGAGTAGCGCGGTGCGCTGCCGGAGCACCTTGTCGTAGTCGGCACGCACGCCAGCCATCCGGGGACGGCGCTGAATCAGCAGGTCGTCAAGAAAACGGCGTCGATCAGACGGATCGCCGCGCACCAAGGACAGATCCTCGGGTGCAAAAAGCACCGCATGCAGAATTCCAACGATCTCCCGCGGGCTGCGCACCGGGGAGCGGTTTATCCGGGCCTTGTTCGCCCGCCCAGCCGCGATCTCCAGATCGATCGCCAGTTCCCGACCGTCGTTGACGACGATGGTCGACACCACCGCCCTCTCGGCACCGCTGCGTACCAGCGGAGCGTCGGTGGCAACTCGGTGCGATCCCAAAGTCGACGAATACCAAAGGGCCTCAACAATATTGGTCTTGCCATAGCCGTTGGGACCGACGAATACGGTGCGACCGGGTTCGAGCTCCAGGTCAACTCGTTCCCATGACCGGAAGTCCCGCAATCCCAGCTGTCGTACGTACACGTCGGTCCGCGCGCGTGCCTTAGCCGGAGAGACCGACGCGCTTGACCGCGTGGCCGCCGAACTGGTTACGCAAGGCCGAGACGGCCTTCATTGCGGGTGAATCTTCCTGCCGCGAAGCAAATCTCGCGAACAACGACGCAGCGATGACCGGCGCGGGCACCCGATGATTAATAGCCTCTTCTACGGTCCAGCGTCCCTCTCCGGAGTCTTCGGTGTATCCGGAAATCGCGTCGAAGCCAGGATCTTCCTTCAAAGCCTTGGCCAGTAGATCCAGCAGCCATGACCGCACCACGGTGCCCTTGGTCCAGGCCTGCAGCACGGCCTGCACATCGGTGATCAGCGGTTCGGCCGCCAGCAGCTCGTACCCTTCGGCATAGGCATGCATGAGGCCATACTCGATACCGTTGTGAATCATCTTGGCGTAGTGCCCCGCGCCCACCGGGCCGGCATGTACGAAGCCGTCCTCGCGATCACCCTCAGGCCGCAGCGTGTCAAAGATGGGCAACGCCCGCGCCACATCGGCGTCACTGCCGCCGACCATCAGTCCGTAACCGTTCTCCTTGCCCCACACCCCGCCGGATACACCCGCGTCGATGTATCCGATCCCCTTGGCGGCCAACAGATCTGCGTTCGGCTGATCTTCGGTGAACCTTGAGTTACCGCCGTCGATCACGAGGTCGCCTTCGGACAATTCCTCGGCAAGCTCTGCGATCGTCTGTTGGGTAATCGGCCCCGATGGCACCATCACCCACACCACACGAGGAGTCTCTAAGGCATCGGCCAGCCCTTTAAGCGACGGCACATCGGTGACCTCCGGGCGCGGGTCGTATCCGATGACCTCATGCCCACCGGCGCGCAGCCGGTCGCGCATGTTGAAACCCATCTTGCCCAGTCCAACCAAACCCAGCTGCATGACCCATAACCTCCGATGACCAGTACCTATACCGATTGGGGCGCAAGCCCTAGCCGGGCAGGCGCACCGGCATCAATAGATAGACATAGTCAGTTTGCGCTGCCGTAAACGGCCCGGGACCTTCTGGCGAGCTTTGATCGTCTTCCGCCGGACGCAGTACCGCCGGACGGCTGGGAGTGGTGAAGCCGAAAGTCACCCGATTTGAGTGCAGCGACCCCAGACCATCGGTCAAGTACGTCGGATTGAAGGCGATGGTCAGCGGTTCACCGACGAAATCCACTTCGAGCTCTTCCTCGGCACGGCCCACATCATCGGCACCTGCCGACAACCGCAGCAGTCCCGGCTCGAACTCCAACCGGATCTGCGCTCCACGATCGGCAACCAGCGCAACACGTTTGATGGCTTCCACCAACTCCGCGATACCAATCGTCGCCAACGCGGTGTGCTCCGTCGGCAGCAACTGACGGAACTTGGGGAACTCGGCGTCCAGCAGACGGGTGGTACTGCGCTTGCCGTTACTGACGATGCCCAACAGACCTTCGGATCCGATCGCCGAACCCGCTCCCAGCGCGAGCTGCACGTCTGATCCGCTGGACGCAGACTTTGCCGCCTCGGACAGCGTCTTAGCCGGAACCAAGACCGCGGCGCTGGTCTCACTAGATCCGGACGTCCACTTCAGCTCACGAACGGCCAGACGAAAGCGGTCTGTTGCCGCCAAAACCACTGTGTCGCCGTTGATTTCAACACGGATACCCGTCAGCATCGGAAGCGTGTCGTCCTTGCCCGCGGCAACAGCGACCTGACCGATCGCCTCGGAGAACACCTCCGAACCCAGAGCACCGGTCTCCTCCGGCAGCGAGGGCAAGGCGGGGTAATCCTCGACCGGCATGCTCGGCAGCGAGAACTTCGCGCTTCCGCAGCTGATCAGCAGGCGGGTGCCCTCCAAGGCCACATCGACAGGCTTGTTGGGCAACGACCGAGTGATGTCCGAAAGAAGTCGGCCCGACACCAGCGCACTACCGGAGGCGGCGACCTCCGCCGGCACCTGCACTTGCGCGGAAACCTCGTAATCGAAGCCCGAGAGGGTCAGACCTGTGTCATGCGCGGTCAGCAGCACACCTGCCAAGACCGGAACCGTCGGCCGCGAGGGCAGACTCCGCGCAACCCACGCCACCGAATCGGCGAAGTCGTCGCGCGCGACCCTGAACTTCAGGCTGGTGTCTGCGGCAGTGGGGCTCGCAAGATCCATGAATACCCTTCGCTTCCTCGTTGTCCAGGTCGGACTGTCTGCACACAAAAATCCGTGATAGCCATCGTGGCACGCCCGGGTGACAGCGTTGACAGCGCATCGGACGACCCCCGGCATGTAACCGGGGTACCGCGCACAAGTCCTGTCACTCGGCGTCGGAAGCCGTCAGGCCATGCGACTTCCGAAGCACAACCGTAGATGCTTTCGACGCATCGGGAAAGCGGATCCGTCTCTCCGACGATCCCTGAAGTCCATCGCTGGGTTACCGGCTGGACGGTCCTTGTTGACGCGTCCATCCACACAGCTGCTTTTCAAGAGAAAGATTAGATAGAGATCTAAGCAGTATTAGTAGGTGCTGTGGAATCTGTGGACAGACAAGTGTTGTCGCACGACAGAGGCCCATAGGGGTTGTCAGGAGTTTGTGGATTCCGGGGAGGGTTGCGGCCCGCGGATGTGGAGGACATGTCATTCGTTCAGCAACCCCCAACCGATCGTAGGTTTGCCCCACAGCAGTCCACAGTCCTGTGCACAACTTCGATTGGTGTGGATGTGACGTGTGAGCCACACGAGGTGACAAAAAATCATCGAGAAAAATCTTGGAAAGTCTTGAAATGGGCACGTGTTGAGGGCCCGGCGCGGTGCGGTGAGACAAAAAAACCCGGCCGCGGGGCCGGGTGGGGGAGGGATTAGGTCAGTGCCGGGAACGCTGGCGGATCCGGGCGGTGAGTTCCTTGACGTGATCGAAAACCTCACGCCGCTGAGCCATTTCGCCACGAACCTTCTTGTCGGCATACATGACGGTGGTGTGGTCGCGTCCAAACGTTTGGCCGATCTTGGGTAGCGAGAGGTCCGTGAGTTCGCGGCAGAGGTACATGGCGATCTGGCGTGCTTGCGCGAGCGCCCGTGTCTTGCCGGGGCCACGAAGCTCTTCCACGGTGGTATCGAAGTACTCCGCGGTGACCGCCATGATCGTGGCGGCGCTGATCTGAATGGAGTTTGAGTCGGGGATGAGGTCGCGCAGCACAATCTCGGCCAGCGACAGCTCGATGGGGGACTTGTTCAGAGAGGCGAACGCTGTCACCCGGATGAGCGCACCTTCAAGTTCCCGGATATTGCGTTCGATCCGGCTTGCGATCAGCTCCAAGACGTCATCGGGGACGTCCAGCCGGTCCATCTGTGCCTTCTTGCGCAGGATCGCGATCCGCGTTTCCAGTTCGGGGGGCTGAACATCGGTAATGAGGCCCCACTCAAAGCGGGTGCGCAGCCGGTCCTCAAGAGTGGCCAGGCCCTTCGGCGGCCGGTCGGAGGAGATCACGATCTGCTTGTTGGCGTTGTGCAGGGTGTTGAAGGTGTGGAAGAACTCCTCCTGGATACCTTCCTTGCCCTCGATGAACTGGATGTCGTCGACCAGGAGAACATCGATGTCGCGGTAGCTGCGTTTGAACGCGACCCGACGGTCATCGCGCAAAGAATTGATGAAGTCGTTGGTGAATTCTTCGGTGGAGACGTACTTGACGCGCATACCGGGAAACAGGCGCTGGGCGTAGTTCCCGGCGGCGTGCAGTAGATGCGTCTTACCCAACCCGGATTCACCCCAGATGAACAAGGGGTTGTACGCGCGGGCCGGAGCTTCGGAAACTGCGACGGCGGCTGCGTGCGAGAACCGGTTGGATGCGCCGATGACGAAAGATTCGAAGGTATAGCGCGCATTGAGGCTCGTGTCAGGAGTCTCGGCCTTGTCGGCCCCGCCCGGACGGTTGATGAAGTACGACGGCCACGATTCGTGTGCGCTAGCAAGCGCCTCGGTGGTCTCGTCGACCTCGTCGAGCTCGAGCTCGGGCGTGGGGCCGGCGACTTCCAAATCTTCGCCAGGAGCCGGTGCCGCGATGCGCACACCCAGTTCGACGTTCTCGCCGAGGCGACGTGAAAGGGCCTCCACGATGGGTCCGCGCAGATGCCGTTCGATCTCGTTTTGCACGAAGCTGGACGGCACGGAAAGCAGTGCGAAACCTTCGGCCATGGTGAGTGGCTTGACCAATGTGAGCCAGGCGCGCTGCTGAGGGGTGAGTGGCGGAAAACTCGACAAATATTGGTTGTCGTCACCATTGAGCTCTGCGACGACGGTATTCCATACCGCCGTGAACTGGGAATTCAGTTCATCAGTCAACGGCGAGCATCTCTCTGGCAGTAGGGGACACGTCGACAGTAGCCCC